>CAOYAN010000057.1 GCA_948562205.1 uncultured Clostridia bacterium | reverse complement strand
CTATTTCTGTTTTTTCTTGTACTTCATATTCTATTTCTTTTTTATTTATTGGTATATTCATATACTCTAAATAATTCAAATAACCACTTTGCTGAGTAACACAATGAAAATAAATCACTTTTGTATAAAATTCAAAATCTACATTAGAAACATATTTATTATTACCTTTATATTCTAACTTTATATTTTCTAAAATATTATTCTTATCATTTATGCAATAAAGTATATTTCTATCTTTTATATATATATAATATTTTTCTTTTTTAAAATAAATTCTACTATAATTAATTCCACCATTATCATTAAAATCCTTAGTATAATCAAAAAAAGTTGCAAAAATATATTCTGGTATATTTTGAGTATTTTCTAAATCTAAAATTAAATTTTTATAATTTTCCTCATCACTATCAATATAATCCTTATTATCAAATTTAACATTTATTATATCATTTTCATTTACTATTAACCATTTTGGGTCATTTTTATATTCTTCCGATATTCTAAAATCATCATTTAACTTTTCGACAAACATCATACAAAATGGTAACTCTATATTAATATATGATTGCTTTAAAGGATAAAATTCTTTTCTATTTTTTCCAGTATATTCTAATTTAAGTTCTTTATCATTTTCCCATTTTATACTACTATATATATTTGGCTGTATCTTTTTCACTTCAAAATTATATTCTCTTTTTTCATCTTCTTTTATAAGAGTTTTATAATACCAATTATCTTTTTTATAAATTTTATCTTCTAATAAATTTTTATCTTCAAATACTCCATATTCCCTTAAATCATATGATAAAAAACCTATATCTTCATTTGGTAATAAATAAGCTATATATATATTATAATTTTCATATTTTTCTATAGTATATTTATCTTCAGATTTACGTGTATCAATATTATTTCCTTTAGCTAAAAAACCTAAATTTATATCAAATTTTTTATCACCCATATCATAAAATTGTGAATAATTTAGATTAAACTTAAATGGTTTTATTCTTCTCAGCATAAATTTATAAACATTTTTTTCTTCTTTTATTTTCTTTTTAAAAATTGATGAATTACTACTTACATTATACTCTAAAATATTATTTTTTTCTTCCTCTATATAATATATTTTAGGATCACTACCTGATAATCCTTTAACTTGCCACTCAATTGAACTATATTTAATGTTATTTGGTATATTAATTTCATATATTACTATATCATCTTCTATACTACAACTTATAGAAATATTTTCTATTTTTTTATCATTTTCATCATTTAATGTTATTTGTATATTATTTTTTATATTATTTATTGTCATATTTAATATAACTTCTTCATTAAAATATGTTCCAAAAATTTCTTTCAGAGAATTGAATATATTATATATACCTTCTGTTACATCTAAAATTATAGTTATTTTTTTCGTTTCTTCTTCATTTACTTCTTCTAATGCATTACTTTTATTTATTCCACTAATTACTACTACTGACATTGTTATAACTAATGCTATCCATAGAAATATTGTAAGTACTGATACTTTCCTTTTTCTTTTCTCTTTTTCTTCCATAATCTTCCTCCTATTTTCTTTTTTATAATATTATTATCACTATATTTTTACATAATATA
>CAOYAN010000056.1 GCA_948562205.1 uncultured Clostridia bacterium | reverse complement strand
AAAAGGAGCTTTGGTACTATAAAAGTATAATAATTAATTATTATAAAATAATTGATTATTATACTTATTTTTATTATGATTGGAGTGATTGGATAACGTAAAGGAGCTTAGAGATAAAGTTCTCGTGAGTGAAAGAGTTGTCCAGCCTTCGCATAATATGTTCGTTTAAGCAAGTTGAGATTGAAATAGTTCTCGTGTAAAGAACCAAAATGAGACTATGCCGAAGAGTTGGAACCGATCATAATAGAAAAAAGAAAGGAGAATAATTATGAAATATGGAGTTGGAATTGATATTTCTAAAGGTAAAAGTACCATTGTAATATTATCAGTTGAAGGTGAAATAATAGAAAAACCATTTGAGATTAATCACAATATTGAAGGTCTGAATTTATTAGAAGAAAAGATGAGAAAAATTCCCAAAGAAGACATAAAAATAGTTATGGAAGCAACTGGAACATATCATTTATCTGTTTTAGGATATTTATTAGATAAGAATTATTTTGCTTTAGCAGAAAACGCCCTCAAAATAAAGAAATACTTAGATAGAGGACTAAGAAAGGCAAAAACAGACAAAAAAGATGCTTATAAACTTGCTGAATATGCCTGCGATAATTGGTTTAAATTGAATAATATAAGGGAAAATGATGAGACATATAATGAATTAAAATTTCTATCTCGACAATATTTGTCAACAATATCAATTCAGGTTAAACAAAAAATAAATTTTTCTAACCTATGCGATTTGTTATTTCCAGGATATTATCAACTATTGGACGAAAATACATTTGTTTTAGGATTAAAAATATTTAAGAAATATTTTCATCCTGAAATAGTCCAAAAGAAAACGAAACAGCAATTTGTTATTGAAATTGATAAAATTGCAAAAAAATTAGGACATAAAGGTGCAGGTATAACCTTAGCAAATAAGATTTATACACTTGCTCAAACAATCATTCCTTCACGCCCTAACAATCAATATTCACAACTATCAGCAATCAGTTGTGTAGATGCATTAATCATAACAATAAAAACATCTAATACAATTATAACAGAAATGGACAAACTTGCAAGAGAATTACCAGAATATGATGTTATTAGTGAAATTTCTGGCTGTGGTAAAAAATTAACAGCAAGAATTATAGCCGAAATAGGAGATGTTAGAAGATTTAAAAATGCAGGAAGCATAATAGCTTATGCTGGACTTGATGCACCACCTTATCAATCAGGACAATTTGAAGCAACAAATAGACATATATCAAAACGAGGCAATAAGTATTTAAGAAAAACCGGATATGAAGTTATGAAATCGATAAAAAGTAGTTGTAAAGAAGATTGTGAGTTAAAAACATATATAATAAAAAAAGAAAATGAAGGAAAATTGAAGAAAGTAGCTAAAATAGCGGGATTAAATAAATTTTTAAGAATGTATTATGGAATAGTAAAGAAAAAATATAGAGAATTAAATATTTGGTAGAATTGTTAACATAAGCTTAAAAGACCTATATAGATAGGTCTCTTTGTTGTGCTTAAATTTCTTTTTAAAATAATTTAAAAAAATTTATAAAAAACTATTGATTTTTGTTAGCAAGTTTCACTCAGGCTCAAATTCTTATTTTATATTTTGAATAAATTATGAATGTGCCCTGGAATAAGTTTAGAAATTCTTTAATTAGTTTATGGAAAGAGTTCGTGCTTGACACGGAAG
>CAOYAN010000055.1 GCA_948562205.1 uncultured Clostridia bacterium | reverse complement strand
ATGTGGTGGTGTGAGAGGGAATAAGTAAAATAATTATTTATTCTCTACTCGATTTGTGTAAAGTATTGAAAATTGTTGTTAATAATGTTTAGAAGTATTTTAACAAGATAAAAAGGATATATAAAACTATGAGCTATGATTTGTTAATTTTTCTTTTGACTATGATAGCGAGTGGTGCCAAGCCCTGCACTTTTAGTGCAGAAATTCTTTAGAACTAGGAGACAAATTCATTGTCGTATGGTATAATTGTTATACCAAAGGAAGTGAAGAAATGTATAGAAATGGTAGCCACACACAATATGACATACAATATCACATAGTATGGACAACAAAATATAGATATAGAGTAATAGAGGGAAAAGTGGCAGAAAGATTAAGAGAATTATTAAGGCAAGGATGTGAAACAAAAGGTATAACAATTATAAAAGGAGCGATAGGAAAAGAACATGTACATATGTTAATATCATGTAGTCCGAATATAGCGCCATCAGAAATAATAAAATTATTAAAGGGAAGAAGTTCAAGAATGTTACAAGAAGAGTTTAAAGAATTAAAAAAAGATATTGGGGACAACATTTATGGGCACCAGGGTATTTTTGTAGAACAGTAATAGAAGAAATAATAGAAGAGTATATAAATAATCAGAAAGATGATATAGAAGAAATATTTAAAATAATCAAATAATAGGGCATTTAGCCCGCAAAAGCGACTTTCAGTCTCAATCCAAGCCTTGTACTTTAGTGCAAGGTGGTTGACAGAATGTGTACTAATAAGTTATGGTGTAGTAGTTTAATATTTAAAGAGGCAAGATTTGTTTTGGCTTAGATTTGAAGGAACATTAGATTATATATATAAAGTAGATAAAAGTTATTTAAAAATAAATAAAATATATTTTATAAGTAGGAGAATTTAATGATAAAAAAGTTTAAGAATATATTTTACAAATAAAAATATCATATATGACTAAAAATATTATAAGTAAACTATATAAATATGGCTCATGACCCGAAGGTCGTAAGTTCGAGTCTTACCCCCGCAACCAAACTTCAATCACTAGAACTATAACGGTTTTAGTGATTTTTTAATGATTTAAAACTAGTTGCGATAATGCCATTTTTGGATACTATTATGTCAAATTGGGTAAAAATTGGGTAAAATAACCGCCTCAAACTACTTAAATTCTAATAAAAAATCATTAAAATTTTATACTTTTTTTATAAAATAAAAAGCAATGGGAAAGCTAAATTTTCATATTTAGTTGCCTTTTATTTTTATATCGTGAAAATTGTAACGGCTTTTCTTTCCGTTTGTGAAAATTAGAAAAAAGCTAGAATTAAGACTTTGTTGGTAATAACAAGTTTTCTAGTGCATATCCAGCTTTTCTATTATGAGAAAGTAGTGGATGCACGTAAAAATCTAATGTTGTGCTAATTTGTGCATGACCAAGTCTTGCAGAAATAACAGCTATATCAACATTTTGTGCAACTAATAAACTTGCATTTGTATGTCTTAATCCGTGAAAATTAATTACAGGTAATCTAATCGTACTTACATATCTAACAAACCATTTGCTAATTGAAGAAGGATGCATAGGTTTGCCATCAGCTTGTACAAATAACCTATCAGAATTAGTCCATAATTCGCCGTAAATGGATTTTTGCTCTTCATACCATAACTTATATTCCTCAAGCAAAGAAATAATAAATTCGGGTATTGCAATCTCTCTAATGGAGCTTTCTGTTTTAGGTGTTTTTGTAAAAACTCCCATATCTGATAGATATTGACTAGAACGATTAATACAAATGATTCCATTTTTAAAATCAACATCTTGCCACTC
>CAOYAN010000054.1 GCA_948562205.1 uncultured Clostridia bacterium | reverse complement strand
AATACTAAGTATATAAACATTAAAACTTTGTGTATATTATATTTCATTTATACATTTTACTTTCAATTATACTATTGTTTTTCAGTCTTAATCTTCATACTTTTGTCTTGTTTTTAAGTATTGGATAAAACCACTACATATTTCTCCGTCTATATTTTTTGGTGTAACTTTGTTTCCATTAAATAGCTCAAGGTATTTCTTAAACTCTGGCAGTATTTTGTTTTCCACATACTCTGCTCTTTTTACAGATTCCTTTACTTCTTCTAAAAACTGCCCGTTTATTACCTTTATGTTTATTCCTTTAAATCTGCATATATTCTTCTCTCTTTCCTTATTTCTTGTCAGTATTAGGATATACTTATTTGCATTATCAAAGCTACTATTCTCTACTATGTATTTTGTAAAATATATCTCACTTAAGGCATAGTTCTTCTTCCCTATTATATATACCTTAGTATTGTAGTCTGGATATTCCACACTTATACTTTCTATCTCTCCTATTTTGCTTAATGTGACTTTTACTTTGTTTGTTATGAGTATTTTTCCTTCATTAGCTTCTTCTTTTTTTATGTATGCACTTGTTTGTTTTAGTTTGCTATCTGTCTTCCTTAATAGCTTGGTATAAAACTGCTCATTTGTATAATTCCACATATCAAACTCTGACAATATTTGCCTTCCTGTACTGCACATTTCCTTATACATACTATATACTCTACTTTTTGTTGCCACATTGCTCATTATTTACTATGCTGCCCTTTTTGTTTTATATATTTATTCTCAATATCTCTCTTCTGAAAACTCACACATTAGCTTGTCCGCTACCAACGCTATAAACTCTCCATTTGTTGGTTTATCGCTTGAACTATATACTTTAAATCCAAACAATTTGTTTATGTAATCTATCTTTCCCCTGCTCCACGCTACATCTATTGCGTGTCTTATCGCTCTTTCTACCTTGCTTGGTGATGAGTTATACTCCTGTGCTACATTTGGGTACAATTGTTTTGTTATGTTGTTTATTAGTATTGGATTGCTCATTACATCTTTTATTGCATATCTCAAATACTGGTAGCCTTTTATATGCGCTGGTATTCCTATTGATAAAAATATCTTAGATATCTTTTCATCTACCACCTGACTACTATCCTTTACCTTTTCTGTTTCCTTTATTGTATGCTTGTCCGGCTTTGTCATTATATTCCATATTGACTTGCTGTTATATTTTTCTAATATTACTCTTTTTATTACTGCATAATCCAATGGTTTGAAAAAATAATATATTACATTCTTCTCTAATGCTGCTGTTAAGTATGCTTCAGGCAAAATATGTGACATTACAAATATCTTTGGTTTTACTGCTAATTTGCTGTTATTTATACTATCTATTAACAAATACCCGTCCATTGCAGGTAACATTAATTCTGTAAGTATTACATCTACTTGTACTTTTTCTAGTAACTCTAAACACTCAACTCCGTTGTTTGCTGTAGCAACAACTTCCATATCTTCTTGATTTAAAAACATCTTAGCTTTTTCACAGTTGTCGTTATCGCAGTCAACAACCATAAGTCTTAATTTTTGCATAAACACTCCTTGTTAAATAATATTCAATAAATGGATAAAAGAAACTACTTTTTACTAAAAAACAAGCTAAAACAGCTAATTCTCAATAAAATTAATACTAATATATTACAACAAAATTATAGATAAATCAAGCAATATCGACAATAAATTTAATATATTTTAACATTATTGTATAAAATTCGACAATTTTACTATTCGTTCAATAATATTCGACATAATTATACATAAATATCTCGGAAATTCATTTATTTTCCACCCTTTCGACAAATCTTTTAACCCCTTTACATTTCTCTTGTTATTACGAAATCACCCAGTTTCAGCCATATTGATTCTAA
>CAOYAN010000053.1 GCA_948562205.1 uncultured Clostridia bacterium | reverse complement strand
AATAGGAGTGTATGAAGTAGAAATAACAGATGATATGAAATATATACAAATGACTAAACCATATGATTTTCAATATATGGAATTTATAGATACAACTAATTCAAATTATGATATGATTTTCAATGGAACATCATTAGAAAGTGAGATTTATTTTAACCAATATGGATATAGAGTGTCTAATGTAAGTGCTCCAGGTCCAACAGCATATGTACAAAAAATATTAGAAGAGATTGAAGAGTATAATATAAAAATAGAAAAAAAGAAAGAAATAACTATAAATGTAAGTAGTGAAATAACTAAAGTAGCTATATTAAATAATACAAAGAAGATTGCATCACCTACAAAAATAGAAAATGGACAAATAAAATTTAAAATATCAAGTGGTTCTGAATATGAAATAGTATTTTCACCAGAGAGGCTTTATACAGATTATTATGGAAATAGAGAATATAAGTATTATTATAGAGGTGTTTATGAAGATGGAAAAGAGTTAAATAAAAAAATAGAATATGTACCTCATTTTGAAGATGAAATATATAGCTATTATAGAACGATAAAAAAAGGAGAAAATAAATTAGAGTATGCATTTGAAACAAATGGTAAATTTGAAAGTAGTATAATATGGGAAGATGATAAACATGCAAAATTACAATATAAATTAAATGAAAGCTGGAAATTTTATTATATGCTGGAATATGGATTGTATAATGTTGGAGATAGTTATTCAGATTCTTTTTATAATAAAGAGGAAGATTATGAAAATAAATATGTAGTATTTATAGAAAAATTAGATAAAAATTTTAGTGTTTCAAAAGAATATGAACAAGATTCAGAATGGTTAATAGTAAATGAAGCAGAAATAAAAGATATGAAATTTGAAGTACCAGAATATGCTAAAAAATATATAAAATTAGATTTAGAAAATAATGAATATATACCAGAGTATGTATATGCTAATTTATTTAAAAATAATTTTGGTACATTTGATAAATTATATTATGAAACATATATAGAGAGCAATGAAAAAATACATAATGTATATATAAAAGATAAAAATATGCTGTATTGTTTAATACCTATGGATAAGCCAAATCAAGAATTATCAATAAAGTTAGAATATAAAGCAGATAAAGTACCAAAAGATAAGATATTTAATTTTAGTACTAAATCTTTATATTTATATAATATAGCTAATCATTGTAATGCTTTGTTTGAACAACCATATATTGGAAGTACATTAATATATAAAAACATAAAATATGATGAGAATAAAAAAACAAGGATAATAATAAATAAGTCTGTAGAAAATAAAGAAGAAAATAAGACATATTATATAGGACTATTTGAAAAAGAAAATGATGATAAAACAGATAAAATCTATAGTATAGATATAGTAAATGGAGTAGGAAGTAAAAAAATAGAAATTGATGGTTATGAAGAAGATAATAAATATTATATATATGAAGTAGATGAGAATGGGAAAAAAATAGAAAATATAAATTTGATATATAATAAAAATAAAGTATTAGAAAATATAAAAAAAAGAGAAGAATATGATATATTATCTGATTTTAATATAATATCATCAGTATATTCAATGTATTCAAATGAGGGGTATCCTGGTAGAACAATAGATGTGCCAGAAGATCCAGGAAAAAGTACAACAAAATTTATGATATTGTCAGAAGATTATGGAAAAGGAAGTGGAGAAGAATATTATAAAGATAATAGTTTAGTAACAACAGAGGTATATGAAGATATAGTAACAATAAGTGAGAATAATGAAAAACCATATTTAGTAAGATATGAAACTAAAAAAGGTGGAAAATTAGAAGGTGATAAAGAAGAAATAGTAATAGAGGGAAATAAACCAGAAAAAGTACCAAACGTAGTAGCAAATGAAGGATATGAATTTGAAAGATGGGTAATAATAAAAGATGGAGAAGA
>CAOYAN010000052.1 GCA_948562205.1 uncultured Clostridia bacterium | reverse complement strand
CTATTTCTGTTTTTTCTTGTACTTCATATTCTATTTCTTTTTTATTTATTGGTATTTTTATATATTCTAAATAACTAATATATCCGCATCCATGAGAAAAATTATATAAACAAATTATATCTGTACTAAGTTCATTCTTTTTCTGATATATACCTATATTATTTCCTACATATTTTAAATTTATATCTTTTATTATTTCACTATATTCATTTAAAATATACAATATCTTTTTATCTTTTAAATAAATATATTTCTTTTCATTTTTGGTATACAAACCACTACGCTCATAATAACTATTTTCTCTATATTCAAAAAAAGTTTCAAATACATATTCTGGAATACTCTCATTGTTTTCAATATTTAAAATAAGTTCTTTAAAATATTCACTTTCTGGATCGGATTTAAAATCTATTTTTTTATTTATTATTTCTTCTTCATTTACTATTAACCACTCTGGATCATTTTCATATTCTTCTGATAAATTAAAATTTTCTTCTAATTTTTCTTTAAATATTCTATACTCTGGCATATCCCAATGATAATCTCTTATCTCATTATAAAAAAAATCATGTCCTCCTTGAACACTATATTGTAATTTAGCTTTATTCTCGTCTTCCCATTTTATATTACTTGTTATTTTAGGCTCACTTCTCTTAACTTTAAATATTAGCTCATCTTGAATATTATTTGGATCAATTTTTTTATAACAATAATGTCCTCCATTCCAATTATATCCATTTTTATAGAATTTTTTTAACAATATATCATCCTGATTATATATTTCATATTTTCTAGCAAACATATTTATCTCTATTTCATAATATTCAATTGGCAATAAATAAAGTTCGTATATAACATAATCATCGTTTTTTTCTATAACTTTAAATATAGTATTACTACCATTTATATCTACTCTATTGTCTCCTGTATCTTTTTTTGGTAGTATCCTGATTTTGGAGCTTAAAAAATTTTTCTTATCTTCCTCTTCCATATCGGAACAATCAATCTTTACTGCTACAATTTTAGTCTCTTCAACTTTAAATTCATACACATCTTGTTCATCATTTAATTCTCTACTAAGTCTTGAACTGGAACCATTAGATATATGCACATTTATAATTTGTAAAGGAATATTATTTTCACTTAGATAACATCTTATATACTTATTTTTATATACAGCATGACTACCAATATCAATATTCATACTATTATCATATTTTAGTCCATTTATCATATCTATTTCATATGTTGCTATATTATTTTCTATACCAATATATTTCGAGCTAACTGATCCATATCCATAAGAATTAACATTACTATCATAAGGTAAATTTATATTAATAAATCTAAGACTAAGCTCAATAATACTATTTAAGTCTTCAGTATCTTTATATTCTTCTTCAATTCTTTTTATTAATACACTACTATCTATTTTTATTGTTAATTTTTTAATATTTTTTAATACTTTAAATTCATAAATATTTCTTTCATCCAATTCTTTTACTATATATTTTACATTATTTTTTTCATACCTTCCTAATCTAGTCTCATTTTCTAATATTGTATATTCATTCCATATTTCATTATTATTTTTAAACATAATATACTTTGCTTCACCATTTGTTATATTTATTTTATATTCTACTTTTTCTTCACTTATTTCTATATTTTCTATTTCATACTCTAAACTTAATTCCTCATCTACATTTTCTCTTTCATTTACTATTTTTATTACATCTACCATATTTTCTATAACATTTCTTTTTATTTCTTCATCATAGTTTTCATCTCGTAGAAATTCAGTAAAATCTAATTTTAATACAATATTTTTTAATTTAACATTTTCTTCTTCCTTTAACTCTTCTAGTGCACTACTTTTATTTATTCCACTAATTATTACTACTGACATTGTTATAACTAATGCTATCCATAAAAATATTGTAAGTACTGATATTTTCCTTTTTCTTTTCTCTTTTTTTTCCATAATCTTTCCTCCTATTTTCTTTTTTATAATATTATTATCACTATATTTTTACATAATATA
>CAOYAN010000051.1 GCA_948562205.1 uncultured Clostridia bacterium | reverse complement strand
TAAGTTTTTAGCAAACAAACCTCACTTTCAAAAAGTGGGGTTTGTCTACACTCTGTGAAGTAGCGTTATCATAGTAACGCTACTTTTTTTTCAAACAGTTCTATTGCAAATTGCCAATCATCGATATGCTTGAATTCAAGTCTTACTCTATTTTGAACTTCTTTTTTGTCGCTTGTAGCACTTAATATTTCTTCATAAATATTTCTAGATTTTTCTATACACTGCTTCATATATTCTATTTTTTCTAAAATAGTCTCTTTTTGATTTATTTCTATAATTATGTTATGCAAAGCTTCCCAATATTGTTGTTCTAAATCAACAAAGGATACATTATCTTGGTCTTCTAGCGCTACTACATCCCATTGAGTATTAGAATACAATTTAGTTATATCTATTTCCTTACACTCATTAATCAGTTCCAATGTCATATAAGTTAATGTTGGTATTGATACATACCTTTTTTTTCTTATTCCAAATGAATCTACTGACTCAAATTTTGATTGTTCAAATTTTCTTAAATTATTAAACCAACCTGTTGAAACAGCATCACAATCCAACATTGCAAATAGAATAGAATTTAAAAAGCTATATCCCATTATGACTTTAAATCCATCCATCTTTAATGAATATATAAAATAAAGGATATTTGATAAAGTTTCTGGATCCATTGACTCATAATTCTTTATTTGCGTTAACGGATATTTTATTATTAAATATATTCCATCTTTTTTGTCTACATTATCGCTAATATCTTCTAGAATATCTTCTAAATCATTTTTACTATGAAAAATTTCACTTGCTATCATTAATGACATATAATAATTTTCAAACTCATAATTATCTCTAAAATAATTATAAAAATCTATTGTATAATCAAATTTCCAGTCTATTGCATCTATACAAAATCCAGGTGTTATTATGTTGTTACTAATTTCTTTTACTTTTGCACTATAATTGTCAAAATATTTAAATAATCTTTCATCTCTTTTTCTCCAATCTTTTCTTGTAACTTCAACTGGATATTCAAATTGTTCATTTAAAAGTTTAAGTAGCTCACTTCCAAAAGTTGAATAATAAAATTGTGGATCAATAAAAGTGTTGTTTTGATTTAAATGTATCGAATTATTACAATATTGTTTGATAGACTCTATTGTTTCTTCTCTAGGAGAAAAAACTGTTCCTTCTACAATATTATTTTGAAAAGCTTTATCTATTTTCTGACCTTTAGCAGGTCCATGTTGTATTAATAACTCTGTCATATTATCTTCCTCCTTTCAACAAAGAAATTGCATCATTAAATGCATTTATGTCATAAAATCTTAATTTTCTATCTACCTGTAACATTTTCTTAATCATATTAAATAATAAAATATTTTTTGTAGTCTCCTGCTCTGCAAATTTAAAAAACTCATCTTCTATAGTTCTGTCAAAATTTTTTATAATTTCCTCATGTGGGTTGCTACTTTTTTCTATTACCATATACCTATATAGTAAATTTTTTCCTGTGACAATTTCATATAAAATTATGCCAATTGAATATAAATCACTTGAAAAATCAACATTAACAGCCAAACCTTTATATTGTTCTGGAGAAGCATAATAATCTTTTCCTAACATATATCCTAACCTTGTAGAATTTCGATCAATTATTTTAATAAATCCTGGATCGATAATCACTGGTTTATTTGATGTAACTATTATATTATCAGGTGAAATATCTCTATGCACAAATCCATAATCAGTATATCTTTTTATTGTATTTGATATTTTTACCAAAAAATCAATAGCATAATCATATATATCAATTTCATTTCTTTTAACTATTTTTATTTCATCAGTTAACGAAAGTCCTTTTACAAATTCTTCTATTAGTAATCCATAGAATCTTTTTCCAATTTTAATATTATTTTTAAAAGCATATAATTTAGGAAATAAACCTTCTGTATTGACACATACCTCTATATATCTATTAAAAGATCTTTTTGATAAATATATACATTCTAGTATTTCTTCTACATTAAGTGTTGTTGTGTTATCTGATAATTTATTTTCGAATTCTTCTATTGTTTCAGCTTCGATTCCTAAACATTCTAATCTGTCATCACTTAATCCTTGCATATAATTAAAAAGTTTAGCAATATATAATTTCTCTTCATTTTCTTTGATAAAAAATGTTAAAGATTGTCCACTTGGTTTACTATTGAATTCTATATTATACGATTCCTTCCAAATGTTCGTTTCACACATTAATTGTATAATCTCTTTATTAAATTCTTCCATATTCTCTCCTTTGTCAAATCATATCATATTTTCTGTAAAAAGTCTAGCAATTCACTGATATTACAACTTTCGACAATTTTCTACATTTTATTATGCTCGTAAATTTTTTAAGTTTCTTTTTGAAATCTCTTGCATTTTGTTAACTATTATTGTATAATAATTTTGTTAACAACAATATATATACTCCTCCCACCCATAGGCATCCTTGAAAGGAGGTGAATTAAGTAATGGCTGGGAGTATAGAAAAAAGAGGAAAAAA
>CAOYAN010000050.1 GCA_948562205.1 uncultured Clostridia bacterium | reverse complement strand
TAAAAAAGAAAATAGGAGGTATATTATGGAAGAAAGAGAGAAAAGAAAAAGGAAAGTATCAGTACTTACAATATTTTTATGGATAGCATTAGTTATAACAATGTCAGTAGTAGTAATAAGTGGAATAAATAAAAGTAATGCACTAGAAAGTGATAGTCAAGAAGAGACAGAAAAAGTAATTATAAAGTTAGATTTAAAAGAAATGCTACAAGATGAAGGAATAGCAGAACAAGAAGAAATAGAAAAGTTTTTAGAAGAATATGCTAAAGAAATATGGCTTTTAGGTGGTGCTTCAGGTACTTATAATTATATAGGAAGAGAACAAGATACAATAGGTGTTTATGAAGCTAATAGAAGTGAAAGCGTAAGAATAAATGTAAATTATAAGTATGATCTTTTATATGGAGAAGAAGCATTAGATCAAATTTTTAGTGGTGGAAGTTCTTATTATCTTATGTATTTATTAGACAATGTTAACGAATATAATTTTGTAGTAAGAAAAAAAGCTACAAAAATAGTAACAGTAAAAATAGATTTTGGAGAAATTATAGAAAAAAAAGGATTAACCGAACAAAATGAAATTGAAAATTATTTAAGTAATTATAGTACTAGAATATTAGGAAGAAAAGATTATGGTTATTCAGGGAATACAGCTTATATTAGTCGATATTGTAATTTAAATGTCAATTATATAGGAAATGAAAATAGTACAATAGGAATATATGAAGTTGAAATAGCTAATGATATGGATTATATACAAATGTGTAGAGCACTTGATCCACAGTATTCTGAATTTTCTTATGTATTCTCTAACTCAGAAGAATATGAAATGACTAGTAATGGAAGAGTGTTAGAAATAGGTGGTAGTGTAAAAAATGGATATACTGGTCTTGGAATAAATGTATATGTACAAAAAATATTAGAGAATGTGGAAGAATATAATATAGCTATAGAAAAGAGGGAAGAGATAACTATAAATGTAAGTGAAGATATAGATAAAATAGATGTAATAGATAATACAAATAAGATTGCATATAAATATACAGTAAAAGACGGAAAAATTAAATTAAAGTTATCAAAGGGAGCAGAATATGATATAAATTTTGTTTCTCCTTCTATAGTAGTATTTGAAGATGAAAATGAGTTGGAACAAAAAAATGTGTATGTACCATCAAAAGAGGAAGAGAGGTATACTTATTATAAAACTATAAAGCAAGGAGAAAACAAATCAGAATATACATTTGAGACAAAAGATGGACAGCTTGAAAGTAAAATCTATTGGGAAGATGAAAAACATGCAAAATTACAACTTAATTTAATAGAGACATATAAATATTATTATAAGAATTGGGTGGCTGTTAGGTATAACTCTGATTATGATAGAGATGAGTATGATAAGAGGTATGTAATATTTATAGAAAAGTTAGATGAAAATTTTAGTGTTTCTAAAGAATATGAACAAGATCCAAAATGGTTAATAGTAAATGAAGAAGAAATAAAGAATGTAAAATTTGAAGTGCCGGAATATGCAAAAGAATATTTAACATTGGATTTAGAAAATAATGAATATATACCAGAATATGTATATGCAAATTTATTTACAAATAATTTTAATATGTTTGATGAATTTCGTTTGGATACATATATAAAGAGTAATGAAAAAATATATAATATATATGTAAAAGATAAAAATATGTTATATTGTTTAGTACCAAAAGAGACTAAAAATCAGATTAAATTATCAATAAATTTGGAATATAAGGGTGATAATAGTTTAAAAGATAAAATATTTAAATTTAATACCAAATCTATTTATTTATATAATGATGCGCCTGTTAATTCTGCTATCTATTTTAGGCAATATAATATTGGTGGAGCTTCATTAATAGAAAAACAAATAAAATATGATAGTAATAAAAAAACAAGGATAATAATAAATAAGTCTGTAGAAAATAAAGAAGAAAATAAGATATATTATATAGGATTATTTGAAAATGAAAATGATAATAAAACAGATAAAGTATATAGTATAGATATAGAAAATGGAGTAGGAAGTAAAAAAATAGAATTTGATGGATATGATAAATCAAAAAGATATTTTGTATATGAAGTAGATGAAAAAGGAAACAAAATAGAAAATGAGAAATTGATATATAATAAAAATAAAGTGTTAGAAAATTTAAATAAAAAAGAAGAGTATAGTATATCATCAGATAACAATGTAATATCAATGGTATATTCAACCTCATATGAAAATATAGGAGAAGGAAAGGGAGAAGAATATTATAAAGATAATAATTTAGTAGTAACAGAAGTATATGAAGATACAGTAACAATAAGTGATAATAATGAAAAACCATATTTAGTAAGATATGAAACAAGAAAAGGTGGAAAATTAGAAGGAGATACAGAAGAAATAGTAATAGAGGGAAATAAACCAGTAAATGTTCCTAAAATAATTGCAAATGAAGGATATGAATTTGAAAGATGGGTAATAATAAAAAATGGAGAAGAAATAGAAGTAATACCAAGTGAGCATGTAATATTGGAAGATACAACATTTATAGCAAAATACAAAGAAATAAAAGTTGAAGAAAATAGTGATACATCAGATATAAATATATGGTTATATGTAGGAATTGCAGCAATATCAATAA
>CAOYAN010000049.1 GCA_948562205.1 uncultured Clostridia bacterium | reverse complement strand
GATACTGCTTGTGCTGATAACTGTTTATAATATGTCATTGTACCACTTGGTAATGCCTTACCATAATCTACACAATATGCTGTATCAGAACCTAGTTTTGCTCTTGCAAAAAATACATTCTTATTATATGCTATATCTGTTGCTGGTGTAATAAGTCCTGGACTATAAAATTGCAACTGTGTTGCTGTTGCTCTTAGCATAAATGGTGTAAGTTGTAATGACATCAAAGTTAAAAGTAAAAATATACTTATTACTTTTAATTTAATATTTTTTATTCCTCTCACTCTATCTAATATTTTCATTTTAATACCTCCTATTACATATTAAAATATATTACTAATTTATTAAAGTATTTGCATTATAACACCAAAATCTGCTAAAATCAAATAAATATTACAAGTATATTACTTATATGTTGCATTTTTTTTACAAAATATACTTGAATGTGATTTTAGCAACTTTTGAGGGATAATGCGCTTTCAAACCTACTATAATTATATCATAGTAAACATAATATGTCAATATTTTAAGCTATTTTGAGCTGAAATTTAATACAAAAATACAAGCCTTAATTTTAAGACTTGTATCATATATTTTTTACATTTTCATAGAAACTAAATTACCAGATTCATAACATTTCATTGCCTTGTTAAATACCAATATTGCAACTTGTATATATATCATTCCAACAATAAATATTAATACTATATATAACATATTAAACGACTCAATAATTTTAATTGGAAGATATGAAATATATGCTGCAGGTATTACTGTATATAGTAATACCTTTATACCACTTCCAAATATTCTCTCAGGATATGTTGAAAAAGTAGTAAGTAATGAATGAGTATATACACGAGCTATCTGTTCTGTATCTTTTATCCATACTGAAATTGATCTAAATATTATTTCAGTAGCTATATGAAATATACTTCCAAATGTACCTAGTATAAGAATTAAAATATATGCTTTAATATTACCTCTTGTAGCAAATATACCAATAATAACTCCATATAATAAATCTCCAAAAGCGGAAAAATTACACTTTGAAGTAAGTACATTTAAAAGAGGAGATTTTGGTTGTAACATAAAACTATCCATTTGTCCTGTAATTATAAACTGATTTATATTAGTTACTCCACCAAAGAAAAAGTAAGCTACTCCATATGAAATTATCGGAATTGAATATAAATACAAAATATTATTAAATGATACGCCATTCATATTTCCATTATTTATACCAAATACTACATTCCAAAATATCAAAAAAAATCCATTATTTATAAACATAAAAATTGTTTGAATAATAAAACTAGTTTTATACTCCATAGCTGACATTATACTAACTTTTAAAGCTTGTAAGAAAAATCTTAAGTTGTTTTTAACCACCATTAACATTTATATTTCTCACTCCTTTTATATTTAAAAGATTAACTATCAAAAGCATAATAATAATTGATATAATTTGACACACTATCAAAGTTAATGAATTTTTAATTTCAAAATGTATTAATATCTTACCTACTGGATATACTGCATACGTTGTCGGTAAAAATGATAAAATATTTTTTGCAAAACTTGGAAAAAATTCAAGTGGTGTAAGTATAAGAAGTAACATAGCTTTAGATATAACAAGTTTATATGCCTCATTTTCTTCTGTTAGAAAAGCAAGCATCCCTATCATTACTTGAATTAATATAAGTAATATAATAGAAAATGTAATAGCTATAGAAAATATCAATAACTGACTTAGTGAAATTTTCAATACTCCAGCTAACAAAATACCAAGTACTATTGCAAATATAAAATTTATAATTACATTTACTATACAAGTAAGTTCTATTGCTATTATATATTTTAAAAAACTAATAGGTTTTGTTAACATATTTGCTACATCACCATTTTTAATCATATTAGATATCTCTTTATAATTTTTACTTCCAAGTATATAATATAAAAATTCTCCCATTATAATATACCAAATAAGGTCTTCTCTTGAATATCCTAAAACAATTTTATCTTTTAAAATAAAATCCCAAAGCTCATTAAAAACAAATACATGAATTGCAAAAGAAAATAATGAAAATATATATTCAGCTTTAAAATTCATTTTAGTTTTTAGATTAAATTTGAAAACTTCAAAATATTTTCTCAAATATTATCCCTCTTTTCATATATACTTTTTATAATATCTTCCATTGGTGTAGAACTAATCTGGATATCTGCTACATTACTAAAGGATATAAAATATGCTAACACTTCAGCAATATTTTCCTTATTAGTATCAACACTTATCACAACTTTATTTCCAACTTTTTCTAATATATTATAATGAGACATGTAGATATTTTCTATTTCTTCTTTATAATATATAGTTATACTTTTTTTATTCAAATATAATGATTTTAATGTATCAATACTAGAATCATTTACTATAATTCCATTATTTATAATTATTATCCTATTACATAAAGCTTCAACATCACTTACATCATGACTAGTTAGAAATATAGTTGTTCCTCTCTCTTTATTTAGTTTTAATATAATTTCTCTAATTCTAAGCTTTGCAACAATATCTAAGCCAATAGTTGGTTCATCTAGAAAAATTATATCTGGATCATGTATAATACTTCCTGCAATTTCGCAAATCATTCTCTGTCCTAGTGAAAGCTTTCTTACAGTTTTATCAAGTAAATGAGATATTTTAAACATATCTGAGATTTCCTCTATCCGTTTTTCCGTTTGTATTTTAGACATGTCATATATACTACCAAGTAATCTAAAACTATCAATTACAGATAGATGCATATATAATTGTGACTTTTGTCCAAACATACAACCAATTTTATAAGCTAGTCTTTCTCTATCATTACACGGATTTAGTCCATCAATTAATATATTACCAGATGATGGCTGTATAATTCCTGTAAGCATTTTTATTGTTGTCGATTTTCCAGCTCCGTTTGGTCCAATAAAAGCTACAATTTCTCCTTTTTCAATTTCAAAATTAACATTTTCTACTGCCTTAAGGATTGTGACTTTTCTTTTAAAAATACTTCTTGCTCTCTTCTGTTTTACTTTGAATTCTTTGCTTAAATTTTTAGCACTAATAAGCATAGGTTTCTCCTTTTATTTTATTATTTTAGAATATTTATCCTGTTTATAAATTTATAAACAAAAAAAGATATTCTCATAAAAAGTTTCTCGGTTCTATAATAAATGTTGGGGTATAAATAAAAAAATTTATACTTCAACATTA
>CAOYAN010000048.1 GCA_948562205.1 uncultured Clostridia bacterium | reverse complement strand
ATATGCACAACTTTTTAAACATAAATCTTTTATAATTTAATTTCGCCAATAGGTTCTATAATAGAATAAACACAGGCAAATAACATACATCCACTAAGAAGTTGCAAACAATATATCATATATTTTCTAGAATCCAATGAATACCATAAAAACACGGGTAAAATGAAAAAGAAATATATGTTAGCAAAGGTCAGCATGTTATCAGGAGGATATAATACCAAATAATTAGAAATTAAATAGCTGATTGAAGTTAAGACTGAAATAAGAATTAACGATATGGGATATTTTCCTTTTTTTGATCTATATATAACTAATCTTCTTTTTCTGCATTTCCGATAAACAAAAATACAAATAGCCACAACAGATGTCGGATAAATCAGGCGAAGACTAGTATTCCACAGAGTTAAATATATGAATATCTGCAAAATAACAACTATTTGTATGATACCTTTTTTCACATCTTTAAGAAGAACGAAACAAAAGTAGATGAATAGAAGAACAGATGGCATCTTTTATTATTTATTGTCTATTAGGAACATAGAATAGGCCTTTTTTTTCTCTTTTACAGGATTGAATCTATACAAGGGAATTGACAGCACAAAAAAAATTGCAAAAAGAATATCCCTATTATTTAAAGCTAATCGGAAACAACTCCAAAGTGCAGTATTATATCTTCTTATTTTACCATAGCACAAATATTGGTAAATTCTATACCTACTAGTAAATAGACTATACATTTTATCAAATGTTAGTTTAGATGTAGATATGTTTCCTTCCCGTGTATAATAAACATATATTTTATTTTTAATAACTTTTATATTAGTTGATCTATATCCAACTCTTACAGAAAATAAAGCATCATTTCCCTTTTCAATTTCCTCAAATTCTACATCCTCACAAATAAGTTCCTTTTTTATCATTTTATTCCATGGAGCCCATAAATAATACCGTATATTATTTATCATGTCTTTATGTCCTTCTAGATAAGATTTTATTTGTATAGAGATAATGTTATCACAATGTTCCATGGTCTTTTCTATGATATGATCACAGGCAAAATAAATTATATCATAATTACTATTCACATATTTATCCAAAACGTTCATTAAATCTGTTGTATAATGATCATCTGCATCAGGAAACAAAAACCATTTTCCCTTTGCATAAGTCAATCCTATATTCCTGGCATATCCCGCTCCCTTCCCTTCTTTTGTAAAATAAACCTCAACACATTTTTCATTTAAGCCTGGAAAACACTCAAAATTCACGATCTTAGGATCACTATTATCATCAACTATAATTATTTGGATATCATCACGTTTGGGAATTGAATCAATACATCGTTGAAGAAGATGTGGTACATTCCTATGAGGTATTATAAAAGAATAATTAATTTCTATTTCCATACGCACTAATACAAACTAAATATTAAATCATTTTTTTTGTTTATTTTTTCTCCGCTTTGATTCTAAAATGGTCACTAACTTTTGGTTTACCACATATCTTTCTGTTGATGAAAGACCGCATAAATAGGCAAGAGAAAATAAAATAAGTTCTAATATAAAACTTGAAAGAACAGCTGTAAAAAAACTATCCTGTTCCATCTTTTTATGTAAGATATAAGCTATACAATAGGTGATAAACACAATAAGTATATTTTTGCTAAAAATATGTGTCACATAGTATCTAATTTCATAGATGGGCAAGATTCTACTTATTAAAACTATCCGAATAAGTACCCCCAATAATGTAACAAATAATGATGCATAGAGAACTGAATATGGCGGATATCCAATTGATAACAATAAATAAGCTATCGGTAATTCTGTCAGCATAACAATACAAATTATTACTTGAAACCATTTGATTCTTCCCGTGGCTTGCATGGCTGTTGTTAATGGACTAGATATAGCATACAAAAGATTGCATACAATCGTTAATATCAGAAAAATATCCGTATATTGTGGAACTTCTACCAACCATAAATTTAATATATAGGTAATATTAATCATTATAGGCAGGGAAATGACAGCTAACAAATAAAATGAAAATCTACAACCTGCATATACTAACTCTTTAGATCTGTATAAGTCTCCTACTGCATACGATTTTGTTATTTGTGGATTCATCGCCATCATAAAATTAGCAGAAAAACTATTTATTAGCGAACCTACCTGAACTGATATTCCGCGTGCAGCATTAACAACTGTACCAAAAAATAGATTCAAGAGAATATTAGATAATTGATCTTTAAAAGAAAATCCTAAATTCCCAACCAAACTCCAACCAGCAAAGGCAAACATTTCCCTAAATTGTTCAATATTAAAGCTAAAAGTATAATGACACTCCTCAAAATGCCTTTTACAATAAAAGCAATATAAGGAACGTAAAAGCAATGCAACGCAAAATACCAAAATTGAATATACAATCAATTTATCATAAGATATAAATAACAGCAAATAGGCTATTGCTAACTTCAAACTAACTTCGAAGATACTAATATATGCAAATGCGCTCATTTTTTCGTGTGCCACAATAGAAGCATTATAAGGAACACTGATTACATTCACAGCAAATACGAATATAGATAATTGGAGTGTCCAATTGGCAGCCATCATTCTATCTGATGGAATATTCAGTTTGGTATTGAGGAACCAAACTCCTATTACTTCCGATAAAACAACAATAATAAACGCAATAGCTATGTGTATAGTTAAAGTCGTACAAAAAACATCTTTAAGTTTATGTAAATTTCCCTTTCCTAACTCATATGAAATAAAACGTTGTGAAGTTGCAATCATAGCCGAATTTAAGAAAGCAAATATTGTAACAATACCACCAACAAGATTGTATATGCCATAATCCTCTATTCCCAAACTTTCAAGTACAATACGACTTGTAAACAAACCTATTCCCATACTGAAAAGCATACGAAAATAAAGTAATAGAGTATTTTTAGCTATTCTTTTATTATTTTGCTGAGATAAAGCAGACATTTTCAATTATAAAAAAGCACATTAAAATATTATGTCTATAATAGACAAGTCCCGTAATATGTATCCTAATTCTATTAATATATTCAAATCACTTGAAAGATATATATCTTCCACCTGCAACATTACTAATCTTACACCCCACACATTAGTAACGTGTGGGGTGACACGTTACCAACCTTCCGGCATACACGTTACTAACCCTTAAAAGATCCTGTTCTTTTCCGAAAAGAACAAGGTCTTTAAAAAAAAGAACAGGACGTTTTCATTGAAAGAACAAG
>CAOYAN010000047.1 GCA_948562205.1 uncultured Clostridia bacterium | reverse complement strand
GGAATGACAGGAGCAATAAAATCTGGACATGTACCTCGGAACTTGCCCATTAGGTTACAAAAGAGAAAATAAAAAAATGGTAATAGATGAAACTACAAGAGATTTAGTTATAAGGATATTTAATATGTATTTGCAAGGCAAGAGTTATCAAACAATAGCCAATATTTTAAATTTAGAAAAAATACCTACACTAACAAACAAGCAATGGAAAGATGCAACAGTATCTAAAATAATCAATAATAAAATTTATGTAGGAGATTTTGAACAATATAAAAATAAGCAAGAAAAAGAGACGGTTGTTTATATGAATGTTGTAGAGCCTATTATATCAAGAGCAATGTATGAAGATGTACAAAATCAAAAAGAGAAAAATCAAAGAGCATTTTGTAGAGATAGAGTTTATATATTTATGCAAAAACTGCTATGTCCTAAATGTGGAAAGATAATGCAATGCAAAGGTTCTGGTGGTCAAAAGAAAAAGTATATGTACTATCATTGTTCAGATTGTAAAACTTATTTAAGAGAGGATTTAGTCGAAGATTCGGTTATGTTTTTAATAATGAACTTAATTGAATACGATATGACAGTAAAAAAATATTTCTTTCCTGTTTTAGCAGATAAGAAGGAACGAAATACAGCTAAACTAGATAAAGAGATATCTAATTTACAAAATCAAAAGAACAGAATTAAAGAAGCATATCTAAAAGGAATTGTAGAAGTAGAAGATTTTTCAGAAGATTATAAAGTGATTGAAGAAAAATTAAATATGCTAGAAGAAAAAAGAATACAAGCAATTGATATAAATAAACAATCATTTAGCCCACAAGCTATAATGGCAGATAGAGATGTAGAGAAAGAAAAACTAATTCGTTCTAATAAATTTCAAGATATGCTTATGGCAGAGTGGAAAAGTAAAACAAAAGAAGAAAAGCAAGAATTTATTTCAAAATTTATAGAGAATGTCGTAATTGAAAAAGATAAGAAAGGCTATTATAACTTAGTAAATATAAAGTTTAGAAGTAGCTATATAGAGCAAATTTCTAAACTTATGAATTGTGGAATGTTTGATGTTGCGATACCTTGTACTAAAGGAAAAGAAGAAGTAACAGTTCCATCTACAATCTTAATGGATAAAAAAGACTTAAAAGAATATATAGAAAGACTAAACGATTACTATGAAGTATCTTATTATGAGGTAGCAAGATTAGATGAACCAAAGAAAGGTTATCAGAAAAAATATTTTACAATTGATGAAACAAACCACAATGGAGGAAAACTTTTTAAATTAGTTGAATTAGTTTCAGAAGATAAAAAGTTTCCACAGCAAAAGCCAAATAGAATTGTAGGTGCAATAAGAATAAAAGAAAGAGAAAAAGTTAGTTAAAAAAATTATAAATGGAGGAATTGAAAATGGAAAATAAAAAATTAAAAGAAAACAATATTGATAATAAATATGGAATTGAATACACAAAACAAGGCGATTGTTATATGCCAAATTTAGTATTAGAAAAAGAAAACATTATATTAAATAAATATGGAAGAATGAGATTAAAATTTTTAAAAGAAAATAAGAAAGCATAATATATGATAATGTTTACAAAAGGAACTTTGAATAAACATTTAAAAGAGATTCAAGAAATAGCTGAGGAAAGAATTGATATTATAATAGAGCAATTGAAAAAGCAAAATAATTTAACAGAAGAAATGAAAAATACTGACCAACTTTATTGGATAGGCATGATGAATAATTTTAAAAATACAGCAGAAGAAATTGTACTAAAAGAACTAATTTATGTATAAGAAATTGCTAGTAGGAGCAAATAGCCAAATGTATAGCTAAATTTAATGTCTATAAGTGTAGCGAGCATAGGTTTTGTATTGCCACAAAACCGACAGCTTACGCTGAAAGGGGATTTTATCCCCTATAACCCCTACTAGAAAAGTAAAAAGTGAAATCAAAAATTAAATGAGAAATTGAAAATTTTTAAGAAAGATTTTATGAAAAAGGAAGTGAAAAATTATGAGAAATAGAACAATAGGAATTAATGTTAGAGTAAGTGAAAATGAGAAGAAAAAATTACAAAGAAATGCTAAAAAGAGTAAATTATCTTTATCAGGCTATTTAAGGAAATCAGGATTGCAACAAAAGATTTATGAAGTACCAGATGAAAAAATTTACAAAATATATACAGGAATAACTGATTTAAAATATCAATTTCCTTATCTAAATAATGAAGAAGTAAGAGAAAAAATAGAAAAGATGCAAAGTGATTTTCTAGATGTATATAACAATAAAGAAGATGGTGATGAAGATGGCAACAACGAAAATATGGGCAATTAAAGATAGCTTATCACGAGTAGTAAATTATGCGAAAAATCCAGAAAAAACACTTTTTTCTGATTTGAAACAAGTATTAATGTATGCAGAAAATAATGAAAAGACTATTGACGAAAATGAGAAAACTATGTATGTAACAGGAGTAAATTGTAAAGAAAAAACAGCTTATGAAGAAATGAATTTTGTACAGAAAAAGTTTGATAAATGCACAGGAAATATAGCATATCATGCATATCAAAGTTTTAAAACAGGAGAAGTATCACCAGAACTTGCACATAAAATTGGAGTAGAACTAGCAAAAGAAATGTGGAGTGAATATCAAGTTGTAGTTGCAACACACTTTAATACTGGCACATATCATAATCATTTTGTAGTAAATTCAGTTAATATGTTTACAGGAAAGAAATTTAATTGCAATAAAGGTGCATATTATAAATTTAGAGAAATTTCAGACAGACTATGTAGAGAGAATAATCTAATAGTTATAGAAAATCCAAAGGGAAAAACACCCAGAAGTATATATTTTGCAGAAAAAAGAGGAGAGCCTACGAAGTATAACCTAATGAGACAAGCTATGGATGAAACAATGAAAATATGTGTGAGTTATGCACAATTTAAAAAGGCAATGTATAAAAAAGGCTATATTATAAATGATGATAACAACAGAAAGTATCCTACAATTCGCTCAATAAATGATAAAAAAGCAGTAAGAATGTATCAATTAGGAGAAAAGTATTTACCACAAAATATTGTTGAAAGATTATTCCAAAATCCATGTTATGTGCAAGATGAATATTATAAATTAGTAAAGCCTAAAAAGAAATATAAGAAGTGTAATATTTATAGATTTAAAGGAAATTTCAAAGATATGAGTAAAATAACAGGAATCGATGCAATTTTTCTAATATTATTTCATTTACTAGGTTTAATTCCTAAAAGAGAGAATTATAAGCCATTATCTCCAGAAATGAGACGAGAAGTTAGAAAAATGGAACGTTATTCTAATGAAACTAGACTTATTGTAACAGAAAAATTAAAAACAATAGAAGATGTAAAAAACTATATTTTACAAACTGAAAAAGATATTGAAGGTGTTACTAATTTAAGACAAAAATACAGAAATAA
>CAOYAN010000046.1 GCA_948562205.1 uncultured Clostridia bacterium | reverse complement strand
ACCTTTTTTAGTAAATATTCTCTTAAATACATAATCATTTCTCATAGATAGTTTTCTATTTTTATTATTTTCAGTATAGTCCATATGTATTGTTTTTAACACCCCCATTCTATCACATAGATTTAAAATATGCAATATTTATTATGTTTTTTTATATTTGTTTTTGGATGTTTATTTTTGATTATTTGAATTTTTTACTAGATTAAATAATTAATTAAAAATCCTTTGAATTAAAACATTAGAAAAAATTTCTAAAATACACATTTTCGTGATGTCAATATTATACATCTAAATATCCATTTGTAAAGCTTTTTTTACATATTTCTACACATTAGACAAAACTAGTCAAATCCCCATATATTTAGACAAAAATAATAGGAAAATTTCAAATTTTCCTATCATTTTAATACTAATTTTACTATTAGAAGTCTTATTTTTATATATTATCAATTAATCTTTCAAGTATTTTTCTTGCAATTACTTTTGTTTTATCATCTATGTCACGTAATGGATTATATTCAACAAGATCTAAAGACTTTACTTTATCTTTATGTTTTATTATCATATCTACAGCTTCATATGCCTCATCTAAATTAATACCATCTACTGCTGGAATTGATACACCAGGTGCAAGCTTTGGATCTATTATATCTAAATCATAACTCATATGTATACCTTCTGTTCCATTACTTGCAATTTTAATTGCTTCTTCCATTACTTTTTCCATTCCATCTTTTCTTATATCGTCAGTTGTAAATACTTTAACACCTGCATCTTTTAAATTTTCCACCTCTAAAGGATCAATATCCCTGCCACCAACAATAACAGTATTTTCATATCTATAATGATTACCATTATGAAAACTTACAAGTTCTCTTTTCTCATATCCTGCAATTGCAGCAAGAGGCAGACCATGTATATTACCAGTCATAGTTGTATCAAAAGTATTAAAATCACCATGAGCATCAATCCATATAATTCCCAAACTCTTATTTTTCTTTATTGAAGCAAGAGCTGAAGCTATAACTAAACTATGATCTCCACCAATTACAAATGGAAATTTGCCATCATCAATACTTTTTAATACAATATTATATAATTTTTCATTAAATTCATTTAACTTTTTTAAATTTTTTCTTTTATTATCTTTTTCAAACTCCTTATTTTCTTCATCTGCATATACCCTATAAATATTAGATATGTTTTCTTTATTAAGTCCCTCTACTAATATATCAGGTCCTTTTGAAGCTCCATTTACTGCAACTCCTAAATCAGTACATGCATTAATTATATCAATACTTTTCATTTTTATCCTCTTCTCTAGTTTTCATGTCTTTTATCATATTCACTTAAATATTTTTCAGTATATTCAACATCTGAAATACATGGTAAATATTCAGTACCATATTTTTGCCTTGTCTCTCTACCTTTTCCAGTCAAAAGTATTATTGTTTCTTTCTCTTCTTTTTCTGCTTTTAAAACTGCATCTAAAATAGCATCTCCACGCTCTTCTATTAAAGCATAATTATTTGTATATTTTTTTACATATCTTGCTATATCATTTGAAATATCTATAACTGGTTCTGCACCTGGGTCTTCTGCAACTAAATATACAAAATCAGAATACATACCAGCAACCGTTCCAAGGTCTTTTCTTCTAAGTAAAGCTTTTTTACCAGGACATCCAAAAATAGATACTATTCTTCTTCCCTTATATTCTTCTTTTACTGAAGAAAATAGCTTTTCAAAACTTAACTTGTTATGTGCATAATCTACTAATATTATTATTTTCATATCTTTAGTATGAAAAACTTCCATTCTTCCACTAGATCTAGCTATTTTAAGTCCATTTTTTATATACTCTACTGGTATGTCCATAAGATATGCACTAGTAATAGCTGCTAAAGCATTTTCTACATTAAAAAGACCTGGCATAGTAAGAATAAACTCATCATCATATGATGGAGTATGTACTTTAAATATAGTATTAAAGCCATCCTTTCTTATATCATATGCATATATATCTGTATCTTTTCTTTTCATAGAAAATGTCATAACACGTGTACTATCTTTTTTAGCCACACTTAACGTATTTTCAGCTAAATCTGCATCCATATTAACAATTGCATTTTTTGTATTTTTAAACATTTTAAGTTTTGAATTATAATAATCATCAAAGTCCTTATGTTCTATTGGACTTATATGATCCTCACTTATATTCATAAATATTCCAATATCAAAAAATACATCTGCTACTCTATTAAGTTTTAAAGCTTGTGATGAAACTTCCATTACTATATTTTCCATATCAGATTTTAGTGCATTACAAAAATGTTTATGAATTTCATATGACTCAGGAGTAGTAATATGTGATTCAAATTTTTCTATACCATCATATGTATCTATAGATGATATTACTGCAGTTTCTTTTTTATTCATACTCTTTGAATATTCATCAAGTATAGTTTTTATATAATAAGTTGTAGTAGATTTACCTTTAGTACCTCCCACGCCTATTACGTTTATACTTTCTCCAGGATAATTAAAATACATTGCAGAAAGTGCTGACAATGCTTTTTGTATATCTTTTACTAAAATGCAAGGAATATCAACATCATATTTTTTCTCGCTTACATATACAAATACTCCAACATTTATAGCTTCTTTTAAATATTCAATTTTAAATGAAGCACCCTTACAAACAAATAATGTATTTTCTATTATTTCTTTAGAATTATATGATACATGATTTACTTCTTTTTTTAATATACTATCACAATTTATTATCTCTTTTATTTGATCATTTTCTTTTAAAATATCAATATAGTGTTCTACTGTATATTTCTCCAATTAAACCACCTCTATCTAACAACAAATTATACACTATAATAGTTATAAAATCAAGAAAAAGGAAATAATTACAAAATTAAATTTTAGATATAATTCTAAAAAATATATATATCATTATGTTGACATAAAAAAATTATATGATATAATATACAAGATCTCAATTTTATGAAAGGAGAAACAATGAATATTTATTTAGCCAGTAATAATAAAGGGAAAATAATAGAAATATCAAAGTGTTTTAAAGATAGTACAGTATTCTCAGAATCAGATATAGAAAAACTTTTAGGAATTAAAATAGATATTGAAGAAAATGGAAATACTTTTGAAGAGAACTCTATAATAAAAGTTAAGCATATGGAAAACCTTTTAAAAGATGTATTAAAAGAAGATGACATTATAATTGCTGATGATAGCGGAATTATAATCGAATCTCTACCAGATATTTTAGGCGTATTTACAAAAAGACAAATGTTAAAATGGTGTAATGAAAATAATAAAAATGAAAGAGAATTTTACAATTATATAACTTCTATTTGTCCTCTTCCCAAAACTTGTATTTTTGAATCTGTTATTGCAACAATTAGAAATAATAAATGTAATACTTATATTGGAACACTAAAAGGAACTCTAGCAGACAAATGCCGTGGAAATAATGGATTTGGATTTGATCCTATATTTGAAATAAATGGAAAAACTCTAGCAGAAATGACAAATGAAGAAAAGTCAATTTTAAATCCTAGAATTGAAGCAATAAATAAAATGAAAGATTATTTTAAAAATAACTAAGAACGCAAAAAATACATATGATATACATATGTATTTTTGGTTCTATAATAAATGTTGGGGTATAAATAAAAAAATTTATACTTCAACATT
>CAOYAN010000045.1 GCA_948562205.1 uncultured Clostridia bacterium | reverse complement strand
AGTAGAGATACCAGAGTCACCAGATACATCAGACATAAATATATGGCTATATGTATTAGTAATCTTTATAGCAATTATTGGAATGATTGTTGGAGTTAGAATAATAAATACAAATAAAAAGAAACATAAAAATAATGATAAAAAAGTGTAAAAATAATAGAAAATTAAGAAACGTCTAATGGCGTTTCTTAAATTTTTGTAAAAATATATTGAAAAACAGAAATAAAAGTGATAATATAAAAGAGTAAGAAATGTCTTACAAGAAAGGAATAAATGTTATGGTAACTAAAATTTATACAAGTACGAATGAACTACACACACACACACACACACGTAATATCTAAAAACATTGAAAATACAAGGGTGAATTATGCCCAAATATATATAAGCTGATACTAGAGATAGTACCAGCTCTTTTCATGTATAATAATACCTAAAATAATGACAAAATGTATATATTTTTGTACAATAAGTCTTTCAGTTTTTTGAAAATGGTATATTATAAAAAATGGAAAGATAATAAGTAGAGGAGGTATTTATGAAAACAAATGAGAATAATAAAAAACGAAGAAAACCAAAAAGTAAAATAACATTTATTCTAATATTTTTAATAGCAGTTTTATTTGTTAGTACAGTTGTTACAGTAACAAGAGGAATAAAAGATAAAAGTAATGCATATGTAGCAAATGAATTATCAGATAAGATGTATATATCAGAAGTAAGACTTTCCAAAAGAATTACAGGAACAGGACCATTTGATAATGGTACTGGAGTACCTGGAGCAGGACAAGATTATTCAGCAGAAGATGACTATGTAAGAACAAATGATGTAGTAACATATACATTAGAGGCTGTAATAAATCCTAACTTAAATGCACCAGGAGTAAGTAATACAAGTAGTTTTAATGGTGGAATAGTTAAAGTTAGAGCAACTCTTCCAGATAATACATATTTTTTATGGAATGAAGATGCCTGGATGCAAAATGTAGAGATAAGTGAAGATGGAAAAACAATATATGCAGAATATGATACATCAATTAGTGGAGAACAAACAGCACCAGGAATACAGACATTATCATTTACATTAAAATCTAAGGGTATAGCATCTCCAAAGACAAATGTAGGAAATCCAAGTTTTGAGATATGGATGGATGGAAATAAACCAGATAATGCATCTGCTACAGGTGTATCATATAAATATAATATTTCAAATCCACTATATGTAACTGGTAGACCTGCATTCAATATAAAACTAGTTGGAGATGATGAAGAGGGAGTAGCAAATACAATAAATGGAAGAAAAGGAAAATATTCATTTTTTGGAATTGTAGTAGGTATACAGCAAGATATATCAGAATTACCAGATTTTAGAGGAATAGAGTTTCCAGAGGGAGACTTTACAATAAACATAAGACTTGATTATAAATATAAAAAAGCTTTTGATGGTGATGATAAATATAAAAGTGTTAGTGAAAGTGATCCTAAAGGATATGGAATAATAAATGGTACACAAATGGTAGCTTATGGTTTAAATGCAGTAAGAAACGAAAACTTCTATCCTGGAAAAAATCGTACACTTATAAATATTCCACGGAGGTAGAATGTTTAATACTGTATCAGATGGAGCTTATGCAGAATATAGAGAAGAAATAAATGTATATGACTCTGGTAATATGAGTGCAACATTAAATGGTGATCTATTAACAATTACTTTTAAAAATTATAAAACAAATGGAATATTTCCAATTAGAGGATATAATACTCCTCGTCATACAACACTTTTTGAAAAAAATGAAGGATACTTTGCTTCAGGTCTTATTGAATTTTTTATGCCATATTATGATTTAAGCAGTAATATTAATTATGATTATACATTAACAGGCAATATAGAAAGCGTGACATATAATACAAAAACTACTTCAAATGGGGTTATAAATTCTATAGATGGAGTTTTACAAGATGTTAATAAGTCAGATAATATGGCAAGTAAAGGTTTTAATATAAGAATACCTGGAAATTTTTGGTCGAATATTTGGTCAAATAAACAGCCAGATTGGTTATATCAAAATGGTTCAGCTTCAATTGGAGAAACAGTATATTTCATATCAAGATATGATGAACTTGCAGGTCCTTACCTAGGTGGAGCAGAGAGATTTATTACATGGAGGAGCGACATATTTGATTTTCAAAGAATTACTCGTAGAACTAGAGAATATGATACTGAACCTTTTGAAGGTAGTGAAGTACCTGTAACATATAAATACGGTGTATATAATAATGATAGGGGAAATGGACTTACTTCAGATTCTGAAGTAGAAAATTCAGATTTTGATCAGTTTACATGGTATAATACACCAGAAGAAGCAAGAAGTCATGGAAAACTTGCAGCATTTTATGTATCAGATCCAAATCATATAGGTGGAGCAAGAGATGTTGTTAATATATATTTTGATTTGAAAGTAATTTGTGATACTAGTTATTTAAATACAACTCAAATGGTAAGACAAAAATTTAGGACATATATAGAACCAGATAGAAGTGATGATGAACCACTAAGATATGCAAAAGACTACAAATATCTTAAAACTGAATATAATGGAAAAAATGTCTTAAATAATGCGTCACCAATTGAGATAGGTAATACATTAAGAATAGTACCATATCAAGTAAGAGTAAATACAACAGTAACCGATCTAGATAATGAGGGCGCACCAAAGAAAGTATATGATGTGGCTGAAGAATGTGCAAATATAAAGATAACACCAATGCTTACAAATAGACAAAATCCTACTAATAACGATCCATATGCGGGAAGAATTACAGTAGTGGATTATTTGCCAAATGGATTATCATACATATATGGTTCAGCAAATAAAGAACCACTTAGCGTAGAGCAAGATATAAATACTGGAATTACAAAAATTACATGGGAATATTATGGATGGCAAATTAATCATGCTGCGCCAGAATATCCAGAAATAACATTTAAAACAACAATAGATCCATCTGTTGCAAATAATGAGCAAATAGAAAACAAAGTAGTGATTGATACAGCTCAAGATACATCAGATGACAAACAAAGAACAAGTATATATGGTATGACAATAGCAAACTTGTCAGGTATACAGACTGTAAAAAGAACAAAAACTCCAGTAGTGGATATAAATAATGAATTACACTTTATGTATAGAATGTATAATTCAAGCTTGGCAGCATTAACAAATGTAGTAACATTAGATATATTACCATATAATGGAGATGAAAATGGAAGTAAATTTAGTGGGGAAGCAAAACTTAGCAGACTAGAAATTGGTGATGGAGTAAGAGTATATTATACAACTGTACCTGTAGATAGATTAAGCGAAGTTGGAGTAGTAGAAGATGAAACGGGAAAAATAGATCCATCAAAAATAGACTTAAGTCGTTGGATAGAGATTAGAAATGGAGAGGCAGTAAATAGGAATACAACAGCATTTGTATATGTAAAAGATAGACTAGATCCAGAAGCAACAGCAGAAGTGTCATACTATTTACAAACAAGTGGAAATAAACCAGGAGATATGTATGTAAGTAGAGCAAGAATAACATCAAATGAATTTAAATCAGTAGTAAGATCAAATATGGCATTAGATATAGTAAGAACAAGAATACTTGATGGAAAAGTATGGGTAGATTCAAATAAAGATGGACTGATAAGTTCAGGAGAAGAAGTATTAGAGGGAATAGAAGTAAGCATAAGAAATGTAGCAGGAGGAGCAGCATATACAACAGCAGGAGATATTGTTACAAGTGTAAGAACAGATAGAAATGGAAAATATGAGTTTAGTGGACTACAAAAAGGAAACTATATAGTAGAATTCCATGTACCAGAGGAGTATAAAATAACACAAAAATTAGTTGGAAATATAGATGCAATAAATAGCAAAGCAAATGTTAATATATCAGATCCAGAACTAATTTCAGTAACAGATCCACAAACAGGTCTTAATGTTGATATGGGAATAAGTATGCCAATATTAAGATATAGTAATGTAAATGCAGGATTTGTAGAAAGAGAAAAAATAAAAGTATCAATAGAAAAAGTAGATAGTGAAACACTAAATATAATAAAAGGAAAAGAAGCTAAATTTGATATATATGAGTATAATAAATATACAGGATTATATGAAAAGATAACGAAACAGATAACAAGGCCAGCCGGAACACAAGAGTTATATATATCAGAATGGTTACATAAAACAATAAAAAATGAAGGAAAATATTGTCTAGTTGAAGTTGGAACACCACAAGGATACATAGGGGACTTTACAGATGATACAACTACAGAGAAAGTAAAACACTATGTAACTGTAACAGAAGAAAATGATAAACAAACAGTACCACTAGGAAATAGAGTTGTAAATAACAAAACAGTATACACAAATGAGAGAACAAAAGGAAGAATAATAGTAAACAAAAAAGACTTTGAGTCAAGTTTACAAGAGCCTCAAGGAGATGCAAGCTTAGATGGAGCAGTATATGGACTATATGCAAAAGAGAACATAATACATCCAGATGGAGTAACAGGAGTAGTATATGAAGAAAATGATTTAGTAACAACTGCGACAACACAAAATGGAGGAATAGCAACATTTGATGGATTATACTTAGGAAAATACTAT
>CAOYAN010000044.1 GCA_948562205.1 uncultured Clostridia bacterium | reverse complement strand
GATACTGCTTGTGCTGATAACTGTTTATAATATGTCATTGTACCACTTGGTAATGATTTACCATAGTCTACACAATATGCTGTATCTCCTCCAAGCTTTGCATTTGTAAAAAATACATTTTTGTTATATGCTATGTCTGTTGCTGGCGTAATAAGTCCTGGGCTAGAAAATTGCAACTGTGTTGCAGTTGCTCTTAACATGAAAGGACTTAACTGTAATGACATTAATGTCATAAGTAGAAATATACTTACTACTTTTAATTTTATGTTTTTTATTTTTAATATATTTTTTAACATTTGTATACCTCCCTATATACTTATTTATTTCGCAATACTATAATATATATTTTACCACAAAATTACATAAATTTCAACGTTTTATTGCATATTAATTACATTTATGTTACATTCGCATTACAAGTACTAATTCTAACATGGATTTTAAACAAATTATGTCGAAAAAGAGAAAAGCATCAGTATAATAAAATACTTTTCTTTCCTCTTTATATTATTATTTATTTTTAGCTAAAATCTTTGAATACATAACAAAACTAGTTATTGCACTAATAACAATTATAAATATATACATATATATGTCTATATCACTTGTATTTGGTATATTAAATAACATCTTTTTGTATGTAATACTTATATTATTTTCTTTTCCATACTCTATTACAATACTTTTTTCATCTGTATAATATCCATCTATTTCTGGTAAATTTATCTCTTCACTTTCTCCTACATATCCTTCTTTTTCTATTGTTTCGATTATATTACCATTCTCATCTACTATATTTATTATTACCTTTGATCTTTCTCTTTCAACTTTTACTTTTACTACTATCTCATCTACTCCATATATTCCTTCTATGCTCTCTGGTATTTCTATTACTTTATAATTTTCTATATCTTTTATCTCTACCTTATACTCTTCTCCTACTTTTCCTTCAAGTATCTCTTTATATATCTCTTTTCCATTTTTATCTTCATATATCACTTCTACTATTGCTTGTTTTTTCTCATAATAATATACAACTTCTATAACTTTTCCACTTAGTTCTCCCTCTTCATTTCCTATTACTTCTACATAATTATATTTTTCTAATTCTAGTTTATTTGTACTATATTTTTCTCCTACTAATCCAGATATTTTTTCCTCTTTTATTTTTTCTCCACTTTCTTTATCTATATGTTTTACTATTACTCCTCCTGATATCTTTCTATATCCATATATTACTTCTATATCTTTTCTTCCTACTATTCCATTTATATTACTTGGTATTTCTACTAATTTATATCCTTTTATTTTCTTACTTTCTGTTATATAATTTTCCCCTTCTTTATACTCTGCCTCTTCTTTTTCTATTTCATTTCCACTATTTATATCTACGTATTTTACAATTACCTTTGATAGCTTCCTATATCTATATGTTACTGTTATTTTTTCTACTGTCATTTCTCCTACTTTATTTGTTGGTATTACTGCTATTTCATATCCTTCTATTTCTTTTTCTTCTGTTTCATATCTATCTTTTTCTAATCCCTCTATTTTCTCTTTTTCTCCTATTTCTTCATTTGTTACTTCATCTATATATTTTACCTCTACTCCTCCTGATATCTTTTTATATCCATATTCTACTTCTATATTTTCTCTTCCTACTACTCCATTTGCATTTTCTGGCATTTCTACTAATTTATACCCACTTATTTCTTTTGCTTCTACTGTATAGTTATCTCCTTCTTTATATTCTTTCTCTTCTTTTTCTATTTCATTTCCACTATTTAGATCCATATATTTTACTATTACTTTTGATAATTTTCTATATTTATATATTACTGTTATCTTTTCTTCTTGCATTGTTCCTGTTGCATTTTCTGGTATTTCTACTAATTCATATCCCTCTATTTCTTTTTTCTCTGTTGTATATTCGTCTCCTTGTAAGCCAATTTTTTCTTCTTTCTCTCCTATTTCTTTATTTGTTACCTCATCTATATATTTTATCTCTATTCCACCAGATACTTCTTTATATACCCCTGTTACATTTACGGTACTCTTTTCTTCAATATATAATTCTCTATATTTTTCTTGTTCTGCTTCTTCTAATTCATTTATATCTATTGGATAGCTTTTTACATTTAATAATATTGGTATTTCTATATTACTTCCTACTTCCCATTTATTTTGTATATTACTATTTACTTTTGTATCATATTCTATCGTTACAACTTGACCTGGTAATATTTCATCTATTCCATTTATTGTTATTTCATTTGTATCAGAGTTATACACACTTTCTACATTTACTACACTATTATCTATTTTTACTACTATATTTGTCACTTCTGCTAATACTTCATCTAATTTACATACTATTTTTGTATCATATCCTATACTATCTTCTTCTTTTGCATTATTTATTATATTTGTTTTTATATGGATATTTTCATTTTCTACTATATTATTAGTACTACTTTCATTATTAAATGTAAATTCTGGATAAAATATCTCTTGAGATAATCCTATAAGTTGTAATGTTATTCCATTTTTTCCAACTTTAGTTACTTTATATCCAACTATATCTTTATCATTAAAGTAATCTTTTCCTAACTCCTCATAAAATATATCTAATTCTCCACCCTTTATATTATGACTTCTTATTGTATTAAATGTTCCGTTTACAAAGTCTGTATTTGTTCTCCCCTGAAATATCGTTTTTCCATTATATATATCTTGATATAACTGTTTATATGTTCCATTAGAAAGTATTGCTTCTACTTTATCTTCTGTTTCTCCTGCTTTTGGCCATCCCGAAATTCCACCAGCTATGAAAATACCAAATAACTCAAATTTATTATTTAATTTTAATTTATTATTAAAATATACTTCAACAAAATTTGGATTTTCTGTTCCTCTTATACTATATGAACCTGGTATAACTTTTACATATTTTATAGGTAAACTTTTATTTTCATATATAATAGATATTGACCAAGCATGTTGTGAGTAACTAATAGGTGCACTTAAAAAAGATATATAATACCATCCACTTTCAGTTATATTTATAGGTGTTATTTCTAGATTTTCTTTATTTATAATATTATATGTGCCATTGGGATTTATAACTAAAACATCAACTCTATCACTATATATTTTTCCTCCTTCATATGATATTAACCAAGCATCTTTTATTGTTCCAGTAAAATCAAGTCTACTTCCTGACATATTATTTACTCTCGATAAAATATCAGCTGGTATATTCTTTTTAATTTCATCCCAATTTTCTGGATAGCTCTTTATTAATTTTACATTTGTACCGATTGCTGTTCCTCTATCTGCATTATTATTTCCAGCGACTGCAACACCATAATGCCCTATATCTTCAAATAAAGTTTCTCCCCCAACAATATTTTCTAAATTAGATCTTACCTCTTCTTTTTTATCTTTTTTTATTGTTAATAAAATACATATTCCTACAACTATTAATAAAATACATGTTCCTATGATTATTAATTTTTGGCTTTTATGCTCTACTTTTTTAGATTTTTCCATACATACACCTCATATCTTTTTTATATTTATTCTTTTCCTATTTTTATATAATATACTATTTTAATACATTTTTGAATGACTTATTGTACATAATATTATGACCTATTGTACAATTTTACACACAAAAATAACTGGTACTATCTTTAGTATCAGTCTATATATTTCAAGGTATAAAAATCCCTTGGTATTTCATTTTTATTTGTGTTTTTAAGACTTAGTTGTGTGTGTAGTTCAATCATGCTTATGTGTTTTTTAGTTTCCATAATCCTTTTTCCTTCCTTTTTTATTTTGTATAATTTTATACTATCATTTTTTATTTATTTTTTCAAGTGAATTTTGCAAATATAAAAAGAGTTCCTTTAATTGGAACTCTTCTTATATTATTTTTGTTTCTTTACTGAAAGTACATTATATATTATATATGCTAATACACTTATTAGTGTTACTGCAATTACTATAATTATATCTGTACTTAAGAAGCCACCTGTTACAGGTAATTTTTCTTTTTCATTGTATACTACTTTTTCGATGATTTGATTATTTTTAGCTATGCTAAATTTATATTCTTTCTCATCTATTATATAGCCATTTGGTGCTTCTATTTCTCTATAGTAGTATTTACCAACTTTTAAGTCACTAGATAATGCTATTCCATCTTTATTTGTTATAATCTCTTCGATTACTTCTTTATTTTCATTTAAGATTTGGAATTTTACTCCCTCTATTGGTGTTCTCTTATCTTTATCTAGTTTTAATATTTGTAATTTACCAGTTGCAAATTTATTTACAACTCTTATTACTACTAATTCATCATTTTCTTTTAGTTCAAATTGATGTTCTTCTTCATCCATTACAACTTTTGATGGTGCACTAACTTCTTTATAATAGTATGTTCCTACTTTAAGTTCTTTTGATACTGCAATACCATTTTCATCTGTTGTAATTGTATCTACTTTCTTTTTGTTTGCATCCAAGATGTCAAATTTAACGCCCTCTAATGGTTCATCATTTTCATCTACTTTTATGATTTTTAAAGAACCTTTTACTAATTTATTAAGTACAGTCTTTTTGATCACATTACTTGTTGCATTTAAAACAAATTTGTATTCTTTAGTATCCATCATATATTTATCTGGTGCTTTAACTTCTTTGTAGTAATATGTTCCAAGTGCTAAATCTTTTGATGTTGCTCTTCCATTTTTATCAGTTGTCACTGTATCTACTACATTTTTGTTTGCATCTAAGATATCAAATACAACTCCTTCAATTGGTGTTTCATTTTCATCTATTTTTAAGATCTCTAAATGTCCTTTTATAAGCTTATTTACTACTACTTTAGTTATAACTAAATTTTTAGTAGTAATACTAAATTCATGTTCTTCAGTATCAATAATCACATTTGATGGTGCACTTATTTCTTTATAGTAATATTTACCTATAAGTAAATTTTCTAGTGATCCTTTTCCCTCTTTATCAGTTGTTATTGTACCTACTTTATTTTTGTTTGAATCTAAAATATCAAATTTTACTCCTGCTATTGGCTTATTTTCATCATCTACTTTAGTTATTTCTATTTTTCCTCTAACAAGTTTATTTACAATTGTTTTAGTAATTGTTGGTGTATTATCTGCTATTCTAAATGCATATTCTGTAGTATCCATAATCACATGTTCTGGTGCTTCTACTTCTTTGTAATAATATGTTCCATTTACAAGTTCTTTTGATGTTGCTCTACCATTTGCATCTGTTGTTATAGTATCTATTACTTTTTTATTTGCATCTAAGATTTCAAATTTTACTCCTGCTATTGGTGTTTTATTTTCATCTAGTTTTATTATATTTAGCAATCCTTTAACAAGTTTATTTACTACTGTTTTTGATATTATTTGTCCATTAGATGTAAGTCTAAATTCATGTTCTGTT
>CAOYAN010000043.1 GCA_948562205.1 uncultured Clostridia bacterium | reverse complement strand
TTTTTACAAATGGATTTTACTTTTGCAAACTGGAACTTACTTTTTCAAGTTACCATAAAGATATAAAACTACTTAAATTCAGTTATATTAATAAATATAAGCATTTTATAATACAAAATATGCTGTAAGTGTTGGAAAATATTATGTTTTTAAATTGTTATACATGTTGAGAATGCCTGGTTACAAGTAAAAAATTATTTGTTAAAAAATTATTTATTATTTTAGCTTGATAGTGTGAAATTTGTGTCTTGAAAAAAGTATAAATATGTAATATAATGTATAAAAATCTGTTTATTTTAAAGGAGAAAAAATTATGGAATTAGATAGAATATATATGTATATAATAACAAATTTTGAAGGAGCTAGATTTCAAGATATTTTGTTAAATAAAGAAGATAGTATATCTGTAGATAAAATACCTTATGAGAGAGAAAAAATAATTGATGGTCTAGATGATATATTATATAACAAATTAATTGAAATGTTATCTAAAAACTTTATGGAACAATTTTTGAAAGGTGATAAAAGTATAAATTTTACTAAACATGATACATTTCATATTTTAAAGTTGTATGAAAAGCTAATAGAAGAGATATCAAATGAGAGTTTAAATGAAATGCAAATTACAAAATCACATTTTAATAGAGTAAAAAAATTTATTGAAAATGTTGGAAAAGATGGGTGTTGTGGTCATGAGAAAGTAGAAGTAGTAGGATATAGTCCATCTTTTATACTTAATATAGTAGGTGTAGAAGAGTCTGATATAAAAGGAAAAGTATTAGATATTGGATGTGGAAAGGATGCTAGTGTAGTAAAATATCTAAGAAGTAAAAATATATCAGCATATGGAATTGATATTGATGTAGAGGACAGTGATTTCTTAGAAAAAGAAGATTGGCTTGAAAAAGATTTTGGAGAAATGGAATATGATATTATTTTATCGAATCTTAGTTTTACAAAACACTTTCTAAAAAATCATTTAAGTGATGAGGGAGAATATGTAGAGTATGCTAAAGCTTTTATGAGAATACTTAATTCATTAAAAATAGGTGGAAAATTCTATTATGTACCATCTCTTGAGTTTATAGAGGAAATATTGCCAGAAGATAGATTTGAAGTAATAAATGAATTTATAGATGATGACAATATGAGAACAATTATAAAGAGGTTAAAATAAGGTTTATATGAAAATTGAGGTGTACATATGATAAAAGAATATTATAATTTTATAAAAAGATATCTTAGTCTAATACAAATAAAGAAAAAATATATATACATTACGATTATAACAGCAATATTATATAAATCATTTTCTTTGAGTCTGCCTTTTGTTGGAGCAATGATTATAAAGTATATAAGTATAGGTAATTTTAACATGTCATACATAAGTCTTGTAGCTTTTGCCATTGTTTATCTGTTATATAATGTTACATTAATGGCAAATTATAAACTATATGGATTTAATATGAAAAATAGCTATTATTCAATGCAAAGTAGAATATTAAATAAACTTTTAACTGTAGATGATGGATTTACAAGAAAAATTCCAAAAGGAAGACTTATGAATTCTATTAATAAGGAAGTAATAGATATAGGAGATGCAGTAGATCAAATTTCTGAATTTTTAACTACCATAATTCAAATAGTTGGACTTTTTGCAATTGTATTATCATATAATGTATATCTTGCTTTGATATTTTTACTTTATGCAGTTATATATATTAAAGTTTCAGTTTCAGCAGATAGAAATGTTATATTATTTCATCAAAAAGTAAAGCATGATGACGATAATTATAGTAGTCTTTTATCTCAAATGCTCTCAGGCTTGCAAGAGATAAAAACATTTAATATGTTTTCAAAAATGGATACTAAATTAAAGAGAATACAAAAAAGTTTTAGTAAAAATTATTTAACAAAAAGACATTTTATTACTCTAAGAGATAATGATATAAGATTTATAACTTATCTTTGTAGAATAATTTTGTATTTTTTCTTAATATTTATGATGATAGAAGAAAAAATTACTATTGATGTACTTGTACTAATTATTTCATATCATGAGTATTTAGTGGATTATTTAGACGATTTTTTAAAACCTGCTTTTGCAATTAGAGAGGTAGATAATGCCGTTACAAGAATAAATGATATACTAAATTATAAAAGTAGTGAAAACTTGTTATATGGTGATAATCCAAAAGATGATATTGTTGGTAAAGTAGAATTTAGAGATGTAGTATTTAGTATTGGAGATAGGAAAATATTAAATAAATTTAATTTGAAAGTAAAACAAAATACTGTTACTGCAATAGTAGGAGAGAGTGGTAGTGGTAAAACTTCTATTATAAATTTACTTTTGAGGTTATATAAAGTAGACTCAGGAAAAATTTTAATAGATGATATTGATATTTATGATTATACAAAAGAAGTATATTCTACTAATGTATCAGTAGTTAATCAAAAACCATTTATATTTAATATGAGTATAAAGAAAAACTTAGACTTTTTAGATAAAAGCATAGAGCATCAAATAGAGGCTTGTAAAAGAGTAGGAATACATGATTTTATAATGAGTCTTCCTAAAAATTATCATACAGTTTTAAGAGAAAATGCAAATAATATATCAGGTGGGCAAAAACAGTTAATATCTATTGCAAGGACATTACTTTCAACATCTGAAATTCTACTTTTAGATGATATTTCAACATCTCTTGATCCAGATACGGCTAAAATGATACCAAAACTTTTAAAAGAACTAAAAAAGGATCATACAATTATTATGGTTACTAAAAAGCCAGAACTTATGAAAGTGGCTGATAGAATTATTGTTTTAGGAAAAGGAAAGGTTGCAGGAGATGGAAAGCATAGCGAGTTAATTAAAACAAATATTACTTATCAGTTATTAAATGCTAGAAAGTCTCCAAGTAGGATAGGAGGTTTTAGTAATGATTAGATACTATGAGATTATAAAAAAATTTTTTTCACTAAAAGTTACTAATAAAAAACTATTAATATTTCTACTAGTGACAGCATTTGCAAGAAGTATAAGCTTACTTACTTTACCATACTTTGCAGCAAGAATTGTTGAGTATGCAACAAGTAAAGATTATTATACTACACTTGTTATGGTATGTATTCTTGGATTATGTTTTTTTGTGTATAATATTTGTCATCATTTAAATTATGTTGCATATGCAAAATTTGCTGAATATACACATAATGCATTGCAACAGGGAATTATGAAAAAAATATCTATGATAGATGAAAACTATGCAAAGGATATGACATCTTCTTTTATAGTAAATACTGCATTTAACGATGTTGGAAATGTAATGCAAATACCCGATTTCTTATTTGATGCAATAGCTCATTTATTTAGTGTTATAGCATCTCTTGTAATACTTTTTGGAGTAAGTAAATATATAGGAGCTGTAGCTTTAGTATTAGAGATTTTATATCTTTTATATATTTCTATTAATTTAAAACCAAAAGAGAGATATTTAGCAGGACAAAGAGCTGCGCAAGATAAGATAGTTGGACTTTTAGGACAAGTTATTGATGGAGCAAAAGAGATAAAATCTTTTAATATGGAAGAGGATTTAAATAGTCATTTTGATGTTATAAAAAGAAATTGGAGCAAAAACTATTTTAGAAAGAGAATATATAATGATAGAGCACAAGTAATAGCGCCAATGTTTACTGGTATTGGGAAATTAATAATTTATGCTATTTTAATATATATGGCAAGCAAAGGAATCATTGCTACATCTATTGTAATACTTGTAATTGGATATGTAGATGAAATAATATCTAAAGGTAAGAAATTATTTGATAAAATTAATAAAATATCTGCAAATGAAGTAAGAGTAAATAGAATACATCAAATTTTAAATTATTCAACTGAAAATATGATAGAGTTTGGAAAAAATGCAAATGATGATATTATAGGTAACATTACTTTTGATAATGTAAATTTTACATATGAAGACAAGAAGATACTTAAAAATGTATCATTTGATATAGACGCAAAATCGTTTGTTGCAATTGTTGGAAAGAGTGGTAGTGGAAAAAGTACAATATTTAAGATACTGTTAAGACTATATAAGGTAGATTCAGGTCACGCATATATTGATGGTACTGATATTTACGAATATACTAAAAGGGTATATTCTTCTAATGTTTCAATTGTTACACAAAGACCATTTGTATTTGATATGAGTATTAGGGAAAATTTAAATCTAGTAGATTCAAATAAAGAAAATCAAATAGCTGCTTGTAAAAGGGTAGGAATACATGACTATATAATGAGTCTTCCTAAAGGCTATAATACTAAACTCTTAAAAGATGGAGCAAATATTTCTACAGGGCAAAAACAGTTACTTGCTATTGCAAGAACACTTTTATCAAAATCAGAAATATTGTTATTTGATGAAGTAACATCATCTCTTGATCCAAATACATCAAAACAAATTATTAAGATTTTAAAAGACTTAAAAAAAGATCATACTGTTTTAATGATTACACATAAACCAAAACTTATGAGGTCTGCTGATAAAATAATAGTAATAGATAATGGTAAAAAAGTAGGAGAGGGAACGCATAAAAAACTAATGCAAACTAACAAATACTATCAAATATTACAAAAGTAGGTGTGTATATGTTAAAAAGGCTTATAAAAATAATAGGTAATTATTTTTATGATTATAGTTATTTTTGAAGTCTTGAATATTTTAGGATTTATTCCTAAAAAAGTATATAGTGCAGAGGATTTTAATATTAAAGTAATAAAAAGTAGTAATGATAAAAATCAAAATGGTATTGATGATTATACAGATATAATGCTTGGAGCAAGAAGGGATGCTGAAAATAAACCTAAATATGTAGCCACTTCATATACTGTTGGTGGATATCTAGATGATAGTATTGGAGTGTGTACAGATGTTGTATGGAGAGCTTTTAAAAATGCTGGATATAATTTAAAAGATATGGTAGATGAAGATATAAGTAGTAATATATCATTATATCCTTCTACAAATGGAAAACAAGATAAAAATATTGATTTTAGAAGAGTAAGAAATTTAAAAGTATTTTTTGATAGACATGCTACTATACTTACAAATGATATATATGAAATAGACAAATGGTAACCAAGTGATATAGTAATATTTGTAAGGATTATTCTCATATAGTTATTATATCTGATAAAAGAAATAAAAATGGTGTTCCATATTTAATACATAACTCTGGCCAACCCAAAAGAGAAGAGAATATACTTGAAATATATATAAATTTTGTACCTATAACAGGGCATTATAGATGAAAAGGACATGATATATAAATAAAAAGTTAACTTGCTCTTAAATAGTAACATAAAAATTAATTAGTTAAAAATAAAATTTAAATTTTTCTTGATGTTAAATTAGAAAAATGGTATAATAAGTTCACCATCCAAGATTGGAGGTGACTATATTGGGGGAATTAATCCTTGTATTATTTCTTTTATGCTTATTTTTGTAAAAGAAATAAATAATAAGAAATAGTTTGCTAGAAGTAGTTAGAATTGCCGGCTCTTTGTCAATAGTTGGGGTAAAAAATCCTCAAAAAAGATAGAAAGAGTA
>CAOYAN010000042.1 GCA_948562205.1 uncultured Clostridia bacterium | reverse complement strand
AGTAAAATATATTTTTTATACTATTATATATTTTTTTTACTCCTCAAAACTGTTGTATCTATATTATAATTTGATATTTTTATAAATTTCTGATATAATTAATCTTGGTGATAATAATGAATTACTTAAAAAGTGACGATCTAGATAATTCTTTTTCAAATTTATTTGATAGAGAAAAAATAGATTTTAATTATATATCAAAAAATACAGATGATACAAAAAAATTAGCAGAAAAAATTGCAAAATTTTTAAAAATTGGAGATATTATAGTTTTAAATGGTGAACTTGGAGCAGGTAAAACAGTATTTTTAACAGGTATTGCAAAATACTTTAATATTGAGTCTCAAGTATCTTCTCCAACTTTTACAATAGTAAATGAATATGATGTTTTGGGTTCTTGTCCAATATACCATTTTGATGTATACAGACTACAAGACAGTGACGAATTTTTAGAGGGAATTGGTACAGATTATTTCTATAATGGTATCTGTATTATTGAATGGGGAAATATTATAAAAGAGATATTACCAAAAAATACTATATACATTGACATTACAAAAGATGATAAAAATTATGATTTAAGATATTTTCATATATGGAGGGATATTTAATGAATATACTTGCTATAGACACTACAACAAAAATTGCTAGTGTTTCAATTTTAAAAGATAACAAAATATATAATAATTATATAGATAACGAAATAACTCACTCAGAGAAATTACTACCTTTAATTGATACTACATTAAACGAGGCAAAACTTACTTTAAATGATATATCTAGTTTTGCATGTATTAATGGACCTGGTTCATTTACTGGTATACGTATAGGTTTATCTACACTAAAAGCATTTTCACAAGTACACAAAAAAGATATTTTTTCTATATCTTCTATGTCACTTATTGCATATAATGCTTACATTTTACAAAAACTTAATAAAATGTATTCTATTAATATAATTGATGCAAGAAATGACAGAGTATATTATAGTATGTCAAAAATATCAAAAAATGAAAATGGAAAAATATTAATTGAAGAAATATTTGATATATCAAATGATATAATAGATGACGCTATTACTAACTTATCTGAATTTATTAATTCTAACAGTATTGATAAAAATATGATATATATTTGTGGCAATGCAGTAGAAAAATTTAAATCTAAACTAGAAATAGTTTCAAGCAATACACATGACTTATACCCTACAACTGAAGTATTAATTGATGCATTTTTAAATCTAGATAACATATCAAACTATATGTTTAATGCTTTTTCACTAGATGCTATGTATGCTAGACCATCACAAGCTGAAAGGATGAGAAATGATAACTAATATAACTATAACTAAAATGGATATTTCTGATATTTTAGAAGTAAAGGAACTTGAAAATAGTCAAAATATAAATATATTATCTGTAGAGGCTATGAAAAAAGATTTAAAAAATATAAATTACATATATTTTGTAGCCAAACAAAATAATGAGATTATAGGATATATTGCAATATCTAAAGTGCTAGATATAGTTGATATTTTATCTATTGTAGTAAAACAAAATTATAAAAGAGAAGGTATTGCAACTACACTACTTGAATATATATTTAATTTAGATAATGTATCAAAAATTATGTTAGAAGTTAGAAAAAGCAATATTGTTGCACAAAGTCTTTATGAAAAACTAGGTTTTAAAAAAATACATATTAGAAAAAATTACTATTTAGATAATCATGAAGATGCATATATATATGAAAAAATAATAAAAGTAAGCCCAGATTGTTGAGATTCTTATTTTCAACAATTTGGGCTTTAAAATATTACTCATTCTTATTTAGCACTTATATTTGCTAACTTAATTAATCCATTATATTCATCAATAAATGTTCTATCTGTTGATTTTAGTGTATCATTTTCAATAAACCATTTGTCTTTATTTTCAGTTAAATAATCTAAAACTTTTAGTATAGAATCTAAAAATCCATCGAATTTTTTATCTGCATCAACAATTTTTTTAACTCCTGCTTCCATTTGCATATTTGAAAGTACTTCTTTATAAAGATTTGAAAATTTATCTTTTATTTCATTTTCTTCCATTTTTTTAGCAATTCCATCTTCTGATACAAGCTCACTTAATGTAGTTGAAAGCTTTTGGTTTTCGTCTTTAATATCTTTTATAGTTTTTCTAGTATCTACAAAATCTGGACCATCATTTTTATATACTTCTATATTTAATGGTTTTAAATCTTCTACCTTTTTATAGTTTTTAACTAATTTATCTGCACTTTCCATATATGTTTTAAAATCATTTTTTATAATACCTTCAATTTTACCATAATTTCCTTTTGAAACTACTTCTGTATTCATATTTGTTTCAGATAAACTATTTATTTCATTTGTAAAAGTATTTTTTGCAATTACTTCACTAGCAACAAAAAATATACCCGTTCCAACACATGCTACAATAATTAGTGGAAGTACAACAAATAATAAAATTTTTGTTCCCTTTTTCATATAAAATCACTCCTTAATTTTATCTACAAAATATATTATACAATTGTTAAAATAAAAAGTAAATATATTTTTATATTTTTTATTATATATTGTTGAATATTTTTTTTTTTTATAATACAATGTACTTGAGATTACAAAAGAAAAAATTGGAGGGAACCAAACTTATGAAAAAAGTTAAAGAATTAAAGTATACAAATCTTAGAAATGATTTTGATTCTAGTGCTCTTGATTTTAAAGATACTTCTGAAATAGAACCTTTTAATGGAATAATTGGTCAAGAAAGAGCACTAGATGCTATAAAATCTGCAATGCAAATACCTCAAAAAGGATTTAATCTATATGTTTCAGGTAATATTGGAATTGGAAAAACAGCCTATGCACTATCTGTTGTAAATAACTTAAGTAAAAAACAACCTATTCCAAAAGACTATTGCTATATACATAATTTTGATAATCCAAATGAACCTATTGCAATATGTCTAGAACCTGGTATGGGATCTGAATTTAAGCAAGATATGAATAGATTTATAACTTCCCTACTTGCAAGACTATCTAAAGACTTAAGTGGTGATATGTATGAAAAAGAAAAGAAAAATATACTTGATAGATATGCAAGAGCAAAAGAAAACATAATGAAGGAATTTGATAAGTCTACATATGAACAAGGATTTAAAGTAAGAAATACAGAGGGTGGTATATACTTCTCACCTGTTCATAATGGGGTTATTTTAAATGAAAAAGATTTTAATATTTTAGATGAAAAAACAAAAAAATATTTTGAAGAAAAAAGTCCACAAATACAAGAACAAACACTTCAAGTATTAAGAGAACTTGATGCACTTGATAAAAAAGCTGAACAAGTAATAAAAGAATGGCAATCAAATCTTACTACTTTTGCTGTTACACAATGTATGAGTGACTTAAAAATAAAATACAAAAAGAATTTAAAAATACAAAATTTTCTATACTCTATTCAAAGTGATGCAGTCAAAAATGTAGATTTATTTAAACAATATGAAGATAATGTAAAAAAGCCTGCACCTGCTACTGCACCATCTCAAGTTATGATGCAAAACTTAATGCAAAAAAGAGAAATGAAACCTTGGGAAAATTATAGAGTAAATCTTTTAGTAGACAATGATAGATTAACACACGCACCAGTTGTTCTTTGTAAAAATCCAAACTACTTTGATCTTTTTGGAAAACTTGAATTTGAAACTACATCTGCTGGAACTAGAACAAGTTATAAATTATTAAAACCTGGACTTGTACACAAAGCTAATGGTGGATATTTAATAATTAATATTAGAGACCTACTAAACAGTGCTCCAACTTGGGAAGCTTTCAAAAGAGTTTTAAGAAACCAAGAGTTATCTATTGATAGTTCAAGAGATATTGCTCAACCTGTAACAATAGTATCTTTAAAACCTGAACCTATTCCAATAAAAATGCAAGTAATACTTATAGGATCAGAGCTACACTACCAACAGCTATGCGCTATGGATGTAGATTTTAAAAAATTATTTAAAATAAAAGCAGATTTTGATGATTATTATATACGAAATAAAGAAAATATTAAAAGATTTATACAACATGTATCATATACATGTAAAAAACATAGTCTGCTTCCAGTTACTCCAGATGGAATTAAAGAGCTTATTGAATATAGTTCAAAATGTTCTGGAAATCAAAACAGACTTACTGCAATAATGCAAGATATAACAGATGTTATAATTGAAGCAAATTTTATTGCTACATCCACTAGAAAGAAAAAAATATCTGAAGTAGAAATTACAAAGGCACTTTCTACAAAAATAAAAAGATTTTCTAAATATAATGATCAACTAAATCATATGATCTCTGATGGTGATATCATAATATCTACTGATGGTGAAAAGATAGGACAAATTAATGGTTTAACTATTGCTGTAACAGGAGACTGTTCATTTGGTCAACCAGTTAGAATTACTGCAAATACTTTTATTGGAAAAAGTGGTGTTGTAAATATTGAAAGAGAAGTTGCAATGAGTGGTACAACACATTCTAAAGGTGTATATATTTTATCTGCATATATTGGTGAAAAATATGCCCAAGAAAATCCATTATCTCTTACTGCAAGTATTTGTTTTGAACAACTATATAATGGTATAGATGGTGATAGTGCCTCTTCTACTGAACTTTATGCGATACTTTCTAGTCTTGCAGGCGTACCAATAAAACAAAGTCTTGCTGTAACTGGATCTGTTAACCAAAAAGGTGAAGTTCAAACTATAGGTGGAGTTACTGATAAAATTGAGGGATTCTTTAAAGTATGTAAAACTAAAGGTCTAAATAAAGAAAATGGTGTTTTAATACCATATCAAAATGTTAAAAACTTAACACTTAGTGATGAAGTTATAGAAGCTGTAAAAAATGGTGATTTCCATATATATCCTGTATCCACTATAGATGAAGGAATTGAAATACTTACTGGTGTAAATGCAGGAGATTTACAAGAAAATGGCGAATATGAAAAAGATAGTATAAATTATCTTGTATCAGAAAAATTAAAAAAATATGCTGAGAGAAGTATAAAATTTAATAATTAATATGACCATATGGAAATAACACATTAATTCCCTTTGTCAAGGTACTAATTTTTATATAAATTGGTACCTTTATTATTTACTTAATTATTTCATTCTATCTTCACAAAATATTCTTAATTCCTTCAATATTATATAACAAGATATAATAAAGACCTATAAAGTGAACTCTTTTCTGTCCACTTTATAGGTTAGATTTTACATCTTCTTCTCTTTATTTTGAAAAATTTATATTTTCAATTTCTTCTTTAGTTAAACCTGTAACTTTAGATATAAACTCAATACTTGCTTTTTCTTTTAACATAGCATTTACTATTTCAAATTTTTCTTGTGTTTTACCTTTTTCCTCGCCAATTCTAATGCCATGTTCTCTTGCTGAAGTAATATCTTTTTTGTACTTTTCTCTAAGCTCTGCTTTCCTTCTTTCTGCAGCATCCCCTGACAAATATTCTAATTCTTCATTTGCCTTTTTCACATTTTCATTTCTTTCCATTACTTCACCAATCCTTTTTTCATCTTTACTATCTATAAATGCTAACCAATCTGATACTTTATCATTCTCACTTACTTTACTTTTTCTAAACTTTGGTAACTCTATATAGTAATACTTTAAATATCTATTTACTTCACGTTCCCTATGTTTATCTAATACCATTACTGTACTATTTATATATTCTTCATATTCAAATA
>CAOYAN010000041.1 GCA_948562205.1 uncultured Clostridia bacterium | reverse complement strand
ATAGCAATTATTGGAATAGTTGTTGGAGTTAGAATAATTAATACAAATAAAAAGAAACATAAAAATAGAAAAATGCAAAAATAGTACAAAATGCTTAGAGAGATGAGATTTAATCATCTCTCTTTTTGATATAATATATCACTTTGGCATTATATTATTGTATAATGATTATTTATGTGTTAAAATATTATATAGAAGGGAGAAAAGGATATGAAAAAGTTTGGAAACTTATTGTGGGGACTTGTATTTATTATAATTGGTATAATATGGGGAATAAACTCACTAGGAATAGCTAGTATAAATATTTTCTTTACAGGATGGTGGACATTATTTATAATAATTCCATGTTTTATAGGTCTTTTTAGAGAAAGAGAAAAAATTGGTAATTTAATAGGATTATTAATAGGTATTGTATTGCTACTTTGTAGTAGGGGAATGTTATCATTTGATTTAATAATAAAATTATTACTTCCATCAATATTTGTAATTGTAGGTATAAATATTATATTCAAGGATATTATAGTAGGAAAAATAAGTAAAGAAATTAAAAAAATAAATACAGATGGTACAGAAGAGTATTGTGCTACATTCTCAGAACAAAAAGTAATCTTAAGAGATAATGAATTTAAGAATGCTAAACTTGATGCAGTATTTGGAGGAGTAAAATTTGATTTTACTGCTTGTAAAATAAACGAAGATGGCATAATAAAGGCAAGTGCTGTGTTTGGAGGAGTAAATATATTAGTACCTGCAAATGTAAATATCAAAGTAAAATCTACTTCAATATTTGGTGGAGTAAGTAATAAATATGAAAGAGCATATGATAAGGAAAAACCAACAATATATATTGATGCACTTTGCTTATTTGGAGGTGTTGATATTAAATGACAACATTTCAAAAAGTAGTAAAGGGACTTGCAATAGCATTTGCAATTTTTATAATAGTAAATATTTGTCTTGGAATTTTATCAGCATTAGGAATTGTTTTTGGTATTAGTGATGTATATAGTAATGCTAAAAGAATAGATATTGTAAAAGAGTTTGATACTTCATCTATAGAAAATATAGATATATCAGCGTCAATATCAAAAATATATGTCCTAAAAGGAGATAGTGTAAAAGTAGAAGCAACTTCTGTAAATGAAAATACAGTTATAAAAGAAGAGAGAGGAAAGTTAGTAATAGTTGAGAAAGATAAAAGCAATTTCTTTAAATCTAAGAAAACATCTGAAATAAGAATATATCTTCCAGAAAATATATATTTAAGAAATTTTGAGCTTGATTCAGGAGTATCAGATACATATATAGAATATTTAAGAGCAAATAGAGTAGATCTTGATTTAGGTGTTGGAAATGTTACACTTTCTAAAATATATTCTAATAATGCGAAAATAAATTCAGGTGTTGGAAATTTAGAAATAACTGATGGAGAAATTGGTAATGCTGATTTTGATTTGGGTGTTGGCAATACAAATATAAATGCCATTTTAAATGGAAATAATAAAATAGAATGTGGTGTAGGTGACGTAGACATAAATTTATTAAGATCAATAGATGGTTATGAAATCGATGTTGATAAAGGCCTTGGAACAGTAAAACTAAATAATCAAAAAATAAGTGAAAATGTAAAATATGGAGAGGGATTAAATAAAGTTCATATTGAAGCAGGTCTTGGAAATATTGATATTAATGTAAATGACTAAATTATAAGCAAGGGACAAATTAATGTCCCTTGCATTTTTTTTTAAAGCTTTTCTACTACCAAAATAAAGGTAGAATCAGGAAGAGGAACTTCTTCTAATTCTTCATTATAAAAGTCTATTTTATCCTCTAAGTGTTCTGTATATCCTTCCTGTAAGAAATTTTTGGAATATATAACTTTGCAATTATTTTCAAAACATTCAGTTACAAAGTCTATATAACGACTTGGCGTAAAGTAACCAAATTGTTCATTAATCTCATGGGCATAGCTTTCCTCACCCCAAGTATAGGTGTATAAAAATTCCATGGCATCATTTGCAGGCATTTTGATAGAGTCTTCATTGATTCTTTGATACTGTATATTTCTTCCCTTAAAGTCTTTTTGATACCTTTCGAGAATTTTTATATCATCAGCATTTTTAAATACAATGATTCTATCTGAGAAATCTTCAGACATAATACCATCACGAATGATAAGTCTACCGCCTTTTGGAAGAATATTATATACAGATTTAAATACTCTTCTTAAGGTATCATAATTAAATTTCTTATCATTGTATGGAATATAACTAAATAACTCATGTAATATGGAGCAAAAGATTATGGTATCAAAATCACCTGGCTCAAATGTCTCTTCAAGACTTAATGCATTGCCTTTTAAAATATTCCATTTCTTGCCATAGATATTCTTGATTTTGGTAAGTTTATCTATAACATTTTCAGAAACATCAATACCAGTGACCTGTTTTTCTGGAAACTTTTCCAAAATTGCATCCATAAGACCACCACCGCCAGGTCCTACATCAATAACTTTATCACCTTCAATGAAGTCTACGAGAACTTTCTTTAGATTAGTGGTAGAATTCATTGTTTGCAGATACTCATACTCGTTATAAAACCTGTCGTATTTGTCTCTGCGAAGTCCAAAGTGATCACAAGCCATTGTGATTACCTGATCATACAGTGCACCTTGACCTATTGCTGCAATGCAAAAGTCAATAAACTTTTCAGATATTTCATTAAACTGCCATCTCATACTTACAAAATAGGTGTTAGATATTTTATCTTCATAATCAAACACAAGTTCAACATGATCATTCTTAAGCTTTGCAGAAGGATCAGTTACATCGAATTCTGTAAGTAATTTTTCAATAACTCTCTCCTTAAATACATTAATTGTCTTTTTACCCTGATAATCACAGTAAAATGACATCATAGACTTAAAGGAGATATCAGTTATTGCTTTTTTTCCGATTTCTCTTTGAATATAGATGAAAAGTTTTAACGTCTCTTCGAGTTTAAAATCGCTTGTTGCAGCCTCAATGTACCAAAAATCAAATCTACTTAAGAAAGAATTTAATTCAGTTACACAGTCAGGATACTTTTCTAAGAAATTATTTAATTCACTTGCAAAGTCCTCACCGTTTTTAATTGCTGTGTTTCTAAGCTTTCTTAAACGATTGTACATATTAATATTTAAAAGATCATCTATAGCTTTTGATATATCATGTTTGATATTATCATAAAGCTCCATAGAAACACCGCCAATGATACATTTGTTAAGTACTTTGATAACTTTTTCATGATTTACATCAAGATAATGTAATCCGACTAAGCTATCGCTAGAGCTAAGCAATGTTTCACCACGAATGTATTGTCCAATGAGACCATGAGTTGCAATAAGTGTTGAGACATAGTTTAAGTATTCTGGCTCATATATATCTTTATTAATATCATAGAAAATTTGAGCAGAGCTGATATTGTGTACATAGAGAGCAAAGTGTTTATCTCTCCATTTTTTCCGCATAGCAGCAGTGCCACCTTTTGCCACTTCACAGTAGCAAAGAACTTCTTCAAGTAATAAAAATTCAGAGCGTAGTAGATTTTCTTTTTCATTTTCTAAAACCTCTAAAGTCTGACACACATATTTTAAAGTGTCAAGCGGTGAGATCTTTTCGATTTTCTCATAGTTTTCGATGTTTAAATCATCAGTATTTTCTTTAAGCCATAAAATTTTGAGCCACTCATTATTCTTTAAAATATTGAGTTCAATTTCTGTAAGTTTTCCATTTTTCCTTGCTAAAAAGTGTCTTCCTGCTTCAAGTTTTGTCATAGTTTTCTCCTTTTTAATTAATTAATTTTTAGTATCCAAAATATCTATAATATTATATCACGGGATGTGTATTATGTCAACTTTAAAAATGATGCTAGAAATTAAAAAATATTTGATTTATATATTCTAAAATAAAAAAATATCTGATATAATATTTTTGGAGGTATGAAATGCATAAGGAAGATATATTTAAAATATTTATGGATTTTTTTATTATAACAATTGGAGCGGTTATAGCAGCATTTGCTCTAGGAGAATTTTTAATTCCTAATTTGATTTTAGATGGGGGAATAAATGGTGTATCTTTGATGCTTTCAAAAATTACAAAAGTATCAATTAGTATATTTATAGTAGCTTTAAATATTCCATTTATGCTTGCAGGATACAAAAGTCTTGGAAAATCTTTTTTATTTAAAGCGTTATATGCTATGTTTTTATTTTCTTTATTACTTTTAGTTTTCGAAAGAAGAGAGGGATTTACAAGTGATATAATACTTGCAACTGTATATGGTGGTCTAATGCTTGGAATTGGTGTAGGACTTATTATTAAGAGAGGTGGATGTTTGGATGGAACTGAAACTATCGCAATGATTATTAGTAAAAAAACTAATTTTTCAGTAGGTCAAGTAGTTCTTATGTTTAACATTGTAATTTATACAATAGCAGGATTTTTATATGGGTTTGATAGAGCATTATATTCTCTTCTTACATATTTTATAACTTTTAAAATAATAGATATAGTATCAGAGGGATTTGAACAAGCAAAGGCAGTATTTGTAATAACTAATCAAGGTAAAGAAATAGCAGATGACATATACAATAAACTTGGAAGAACTGTTACGTCCCTTGAGGGAGAAGGTCTAATCAATGGTAAGACAATGGTACTTTATTCAGTTATTACAAGACTTGAGCTCTCAGAGTTTAAACAAATTGTCACAAAAGATGATAGAAGAGCATTTGTAACTGTTATGGATGTCTCAGAAATTATAGGTAGACATATGAAAAAGCGCCCAGAAGATAGTGTTAAAATAGATAGTACAATTACATAATTTGACTAAATGAAGAAAGTATGATATATTATATTAGTTTTAAAATTGTACTTGTATTAAATTTAATTACAACAATAGATATGGGAGAGTTAAAATATGGGAGAATATGCTGAATTAATTACGAAGTATAAAAATTTATCTTTTGAAGAAAATCAGAAAGAGACAATTAATATTTTCCCTAAAAAACAAGGGAAAATAGTTTTTCCACATCAAAATTTTATTACAATGCCAAGTAGAAAAACTTTGGTAATTTTTACTACAAATGGAGAAAACTCATCTAATGCAAATCTTATAAAAAAATTTGATAAATCACTGGATGCAAATGTTATTTCAATATCAGATATAGTTGAGATGTATTCTAGCAAGTCACATTTTTCTGAAGTTGTAAATGAGGTTTTTGAAGAAGAAGTAATAACAAGTTTAGAAGATGGATTTGTTACAGTAATAGATAGCACTTATACTGATATTTTAAAACGTGCAATTGTGTTAAAAGCTTTTGAAAAATATTATGATAATGCTATTGATATTACAATAGATATGTCTTTTACGGGAAAAGGTAAAATGTTATATGGAATGTTAAGCTCCATTTGTAAATTAAAAGAAGATAGAAAAAATAAATTTAATTTAGGTGTTGATATAAATTATATCATACCATATCATTTAGAAGACAAATTAAAGATAAGAGTAAATAAAAAGGATTAGGAATTAAGGTTACTATAATGTAGCCTTAAAACTAATCTTTTTTCTATGTTGTAATTATTTAAATAATTAAGTATAATATATGTAAGAGAAAGTATAGATGTTAAATAAAATAACTTTTTCTATAGGAGGAGAAAATGAGAGAAATATTAAAAAAATATATAGTTTTACTTTTAATAGTAATAATTATTAATTTAAGTTTGATATTTACATATTGTACATATTATTTTAGTAAGCAATCCAATATTACTGTTATACCTGAAGAATATTTTCATATTATAAATTCAGATACTTCTAATTTAAATGATTTAGCAAGAGAGTGGGTTGATCAGTATATTTTACAATATACACAAAAATATCTTCCACGAAGAAAGATAGTAAAATGGTATAATATAACAGATGTAGAGATATTAGATGAAAAATCAAGACAAGTAAGTGTTAAGTTTAATATGGAGCCTAAAGTAAAAAATAGTACTATATTTAGTGATTGGGGATATAGATTATCTGATGGAACATATGAGTGTGAATGGATAGTTATGTTAGATGATGCTTACATAAATAGAGGTAAAATTTGGTTTATAACACAAAGAATAAATAGAGCATCATATGAACTAAGTCAGTATAATCAAAGTGATCAAAAATTAAAAGATGAAGAGTATTATGGATTTATGGATAAGAAAAAATATGATGATTTAAATAGAAAATGTACATATAAAATAGAAGATTCTAAGTTATATTTTACATATGATAATAGCAAAACGTGGGTAAATATTAATATACCTGAATTTGAAGAGATGGTAGAGGATGATACTTATAAGTTAGATGATAAATTATTCAGGATAGATGAAAAACTAACATATATATACTATAAGGGGATGGTTGCTATATCAAAAGATATGTCAAAAACTTTTAAAATAATTGACTGTAAAAATTTAAAAGATATTGTATATGTATATTTTAAAGATGAAAATACAGGTTATATTGTTAGTGCTTTAGATTTTGCCATGGGAAGATATGCACCAGGTGTGTATAAGACTATAGATGGTAGTAACTTTCAAGAAATTGATGTATTTAGCTCTCTTGGATGGCTTGGAAGAGATACAAATATTTATGCTTTTAATGAAAATTTAGTTTATATTGTAGATACAAGAGCAGATTTAAGTTCTACTAGTCTTTTAGTTTCAACTGATGGTTTTAAAACATTTAGTAAATTAGAAATACCTAAAGGTAAATTTGAAAATGAAGAAGATAATATTACATATGATTTTTTTGAAATATATGATACTTTTGAGATGCCTATACTAGAAGATGGTAAATATAATTTAATAATAGGCCAAGGAAGTGATGGAGACTATAGAGGTGGTACAAAAGTTTTGTATGAGTCTGAAGATGGTATAAATTGGAATTTTGTAAAAGAATTTGTAGAAGAACCAAAAGATTACGAGGGATAAATATTGCAAAATGTGTTTATTTTGGTTTTGTAACTAAGTTCTTTATTAATAAATATTTATGGATGGAGGAAAATTTAATGAATATAGAACCAATAAATATATTTGATTTTGATGGAACATTAACTACTGAGACATGGCCAAAGTTTTGGGTATGGGTAAAGAAATTTGGATATAATGGTGAAAAAAGAAATGATGATTTAGAGAAAGCACTTGCAGGATATAGAAAGACACATGAGGGAAATTCACTTGAAACATTTTTTGGCTTTTTTAATGATTTACTTGCTAATAATAATCAAACTCTTACATATGAGGAACTTATGGAAGGTGAAAAATATATTAAATATAATTCTGGCCTAAAAGATTTTGTTAAAAAATCATTTGCTAAAAATTATATAGTTTCTGGAGGACTAGCGGAGTTCTTAAAAAACTTAAAATTAGCAAAATACTTTGAAGATATTTATGGTACTTCTGTGCAACATGACAAGAATGGTTTGATTTCTGGAATTGGTGAAATAATGACAGATGATAAAAAAATACTAGCAATTCAAGATATATTAAAAAATAATAATAGAAAAGGAAATGATTGTTGTAATGTATATTATATAGGAGATGGGTATAGTGATGTAGCAGCAATGAGATTTGTACACAGCAATGGTGGAAAAGCTGTCTTTGTTTATCAGTCTAGCCAAGATGATGAGTTCTATGATTATAATAATAAAATTTATCAGACACTAAACATGGATAAAATTGTTGATTTTTGTTGTGTTGCAGATTATAGAAATGGTAGCATTCTTTCAAATATTTTAAAAAGATAAGTAAAGATGTGAAATGTTGAAAGAATTTTAAAGATAGTAATAAAAATGTAATAATATATATAAATTTACAGCTTTGAGGAGTAATTTTTTTTCGCAAAGAAAATATTAAAATACCAACATT
>CAOYAN010000040.1 GCA_948562205.1 uncultured Clostridia bacterium | reverse complement strand
TACTTCTATTTTTATATTTCTTTTATGGATTTTACTTTTTCAAGTTACTTTTTATTTTATTTTTATAAAAATTTATCTAAAGTATTGCAATATATAAAAAAAAATGTTACAATTATTTAGGTAATACATATAGGGGCATAGTTCATCGGTAGAATAAGAGTCTCCAAAACTCCAGAGCTAGGTTCGATTCCTAGTGCCCCTGCCACATTTTTTTATTAACTTGATGCTACATCTAGTATCAAGTTTTAATTATATATAAATATATATAATAGTTAAAAATATAAAATTAATTTGTATTTTAAATATTTACATTTATTTCCTACTTAAAAGGAGTGATTTTAATTGAATAATGGTATAGTTATAGCTGGCTTTTCTGGTATTGGTAAAACAGAACTTGAAAAAAAATACAAAAATGTTATTGATTTAGATGCAGCAGAATATATATACGATGATACAGAAATAATGCACATTCCATTTGAACAAAGAAAAGGAATGAATAGAAAGAAAAATCCTAACTTTCCTAAAAATTATATAGATGCTATAAAAGATGCAAAAATAAAATATGACCTTGTTCTTGTTTGGGATAGACAAGATATTATAACTGAATATATAAAAAATAATATTGATTTTATTTTATGTTATCCTGATGAAAAAGATATTATAACTTATAAAATAAGATATAAAAATAGAGGAAATACTGATGAATATATCAAATGGAAATTAAATCAGTACTATGAGAAAATACCTTTTTTTAACAAACTATGTATTAAAAAAATTATATTATCAAATAATGAAACTTTAGAAGATTATTTGATTAATAATAATTTTAATTTAATAAAGAAATAAAGTTACTATAAACCTATTTAAAACTGGAGGTATATTAATGAGAGTATTATTATTTACACATGAACAAGATATTGACGGTATGGGAAGTATTATTTTAAGTTTACAAGTATTTAAAGATTTAAAGTATGTTCCATGTAAAACATTTGAAATCACTAAAAGAGTTCACGAATTTTTCGATAGTAAAGAAATTTATAACTATGATAAAATATTTGTAACAGATCTTTGTATAAAAGAGCCCTTACTCTCAATAATAAATGATGATGAAATCTTAAGAGAAAGACTTATCGTTCTTGATCATCACAAATCTGAAATTGTAGAGGGTAACAATAAATATGATTTTGTAAATATCATAGTAGAAAATGAAAGAGGTAAAACTTCTGGCACTAGTCTATTTTATGAATATCTTATAAAGCAAGGATATATTCTACCTACTCCTTGTCTTGATGAACTTGTTGAGATGACAAGACAATATGACACTTGGGAATGGAACAAAATATATAATAATGCTAAAGCCAGGAAACTACATCTTCTCTTTGAACAAGTAGGATATAAAAAATACATTGAAAAGGTATGTAATATTATTGATACTAAAGATACTTTTGAATTTGATCAAGAAGACTTAAAAATTATAGAAGATTTTGATATTAAATTAAATGAAGAAGTACCTTTGATACTAAAAGGTATGAAAATTAAGACTTTAGTAATAGATAATGTATCTTATAAAATTGGATTTGTTATTTCTCCATATAAATATAGAAATGATTTAAGTGAAATAATAAAAGAAAATAACAAATATGATATTGATTTAGTAGGTATCATTATGACAGATACTGATACTGTCTCATACAGATGTGTTAAGGATGTCGATGTATCTAAAGTTGGTGTATACTTCGGTGGTAAAGGTCATAAAGGTGCCGCTAGCAATGAAAAGTCAAATAAAAAATTTCTTGATATTTTAAATATGTTCAATTAAGGCTTGGAACTTTCCAAGTCTTTTTGTTGTATTTTTTTAATTTATATGATATAATTTTAAAACATTTTATTTTATTATTAAAAAACTTTTTAATTACAAAAACTAAATTTGGAGGTTAAAAAATGGGAGAAATTGCAAGATGTATTATCTGTAAAAATTGTAACAAAATAACTGAGCTTGAAAATACGATAATTGCTGAAGGAATTACTAAAAGTGGAATTAAGTATTTTACTACTACTCCTAAAGAAACTTATATTATTGATAAAAACTATATTCCATCAAATGATTTATTAAAAGTAAATTTTACAGAATTTTGTATTAATTATATTCCATCATTTGGTAAATTTGAAATTGAAAGTTTTATTGCAAAAGAGCTTATGACTGCAATTTTTGTAACTAAAGAATTGTCTACACTTTTTAATACGACAATAATGCTTGAAGATTTTTTCTCTGGAACTTTTTATATAACAGGTGAAAAGTTAAAAGAAATATTACTACCATTATTTGATATTAAAAAAGAAGGTAAAACTTATACTTGCACTTACTTAGAAAAAAAATTTAAAAATGTAGATTTTAATTCAATATTATATAATTAAATTTATACTATAACTAGTATTCTATAGCGGAATACTAATTTTATGTTAACCATTGCTTTTAAATTCTTTATATGATATAATACTAATAAATTTTTGTTAAGTTTGTAATAATTTAGAAACTGTAAACTAACTTTAAATTTAGGAGGCTAAAAAATGGGAGAAATTGCAAAATGTATGATTTGTAGAGATTGTACAAAAATTCGCAAAGTATTAAATACTATTATTTCCGAGGGAATTACAGAAGATGGTATAATGTATTATGTTACAAAACCAGATGAAATTTACCTTATGGATCAATTCTACACTCCATCTGAAGATTTTTTAAGAAATGATCTTCTAAAGGTTTGTAGTAATTATATTCCAAAGTTTGGCAAATATGAAATTGAATATTTTATTGCAAAAAAGCTTATGGAAGCTTTACTTATAACAAATGATTTATCACATCTCTTTAATACAAATATAATGATTTCAGATATTTCTGGAGATATTTATGTTCCAAGTAAGCATTTAAGAGAAAAATTACTTCCTTTATTTGAAGTAAAAAAAGTTGGAAATGTATATAGATGTATTTTTTTAGAGACTAAATTATCTTAAAAAAAGGGGAATAAATTATAATTATACATAAAATTATTAATCTAAATGTATATTAAACTTTTGAAAATACTTCTTAAAAGTTTGTAAAAAGTGGTCACTTCAAAATGACCACTTTTTGATTTTCATATTTTTATATTAATAAGACTATAATTTAACTAAATTAAATCCAGTATAATCACATGACACCATTTTATACTCAATACCATTTATTATTCCCTCTTTTATCATAGCATGACCATATCCATGTAAATGACCATATATACATTTTTTAACACCATATTCTTGCATTATACTTTCAAAATTACTTATAAAAGGTGGAAAATGCATAGCAACTAAAATTTCTTTTTTTATACCTTTTTCCAAGAGTTCATTTTTAAGCTTTACACCTTGCTCTAAAGAAATCCTTAGTCTTCCCTCTTCTCTTGCAATTATTCTTTTATCACTATCAGCACTATTTCCTTCAGTTTTTCCCCATCCTCTAGTTCCACATATAATATATTTTTCAACTTCAAATGCATTATTGTGAAGTATTTCAAAAGTATTTAAATTATTTTCTTTTAAGAAATTTTCAAATTTAGTTTTTGTAGAAAAATAGTAATCATGATTTCCTCTAAGAAATACCTTTTTACCAGGTAACCTATCTATATATTTGAAATCTTCTAAAGCTTCATTTAAATCTATTCCCCAAGATATGTCCCCAGGTATTATAACAGTATCTTTTGCTTTTACCTTAGATATCCAATTTTTCTTTATTTTTTCTTCATATCTATCCCAAATTCTTCCAAATACATTCATTGGCTTATTTGTACCAAATGAAAAATGTAGATCAGATATTCCATATACTGCCATTTAATCTCCTACTTTCTATTTTAAGAATTCTTCTTCATTAACATCTTTTACATAATCTTTCCAATTTTTTACATAATCTTCATACTTTATGTCAAATTCTTCTTTTTTAGATACTAAAATTCCTAAATCTCTAAAATCTTTTTCTAACATACTTTTTGCATCTGCTACATCCACTTCATCTGCTACTTGTTTTTCTATTTCTAATATGTAACCATATCCTATTGTATAGTCTATACATAGTTCAGCATTTTCATCTAGTTTAACTTTACTTCTTGTTCTAAACCATTTTATATCCACTTCATAATCTAGTAATTCTAACATTGATTCTAGATCATTCCTATAATTATTATCTATTCTTACAACTCTTTCAAGTCTTGAAGTCTCATGCATTTTTCCTGTCTTTAACCATAATTGTGTATATTCTTTTGTTTTCATCATCCTGAAATCCTGTTTTGAATTAAAATAATATGTAATTTGTTTCTCACATTTTGCATTATACTTTTTAATCAATTCCTCATATTTTTCTTTTGTAATAAAAGACCTTAATTCTACCTCTATCATAATCTCTTACTCTCCAATTCTTAAATTTGCTTTAGCATTTAAATCAAGTTTATCTTTAATTTCATAATATTTTCCATTAATAAAATTATAATGTGCAGCACTAGCTATCATAGCTGCATTATCTGTACAATATTTTAGTTCTGGCATATATGCTTCATATCCATATTCTTTTGCTTTTTCTTCGATCATATGTCTAAGTACTCTATTTGCTGATACTCCTCCAGCTAGTACAACTTTATTTATACCTAATTCTTTCATTGCTAAAAAACAATTAGTTGTTAACTCTTCACAAACAGTAGTCTCAAAAGAACATGCCATATCTTCACGTCTTAAATTTTCTCCTTCTTTATGTGCAATATTTATAACTGCTGTTTTTATGCCACTAAAACTAAAATCGTAATTATCAAATTTTGTTTTAGGTAGCTTATACGTAAACTTTCCATTTTGTGCAAGCTTACTTACTTCTGGCCCTCCAGGATATGGAAGTCCTAATACTCTTGCAACTTTATCAAAAGCTTCTCCAACCGCATCATCACGTGTCTTTCCAATTATTTCAAACTTACTATAATCTTTTACATGAATTAGATGTGAATGTCCTCCTGATACTACAAGTGCCATAAATGGTGGCTTTAATTCATTATATGTAATATAATTTGCAGCAATGTGTCCCTCTATATGATGTGTTGGTACTATTGGCTTATTTATGGCATATGCTAAAGACTTAGCATATGCTACACCTACAAGTAATGCTCCAACAAGTCCTGGTCCATATGTTACTCCTATATAATCTATGTCATCAAAAGTCATATTTGCAGTATTTAATGCTTCCTCTACAACATATGCTATATTTGATAAATGTTTACGAGACGCAATTTCTGGTACTACTCCGCCATACATTTTATGTATTTCAATTTGAGTTGATACAATATTAGATATTACTTCTCTTCCATCTTTTACAATTGATACTGATGTTTCATCACAGCTTGTCTCTATTCCTAAACAAATCATTTTTTATCTCCTTAAATCTTTAAAATAATATTTAATAAGTACATTATTCCATTTATAAATGGTGATATAATAATACTTCCTAAATTAGTTAAAACTAAAACAAGTAAAATTACAAAAGAATATTTTTGTAATGTATACATTATATTTTTGTATTTGTATGGTAAAAAATAATGTAAAACTTTAGAACCATCAAATGGTGGTATTGGTAACATATTAAATACCGCAAACACAACATTAAACTGAATAGTTAATATAAACATATTAAAAAGTATACTTGCAACACTACTTGTAGCTACAATAGATATAGCACCTGTAACTATTAATATTTTTAAAATTATTGTAAATAAAATTGCAAGTATAAGATTAGATGCTGGCCCTGCAAGTGAGACAAGCATTGTTCCTTTTGCTCTATTTTTAAAATTTCTATCATCTATTAATACTGGTTTTCCCCATCCAAATCCAATTAAAGCAATACATAAAAATCCAATAGGATCTATATGTTTTAATGGATCTAGTGTTAGTCTACCTAGTGTCTTTTGACTTTTATCTCCAAGTTTATATGCTACATATGCATGTGCAAATTCATGGATTGAAAGAGATAAAAGCAGTGCAGGCAATGTATATAAAAATGATATTAAACCACTTTGACTAAATATATTAAACATAATTTTCTCTCCTCTTTTATTCATATATTATATCATGCAAAGGAAAATATGTAAACAGAAAAGTTATTTATATGAATATAATTGACAAAATAATATATATAAAGTAAAATTATTATAGACTTTAGGAGATTTTGATTTATGAAAAATTATTATGAAATACTAGAAGTAAATGAAAAAGCATCACAAGAAATTATAAGTAAAGTATTTAAATTACATATAAAAAAATGGCATCCCGATCTGTATCAAGGGGATGAAAAAATAGAAGCTGAAAATAAAACAAAAGAAATAAATGAAGCATATTCTGTTTTATCTAATGAAACAAAAAGAATGGAATATGACGCTGAACTTGCTCTTCAAAAAGGATCTACTGCTGAAAACTATGAACTAGAAATGTTAAAACAAGAAAATGAGATGTTAAAACGTGATATAGAAAAAAGAGACATGATAATAAATAATCTTGCTAATCCATCAAGTGATACTGCAAAAAGAATGCACTATTATTATGAAGATTACTATGAGGAAAATGAACCACAAGACCAATATTATGAAAATGAAAACAATACAGAAACTTTAAAAAATACAAAATTGCTTACAATAAAAGATTTACTAATTAAAATTTTACTCTGTTTTCTAATGTTACTTTTAGGTTCAATTATAATATATATGTTAATAGAAAATGCATCTCTTTTAGACTTTTTTAAGTAAAACGCACTGTTATTTCGATGGATATAGCTATATATTTTTTTAAATGTATCTCTATTATACATATAAAGCTAAAAACGGCATAAGCCGTTTTTTTCACATTATAATATTATACAAATAAGTCCTCCACTACCCTCATTTATAATTTTTTCAAGAGTTTCTTGTAGTTTCATCTGAGCTTCATCAGGCATCCTATAAAGTTTATTATGAAGTCCTTCATTTACAAGTTCATGTAATGATTTTCCAAAAATATTTGACTCCCAAATCTTAGTTGGATCAGTTTCAAACTCACTAAGTAAATATTTAATTAAATCCTCAGACTGTTTTTCACTTCCAACAATTGGTGATACCTCAGTTTCTATATCAGCACGTATCATATGAATACTTGGTGCACTAGCCTTAAGTTTTACACCATACTTATTACCTTGCTTAACAATTTCTGGCTCTTCAAGTTTTAATTCAGTTATTTGAGGAGTTACAATACCATATCCTTTAATTCTTACTTCCTCTAATGCCATAGCAATTTTATCATATTCTTGCTTTGTTTTTGCAAAATCTTTTAAAAGAGAGAAAATATCTCCATCAGACTCTATATTAAAGTTAGACATTTCACTAAGTACTTTATAAAACATCTTAGGACTAATATTCATTTTTATTTGAATTTTTCCATCCTCCATTTGAGCATTATCTAGTACAATATCTTCAAATATATCATTTTCCTCATTTACCTTTAATATTACATCATTTATCTCTCTTATAGAATAATCATTTTCAAAACTTTCCCTTACAATCCCTATAATTTGTTGTTTTAGCCAATGATCCATATTTAAAATACTAAACCATTCTGGAAGTTTAAATCCTATTTCTGTTACAGGAAATTCTTCTAAAACTTTTTCGAATACATTATCTATATCTTTTTCATTAACTGATGCTACATCAAGTGGAATTACAGATGCATTATGTCTCATGCTTAATTCATTTGCAAGTGAAATAGTCTCCTCACTATCTGGATTTAATGAATTTAGGACAATCACAAATGGCTTATTTATTTCTTTTAACTCATTTATAACCCTTGTTTCAGCATCTATATAACTTTCTCTTGGTATATCTGTAATACTACCATCTGTAGTAATTACAAGACCAATAGTAGAATGTTCCGTTATTACTTTTTTTGTACCAATTTCTGCAGCACGTGAAAAAGGAATTTCTTCTTCAGACCATGGTGTTCTTACCATTCTTGGTAAATCATTTTCCATATGTCCTACTGCTCCATCAACTAAATAACCTACACAATCTACAAGTCTAGTTTTAACCTTAACATTTCCTCCAAGTGTAATCTCAACGGACTCATTTGGTACAAATTTTGGTTCAGTTGTCATAATAGTTTTACCAGCTGCACTTTGTGGTAATTCATCTTTTGCTCTATCTTTTTTATAGTCATTATCAATATTTGGTATAACTAACTTTTCCATAAAGTTCTTTATAAATGTAGATTTACCACTCCTAACAGGCCCTACAACTCCAATATATATATCTCCATTTGTTCTTGAAGATATATCTTTATAAATATCTAAATCTTTCATTTTTTACCTCCAGTAAACATCTTTAATACAAATATATTAACAATTATTTATTAATATGATAAAAAAGTAACAATTTAAATATTAATTATAATAATATACATTTTTAGAATCGAGTAGAGAATAAATAATTATTTTACTTATTCCCTCTCACACCACCACATC
>CAOYAN010000039.1 GCA_948562205.1 uncultured Clostridia bacterium | reverse complement strand
ATAATGTTGAAGTATAAATTTTTTTATTTATACCCCAACATTTATTATAGAACCTTATTTAATAAGACATCTCCTTATATTATGTTATAATAACTCATTTATTAATTCTATTAATTCAGGTATTTTGTATATTCTATGGTAACCATCAAAATGGTTATAATATTTTAAATATACTCCTTTTGCATTTGTATCATTTAAAAATTTAGTAAATTTTTCTATATTATTATCATTTTCATCTGAATATAAACAATATTTTATACTTGAAATATTGTTTATATAATCAAGTGCATCTTTTTTTAGATATGATTGCTTTTTTACTTCCATTGTATAATCATTTCTAGTAGACGGATATTCATATATTGCTCCTGGAGCAACTGCAATATATGCTTTAGGTATATAATTAAATTCTTTACAAAATCTAATGAAGTAAGCATTACCTATTGAGTGAGCAACAACAATTGAGTTAGTATTAAGTTTACCATTAGTAATATAAAATTCTAATATTTCTTTAAATTTTTCATATCGTGAATTTTCTCTTATTGGAAATTCTGGCATTATAACATCTATTTCTTTTTCTCCAAATGTCTCTTTTATATCTTGTCCCCACATTTTTAGTGTATCACCATTAAGTGAATGTAGTACAAATATATTAGAAATATTTTGTTTTTTTGCTGTTTCTAATTCTAGTATATCTAAAAATTCTTTATTCATAGCTGCTGCATGAAATCCATCAATACTTTTTATAGATGCACCAGCCATTTTACAAATAAATAGGCCTGGTTCATAGTCCCATGGTTTATTACTTCTAAATACTGCTCCATGAATTCTTCCACTTGCAACAAAAGACATTGATATACAAACACCACCAAAATTTCTTCTATTTGATGTATATTTTCTCATTCTTTGCATACTTGGTAAGTTATTATTACCATCTATTGAATATAGAGCGTTTTTAATAGGTACTTCATTAACAGAAATTTTAGTATCATTCAAATATGCGCCTGTTTCATCTGCATAATAGAATTCATTAATGCGTGGTAAACTTATAACACTAGCAATTGTTTTACCATTTTTAACACAAGCAATTTGAATACCCCATAGTGGTAAATTATTTGCAAAATTAATTGTTCCATCTATAGGATCTATAATAAAACAATTTTTAGTAATTTTATTATTAGTATTAAATTCTTCACTAACGATGTCAAAATCACTATATTGCTTTTTAATTTCATTTATTAAAAATCTTTCTATTTCTAAATCTAGAGTGGTAACTAAATCATTTTCACCACCTTTACTTTCAGTATTAAATTTTTCTGTTAATAAAGCATGAGCTTTTTTTACTATATCTTTTAAAAATTTACTCTCTTTACTCATTTTTAATCCTCCATTTATTATATCATAATTTATTTAAGTACATTAACTTTATTATTTACATATTTAGATTTTAAAATGCTAACCATTCCAAATAAAATTATTGTAGATCCAATAAACATATACATTACATTTAAATTTATAAATTTTAATAAAATACTCATTAATATACTAAATATTACACCAAATATTCCTAGAATAAATTGATTTATTGATTCTACAGTTACTCTTGAGTCAGAGGAGATACTATTATGTAGTTGAGATTTCATAATATTATCAAAACTCTCTGAGAATATATATATAAGTAATATAAATATTATACCAAAGTAATTATTTAATAATCCAATTAATAGTATACAAATTCCAACAATAATTGGATTAATAGTTAAAATTATATCATACTTATTTTTATTTATTTTACTTCCAATATAACTACCTATAATACAAAATACTAGTATAAGCGAGGTATATATTCCAATTATAAATACTGATATTCCAATATTTGCCGAATATTCAGGATGACTTTCCTCTATTAATTTTATACCTGAAAATATTATAGCACTTTTTATCATTAGTTTTGATATGTAAGAATTATTTTGTATTTCTTTTATCCCATTTTTTAAAATTAAGACATTAGTTGAAGAATTTTTATTTTTTTGTTTAGTATTTATTTTTATTGTAAGTAGTATAATAAAATCCAAAGCAAAAGGAATAAGTGTAAAATAGTATGTATATACAAGACCTAACTTTTGGCCTATATATCCACCAATCATCATTGCAAACATATATGATATATTATAGAAAAAAGAATTATAAAATAATGTTTTATTAAAATTTCTTTTATCTTTTGTACTATCATAAAGTATTGAGTTTACTATTCCTGAACTTAGTGAATTATTTATTGCATTAATTATTATAGCAATTAAAAAAGTAAAATAATTATGTGAATATATAAATATTACTGTAGAAGTAATAAATAGTAAATTACTAATTATTAATATTATTTTTTTATTGTATTTATCTGCAATAATTCCAAATGGTATTTCAAAAATTAGCTTAATTAAAAATGCTATTGAAACAAAGCTTATATAATTACTAGATGTAAGACCACGTTCTATATAAAATAGAGTATCACATATATAGTATAATATAAAAGTCGATAGGAATGTATGTATATAAATTAATGATATATTTCTTTTCATGTTATCACCTAAATTTATAAAAATTATATCATATTTTAAATAATATTTCTATAAATAGAACTAATATATAAATTTTATTAATTTGATTTTTTAAAGGATATATTATATAATATATGAACATTGGAAAAATTTCTATAACTAAATTAGTTTAGGAGGCTAACGTTTATGAAAAATAATACTAAATTATATGATGTTAATAATTTATATCTTCTTACAACTTATAGAAAAGTAAGAGTATATTATGATACTACAAGTTTTTAACCAAAACAAATTCATTCGAGCGTACTGCTTTAGATATTTTAGATGAATAGTAACTTATATTAACTATTATATTGTAAAAATATAAGCTAATAAGGAGGAAAAATATGGTTAAAAATATTATATTTGATTTAGGTGGAGTATTAATTGATTTTAACCCAGAAAATTATTTAAGGTATCTTGGCTTTGATGAAGATGATATAAAACTATTTTCCAAAATTGTTTTTAAGGGAAAAGAATGGTCTATGTGTGATAGTGGAAAGTATACAATTTTTCAAGTAGAAGAAAAACTTTTAAAAGATTATCCACAATATAATCAAAAATTAAGAAGTATATTTAGAAATCTTGATTATAACTATATATTATTTGAAAAGGAAGAAACTTCTAATTATTTAAAAGAATTATCATATAGAGGATATAATATTTATATTTTATCAGATTTAAGTAAAGATTGTTATGAGTACAATAGAAAGTTTAATTTTTTCAAATATACTAAAGGTGGAGTATATTCATTTAAAATAGGGTCAACAAAACCTAGTATGAACAATTATTATACATTACTTAAAAAATATAGTTTAGTTGCTAGAGAATGTATATTTATTGATGATAGAAAAAATAATATAGAAGCTGCAGAAAGTATTGGAATATATGGCATACTTTTTACAGATTTAGAAAGTTTAAAAAATCAAATTGATAAAATATAAAAGTATAAAAAGTAGACCACACTTTTTTGTGTTGTCTACTTTTATTATATCATTTCAGAGTGCCACTTTTTATTTATCTAGTGGGTAAGTTATCCCACCATTTACATATATCATCTGGTACTGATGTATAACCATAAAATCCACTGCCATCTTCAGTAGGAGAGGCTGGTACCATTGTAACTTTATTAGTAAAATATGTATTAGGAAGATCTGAGAGATCAATTGTTAACTGATCTGTCATACTTTCAGGAAGTCCTTCAGGTCCTGGTCCATAGGGTGATGGGATTTTTCCTTTTTCATTAATTTTCCATTTTGGTAATGTAATAATTTTTTCATTAGTTCTTTTTATATAATATTTATCATCTTTTTCCCATACACCATCTTTACACTCTCTTATAGATTGCCGCTTTTCTGCACATTCTGCACAAATAAGAGGGGCAGTACACATATAAGGTCGCCAAAGTTTTACATTTTTCTTACCACAAAGTGAACATACATAAAATCTTTTTCTCATTATTTTTCCTCCTTGCTAATTAGCGTAAAATTAAGTGTTAAAACACTATTTAAAATATCAAACGTATTGTATCATAGTGATAGTCAGATATCAAGTATATTAACATTTTTTGCCTTTTAACTTAGAAAATAGATAAACTTTTATAAATATATTGTAAAAAATAGTATTAATTAGTATAATTATTTTGTAATTTAGAAGAAAGTAGAGGAGATAATAAGTGAAAAAAGGAGAATTTAAAAAGTTTTTATTATCACTATATAAACCAGTAAAATTATTAACTATTGTAATGATAGTAAGTATGATTATATCACAAGTTTTTGATGTTTTAAAACAATATATAATAAAAGGTATAATTGATTTGCCAACTATTAGAAATTTTCAAGTAGATGATTTATATAGGGTGATGTTTTATTTGTTAGTAGTTATAGTATTAGAGATTGTATTTTTCTATATATCAAATATAACTAGAACAATTCATGTATTAAAGAGGCAAACACCATATATTTCTGAAAAGTTATTTAAAAATTTAGATAAAAAAACATATTCTTTTTTTACAGATAACTATACTGGTAAGATATCTACAGCAATCAATAACATAAATAGTGATATAATAGATTTAAACAATAGAATAACAACTGGTTTTGTATCACTTCTTGCATCTATGATAAGTAGTTTAGTAATTTTATATACAATAAATTTTAATATTTTTTTAACTGCAGTAATTCTTTTTGTAGGTATAATAATAACAAGGTTAGTTTATTTTTCAAAGAGTTATTTACCTTTAGTGCAAAAGTCTGAAGAATATAATAGGGAATATAATGGAGTTTTAAATGATTCAGTATTAAACTTTACATCTTTAAGATTATATAGTGCGGTAGAAAATTTTTCTAAAACATTAAAACATAAAAAACAGGAAGCAAATATGTATAAAAATAGAGCATCTAAAAGAGAGTTTACTTATGGTGCTTTTGCAAATGTTGCATATTTTGTTACTTTTTTATCTTTAATAATATATTCTATAAATTTGTATAGTAAAAACCTTATGACATTAGGTAATTTTATATTTTTCCTAAATGCTATGATATCTATAAAAAGTAATACAACTAAGTTTACTTGGTCATATATACATATAGGCGAGGACATAGTTAAGATAAAAAATAGTTATGAATTATTATATAAAAATAATAATATAGAAGATGATAAAAAAGAAGATATAGTTATAAATTCAGGCAAATTAGAATTTAGAAATGTATCATTTAAATATAATAAAAATGATGTTTTTAGAGATTTTAATTTAGAAATAAAAGATAAACAAAAAATAGGTATTATAGGAGTTAGTGGAAGTGGTAAAACAACACTAGTAAATCTAATTTTTAAATTTTATACTCCACAAATGGGAAGTATTTTAATTGATAATAAGGATATATCAAATTATAATACTAATTCGTTATATGATAATTTGACATATGTACCACAAGAGACTATATTACTTCATTCTACTATATATGATAATATAAAAATTGCAAAACCAGATGCAACAAATGAGGAAATATATAATGCTGCAAAAAAAGCAGAATTACATACTTTTATAGAAAGTCTAGAAAATAAATATGATACAATAGTAGGAGAGAGAGGAATTAAACTCTCAGGTGGACAAAGGCAAAGAATTGCACTTGCTAGAATATTTTTAAGAAATTCTAAGATTGTAATATTTGATGAGGCTACTAGTAGTCTAGATAATAATACTGAATTTAAAATACAAAAAAATATACATAAATATTTTAATGGACAAACTATTATATGTATTGCACATCGTTTGTCAACATTGCAAGATATGGATAAAATTTATGTTATAGAAAAAGGAAAAATAATAGATTTTGGAACACCAGACTTTATTATTCCAAAATATAATAATAAAGAATTTATGGTAGAAGATTTTTAGGGAGAAATAAATAATGAGAAAATATGGATTTTTTAGAGCATTTAAAGATTTATTTAAATATTCAAGTGAAAATAAAAAACAATATATATTTGCAACAATATTTATGTTACTTTTTGTTATAACATCAATGATTTATACAACTAAGTATTCAAATTTAATTGCAAGTATTATGAGTGGAAAATTAGATATAGCAATAAAACTTGCAGTCTTATGTGGCATATGGAGATTATTTTCGATAACTTTTTGTCATAACCAGTGGAGAAAGATTGTAATAGATGCAGAAAAGAAAATAGTATCAAATATTCAAAAAAATGTATATAGAAAAATGTTATCTTTATCAATGACAACATTTGATAATATAAAATCTGGAAAAATATTGACTACAATGAGAGCTGCAGAAAGTGGTATGATATCTACAATTACATCATTACTTCTTGAAAGTGCATATGTTATTACTTCATTTGTTATGTTAATAATAATTTATATTATTGATTATAAAGTAGGTATTGGTGTAACTATTATTTCTGGAATTAGTCTTTATTTATTTAAAATACAACTTAATAAATCTAAAAAATATTTAGATAGAGAGTTTTTAAATACGGATAAATATACAACTCTTGTAAATGAGACATCTCAAGGAATAAGGGAAGTTAAAAGTTTAAATATAAAAGAGAAATGTATTGATATATTTAATAGCTATATAATTGATTTAGCAGAAATAAGGAAAAGTAGAAGGCTACTAAATAAAAATGTAAATACTTCTAAATGGACTATCAGAATTGTAGGTGATACAATAATAGTATTGTATATAATACTTAAAGTGAAATCAGGTGTATTTAGTGTTGAGACTGCAATGCTTTTAATTACATATATGACAAATATAGTTGATGATGTCTTTCATAGAATTATAGAGCATGATTTTGGAATTTCTGAATTTACAGCTAATATGAAAAGGATTAGTGAAATTTTAGAAAACGATAGTTTAAAAGATGAAGAATTTGGTAACAAAGTATATAAAAATATATTAGGAAGAGTAGAATTTGAAAATGTAGAATTTAAATATGAAAATTCTAATAAAAATGTTCTTAGTAATATAAATTTTAAAATAGAGCCTAATATTAAAATTGCAATAGTAGGTAAAAGTGGTGCAGGTAAGAGTAGTATATTTAAGCTTCTACTAAAAGAATATGAAAACTATATGGGAATAATAAAGTTTGATGGAAACAATATTAAGGAGTTTAATGAAAATAGTTTTAGAAATTCGATAACTGTTGTTAATCAAGAACCCGTTTTGTTTAATATGAGTATAAAAGAAAATCTTTTAATGGTAGATGAAAATGCAACTATAGAGGATATCGTAAATGCTTGTAAAAAAGCTAATATAGATGAATATATTCAAAAATTGCCTAATAAATATGATGAAATAATAAATGAAAATAGTAGCAATATATCAGTTGGACAAAAACAAAGAATAGCAATAGCTAGAGCTATACTTAAAGATACACCAATTATATTATTTGATGAGGCTACTAGTAGTTTAGATAATTATAGTAAGAAAAAAATAGAAGAGACAATAAATGAATTATCAAAAAATAAGACAGTTATTGTAATAGCACATTCTTTAGAAACTGTAAAAGATTTCGATATTATAATGATGTTAGATGATGGTAAAATAATAGAGCAGGGAAGTCATGAAGAATTGATGAAAATGCATGGAAAGTATTTTGAACTTGTAAATTTAGGTTAGAAATACAGTGTAGAAAACAATAAATCGTTGGTAATTTTTTTATCCAACGATTTATTAACATTATTTATTTACTTTTTTGTAGATAAATTCCCACATGTCTTTTATTCTATTCCAACGAGTAGTCCTAATCTCATTTAAAGTTATTTTTTCAAAGTCTTTGAAGAAATAGTCAAATTGTTCCATATCCCATAGTCGTATATTTCTTTTATCATTAAAGTAGTAGTTTTTTTCAATTTCTACTGCAGTATCTTTTATGAATTCGTATCCTTTAGAAGAATTAACACTTCCAATAAAATATCCATCTACTTTAAGTATTCTTCTAATCTCTTGTAATAAATTTTGTGTAGTTTTTTCATCAAAATAGTGAATAGATAAATTTGCAAATACCAAATCAAAACTATTATTTTCAAATGGTAGAGGAGTAGACATATCAAGTTGAATTGTTTTTGCATCATTAATAGTTTCTTTTAGCTTATTTAATGCTTCAATAGAAATATCTGCAGATATAGTATAAAAACCTCTATCTATTAAATATTTTGTGTATTGTCCTAGTCCACATCCAAGATCTAGAGCCTTTCCTATAGGTATATTTTTTACTGTATTTTCATATTTATTTATCCATAAATCATCTAAAAAATCTAATTTCTTATCTTTGTTTTTCTCTAAATTCTTTTTCCAATATTCATTATTCCAATAATCTTTATTCATAATATAAGACCTCTAAATTAAAATGTATATGTTGCTAAAATATTTCCATCTGAGTCTGCAATAGTTGATGTTGCATCTTTTATATATAATACTTGAAAATCTTCATTATCTAATGTATAGCCTGCTTCTTCTGCCCAATCAAACTCAGAAATAATGGTTTTTTTTGCTTCAATATTAGTACTATCATCTATTAATTTACAGTTTATTCTTATCCAGTTTTCATTGTCATATGCAACAATACAAACATTATTGTTTATTGCTATTTGTTTAGATACATTTTTTTGTTTATTTGTTAAAACATAGATTTTTCCATCAAACATTATAGGATCTCCAAAAGGTCTATTACTTGGTTTATTACCATTTATTGTAGCAACAAAGTTTACTTTTGTTTTCTCTTTTAAAAAATTAAAAGTTTCTTCCATAAAATAATTCATTCCTTTCTCGCTTGGCTCAAAGGCACACATAGATAT
>CAOYAN010000038.1 GCA_948562205.1 uncultured Clostridia bacterium | reverse complement strand
GAACTTGAATTTCCTGGTAGTAGTGTATTTGGTTTTACTGATCCTTTACTAAATGAAAATGGTCCTTTCATTACTTGCTCTTTTGATGTTACTTCTCCCTCTACTATTTCTATTGTATCATCTATATACATTAATGTTACATCATATGTATTCTCATCTAATAAATATCCCTCACTTGCACTTATCTCTTTTATATAATATTTTCCTAAGTATAATTCCTCAAATGTTGCTACTCCTCCATTTTGTGTAGTTGCAGTTGTTACTAAATCATTTTCTTCATATAATACTCCTGTTACTCCATCTGGATGTATTATATCTTCTTTTGCATATAGTCCATATATTGCTCCATCTACACTTGCGTCTCCTTGAGGCTGTTGTAAACTTGACTCAAAGTCTTTTTTATTTACTTTTACTTTTCCTCTTACTTGATTGTTCACATATACTTTTCTTGAAGCATTTTCTTTATTTCCTACTTGTATTGTTTTTTTATCATTACTACTATTTACTTCTATATAATGCTTAACTTTCTCTTTGTTCTCTTTATTTTCATAATCTCCTATATAATCTTTTGGTGTTCCTACCTCTACTATATAATATTTTCCTTCATTTTTTAATGTTCTATATAACCAATTTGATATATATAACTCCTGAGTTCCTATATTTCTTACTGGCTTATCTGTTATTTTCTCATATGCATTTGTATATTTATTCCACATATATATTTCAAAAGATGCTTCTTTTCCTTTTATTATATTTAATGTTTCATTATCTACTTTTTCAATTGAAACCTTTGCTTTTTCTCTCTCTATTAATCCTATATTTATATTACTTAATACTACTTCCTCTTCTGTTGTATTTTCATTTAATCTTGTTAATTTATCTGTTACACTCTTTAAATCTGGCTCTGATAAATTTTCATTTGCCTTACTATTTATTGCATCATTTACTCCTACTAATTTTTGTGTTACCTTATATGTCTCTGGTACTGTAAACCTTACTATATATTCTCCTTTTGGCAAATAATTAAATTCATAATATCCACTAGCATTTGTTACTATACTATTTACTCTCTCTCCTCTTAAATTTGTTACTGCTCCTAAATCTTTTGTTAGTAACTCTACTACTATTCCTGACATATTATTTTCTTGATTATCTTTTATTCCATTTTTATTTACATCTTCAAATGCTATTCCATTTATTTTTCTATTTATTAACTTATTAGTTACTGTATATCCTGATATACTCTTTATATATAGTCCATTACTATTATATATTTCATCTACTGTATAGTTTATTTCTTTTCCATTTGCATCATATCTTGGTAATTCCTTTGTAATTGTCCAATTATTTGACGCATTTACTATATCACTTACTACTACTATATTTTCATTTTTTATCTGTAATGTTATACTTGATGGTCTTAATCCTACTATATTATTATTATCTCTCCAGTCTTTTTTCGCTGATACTGTTTTTGTATAATAATTACTTGTTACTTCATTACTTGTTTTGGTTGTTGTTTGTCCTGATCTTACTACTTTTGTTACTGCACTATTTTTAAATTGATATCTTCCATCTGATACTTTATATCCGCTTATAGAATCTGATTTTAACCTTACCCTTATTCTTATATCATATGTATTGTTATAAAAAGATGCTGTATTTGTATCTTTGGCACTTACAATTACTCTTTGTCCTGATCTTGTAATATTAAAATTACTTGTAACATCAGTATTTCCTGAGTTATATACATTTGCTGATACATATTCAACGCAATTTGGTAATGTATCTTCAATTGTAAATGAAGTATAATATGATGCTGATCTTTCAAGTGGTATAGTCTGATATATATCATAACTAAAAACTTCATCTTTTGATATAGTATTTTCTACTTTATTATATTCATTAGTGTCTGATACTCTCTTTAAAGCTTCTGGAATATTATATGATCCAAATGTTTCAGCTGTAACAATTCCCCACTCTAATCCTATTTTATCTATTTGTTCTTGAACATTAGTATTACCAACTTCTGTTGCTTTTTCTAATGCTTTTATCATCTTTTTTTGAAAATAAATTGCATTTTCATCATTTATCTTTTTAAATCTAGACACATTAGAATAAGATACTGTATCATGTCCTGATCCATATATAATATCAAAGGAATGAGTATTATTTAATTCCATTCTAATCCATGATTCTTCTGTGTCATCAATATATATTTCTTTAGCATAAAACCATTCATAATCATCTATTCTTTTATAATATACTATTGAATTGTTAGTGCATTGAATTTGATTTATAGATCCATCAATTGACTTAAATCCAAAGAATTGACATGCATCTATATCCTTAAATGTTAATCCCATATTTGTAACTAATGGTTCAAATTTACTTTTATCTTCATTTTCACCAACAAAAAGTTCATATTTTACTCTATATGCTGTAGTAACAAAAAGAAATTTTATTCCTATGTCTGGTAATGGCGAAATACCAATAACTGGATATAATTGAGTATCTCCAAGTTTTACTGATTCCCAAAAAAATGTACATTTTACATTTACATTTCTACCATCTGGTAACTTTCCAACATTATATAACCAAGCTCCCATATTTCCTGATAGATTGTAATCTGTTGGCATTATAAGAAAGGAAATATCTGGACTTGATAAAACTTGACCATTATATCCCCATAACTCAATCCTAGTATTTGAATTTGCAGATATACAAAAAGAATATTTATTATCATAAATATCATTACTACCTACTTTTATTATATCATTGGAATTTATCGCTTTTACATGATCATTTTGAGCTGCATGTGTTTCATTTTCAGCAGATCCTATTATTGTCTTTCCAGTATATAATAATGTTGCACTTAAAGCTAAAAATATTCCAAACATTATAAAATATGTAATTTTACTTTTCGGTCTTTTTCTTTTTTTGTATTTTTTAACTTTCTGTTTTTCCATTTTAACCCCCTATTATATATATTGGGTAAAGTTTTTGCACGCAAAAAGAGCTAGTATGAGTTTTCTCATATTAGCTTATATATTTAAGGTCAATATTCCCTTGTTATTTTATTTTTATTAATGTTTTTAAATATTAGTTGTGTGTGTGTGTGTGTGTAGTCTATTCATATCTGCGTGTATTTTAGTTACCATAATCTTTACCTCTTTCTTGTAAGATATATCTTACTCTTTTATATTATCACTTTAATATACTTTTTTCAATATTTTTATAATTATTTTTTTACTTATTGTTATACTTTTTTTAATATGTTATAATGATTCTCAAGGAGAGGATACTAATGAAAAAAATTATTTTTATAATAGCTATTATACTAATAGTTCTATGTCTTGGAGTTGTAGGATACTTTGGTATTGCTTATCTTATTGCTCCAACAGAAATAGTAATATCACTAAATAATAAAGTACTTGATACATCAAAAATAGATGATACATTAACATACAATGAAGATATTTTAGTTTCTTGGGACAATACCCATTACAAAGTTTTTTGCAATGATATAGAAATAGTAAATGGTAGTAGTCTAAACCAAAATGGTACTTATAATCTTATGTTTAAGTTTAAAGACACTATTAAATCTTTTCAAATAGTTATAAACAAAGATTTGACTTTTACAATACAAGATTATGATGGAAATACAATTCATAATTATACAACTAACTACAAACCTTTTAAAATTATTTCTACAGATGAAATAAAAGTAAATAATTCAAATTTTGATATTTCAAATGGAATATATAAAATTGGTGATTATAAAATAACTTCAAAAGATTTTGATTCATGCATTGTAAAAATAAATGGAATAAGTGAGCCTAATGAATACAACTTTTATATAACATCAAATACACTACCTACACTATATGCTACACTAGATATAGTAAGTTCAGATAAACAAGCATACATCTGGTATGGAAAAGAAAATATGTTAAATAATGATCAACTAAAACTAAACCAAAATATTACTGTATCTGAATTTTCGGGAAATTCTGAAGCTTTAATATATTCTGTATTAGATGAAGTAAAATCAAAAATTAAGGAAATATTTGAAAGCGATAAAAATGCATATTTTCATTTATATACTGATGATACTAGGCATTGGTTAGAATACCCGCTATTTGCAGAACTTGGACTTGATAGTCTAAGATACGATATTACATATTATTCAGAGGGAGATAAAAGCTACCAAAATGATAAATTAGAGTATAGTTATGTAAATGATGATGATTACAAACTATTTTTACAAATACAATCAGATGAAGCAAAATTACTAAATGAAGTAAAATCAAATAAATATCCTGCTACTAGAGATTATCTACTAGGACTACTTCCTAGAAAACTTGAATATATAAACGATTATATACTTCCATCAACTTTTAGAAATAATGTTAAATATATTTTAGAATATCCAGAACTTATAACTTTTAAAGATGAAAAAATAAATACTGCTCTTAAAAATAACAATAATATTTATAAATTAACATTTATTGATGGATATAATGATTTAAATGATAATCAAAAAGAGGTATTTTTTAAGTATATAAACTTTAACAAAGAAGAATTTAAAGATACATACCTTAACAAAAATAACAATAAAGATTATTTAGTTATAACTGATGATGGTATCACAGAAAAAGATGATATAGAAACACTACTTAAAAAATCAAAAGAAAAATATGGAAATGATTACAATATATTATTTAGATCTGATACTAACTATACAGATATTTTAGATGAATTAGATATTCCATACTTACCTACAAATTTACCATTAGAATTAATTACAACTATATATGAAGATATAAAATTAGGTGGATTTGAAACTGTTGAATATATGAATATCAAAAAAGAAAATATACTCTTCTTATTTGCTAATAATAAAGAGGATCTTAAATATATTAAAAATTCATTAGAAGAAGACTTTTTTAAAGATATAGAGTTTATACCAAATATTAAAGAAAAAAAATAAACTAAACCCCATTCAAAATAAAACTGAATGGGGTTATATATTATTTTAAATATGTATCTAAAGTATCATTTCTATAATCTAGTACTGGCATTTCACATGTTGGAATAAATCCTGGTTTTGCATTGATTACATCTGGTATACGATTAACAATAGTTGCACATGTAAGTTCAACAGTTGCAGGTTTTTCAATTGTAACAGTTGTATTTGGCTCACCATATACAGTCCATTCATTTTTATCAAATTCATCCTTTGCATATACTTTTCCAATACATTCAGACTCGATTACAATTCCCTCTTTAGTAGTTGTTGTTACAACTGCTGACATACCTGTTGCATAGCCTGCAGGTACAGTCATTCCAAGTGTTGAAGACTCAAGGTCTGTACTATGTGTTTGTGGAACTGTCTTTTGAGTTTGAGATGTAATATGAAGACCAAGTCTTTCAGCAAGCCATCCATTTACATTCCACATATATGATGGTAAATATTTACCTTCTTCTATAACAGCCTTTCTCTCCTCATCAGAAATTCTATCAGCAGAGGCAACTACTTTATCAAATCCCTCAAGAGACAGTCCTGCTCCATGAGCACGTGCTAGTGCTATACCATAATCTTCAACATTATAGCTTGAGCTACCCTTTATCTTAGTAATTTTGTGTGTAGAACCTGCAATTGTAGCAATTAGATTACCCCAATATACATCTTGATATCCAGCTCCTGTAAGTGTGCATCCTGTAGATTTTGCAAGTTCATCTAATTCTTTTGTCATATTAGGTATTGAATTCATTGGATAAAATGCTTCCTCACAAGTAGAAATTGCATTTATACCAAGTTTTGCACATATTTTAAATGCTTCATATACATCTACCATTAAACTCATAGTAGTAATAATACAAATATCTGGTTTTATTTCTCTTAAAACATTTTCTGCATTTGAAGCATCAAATATTTTAACCCCTTTTTCTTCTCCACCCATAACAGTAGAAATATCTTTACCAAAAAGATTTTCATTAATGTCAAAAGCTGCAACAATTTCTGCACCTTTTTCATACACATATCTCATTGTGTAAACTGACATTTTACCACAGCCATACTGCGCTACTCTAATTTTTTTACTCATATATCTTCCTCCTCAAAAAAACTTTCTACTTATATTTTTAACATAAGTAGAAAAATAATTCAACAATTATACAAAATAATTTATTTTTGCTAATTTAACCCTTTCATTGATAAACTAACCTTTCCTTTTTCTAAGTCTATATTAATTACCCTTACCTTTACAATATCTCCTGCAGATATTATATCCATTGGATTTTTAACAAACTTATCACTTAACTCAGAAATATGAACAAGTGCAGAATTTTTAATTCCAATATCTATAAATGCTCCAAATCCTGTAACATTTCTAACTGTTCCTGTAAGTATCATTCCCTCTTTTAAATCTTCAATCTTTAAAACATCACTTTTAAGTATCTGCTTTGGCATTTCATCCCTTATATCTCTACCAGGTTTTTTTAATTCTTTTATTATATCTTCTATTGTAGGAATACCAACATTTAATTTTTTAGATAATTCTTCTACATTTAGATTTTCAAGCTTTTTTACAACTTCTTCCATATTTTTTATATCTAATTTAGATATATCATATCCAATAAATTCTATAAGTTTTCTTGCTACTTCATAAGATTCAGGATGTACCCTTGTATTATCTAATATATTTTTTGACTCTGGTACTTTTAAAAAACCTGCACACTGAACAAATGATGTTTTCCCAAGCTTTGGCACTTTTAATAGCTCATCTCTTGTAGAAAATTTACCAACTTCTTCTCTATACTTTACAATATTACTTGAAACTGTACTACTTACTCCAGATACATATGATAACAAAGATGGAGTAGCAGTATTTAAATCTACGCCAACACTATTTACTGCATCTTCTACTACATTTGTTAGAGTAGTATCAAGTCTTTTTTGGTTTACATCATGCTGATACTGACCAACACCAATACTCCTAGGTGTAATTTTAACAAGTTCAGCCATAGGGTCTTGGAGTCTTCTTGCAATTGATATTGCACCTCTAAGTGAAACATTAATATCTGGATATTCTTCACTTGCAAGTTTTGACGCAGAATATACAGATGCTCCCGCCTCACTTACAATAGTATAATATACTTCTCTTTTAGTTTTTTTTATAAGATCTGCAACAAACATTTCTGACTCTCTTGAAGCTGTTCCATTTCCTATAGCTATCATATCTACGTTATACTTTTCAATCATATCAAGTAATACTTTACTAGAGCCTTCAATATCTTCTTGAGGTTTTGTAGGATATACAGTATTTACATCAAGTAATTTTCCTGTTTCATCAATTACAGCAATTTTACACCCTGTTCTATACGCTGGATCAAATCCCATAATAACCTTATCTTTTAGAGGAGCACCTAAAATTAAGCTTTTAAGATTATTTCCAAATACTTCTATTGCCTTGTCTGAAGCTTCTTCAAACTTTTCTGATCTAATTTCTCTTTCAATTGAAGGTTTTATAAGTCTTTTATATGAGTCTTTTATTGCCTCTTTAATTATACTATTATATATACTATCTTTATCAATTATTTTTCTTTCTAAATAATTTACTATTCTATCTTCATCTACTTCAAGTTTTACTTTAATAAAACCTTCTTTTTCTCCACGATTAATAGCAAGTATTCTATGTGATGGTATAAATTTTACATTCTCACTAAAGTTATAATACATTTCATAATTAGATTTTTCATCTTCATTTACAGCAGTAGTAGTAAGCTTTCCTGTAGTATATGATATTCTTCTAATATTTTTTCTATAAATGGCATTATCAGATATGTTTTCTGCGATAATATCCATAGCACCAAGTATTGCATCTTCTACAGTTTCTACCCCTCTATCTTTATCTACAAAAGATACAGCAATATCTTCTACATTCCCACTTTTCTCCATTTGCTCTAAAATTTTTATTGCAAATGGCTCTAATCCTTTCTCCTTTGCAATAGTTGCCCTTGTTCTTTTTTTCTGTTTATATGGTCTATATAAGTCTTCAACTTCTGTTTGTGTCTCTGCATCTGCAATTTGTTTTTTGAGTTCTTCAGTAAGTTTTCCTTGAGACTCAATTAATCTTATAACCTCTTCTTTTCTCTCTTCTAATCCTCTTAAATATTTTAGTCTATCATCTAATTTCCTTAAAATTTCATCATCTAGATTTCCTGTTACTTCTTTCCTATATCTTGCAATAAATGGAATAGTATTGCCTTCATCAATAAGTTTTATAGTCTTATCTACTTGTGATATTTTAATTCCAAGTTCTAATGCTATTTTTTGTGATATGTTATTCATAATATACATCCTTTCTTTTTCACTCATTATATATTAGAAAATACAATTTTTCAAGTTGATTTTAAAGAAAAACATGTTACAAACACAAGCAAATTTGACAACTACAATATAATACATTATAATTATTACACTATTTATAATATTAATTTAGACAAATATATCAATGTATTAGAAAATTATTGCATAAATAACACAGTTTTAGCTATGGCTGGAGTACAACTTAGCATCCCAAAAAGAATTATTTATCTAAAAAATACAAACTTAGCTATGATAAATAACAGTCCTATTAAAAACTATAACGAAGCAAGAGTATTAATAAACCCAGTAATTGTAAAAAGAGATGGTTTAACAAAATACTGGGAAGCTTGTAGAAGTTGTTTAAATAATGTTGGACTTGTTAGTAGACCATACAAAATATGGGTTAGATATTTTGATCAAGATTGGAATGAAAAATTAGATATTTTTGAAGGCTTTGAATCTACAGTTCTATCACATGAAATGGATCATTCAGATGGTATATTACACATTGATATAGCAGAAAAAGTATTAAATATGTCTACTGAAAAAAGAAAGTCATTTTGCAAAATGCATGGTTATAAAATAATATCTAAACATGGATCATATGAAGAATTAATAAAAAATGAAACTTATTAAATAAATTACTAAATAACTTGTAAACAACACAAAATTTAACATAATTTTACTTTAAATAGATACTTTAAAATTAATAATATTATACTTTTTAACATATAATAAAAATATATTAAATTTTAATATATCTACTTCTAGCAAATTTTAAAATTTGACTTTTTAATATTATAATGTTATAATGTTATTACAACATATGTTGCAAGGATTAAAACCAAATAGTCTGATAAGGTAACGGCAATTACCTTATCTTTTTTTATATAAATAGTAGTTAGAACGGCAATTCGGTTCTATAATAAATGTTGGGGTATAAATAAAAAAATTTATACTTCAACATT
>CAOYAN010000037.1 GCA_948562205.1 uncultured Clostridia bacterium | reverse complement strand
TTACTCTTTCTATCTTTTTTGAGGATTTTTTACCCCAACTATTGACAAAGAGCCCAAATTATATCAGTAAGCTTACTATATTAATAACTTTTTTCACTTTTCATTTTATCTTGATTTTGTTCTAAATATTCATCATAAGTCATTCTCTTATCAATTATTCCATTATCTGTTATTTCAATAATTCTATTTGCAATAGTTTGAATAAACTGATGATCATGAGATACAAATATCATCTCAGCAGTACTTCTTATAAGACCATTATTTAAGGCAGTAATACTTTCAAGATCTAAATGATTTGTTGGCTCATCTAAAAGTATAAAGTTTGGAGACTCAAGCATACATCTAGACAACATACATCTAGCTTTTTCACCACCAGATAATACATTAACCCTCTTTAGTGCCTCATCACCAGAAAATAACATTCTACCTAAAAAACTACGTATAACAGTTTCATCATTAATGCCATATTCATCTGCTATCCATTCAACAATACTTTTATCTGATTTAAAATACTCATCATTATCTTGAGGTAAATATGATGGATTAATAGTTTTACCAAAAGTAAATTTTCCACTATCTGCTTCTAATTCTCCCATAAGTATTTTAAATAGTGTAGTTTTTGCTATACCATTTCCAAGAAGTGCTATTTTATCTCCTTTTAGAACTTTAAATGATACGTTTTCTAAAACTTTTTCACCATCTACAGTCTTACTTATATTTTCAACTTCTAGTATTTCTTTACCAGATTCATTTTCAGGTCTAAATTCTATATATGGATATCTTCTAGTTGAAGGTTTTATCTCATCTAACTGTATCTTCTCAAGAGTTTTCTTTCTTGAAGTAGCTTGTTTTGACTTAGAAGCATTAGCACTAAATCTACGAATAAAGTCTTCTAACTCTTTAATCTTATCTTCTTTTTTCTTGTTAGATTCTTTCATTTGTTTTAAAGCAAGTTGACTAGACTCATACCAAAAATCATAATTTCCAACATAAAGTGTAATCTTGTTATAGTCAATATCTAGTGTATGTGTACATACTTTATTTAAAAAATGTCTATCATGAGATACAACAATTACTGTATTTTCAAAATCTATTAAAAATTCCTCAAGCCAAGCAATAGCAGCAATATCTAAGTTATTTGTTGGCTCATCTAAAAGTAAAACATCAGGATTACCAAATAGTGCTTGTGCAAGTAATACTTTAACTTTCTCAGGTCCTGTTAACTCTCTTACAAATTTTTCATGTAATTCAGTTTCAATTCCTAAACCATTTAAAAGTTGTGCAGCATCAGTTTCAGCCATCCAACCGTTAAGTTCAGCAAATTCTGCCTCTAACTCCCCTGCTTTTATTCCATCTTCATCATTAAAATCAGGTTTTGCATAAAGTGCATCCTTTTCTTTCATTATTTCATATAATCTTGCATTACCACGAATAACGGTATCAATAACTTTTACATCATCATATTCATAGTGATTTTGTCTAAGTATTCCAAGTCTTTCATTATCAGACATGTATACTTCTCCCTCACTTGGCTCAATCTCTCCAGAAAGTATTTTTAAAAAAGTGGATTTTCCAGCACCATTTGCCCCTATAATTCCATAACAATTTCCAGGTGTAAATTTTACATTTACATCTTCAAATAATGTTCTTTTTCCAAATCTTAAAGTAACTCCATTTGTTCCTATCATATCATTTCTCCCTTTCAATCTTGTATATTTTACTATATAAATATAAAAAAATCAACCAAAATTATGTAATTTCAAGTTTTATTGCAAATAAGTAAAAAAGATGATATAATACCACAAACAATATAACATCCAAAAAAATAATTTTTAGGGAGGTCATTATGAATACTTTAAATGAAAACTCAAAATCTAGTTCTAAACTAATAACCATTAATAAAAGACCATATAATAGAATTGCAGATTTTATAGCAGAATATGACGGTAAAAAATATATTAAAATTTATACGCCAAAAAAATACCCTCTTCTTCTAGCAAAAGAAAATGAGGAATTTGTAATTATAGCCAATGAATACGATAATTATATATTAAGAGTTGTTGATAATGCAATAAAGGCTATATATTCAAGCGATGCAAAAAAACTTTTAGAAGCAACCGATAAACAATCTATAGTACTACTTCCACAAGAATCAAATAAGTTTTTACTGCAAAGTTTTAAAAAGAAAGCTAATAGTATTATTGAAAGACTTGATAATACTTTAATTGTTGCAATCTATGAATTAGGAAAAAAAGCTAAGCTTTTTAATATTTCAAAAAATGAATATATTCTAGAGAGTAGTTATATTAATACTCTACTTTTCCAAGATGATAATTATATTTTTGAAAAATGCTTTAATAAAATAAAAGCAATATATAATATTAATGGTGATCTTGCGTTAAAATCAGATGAATATTTCTTAAAAATAATTGATAAAATATATGTAGAAGAAATTTATTCTGATGGAAAATGTCATAGTATATATGTAAAACCTAGATACTCATTAAAATATGAAAAAATAATTACAGATTGTACATTTGATTTATCTATATTAAATATAAGTTGGTATTTTGATCCAAAAGATGTATTAATACTTGGAAAGGTTAAAGAAAAATGTAAAGCATTATTTTTATATAATTTTGAAAGACAAACTCTTATATCATCACCTATACTTAATAAAGCTGATGAATATAATAGATATTTTGAAGTATTTCAGGATAGTAAAAAAGATATCTTTTTTATAAAAATAATGGTAAATAAGAACTGTATAGGAATTCTAAATTCAAAATTTACATCAATTGTTTCTTTAAATGAAAATGAAGATGATATATCTAACACTTCCTTTGAAATTACATCATTTTCAGATAAAAAATTTATAAAGAAAATGTTTAACTACAAATGTATTGCCATCTATGACATAAATGGTAATCTTTGCTCTATATCTAAAAATAAAGATACTAATATAGTACTTTTTAAAGGCTATGAAACTATACTTTTTATGCATAAACTACATAATGAATATGTAAAAATCGAAGGAAAACATCTACCTACTTTATCATCTCTTGTATATGAACCAGTTATTAAAGATAAAGTAGTCGTTGCAATATATGGTATAAAAAATGGAAAAAGAGTTGCTATATACAACTTTAGATTAAATAAAATAGTAAGTTATGAAGATATCGCAAATGAATCTTTAGAAATAGTATTTTCTTTTATATGTGAAGAAAATGATCCTTCAGAATATGATATTTTTATATACCAAAATATCATTTTCTTAAAATATGACTTAGATGGTAAATGTAGAAAAATATATAATGAAAAAAATGTACCAATATTGGAGTCTAAAGATAATAATTATTTTAAAATATATGGTAAATTTATTTTAGAATACAGAAATGAAAAATGCATTGCCTTTTTTGCATATGTTAATGAAAACTTACAAAATGTTTTAAAAATTTCTTCTAATAATTATGAATTAATACCATTTATTACTTCAAATAATCAAATATTTGTTGAAGAATACAATTATACAACTAAGAATAAAATAAATTTATATCAAGAAAGTTACAAATACTTTTACAAGATCCTTTCAGACTATAACGATATAACAGAATGGCATAATTATCTTATTATATCAGATGCTAATTCAAATGCATTGCATTTAGTAAAAATAAGTTGTGTAAGTTATGAAAGTTCAAAGATTTTTACTATTTCTCCTACTCATGGCGGAACATTAAAAATTGCTTCTGATAGTCAAAAACAAGTATATGCATATGAATTAGATGATAATAAAAAAATTATTTCAATCTATTATCTTAACAATGAAAAATTTATAAACACTATAACATCTGAAGATGGAATTGAAATAGTAAAAATTGATAATTTTGATTTTTTTAAAGTCAAAGATAAAGTATATAATTTATTAGGTTATGAAGTCTAATCTAAAGGCTGGAGTACATCTCCAGTCTTTTTTCTTGATTTTTCCACTATTTTATTATACAATACATATGGTGATTAAAATATGGGAAAAAACAAAAAAGAAACATTAGAGATTATAAAAGAAAAAGAAAATAAAACAAAAGAAATGGCTAAAAAAGCAGTAAATGATTACAAAAAATTCGCTATTAAAGGAAACGTAATAGATATGGCTATTGGTGTTGTTATTGGTAGTGCTTTTACTAATATTGTTAATACAATAGTATCTTCTACTATTACTCCACTTGTAAGTCTACTTACAAGTAATGTTGATCTATCAACTTTATTTATTACACTAAAAGGTGGAACTTTTTCAACACTTGAGGAGGCAAAAGCAGCAGGTGCTATAACTCTAAACTATGGAACACTTATAAATGCTATCCTTAACTTTTTTATAGTATCTATTGTACTTTTTATTATTGTAAAAATAATATCTGCATCAAATAAAAAAGATGCCAAAACAAATGAAAAGAAAACAAAAGAATGTCCATATTGTTTAAGTAGTATACCTATAAAAGCTACTAGATGTGCATTTTGTACAAGTAACTTAAATGAGAAAAAAGATATAGAAACTATTAATAAAAATGTTTCAAAAGATGAAAATCAAAAAAAGAAAAATAATAGTAAAAAGTATATAAATAAGGAAAATCACAAGAAGTAACAAGTGTACTTCTTGTTTATTTTTCATGAAAAACCACGGGAATTTAATAAAATCATACTTTACTACAATCTTATTAAATTCCCGTGATATATTAAACAAAATTATTTTTTGTTTACTAATTCTTTTAAAGCTTTTCCTGCTTTGAAAACTGGTGCTTTAGAAGCTGGTATTTTGATTTCAGCTTTAGTTTGTGGATTTCTACCTTTTCTAGCAGCTCTTTCTCTAACTTCGAAAGTTCCAAAACCTACTAATTGAACTTTTTCACCATTTTTTAATGCACCTTCAACGCTAGTTACGAATGCATCTAAAGCAGTTTCAGCTGCTTTTTTTGTTAATTTGCTTTCTTCAGCAATTTTAGCTATTAATTCAGCTTTGTTCATTATAAATCCCTCCTATTTAAGATTACATTTAGAATATACTACAAATGCTCAATATTGTCAACACTTTTCAGCTTTTTTCTCACTTTTTTTTCTTGTTTTTAAGTACTTTACATATCTTGTTACCATAAGGTAGCTGTGCAATTTCATCAGAATTAAGTACACCAAACATTAATGTAAATGCTATATATGCTACAACTGCTATACAAATAGTTATAATCGTATTTACATTGCCAGTTACATTTATGTAACCCAAACCATTATATACTATAATTGTAACAAGAGACATTGCGAGTGTTGCCATTAAAGGCTTTATAAATATCTCTTTTATATTTGGTTTTTCTTTTAAAACTTTAAATAATATTATAAATGCAAGAACACAAGATATAACATTATATGTCACACTAGATATTACAGGTATATACTCTTGATATACAGGTGTTAATGTAACATTCATTACATATTTTACAATTGCACCAATAATTAAACATACACCAGGAACATAGAGTTTTCCAAGTCCTTGAAGTGATCCATACACAGTTTGTGCAAGAACTGCAAATATAAGTTGCCAGCACTGTATTTGCAACAAATTATATCCATCAACTGAATTTGGGAATATAAGTTCAAATATAGGCTTTGCAAGTATACAAAGACCAAAAGTGCAAGGTAGTGCTATAAGTGAAGATATCTTAAGTGAAGAGTTAATCTTTTTTACTGCTTCATCTTTTCTGTGCCTTGCCATAGCAGCGGAAATAAATGGTACTAATGCTACTGAAAATGCTACATTTATTGACATTGGTACTGCATTTAGTATGTCTACTTTTCCAACAATTATACCAAACTTATCATTTGCTTCTTGAAGTGAGAGCCCAGCCTTTTGTAATCCATCAACAACTGTTACAACATCAATAACACCTGCAAGAGCTGATACAACACTACCTAAAGCTATTGGTATAACATAAGATATAAGCTTTTTAATTATTTTATTTTTAGAATCAATTGCAAACTTTTGAGATTTTTTTATATCTCTCCATATATCCTTTTTATTTTTATTATAATATAATAGTAAATAAAAGAATGCACTAGAAGTTGCAACTGTTGTAGCAAGTGTAGATCCTGCTGCCATTATCGCTGGATCATTTGTACCAAATAACATCATAACAAATATAACTGAAAATACACTATTTATTATTTGTTCTAATATTTGAGCCTTACTATACTCCATCATATTTTGCATTCCTACAAAATATCCTCTAAGTACTGCTGACATAGCAACAAATATTATAGCAGGAGATAGTGCCATAAGAGTATATTTAACACCTGGATTATGTAGTATATTAGTAGAAATATACCCTGATCCAAAAAATAATGTTAATGAAAATAGTACTGCTATAAATGTAAAAAGTCCCATAGCAGTTCTAAATATTTTATGGGCACCTCTTCTGTCACCTACTGCAAGTTTTTCAGATATAAGTTTTGACATAGTATTTGGAATACCCATTGTAGCTATTGCAAGTATAAATGTATATATTTGATATCCTGATCCATAATAACTATTTCCCTCATTTGAAAACTGTGGAAAATTTGTAAGAATAATACGATACAAAAACCCCATAACTTTTATTACAACCTGAGATACCATTATAACTAGTACCCCATTCATAAATGTTTGTTTTTTTACAGCCAAAAATATATCATCTCCTTTATTAATTTACTCATTTTGCTTTTTTATTATAACATATATGCAAAAATCATACAATATAAAACAAAAAGTTACCCAAAAATTTACCTCTAAAATACTTTATATCTAATCATTGTATTATTATGTAATCTATGCTATAATATTTACACAAAATAATATAACTACTAATTTAATAATTAAGGAGGATTTCATGTTTCAAGAAAATAGCAATTTGGTAAAAGACCATTATGGAACTTTAGTTTCTGAAGGAATGTATGTAATTCAATTTAATACAAATTTAAAACGTCAAGGATTTGTAAAGGAGATAACTACTAAAAATGATTTAGGAATGATAAAAGTTCAAGTTGTACGAGAAGGAAGTAAATTGTTAGATGATAATTCTTCATATATAACTGAATTTGAAATAAGTACTAACTGGTGTAAAGCATTAATTGAAGGATAACAAATTAGAGGGAAAAATTTTCCCTCTATAATTTGTTTTTAGGTTCTATAGCAACCTCCACCAATAAATTCTCTAACAATAGATGTAGATGGTACAAGATTTGCATCAAAACCTAAAAAAGACTCGAACCTTTTAAGTATCCTTCTTGCCTCAGGCCAACTACTGCTATTCTTTTTTACTGCATTAAAAAGTTTTACTGCATCATGTTTTAAAACACCCATTTCATAAATAAGAGCTGAATTAAAAACATAATCTGCCTCATTTACATATGGGAAAATATTTTCCTCATCACCTTTTCTTACCTTTTCCCAAAGTTCGAATGTAGATTCAACGGGCATATGTCTTTTTGCATAATCTCTTACAGCCCTTCTTATAAGTCTTAAATCAGAAGATGATAACATATTATCCGAATCATCCCTTATACTAACACTTGGATTTACATATAACTTGAATACTGCATTTTTGGGCATAAAATAAGAAGCTTGAGGATTTAGTCCATGAATTCCCTCTATAATAATAATATCCTCTTCTCCAAGTCTCATCCTATTATTTCCAAAAATTTTCGTATGATTTTTAAAATCATATTCTGGAATTGTCACTAATTCACCATCAAGGAGCGCAAGCATTTGAGTTTTGAATACTTTAAGATCAATATTTTTAAAAGTTTCATAATCTTTTTTACCATCAGGACCAATTGGAATATTTTCTAACTCATTAAAATAATTATCCATACTGATTACACTTGCATTCTTACCATAAATCATAAGTGCGTCAGCAACTCTTTGTGCAGTTGTTGTTTTTCCTGAAGAAGAAGGTCCTGCAAGAAGTACAATTTTTGCATCTGATTTTAAAATTCTTTCAGCAATATTTAAAATTTCTCTTGTATGATAAAGTTCAGAACGCCTTATTACTTCTTCAATTCTATTATTTATAACTGCTTCATTTAAATCAGATACAGTCCTAACTCCTGTAACTTTACAAACTCTTGCAAATTTTTGAGAGAGTTCAAAAATCCTATTTGTTTCAAACTCTTCTTTTACAAGATTTATATTGTTTTTCTCAGGCAACATAAGAGCAATACCTTTTTGATAAAGTTTTAAATCAAATCCTTTTATATATCCAGTATATGGTACTAAATTACCAAAGAGATAGTTATAATATCCATCAAGACCATAAATAGTATAAGTATCTCCAATACCACGCATAATTTCATCAATTTTTTCAGTATTATTATTTAATTTATAATATCTAATTATACGTCTTCTACTACCTTTAATCTTTTCAATTTTAAGATTTGCATCAATCAATTCCTGCATTTTAGATTTTACATTTGCAACAATTTCTTCTGTAAGCTCAAAATTTTCAAAAAAAGCAAAATAATCTCTACCATTTTTATTTGTAAATTCTGCTTTTGCCTCAGGATATAATTTATATAATGCTGCAAGTAAAATAAATTTTAAACTTCTACTATATATCCGCTCTCCCTCTCTATCTTTATATGTTATACATTTACATGTAGAGTCCTCAATAAGTGGATAATAAATAGATCTTGCTTCATGATTTACAATTACAGAAAAAACATCTTCTACTTTTATTTTTGCAATTTTCATTGCATCAAGTACAGTAGTCTCTTCTTCAACAAAAATTTTTACACCATTTTCAAATGTTACTTCTACTCTGTTATTTAACATAAGCACCTCCAAAAAATTTATTAAAATATTTGTATAAAAAATTTGTTCCTACATTATATCATTAAATTCGTTTTTTTTCAATTGTTATGACAACTTTCTATAAAATAAAACATATAATTTACTTTAAATTTAAAAATTAAGCTTAAACAAATATAAGTTTTACTTTAAATTATTTTAATGTTATAATATAAATACAACGTTGTTATGTTAAAGTTTAGACTAGTGCTGTAACTATCTTCTCATTTTTGGTATATAATACAAAAATTTTAATAAAAAACAGATACTACAAAATTAATCATAGTATCTGAATTGTTGATTTTAGTTTACACAGAATATTCAATATACTTCAAAATTATCTGATATACTTATTAGATAATTGGAACTCTACGTCTTTTGAGTTCTGTCCTCAAATCTGAAGGGTTTTTATTTTCTGCCAAATCTCTGGGATAAATAGTAATGACAATGCCCCATCCAACAGCAGCATAAACTCCACAAACCACATCCTCTTCAAGCATCATAGCTTGAAAATCTCTCAAGTTAATTTCTGTGAGAAAATCTTTTATGAATTTGCACTTTACTTCCTTTTCTTTTGCTCCCATTACTTCCATAAAAGTGTTCTTCTCTACTGGTGAAATACCATTTCCCCTATAGCACAGTGTATAAATTGTAGGAACATATTTTGGAACATAATCATAATCCGGCCAATTGCAAGCTGCAACTCTAATTTCCATTCCACAACATTTTTTGTCATTGAGAATTTTTTTCCTTACCCATTTGACAAATTTTTGGGTAATTTCCGATGGAGTTTCTCCTCTCTTTGTCATAATTTCATTTAAAGTAGGAGCGGGCTTGCATGGCTGTGTTCTTCTTTTTTCTCTCTCTTCTAATGTTTCTCTCTCTGTTTTTTGATATTCTTCTCTTTGCATATAATATTGTCTTTCTTTTTTTCTCATAAAAGGAAAAAATTGCGTCACTTTCAAAGCTACTTCGAAATTATTCATAAAATAATTCATTCCTTTCTCGCTTGGCTCAAAGGCACACATAGATATGA
>CAOYAN010000036.1 GCA_948562205.1 uncultured Clostridia bacterium | reverse complement strand
CTAAGTAAAATATATTTTTTATACTATTATATATTTTTTTTACTCCTCAAAACTGATAAATTTACATAATACTTGACTTTTATCAAAAAATCTGATATAATTTATTGAATTAAAAAAATAGCTTCAAACAAATGGGGGAGGAAATTATGAGTAAGAAAAGAAGAAAATCAGTTCCTGTTAATATGCCAAAAAAGGAAGATAAGTTTCATGTTGGAACAGTTGGCGGGATAGATACTATGTTACACTCTGCAGGTAAACCTTGGAACTCTGGTTCAAGTTTTGCTCACAATAACAAAAGTACTAATCCTAAAAACATTAGACGTGATGGGAAGCTTTCTATAAAAAGGGGGGACTATGAATAGCAGATGGCCGTTTATGATATTTCATAAGCGGCTTGACGGTTTTCTATCTTATTGATATAATAATTTAGGTGATTTAATATGAACAAGAAAAGATTTGATCTAGGAATGGTTGTTGGAAGATTTGAACCAATACATTTAGGGCATGAAAAATTAATTGATATTTCACTAAATTCTTGTAATAAAACAGCACTTCTTGTAACATATAATAAAAAAGATGAGAATAATCCATATTCTCTTGAATATGTTATACATCTTATAAGTAAAATATATTCTGATTATATAAAAGATGAAAGATTAAAGATAATACCATTTAAAAATGATATAGAATTTAATCAAAAATATGGAGAAAAACTAATAAATACTGTAAATAGTGTTTTTTTTCAAAATCCTGATTGTATTGTTTATGGTAGTGATAAGAGTATCTCAAAGTGTTTTGATAAAAATTTGAGAGAAAATCTTTTTGAAATAAAAGTAAATAGAGATGAATATAATATATCTGCTACAGATATTAGAAATGCACTACAAAACAACAATATGGAATTTGTAAAGAATAATATAGATCCAAAAATTTATGATGAAATTGAAAATTTAAAAAATAATGGATATAAAGATATATAAAAAAGTTTGAGTATTATGTTACTTAAACTTTATTTTTTATCAAATATTACAATAAACCTTGATTTTTTTAAAAATAAATGTTAATATATATATACTAAAAATAATACCAAGTTTAACTAAAGGAGGAAATAAATTTTGAAGAAAATTTCTGGATTTGAGAATTACAAAGTGTTAGCTAAAAATAGGAATAGCAGATATGCTCTTTTAAGAGATAAAAAAACTTATAAAATAGTTATAGCTGATATAGTAGATTTTAAAATATTATATGAGTTTAAAACAAGAAGATGTAATTATTCTTATGTAAGACCTAAAACTATTTTTGTAAGTATTCCACGAATTGAATATTTAGTAAGTAATAAGTATTTTGCCGATGTTTTTTTCTTAAATGGTTTTAATAAGGGAAAATTTAGTGGAATAGTGGTTTTAGAAGATGGAATTCTAAGCATTTTTAATAGTGAAGAGGGCAGTATGGTAAAAATCGAAGGTGTAAAAAGAGTTGTGTTATCTATGTGCCATAGTCTTCGTGAGGTAGGACAAAATTTTGTTTCAGGCTATGAATTAAAATTAGAGTTTTTAAATATTAATAAAAAATTACAAGAACTTGACATTGAAATCTCAAATAGAGAAGATATAAGAGAAATTGGTGGGGTATCTATTGAAAACATTATATCATTTAAAAATAATGATTTTTTTTATTTAGCTGATAAAAAAACAATTAACATATCAAATGATAAAAGACGTATAATTGAACTTGATAAATTACCTGATTTTAGCAGTTTTAAAGATATTAAGTTTGTAAAAGAGCGGGGGCTTTGCAATATAGTATCTTTGTGGCATTATATGTTACTAAGATAAAATATGAATTAGAATAAAAAATATGTTTGTATTAGAAGGAGAAGATTTACGATAAATTTATGGTAAATTTTCTTCTTTTTCTTGACAACTTTTTTATATAATGCTATAGTACATATGTAACAATTTAATGTCCAAAATTTAATAAAGTGAGGAGAGAGATTATGAAAATTATTCATGATGCTTTTTTAGACTTTTTTAGATATCCTAATGAACCAATTGTGATTGGAAATAGTGTAAGACTTAAAATAGCAATAGAAAAACAAGAAAACGTAAAAGTATCCAAAGTATGTCTTCGGTATAATTTTGCAAATGAGTGGAATTATGAATATGTAATAGATATGAATTATGAAAGTCAAGATGGAAGCTTTATATATTATGTATGTGATGTTAAAATAGATCAAATAAAAACTATTTATTACTTCTTTACAGTAGAATATGTAGAAGTATTTGATGATGTAATATATAATAAATATGTATTTGTAGAAAAAATAGGTGATATAAATTCATATATGTTTAATAGTTCATATGTATCTTTTAAAAATAGTGATATTTCTAAATGGGAATTATCTTTTTATGATAATAGTAAATTTGCACCTATACGTGATGTAGCAGAAATATATTATAGTATTTTTCCAGATAGATTTAATCGGTCTGAAAACTATTTTTTTAATGTAGATTGTATGCCAAATAGAGTAATACATGAAAATTTAGAAGAACTTCCTGTATATCTTCCAAATAGAGATGGTATTGTGGAAAATAATGATTTCTTTTTAGGAAATCTTAAAGGTATTACAGAAAAAATGGATTACTTTGATAGTCTTAATGTAACAATCATATATATTAATCCTATTTTCTATGCAAAAAGTAATCATAGATATGATACACTTGATTATTTAAAAATTGATCCATTTCTTGGAATGGAAGATGATTTTTATGAACTCTGTAGGGTAGCTCATGAACATGGTAAAAAGGTTATAATTGATTTTGTTCCAAATCATGTAAGCTGTGATTCAGAGTATGCTAAAAAGTATGATCGTGGAACATGTTGGTGGGGAATACGTGATTTAGTAGAGATTAATTTGTATTTAAAAGAGGTTAAAGAATTTTTCCTTAAGAGGTTTATACCTAAGTGGTTAGATGATAGAAATTCTAATGTGGATAAGGCAGATGGTGTTAGATGCGATGTACCCGATGAGTATCCATTAGGTTTTATTTATGATCTATATAATTGTGTAAAATCTATAAGTAAAGAAAAACTTGTAATCTTTGAAGAGTGGGAGCATGCATCTAGTAAAAACATATATGGTCTTAGAAATTATTTTCAAGGAAATATGTGTGATGGTGTTATGAATTATGAGTTAAAAGATGCAATGCTTGCTTTTATTTGTAGTAGTAATTCGACAAATTTTGCTAATGTTTGCAAATCTCAGCTTCAAACGTATCCTAAAGAGGCTAGGCAAAATCTTATGAATATTGCTGATACTCATGATAGCATAAGGATTATAACAAACATTGGTAATAAACCTTATGTACAAAAAGGAGACTTTAGAAATCCTGCAATTCTTACTGCAGATAGAATTTGGCAGGTAAGTAATATGTTTATGTCTGATGCTGATTATAAAAAGGCAAAGGATAAGTTAAAACTTTTTCTTATGATACAGTATACCATGTTTGGTAATCCAGTTATATATTATGGTAGTGAAGTTGGTATGGAGGGCTATTTAGATCCTACGAATAGAAGATATCATATTTTTGATAAAGGAGATATGGAATTATTAAAATTTTATCAAAATCTTGGAGATTTTAGAGGTAAATCTTCTTATCTAGCATATGCTGATACTAAATTTTTAGTAGTAGAAGATGGATTTATAGTATATGAGAGATATACTAAAGATAAGAGTTTGATAGTTGCCATTAATGTATCTAATATACCTAAAAATATAAGTGAGTATAGCGGATATGAAAATGTATTTTGTTCAGGAAATATATTAGATAACAGTATGCTTTGTAATAGCGGAATTTTTTTAGAAAAAAGTAACTAAGAAATAATGTATCCCCCTTTAAGTTTAAGGGGGAGACACTTAAAAAATGGAGGCATATTATGAAGAGAAAAATGTTAGAGTATATAATAAAGAGTAACAAGTATTTTCATGGTGGAATTAAAGAAGCATGTGTTATTGCAAAGGAGTATATAACTCATAAGAACAATTCTTGTGTAAGCGAAGAAGAATTTTTTGAGGCTGTAAAAACCCTTATAGCTTATTCATTTCAAAATGCAGATGATATGCCTGAATTTTGGCACTGTGATGAGGATTGCAAAAAATGTTCATGGATATTTTGTCCTGGTGAGTGTAATGTAGATAAAGAAGCACTAAGGAAATGTCCATATTTTGAAGATGAAGGACTAATATAGGCAGAGAAATTTTCTCTGCTTATATTTTTGCTCTAATTTTATAAAAAATTTAAAAAATGTATAAAAATATGTTGACTAAAAAATATTTTATTGCTATAATGAGATTGGCCGTGAGGCTGGAATAAAATTTAAATTTAAATTTTTAAATAGAAAGGAGACCATAATTATGGGCGACATTATTTTAAAGGCTGATGCTATTAACCTTATTAAAGAGGTCGTTAGTAATAATCAAGGATGTAGTGAAATTTTTCTTTTTAATGAGTATAAGGAAAAAGGTGGAACATATCGGGTTTATGGAAGAAATGATGATTTTTCACTTACTTTTGAAGAAGTTTTAAGATATATGGTAGATCTTAAAATGTTGCTTGTTAAATCAAATAGTGGTAAAAATCTTTATTATTTATAAAGTTAATTGAGAAAAGTGTTACAATTTCTCTACCATATATTCCAATAAGTAATCGTGAAATATAGCATGTTAAAAACATTGTTGTTTACTCGATTATGTCTTGATATCAGCGATGAAGTCTGTGAGGGCAGTAAAAAAAATTATATTGTCCTTTTAAAAAGTAAGTTTTGGACTCTAGTGTAAAAACTGGAGTCTTTTTCTGTCAAAAATCACTTGAAAAAAGAATATATAAGTGTTACAATAAAATTGTAATCAAAATGACTATAGAAAGGGAAATGATTATGGTAACTAAAATAAGTAAAAGTATGATTAAACTACATACACACACACAAGTAATTTTTAAAAACACAGAAAAAGATGAAATAACAAGGGGCTACTATGCTATAAAATATATACACTGATACTAGATGATAGTACCAGTGATTTTTATGTTTAAAAGCAAGTACAATAGGTCATGTATTTCTGTACAATAAGTCATTCAAAATTTTTTAAAAATGGTTATTATATAAAAGTAGGAGAAAAATAAAGAATAGGAGGAAAAAAGATATATGGAAAAAATAAAAAACAATAATCCAAAAATTGAGGTTAAAGAAAGAAGAAAAAATAAGGCAAAGAGAAAAATATCAATATTAACAATAATGCTTTGGGTATTTTTAATAAGTACAATGATAACAATAACAGTAAAGAATATAAACAAAACAAATGCATTAGAAGTAAGAGAAATATCAGATGAAAATTGGAGTATTGGGCTAGTAATGTATGATAGAGGCAGTGATACACCAAACAAGGCTATAACAGAATTTACATGGAATGCAACAAATAGTAATGAGACAAAACAATTATGTATGCAAATAAATTATGCATGTACAACAGGAAAAGAGTATCAGCCAGGTGAAATAGTAATAGAAATACCAGGAATATCTAAAAGTAATTTGAGTGAATATAATATAAATTATACTCCAACTAGCCCTAATTCTTATGAAAATTGGTTGAGTAAAAAGGTAATAATAACTGCAGATGATGAACAAAAAGAAATTAAAGAATATGATTTTAGTTATAGATATGATATGAATAATAATATATATACTTTTACAAATAATGAAATATTAGAATTAAATGAACATTTTGAGGGAACAATACAAATAGTATATAATTTAGAACCTAGATTTAAAATAAAAACAGAATTAGAATTTATGGCAAAAATAAAAGAAAATATAGAAAATTCAGAAAATATAATTGTAAAAGAGTCAAATATATGTAATTTTCACTATACTTCATTAAAGGAAGAGTACACTTTAAAAATGAGTTCAGAAGTAGCACCAAGAGCAGATTATGAAAAAATAGAAAATATGTTAAATGATTACTATTTTGTTAGTTATAGTTTTAATATTAATACTAATACTAAAAATGGCGTTATAGGAGCTTTGGATATAAATAATAGATCTATTAATAAAGAAATAAACTATGATAGTTCTTGTATAAAAATGATGATACCTGAGGGATGTATTTTATATGGAATCTATTTTTCAGAAATAAAGCCTAATGAAGATAAAACATATTATTATTTACAATATAAAAACAAATATTATGTAGCTTATCCTAAAAGTAGATATAATGAGGGGGATATAGTAACAAGCACTGCACAGCTTTGGGGAAGATATGAAGATGAAAGAGAAATACAAAAACTTTCACAAGTAGAGAGTAGTGCAAGTTTAAAAGATTTAGATTTTGAATATAATGGAAGTCTATATTGGATTGGAAAGTATTCAAATGCAATTAATATAAATGGTCAAGAACTTGAGAAAAATGGATTTAATATATGCTATCATCTTAACGCTTTTGCATTTTATACAGATAGTATAATGGATGTGGAAATTGGAGATGATCTATTATATATAACAAGAAAAAATGGAGATATAACAAGACTTAAAGATGATGAATATAATTTTACAAAAATAGAAATACCAGTATTTTATACAGATAATAAATATATTGGATATATAGGAGATAAGTTAATAGGATATAAGTATGAAGTACAAGTAAGATATAAAAATACAAATGAATATGTAACATATAGTGAAGGAGTTACAAAGGATAGTAGTGAGGAACTGATTTTTAATAGAGAAGATATAGTAGGAATAAAATTAGTAATAAAAGATTTAGATAAAACATTATATAACAAGAATACACTTTTTGCTATTCTTGCATATATAGATATATATACAAAAGATTATAATATAGGAAAATTATATAATTTTGCAAATTTACAAGTATATAAAAAAGATAATAATGGAACTAGAGTTTTAGATAACAAATCAACAATTAAAGATTATTATTCTTTTAATAAAGATGAAATTGCAAAATATGATATTGAAACATATGGATCCTATATTCAAAGAGCTAGTGAAATAACAAATGTAGTTAAAAATAGTAGTTTTAAACTTAGTACTAATATTGCAAATTCAGGATCTTTAAAGAATATTGTAAAGAAAGAAAAATATGAAGCAGAGTATAAATTATCTAGTTCTATTCAAATAGAGTATTTTGATGTTGACAAGGATTGTATAATAAAGCAATATTATATATTACCAAGTGGAACCAATATTGTAAGTAATAAAGAGGAAATTATAAATAGTATTGGATGTCTTATGCTTCTTAAAGATTTAGAACATTTATTATTAAAAGATGGAACAAGATTTATTGATTATAAAGATTTTCTAAAGTATATAAAGAAAAATACTCAAGTAGATATAGACTATAATTACAAAAATAGTGGTAGAACTAAGGTAAGTGTAACATATAATTTAAGTGAAATAGATTGGAGTTATTATTTGATAGAGAAATCTTCTTTAATAACATTTAATACCAGATTAAAAGTAGAAATACCATATAATAGTATAGCAGAGTATGGAACAAGTTATAGAAATTATATATATGCTATGTGGGGAAATCAAGAGTATCAATATAGTGCTAGTATAGCTGATAATGGAAAATATGATCCACTAGCAAATGATATAGACAATGATGGAAATATAGATGAAAATGTAGCATATGATTTTATAGATTTAAACATAAATCATATTGTATCATCTAAGCAATCAGTAATAAAACAAGTAAGAACAGATTTAACAAAAGGAAAATTTGTAAGTGAAACATCATATGCAACAGCAGGAAGTGAGTATACATATAAACTTAGAGTAGCAACAGGAACAAACCGTTTAAAAGATCTTATAATATATGATAATTTAGAGACTATATTAGATAGTGAAGGAAATGAAATAAGTGATGGTTGGAGAGGAGAATTTTTAGGAGTAGATACAACATATGCTAAGTCAAAAGGATATTTCCCAATAGTATATTACTCAGATAAAATAAATCCTGGAAAACTTACAGAAGAAAGTAGTAAGTGGAAATTATTAACCGAAACTACTGACAAATCTTTAGTAAAATCAATATGTGTAGACTTAAGATATAAAGAAGATGGAAGCGAAATGGAACTTGCAAGTAATGATCTAGTATATGTATTAGTAAATATGAGAGCTTCAGAAGATAGAACACTAACTACATCAGCAAATAATATGTTTAGTACGAATTGGAGAGCAAAAGATCCGCTAGGTACTGTAATAGATAATATAGAGGGAATATACTCGAACCAAGTAAATGTAAAAATTTATAAGGAAGAAAATAGAAAAAAAGATATAGTAGGTAAAAAAATATGGAAAGATAGTAATAACAAAAATAGTAAAAGGCCAAAAAGTATAATAGTAAAATTATTGCAAGATGGAGTAGAATATGAAAGATGTGAAGTAACAGTGGATGATAACTGGGAATATGGTTTTAGAGATATACCAGTATATAAAAATAGTAATTTAGAAAAGTATGAATATAGAGTAGAAGAAGAAAAAGTACCATATTATGAAGCAACATATGATGGATATGATATTATAAACACATTATCAGGAAAGGATATAAGTGGAGAAAAAACATGGAATGATGAATGGAATAGATATAGTACAAGACCAGAAAGTGTAATAATAAAATTGTTACAAGATGGAATAGAATATAGAAGATGTGAAGTAACAGGAGATAATAACTGGAAATATAAATTTGAAGATGTACCAATATATAAAAATGACAATTTAGAAGAATATGAATATACTGTAGAAGAAGTGAAAGTACCAGGATATGATGATACATATAATGGATGTAATGTAACTAATACATTGAAAACTAAAACTATAGAAGTAACAAAAATATGGGAAGATAATGAAAATGAACATGGCTTAAGACCAAAGTTTGTAAAAATATTAATATATGATGGAGAAAATAAAATAAGTGAAGGATATGTAAGAGAAGACACAGATTGGAAATATGAATTTACAGGATTGCCAGAATTTAGAACAGATGGAAGAAAAATAGAATATAGAATTGATGAAGAAGTTGAAAAACGAAAAGAAGAATACTGGGGCGGAGGATATTGGGAAATCGAAGAAAATTTTGAAAATGAAGGAGATTTCGAATTATATAACAAATATTATGTAAAAGAAATAGTAGGAAATACTATAACAAATAAATATGTAGATCCAGATGAAAGAATAAAAGTAATAGGTAAGAAAGTATGGGAAGATGAAGATAATAAAGCCTTAAAAAGACCTAATAGTGTAGTATTACAAATAAAAAATGGAGAAGAAATAGTAAGTGAGGGAGTAGTAACAGAGGACAGTAATTGGAGTTTTGAGTTTGAAGCAGCAAGATACGATGAGTCTGGTAGTGAAATAAAATATCATATAGATGAGGGAGAAACACCTAAATTTTATGAAAAAGAAATTGTAGATGATTTTACAGTAAAAAATAAATTTAAAGTGCCAGATGATAAGGTAAAAATTGAGGTAATAAAATTATGGGAAGATTTTGAAGATAAATATAAAAAGAGACCAAATAAAGTAACACTTCAAGTGTTATCAGAAGATAAAATAGTAGCAGAACAAGTAGTAGATGAAAAATCAAATTGGAGACATGAATTTGAACTTGCAAAATATGATGAGAATGGAAATGAAATAGAGTATAGAGTAGATGAAAAAGAAAATATAGAAAATTATGAGAAAAGAATATCAGGATATACAGTAATAAATAAATGTATATATGAACCTGTTACAGATACAAGTGATATAAATATATTATTATATATTATAATTTTTGGTTTATCAGTTATGGGAATAATTGCAATAGGTTGTATTGTTAGAAAAAAGAAAATAAATAATAGATAGTAAGTAATGATAGATTAAGTTATACTTAGTCTATCATGTCAGACTGTTGACAAAGTAATTTCGTCAATGGTCTTTTCTTTTTTTAAAAAGTATGATAAAATAGTAATAGTTCCGAATAACCAAAAGTGAACTAAAAAATG
>CAOYAN010000035.1 GCA_948562205.1 uncultured Clostridia bacterium | reverse complement strand
ATTAAATAATTAATTAAAAATCCTTTGAATTAAAACATTAGAAAAAATTTTTAAAATACACATTTTAGTGATGCTAATATTATACATCTAAATATCCTTTTGTAAAGCTTTTTTTAACTATTTCTACACATTAGGCAAAAGTAGTCAAATCATCTTATTTTTAGACAAAAAATAATCATTTTCTTATTTCTATAACCTTTGTTACATTTATATTTTACTTTATATAATTTATTTTTTAATACTCAAACATATTTTTCTATAATTTTAATATAATGTTATAACTGGAGTGATAGTATGTTTGTTACAATGAATGGAAAAAAATTTTTAATTATTATTTCAACTATTATAGTTTTGATTGTTGCAGTATTCGTATTTAATGGTAATAATGCAACTACTCCAACTTCAAGTAAAAGTTGGGGACTGAGTTTTCCAGAGAGTGGTAAACTCCCTGTTGGAAATGCTACACCAGAATATTTAAAAAAATATAATGCATATTATTCTGGAAATGTAGAAGAAAAAAAAGTATATTTAACATTTGATGCAGGATATGAGGCTGGATATACAGAAAAAATACTAGAAGCCCTAAAAAAGCAAAATGTTTCTGCTACATTTTTTATAGTAGGAACATATATACGTGATAATCCAGATCTTGTAAAGAAAATGGTAGATGGAGGTCATATCGTTGGGAACCACACACAAAGTCATCCAGATATGTCTAAAATGTCTACATTAGAAGACTTTAAAAAACAAATATGTCCTGTAGAAGAAAAATACAAAGAGTTAATAGGAAAAGAAATGCCAAAATTTTATAGGCCACCACAAGGTGTATTTAGCGAAATGAATTTAGAAATGGCTCAAGGAATGGGTTATAAAACAATATTTTGGAGTGTTGCATATGTGGATTGGTATAAAGATGATCAACCATCAAAAGAGAGTGCATTTAACACTTTACTTCCTCGTATTCATCCAGGTGCAATTATTCTACTTCATAGTACATCTAAAACTAACTCAGAAATATTAGAAGAATTTATTACTAAAGTAAAAGATGCAGGTTATACTTTTGGTACATTAGATGAATTAAAATAGGTGGTATTTTTGAGAAAAGCACAAATTTTTATAAAAAACTTTTTAATACTTACCACTACTTCAATCTTAATAAATGTACTTGGTCTTTTATTTAACACATATATTACAAATTTAGTTGGTACAGAATGTTTAGGTATTTTTCAACTTATAATGTCTGTTTATACCTTTGCTATAACTCTTGCATCCTCTGGAATAGGTCTTGCAGCAACACGTATTGTATCAGAAGAACTTGCATGTAATAACAAATATAATGCTAAAAAAGCGGCAAAAAAATGTGTATTTTATAGTTTTATTGTAGGTGTGCTATCTTGTATATTAATAATACTATTATCAAAAACAATAGCTACAGTATGGTTGCATGGAAAAATAAGCTATATTGCTATATGCTTCCTTGGTGCAAGTCTTCCTTTTGTTGCACTGTCTGGATCTATAAATGGCTACTTTAATGCTATTAGGAAAGCTTCAAAAAACGCAGTATCTCAAATAATTGAACAAATAGCAAAAATTATAATATCAACACTTTTAATAAGTTTAGTCATGCCAAAAGGTATAACTTATGCATGTATTTCACTTGTAATTGGTGTATGTGCTAGTGAAGTATTCTCATTTTTATATGTATTTATTTGTTATTTAATAGAAATTAGAAAAGAAAAAAATATCGCAAAAGACATAGACACAAATATTACAAAAAGAATACTAAATATTTCAGTACCAATTGCAATAGCCTCATACATACGTTCAGGTCTTTCTACTCTAAAACATATCTTGATACCAATAAGGCTTGAAAAATCAGGTGTATCTTGTGAAATAGCAATATCTGAATATGGTATGATAAATGGTGTTGCAATGCCACTTATACTATTTCCAAGTGTATTTATAAATTCATTTAGTAGTCTTTTAATACCAGAATTTTCAAGGTATTATGCTACAAATGATACAAAAAAAATTAAAAGTATAATTTCTCGTATATTTAAAACTTCTTCAATATTTTCTATATGTATGACTTTTGTATTTTTTATGTATTCAAATGATATATGTATTTTAATGTATGGAAGTGACAAAATAGCAACATATGTAAAAATACTCTCTCCCCTTTTATTTATTATATATTTAGATACAATAGTAGATAGTATATTAAAAGGGTTAAATGAACAATTAAGCGTAATGAAATGTAATATATTAGATTTATTTGTTAGTATTTCTTTTATATATTTCTTGCTCCCAGTATTTGGAGCATATGGATATATAGTAGTTATATACATAAGTGAACTATTAAATGGCTTTATAAGTATTAAGAAGCTGTTGTCTCTTACAAAAGTGAAATTCAACTATATTCTTTGGGTACTTGAGCCAATATTTGCAGGTATTATAACCTATCAAACTCTAAGGCTTATAAATTTATTTATATATAATCAAGTTATAACATTAATAATTAGTATACTCTCTTTTATAGCTATATATCTTTTTTATCTATATTTAATGTCTTGTATAACAAAAAAAGACATAAAATTATAATTTTATAAATACAATAAATTAGGAGTGTGATTTAATGAATCCGTTTAAAGAAAAACCAAAAAAAATTAATGATACTATAATGAATTTTAAAGATATGTATCCATGCTCATACAATAAGTGTGACGTAGATCCATACACAAAAACACGTATCATACTTATGAATGGTACAGAAGTAGAGGCTACATTTTTCTCTCATAATTTTCAAAGGCATACAAATAACAATGATCTGCGTAGAGAACTTGCACTTACTCGTCGTATAGAACAACAAGAACAAAAATTACTTATAAACTTAAAACCAATTGATGAAAATATACTAGAACAAACAATTGGATATGAACAACTAGCTGTTGACCTAACAGCAAGACTTGCTAAAATGGAGCCAGATATCAATGTTAGAAATGCACTAAATTTTGCATTACTTGAAGACTTTGATCATTTATACAGATATTCAAATTTACTAGAATTAGAATATGGTGTATTACCTGAAAAATTAGTTGGATGTTATACTGAAATAATGCCTGCAAGACCTACAATTTCACATCATAGATATCCATTTGACTCTGTAAAATGTCCAGTTGGAAAAGATGCAGCTCTAATAACTAAACTGCATACTATGATAATCACTGCTGCAGAACAACAAACAATGAACTATTATATGAACGTTGGTAGTTTCTACACATCAGAAATAGGTAGAAAATTATATCAAGAAATTGGAATGGTAGAAGAAGATCATGTAACTCAATATGGAAGCTTAATTGATCCTACAAGTACATGGCTTGAAATGTTACTTATGCATGAATATACAGAATGCTATCTATACTATTCTTGTTATATGGATGAAAAAGATCCATATGTAAAATGTATATGGGAATGTTTCTTTGAAAAAGAAGTAGCTCATCTTCATAAAGCAGTAGATCTTTTACAAAAATATGAGGGAAAAGATTATACAGATGTAATACCAGATGGTGAATTCCCAGAACTTTTAACTTTAGGGCCAAATATAGAATATGTAAGAGATGTATTAACTCAAACAGTAAATTATACTGGCAACTTAGAGGGATATATTCCTGTTGAACAATTACCAAAAGATGCAAATTTCTTTAAATATCAAAATATAGTTACATGTAACAATGATGTATGCATTGTACCAAGTCATATAATTATAGATAAATATATCTGTAGAAATGGTACTGATTATAGATTTGAAGTATGTAAAAATCCAATTCCTGCTCTTCAAAATAGATGTGAAGATAACACAACTGTTGGCAGAACACGATAAAACATAGGAGTAAGTCTAAATTACAAGACTTACTCCTAAATTTTTACTTCATTGCCCAATTGATTTCTATTTTATCAATATTTTCCAAATATCTTTCTTGATAATCTCTTGTTTCATCTATTAAAATTGCAAGTACCTTACAAAGTGGATATACTATTTTTAACTCTACATCATCTTCAACATCCTCTTTATTATTATATCTTAATATAATAGATATAATATCTGCCTCTTGCAAAATGTCATAATATTCTAACAAGATTGTTGAAAAAATCTCCACAAAGTACTTTTCTCCACACGCTCTTATAGGATCTTCAAGTTCTCTATAAGCTTTTTTAACATACTCTTCACCTAAAGCAATAAGTTCTTCCTTTAATTTCCTATATACACAGTTTTCTCTTGTCATATTCCCAACATATTCTACAAAAGAAGGAGCCTTAGAAATAGTTTCTGCAATTGAAATAGCCTCATTTATCAATTCTTTTATAGCTTCTTCATCAAATTCAAGGAAAGTATCTTTCTTCCACTTTTTATGACTTTCATTTACTATTTGCTCAATTGTACCTTTTAAACTTATAAGATTTTCATATGCCCATTTTCTTTCTTCTGAATTTAAAGAAGATATAAGAAGTAAATAAATATAATCCCTATCATCTACTAAATTGGATAAAGCAGGTTCAATAATTATTTTACTTAACTTATAGCTAGTCTCAAAGGAACCCAAATTTCTTTTTAACATACTTTTTTCTCCTTTTAAAAATTATTTTTTAGATTTACAAAAATGTACACTAATTATATCATGTTTTTTAATTATGTCAACTTTTTTTATAAACTTTTTAAGAAATATAAACTTATGTTATATCACATATTTTATAATAATAAACACAAAGGAGTAAGTCTAAATTACAAAACTTACTCCCATTAATTATTTAACTGTTTTGTTTACTTTTATTTAAAATACTTTACAAATAAATCAAAAAAGTTTGACTTTTCCTCGATCAGCAGAGTTTCAAGTACTGCACAAAGCGGATTTACCACTTTAAATGTCAAGTCAAGGTTAATTTCCCTGTCATTTTCGTTATACCTTGAAATAAGTGCTAATATGTCTGCTTTCTTCAAGATAAAATAAAATTCTGATGTGATCTGTGAAAGACAGCTTGCAAAGAAATTTCCATAATATTCCTTTGCAAATGCTAAATATTTTTCATCACATTTTTTCATGATAGACAAAATATTTTCCCTTGTAGTAGTAAATTCGTCCTCTACTCTTCTGAAGAACTCACTTTTTTTAATCATTTTCTCTAAATGATCAGTAAAAGAAGTATTACTTCCAAGAGCATCTGAGATATTCATAACCTCTCTTACAAGCTCTTTTAATTTTTCCTCGTCAAGAGTAAAATTCTCTTTATATACGCTACTGCTCACATTTGCCACTTCATAGATAAGAGAACTTAAAGAATTTTCTTTTGCGTATACCTTCTCATCTTCATTTAATGATGATAAAAGAATATTATGAACATTATTTACATCATCTTTTCTACTAGCAATAAGATCACGAATTACATCAGCAACATTACATGACATTTCAGTGCAATCTCCATTTCTTTTTAACATACTTTTTTCCTTTCTTTTAATTAAAAGTTGTTTATTGGTTTACGTAAAACATTATATCACGCAAATTATATTATGTCAACTTTTTTGCAAACTTTTTTAAAAAATATAAACTTGTGATATATCACATATTTTATGATAATAAACACAAAAGAGTAAGCCTAAATTACAAGACTTACTCTCATCAATAATTTTTGCAAACTCACTCTATGTATTATCCATAAATAAAATCAAATACATCTGCTTTTTCTTCAATTAGCAGAATTTCAAGTACTCCACAAAGCGGCTTTATTACTTTTAATGTCAAATCATCATCAATACATTTGTCGTTTTCATTATACCTTGAAATAAGAGTTAAAATATCAGCCTCCTTCAAGATAAAATAAAATTCTGGCGTAATCTGAGAAAGGCAGCTTGCAAAGAAGTTTTCATAATATTCCTTAATATATGCCTCCTCTTCATTTAATGCTAATAGCATTGATTTTCTTGTAGAAGCAAATTCTCGCTTTAATTTTCTGAAAAACTCATTTTTTTTAATCGTTTCTACCAAATGATTAGTAAAAGAAATATTACTTTCAAGAGTATCTGAAATATTTATAACCTCTGACATAATTTTAAAGATTCTTTTTTTAATAATCTTAAGATCTTCCTTACTATATTTTATGTCACTGTAGTATACAACTACATAAATAAGGTCAATTAAAAAAGTGGGTACTATAAAATGCTCATCTTCATCTAATAACGCTTCAAAAAATTTCTCAACATGATTTGCATGATCATTATTAATATAATGACATTCAATAAAATCACGAATTGCAGACGGCATTTCAGCAGAATCTCCATATCTTTTTAACATATTTTCTAGTCCTTTCTTTTAATTAAAAGTTATTTTGTTTTATTACATAAAACATTATATCACGCAAACTATATTATGTCAACTTTTTCAAAAAGTTTATATAAAAATATTATCTTTTTCTATATTAATTTAGTTACAATAAAAATTAGACTATAATAAATTACTATAGTCTAACTCTATATTATAATATTTCTTCTCCAAGTACTCTATCTATAATATAATTATGCCACAAATTATTATAATTTCAAGTATAATAAATCATATAATTATATTTTTTTACCATACCAATTTAATATAATAAGTGCAAGACTTGAGAAAGTATAATCTACATCATCTTTTAAAATCAAAGTATCACCAAGAGATATATTTTCTATATCTTTTATATTTTTAAATACATATCTATTATCATTATTAATACTACTATTTATGTAATTTAGTGTATCTTTAGATAAATCTTTATAAATAATAATTATATCTATTTTATTTTCCATTAGTTTATCTATAAGTTTTAAATTTAATATAGCTCTATTATCACATAAAGCCTCTTTAATACCTTTTTCATTAATATTTGGAATAATATCAACTATATCTAAAAGAATTCTTTTAAAATCTCTCTTTACATTTTTATTATATATTTCTCTTGCAACAAAGTCTCTATATGGAAGTATTGCTTCTCTCAATTTTAATGAACTAAAATTATCTACAAATTCATTTAGTTTATTTTTTAAGTGTTCGATATCTATCCCCTCTACACTACTAAGTATTTCAAATTCAACAAAACTTCCAAGTCCTTTTATATCTTCTATCATAACATTAAATATTATATCATCTTTTTTAGTTGAATATGTTTTTCTTGTCTTATCAAAAGTAACATAATTATAAAATCCAAGATTTGATAGAAGTTCTACTACTCCCTCATAATTTTTTATATCTAAATTTATATTAGTTTCACATTTAGCATACAAATTTGTAAACTCTTTTGAAGCTCCTTTATATGTTATCTCCATATTTTTAGAATTAACTTTTCTAATTCTAAGACAAGTTTTATTTTTTATGTACTCACTTTCAATATCTGTAAAATACTGATCTGTCTCATATGATATGTCAACAAGTTTCATATGGTTTTCTAATACCTTATATATTAAATCATCACTATTATCACAAAAAAATTTTTTCTCTATTTGATATTTTGTATTATACATTTTTTCTCTCCTCACTTTTTATCATTATTATACAATATATATATAATTTAAATCAATAAAATTATATTTTTTTATATTTTTCATATAGAAAAATAAATAATTTTTAATATTTATACTTTATTTTCGTTATACAACATATTATAATATAGATATTATGAGGTGACAATATGAAAAAACATAAGTTAATTACTATTTTTCTTTTTTGCTTTTTATTTTTAGTAATCTTTTCATTTAGAAATATATATGCAAATACTAATCTAGACCTGGTCTGCAAAACACACGTAGCTATAAATGCAGATGATAATACTGTACTATTTAACGACAATGCTAATGAGAGAGTATATCCCGCAAGTACTACAAAAATACTTACAGCAATTATTGTATTAGAAAAATTAAAATTAGATGATGAGATAACAATAACTCCTCAAATGATGGCTCAAGTTCCATATGACAGTTCAGTTATGTCTATATTTGCAAATGAAACATATACAGTAAAAGACTTATTATATGGTTTGCTTTTAGTATCAGGAAATGATGTAGCAATTGTATTTGCTGACACTATAAGTGGAAATATGAATGACTTTTCAGTACTTATGAATGAGAAAGTAAAAGAAATTGGATGTAAAAATACAAATTTTGTAAATGCACATGGATACCATGATGATAACCATTATACTACAGCATACGATATGGCTTTAATATTTAATTATTGTATAAAAAATGATACTTTCAAAGAAATAATATCCACAAAAGAAATTAGAGTATCTCCTACAAATAATCTATCAAGAATTTTAGTGCTTGAAAATTCAAATCAAATGTTTTATGAAGACTCTCCTGTATATTGCAAAGAAATACAAGGTGGTAAGACTGGATTTACATATGACGCATTAGGTACTTTTATTGGGTATGCTATAAAAGATAATATGACAATAATTATTGGAAGTTTTGGAGGAATGGCAGATGAAAATGGTAACAGTTCAAGATTTTCAGATACCTTAAAAATTTCAAACTACATATTTAATACTTTTGAGAAAAAAACTTTTGCTAAAAAAGGCGACTTTTCATTTTCATATACTGATTTAACGAATAAAAAAGTATATACAATTGGTCTTGCAAAAGATATGGAGTATGTTGTACCAAAAAAACAAATTATAGAATATACAGTCGATTTAAATAACACAGAAAAAATAAGTACACAAAATATAGGTAAGATATTAATATCTTTTCCTTATAAGAACATATCATATACAGAAAATTTAGAAATAATTAATTCTGCAGACTATCATGAAGATATTTCACTTATTATATATCTTGCTCTACTAATTGTAATACTTCTACTAATTGCAAAACTAAAACAAATACTTGTATCAAAAAAAAGAAAGCATAATAAAAAAGCTCCTAAAATTTAGGAGTTTTCATTTGCTCTTTTTTTCCATGCTTCATTTATTTTATCTATTATTCTATAAGCTTCTTCAAGAATTTTTTCCTCATCAAATACTTCAAAATCACTAAATGTAAAACCTGAATTATCGATTGTAGGTTCAATATCCTTTTTAAAGCCACCACTAATCCCTATCATCCAATCTTTATCTTTAAAAACCTCTTTATTTGATTTAAATTTAAACACATAAAATACTTCATTATTTTTTTCAAAAGTTTGTACAAATTCAATACTATCTGGTACATCTCCAATTTCTGCTGGATGCATTAACCAATATACCATATCGGCTCTTGCTAGACGTTCTTGAGTTAAGTATTCTTCTGGATATCTAAATAATTTATTAATTTCTCTTAGTATTTTATAAAATCTTTTACATGTTCTATCTTCCTTTGCAAGTTCTTCTATATATCCATCTGCTATAGGAATATTGTTATAAATTAATGTACATACCGCAAAAAGATTTACTTCGATATTATCAAGATCTAGCGTTCTTTCTACAAATTTTAATACTCTAGGATCATTGTATAGTCTTGCTAAATCTACCATTATTTCTATATTTACAAGTATTTCTTTTGTAGGTTTTATTTTTGTTTTTTCAATATAATCTAGCGCCATCCCAATCTTATATAAACTTTTTATAATAGTATCTTTATACTTTTTATCTATTTTTTCATAATATTTGCTATTATTTAAAAGTATCATATACATACAATCAGCTATTCCACTTACATTTTGCATAACAACTTCACAAAGTGTAGGTAAAAACTCAAAAAATCTATCTTCAGATATTTGTATATTTTCAATATTAGTTAAAAATTCTATTTTATTACATAATTTTTCAAGTAGCAGGCATGCTATACTAAATTCAAGTTTTGTATCCTTAGAATAAAAATACTCAATTATATATGGAAAAATATCGGAATTAATAGATTTGTATTTTTTTAGTAATATATCTTTTAATTCATCTATTTTTTCAGAAGAAAGACTTGAAATATTAAATTTATCTAATACTTTAACAAGTTCTTCATATTTATTAGTATTATTTATATCTTTTATAAGTTTTCTATACTCTTTGTTTAAAAATAACATTTCATCACCTACATTTATTATACAATATAATAAGTCATATTTCTAGAAAATTATATAAATTAGAGAAAATATATAAAAACATGATAGACTAAGTATAACTTAATCTATCATTCAGAGTGTAGACAAACCCCACTTTTTGAAAGTGAGGTTTGTTTGCTAAAAACT
>CAOYAN010000034.1 GCA_948562205.1 uncultured Clostridia bacterium | reverse complement strand
AAATGTTGGTATTTTAATATTTTCTTTGCGAAAAAAAATTACTCCTCAAAGCTGATAGATACAACTTTAAAATGATAGGGAGATTTTACTAGTTTTGTCTAATGTATAGAAATATGTAAAAAAGGCTTTACAGATGGATTTTATGTTGTATAATATTAACATTACATAAAATGTGTATGTTAGAATTTTTTTCTAATGTTTTTATTCAAGGATTTTTAATTAATTATTTAATCTAGTTTAAAATTAAAATAATCAAAAACAAACATCCAAAAACGAAAATAAAAAACATAATAAATATTGCATATTTTAAATCTATGTGATAGAATGGGGGTGTTAAAATGAACACTAAAAGTAAGAATGAGGAAAATATAAAAAATGAAAAGCTATCTGTAAAAAATGATGCAGTATTCAAACTTTTATTTGGTAAGAAAGGTAATGAAGAATTCATAAAAGATTTTTTATCTAATTTACTAAAAATGGAGATAAAAGAGATAGAAGTAGACCATGATGTAGCTCTTGCAAAGAAAATAAAAGAGGATAAATATGGTGTATTAGATTTGAAGGCTAAACTAAATGGAGATTTAGAAGTAGATATAGAAATACAGCTAAAAGATTATGATAATATGATACAAAGAGCAACATTTTATTCTACAAGAATGATATCATCTCAATTATTAAAAGGAGACGATTATAAAAAAATAAAGCCAGTAATAGTAGTAGCAATACTAAATTTTGATGTATTTAAATTTGATGAATATATAACAAAAAGTGCATTAGTACCAGAAAATCATAGAGAGTATACAATAGATACATTACAGACATATTATTATATAGAATTACCAAAGTTTAGAAAAAGTAAGATAGATGCAAAGAATAGTGTGGCAGGATGGCTAGCATTTATAGATAGTGAAGATGAAGAAAGGATTGCCCATGTAATGGAAAATAATGAAAAGATAAAAAAGGCAAATGAGGAACTAGAGATACTCTCAGCAGATAAGGAAGCAAGAGAACTTGCAGAATTTAGAGAAAGTAGTCTAAGAGAAATGGCTTCAGCAAAGAATTATGGATATTCGCTTGGAAAAGAGGAAGGCTTAAGAGATGGCCTAAAAAAAGGTGAGGAAAAAGCAAGAAAAGAAAAATATGAAATGATAAAGTCTATGCTTAAAAAGAATATAAATATAAATGATATAATTGAAATATCAGGACTAACTAAAGAAGAAATAGAAAAAATAAACAAATAAAATCTAAAATTATTTTTTGTAAGAAGAAAGTATAACATACTAGTAATTAGTATTTTGTTATACTTTCTTGACTTTTTATAATTTGAGTAATATAATTTGTATGATTTTTATTATAGCCAAAATATAAATATATTAGGAGGTATTATGCTTAGTAAAATTTCACAATATTTTTTTCGGATAAATTTGTTAAAGAATAATTTTTTTGATGGCTTGGAGTTTAATTTAAAATCTACTAGAGATCATCTATTACATTGGATATATAATTTATACAGATATGAAAATGTTAAAATAGAAAAATTCTCTGAGCTTTTTGATAAATATGATAAAATAGTATTTCCAGTAAGAGTACAAGATTTTGGAAGAAATGAACTCTTTCTTGTAGATTCAAAAGGCGAAAAATACTACTTTATGTATAGTACATATGGTCGTATTACCAGTGGATATTTAGATATGCAAGAATATATAATCGGAAAAAGAAAATATCCATGTGATGAAGATTATGTTTTTAAGATTTTGCCAAGTTTAGAGATTTTGTTAAAAGAGAGAGGTATTATAAGATTAAAGAAAGATAATACTAATTTAGATGATAGTGTACATTTTGAATATGATTATGAAAAAAGTAATATTTATATAAAAGTAGATCATAAAATCGTAAAAATTGAAATTAAGTATCCATCAAAAAATGTAATATTTAGTGATAAACTCACTTTATATTTTTTTTCTAAACCATATATTGTAGACAAATTAAATGATGTAAGTAGAATGTTTATAGATATTAAAAATATTTTAAATGAAAATACTTTAAATATAAAAATTATAAAAGATAAAGAAGTTTTATCTGAAATTTGTATGGTAGATAATGTTATTAAACTATATTCATTTACTATATATAAAGATAAATTTAAATCTTGTTTTTATAAGTTAAAAAAAGAAATTTTAGTAGATGAATTTATAAGTAATATAAAATTTGATGAAAATTTTTATTGTAAAGACTGAAAAAATATGGTAGAATAACTAATAAGGAAGGTAAAAATATGCAAAAATTAAGAGAACAAATTGAAAAATATGTACCATATAATGAACAGGAAGAAAATGATAAAAAGCTTATGTTAAGATATATTGATACATTTGATGATGTACTTACAAGAAATAATGAATTTGGTCATTTTACTGCTTCAGCTTGGGTTACTAACAAGGAGAGAACTAAAATCCTTATGATATACCACAATATTTATGATTCATGGGCTTGGACTGGTGGACATGCTGATGGAGAATCAGATTTATTAGGAACTGCTCTTCGTGAACTTAAAGAAGAGACAGGAGTGGAAAATGTAAAAGTATTAAGTGATGGAATTTTTTCATTAGAACTTGGCTGTGTAGATGGTCATTTTAAAAGAGGAAAATATGTCTCATCTCATGTACATTTAAATCTTACATATCTTTTTGAAGTAGATGAAAGTGAAGCTTTAAGAATACGAGCTGATGAAAATAGTGGCGTAAGATGGGTTCCAATTGAAGAAGTAGAGAGTGCTTCAAGTGAAAAATGGTTTGCCGAAAAAATTTATAGAAAATTAAATGAGAAGCTAAAAATTAAGTTTAATTTATAGTAATTATGTAAAAAATTATAGAGTAGAAAAATTTGGATTTTTTTGCTCTATTTTTTTTATTTATTGAGAAAAAAGTAATTTTATGATATAGTTTAGAAGTAATTAAATGTTAGGAGAAAAAAATATGGATAAAAATAGAAAATATATTGCTATGATTTCTTTTTTTAGAAAATCTATAAAAGTATTTTTTTCACTATTTTTTAATGTATATATATTAAAAATAGTAAACAATGATTAAAATTTTATTATAAAATATTCTTTATTTGGAGTATTAGTAGATTTTGTAATATGTTATATGGTATTAAAATTAATAAATTCTAAAAATGCGAAGATTATTTATAAATCAAGTTTTGTATTATTAATATTAAATATATTTGCTCTACTTGTATTTAAAGAAAATATAGTTAAATATATTTATATATTTAAAATATTAGAAAGACTTGCAGAAGTTTGTTATTCTACACCCTATGAATTAATAGTAATAGGATCAAATAGTAATAAAACTATGAGTAGCTTTATAGCCAATATAAATATATTATCTAGTATAGCAAAATACTTACACCAATATTTTCTGGAATTATAATACAAGAACTTTCATATTATGCATTGTTTGTTATATTAATAATAGAAGTAACTTTAATTATAGTTATATCTTTTAATATAAAAGATTTTACTGTGAGTGATAAAAAATTGGAGATAAAAGAATTCTTTAAGAAAATTAAAGATAAAAAACCTGTAAAAGATATTTATAAATGTATGTTTTATAGAAGAATATCATCACAAGGAATAATAACAGAAATATTACCAATTATACTATTTTTAAGAGTTGGAAGTGAGCTGAATCTTGGTACATATAACTCAGTATTTGCGGTGATTTCGATATTATCTTTACAAATTTAAAAAATAATAAATAATAAATGTATAAAAAAGAGATTTTATCCATATCTTGCAATTATAATATTTATATCTTCGTTAGTTGTTGTATATAATCCAGACTTTATAGCACTAATTGTATATTATATTTTAATAAATTCTTTTGGAGCAATAATAGAGTCTGAATCATGTAGTATGGTATATTCCGCAATAAAGACAGATGATTTAGTAGAATATAAAAAAGAGCATATATTAACCTTTAATATTTATATGATGGTAGGACAAGTCATAAGTTATATTTTAGTATATATATTATATAATTATTTTTATGATATAAATATATTATCAATTTCTGTTTCTATACTAATGTTTTTCTTGATAATATCTGCAATTTATTTAAGAAAAGTAAGTATTAAGTTAAGAATGATTTAAATGTGATTTTAGGAGGTTTAGTTATGAATAAATTAAATTTTGAAATTGTAAAATATGTAGAGGAAAATATATTTCCTATGTATAGTAAAAATGAGAGGGGACATGGAATAGAACATATAAAAACTGTAATAAGGAAAAGTTTAGAGTTAGCTGATGGAAGAGATGTTGACATGGATATGGTATATGTAATAGCAGTATATCATGATTTAGGGCATCATATAGATAGGAAAAGGCACGAAATAGTATCTGCTAAGCTTTTTATGGAAGATGAAAATATGAAAAAATGGTTTACAGATGATAAGAGAAATATAATAAAAGAGGCAATAGAAGATCATAGAGCATCAAGTGATCATAAACCTAGAAGTATATATGGAATGATCGTAAGTAGTGCAGATAGAACTATTGTAAGTGTGGATAACAGTATTAAAAGAGCATATAGTTATGGACTAAGAAATTTTCCAGAATATTCGGAAGAAGAACAAATAGAGCGAATATATAATCATTTATATGAAAAATATTATGAAGGTGGATATGCTAAAACATATTTAAAAAATGATGAATATGAAGAAGGGCTAAAAAAATTAAGAATTGCTTTAGAAGATAAGGAAAAATTTATTGAAAGAATAAAAGAAGTAATAAAAGATTAAAAGTAATTTGGAGGAAAAAATGAATATAGGTGTTGATATAGATAATGTTATAGCTGATTTTAATGGAGCGCTACTTAGGGAATATATAGAATATGATAAAAGTTTAAGAAATAATGGTATTATAAATAAAGAGGCATATATAACTTGTGGAATGTTTGATTTTTCCAAAGAGGAAAATGATATATTTTATAAAGAAAATATTGAGAGAATAGTTAGAAGTTTAGAATTAGTTGATGGGGCTAAGGAATATATTGATAAGTTAATAGAAGATGGAAACAAGATATATATAATAACTGGAAGGGAAAATGGTGAATATAGAGAGCCTCAAGAAATGACTATAAAATGGCTTAAAGAAAAAAATATAATATATGATAAACTTATTTTTACTAATGTACATGATACACATGCCAAAACAGTGGAGTGTATAAAAAATAATATTGATATTATGATAGATGATAGTAGTAGAATTTTAAATGATGTAGTAGATAATGGAATTAATGTATTACTTATGGATACGGATTTTAATAAAGATGAGATATCAATTAAAAGAGTTAAATCATGGAGTGAAATATATGATGAAATATCTAGTAATTATAAAAAAATAAATGTTATAATAGATACTGATACATATAATGAGACAGATGATCAGTTTGCACTAAGCTATCTACTAAAATCAAAAGATAGATTTAATATTGAAGCTATTACAATAGCACCTTTTCAAAATGATAGATCAGGAAATGATAGTGGTATTTCAAGAAGTTATAAAGAGGCTAAAAATGTATGTAGACTTTGTGATGTAGATACTAAAAATTTAATATTTAAAGGTGCTACTGATTATATAAAAAATGGATATGATAAAAGAAATGATGCAGTAGATGAAATTATTAAAATAGCACTAAAAAATGATAAAACATATATTCTTGGAATAGGAGCAATTACAAATATTGCACTTGCATTAAAATATGAACCTAAAATTGCAGAAAAAATTGAAGTTGTATGGCTTGGTGGACATACTCTATTAAATAATAATAATTTACATGAGGCAAACTTCAAAGATATAGATGCTGTAAAAATTGTCTTTTTATCAAATGCAAAACTTACTATTATACCTTGTAGAGGTATTGCTTCAAATCTTATTACAACAATTCCTGAACTAAATTATTATTTAAAAGGAAAATCAGACTTATGTGATTTCTTATGTAAGAGATATGAGGAATATGTAAATACTAAAAAGTACAATAGATGGCCACTTTGGGATATTGCACCTGTTGCATATATGATAAATAAAGAGTGGTTTGAGACATTTAATACAAATTTACCAGATATAGGTAAGAATACTGAGTATATAATAAATAAAAATAATAGGGAGGCAACAATTGTAAACTATATTGATGTAAATAAAGTGTATGAAGATTTATATAAAAAGTTACTAGATAAATAGTATAAAAATAGGAGTTAAAATGAAAGTTTTTAAATTAATAGTATCAAGTCTAAAAAATACAAAATTATATATAGTATTATTTTTTATTTTAAGTTTTATATTAAATTATTTTACTACATATATTCCTGTAGTAATTAAATATTTTATAGATAGAGTACTAAATCAAAATACAAATAATATTTTATTAGATAAAATAGTAAATTTACTAGATAAAAATATTAGTTATATAATATCTATTTGTGTAATATTAGTAGTTGTTCAAATAGTTGTTATTATATCAACTTATCTTAGAAGTGTAATTAAAAGTAAAATAGTACAAGAGTTTCAACATTTTTTAAAATTTAAGTTATTTGATCATATACAAGGTTTAACATATCAAGAATTTTATAGCAAATCACTTGCAGATCTTGTTCAAAATTTAGGAGATGATGTAGATAATATTGTTAAATTTATTGATACTCAAATTACATATATTTTAGATATAGTGCTAATTATAGTATTTGCAATAGTACAATTAATAAATATAGATTTTAGATTATCTACTGTAATGGTATTACTCTCTATTGTAATTATTATTTCATCAGTACTATATTATAGAAAATCTAGAGATGTTATAGAGAAAATAATTGATATGAAAAAGAAATTATATTCTAAAATGAATGATAATTTTGAAAACATAAATTTTGTAAAGATAAATAATCTACAAAGAAAGGAAATAAAAGAGTTTGAAGATATAGTAAGTGAGAGTAATAAATATCATAAAGAAAAAATAGAAATAGATATAAATTACAAAATGGTAGTAGAAAATGTAGTAAAACTTGGAGCTCCACTAATATTTATTTTAAGTTCTCTTTTATACATGACAAAAAGTATAACTATAGGTGCTATATATGTTACCTTAAGTTATTCAAATAAAGTAACTAAATATTTTACAGATATAGCTGAAATAATAGAGTCATTTAATCTATTTAGAGAATCAGCAGAAAGAGTAAATGATCTTTTAATACTTACTACAGAAGAAAATAGTAGTAGAGGTAGTATAAGTGTAAAGAAAAGAACAATTAAGTTTGAAAATGTAAATATATATGTAAATTGTGTATGTATATTGGAGAATTTAAATTTTACTATACAAAAAGATGAAAAAGTAATAGTTGTTGGACAAACTGGCAGTGGAAAAACTATTCTTTTAAAGACACTTATAGGATTTTATGAATATACTGGAAGTATTAAAATAGGAGAATATGAACTAAGAGATTTAAACAAAAATGATATAAGAGAGAATGTCTGCATGCTTCTTCAAGACTCATATTTATTTTCTAAAACTATATCAGAAAATATAAAAATTCTTACTCCATATATGTCTTATGAGAATATGGTAGATATTTCTAAGTTTTTTGCATTTGATGAAGAAGTTAAAAAACTAAAAGACGGATATAACAGTAAGGTTGGAAAAAAAGGAGTGACTCTATCAAAAGGTCAAAGACAAAGACTTGTTCTTGTTAGAGCATTTACAAAACCAAAACCTATAATGATTTTTGATGACTCTTTTAGTGCTATAGATAGAATAAATAAAAAAAGAATTCTAGATAATTTGTTAAAAATGGAAAATAGTTTCACAAAAATAGTAATATCACATGATATAGGACTTGTAAAAAGATTTGATAAGATTATATTCTTAAATAATAAACATGCAATTTTTGGTAGTTATGAAGATCTTTTAAAAAATGAAGATTTTATGAAAATATATAATTTAAATCAAGATAAAATAGAGGAAGATTACATATGAATAAGAAAATATTAAAGAAAATGTTTGAATTTACTAAAAATAAAAAGGAAACAATTAGAATTGGAATAATGCTTATTTTAATAGTATCTTTTTATGGAATTTGTTACCCATTTATTATGAAAATTATAGTTGATTATGCAATTCCAAAAGAAAATATAATACTTGTTTTAATTTTATCAGCTATATTAATATTAGTAGTTGTCTTTAGATTTTTAAAGGATAGACATATAGAAATAAGAAGAAAATATTGTATTTATAATAATAATGCTCAAATTAAAAATGAATTATTTGAAAATATACAAAATTCAAGTACATCAGAGTTAGATAAAATACAAGCAGGAAATCTATTTCAAATTGTAGGACCTCAAAGTTTTGAAGCATCACAACTTTTTGTTTGGAATTTTGTTGGAATATTTTGTGTTAGATTAATGTCTATATTAATAATAGCTTTAGTGCTTTTAATACTTGACTTAAAACTTGGTGCAATAATAATTACTATCTTTGCTATATCATATATGTTTCTAATTCCTATGTATAAGAAAAATATGAAAGTATATAGAAAACTTCAAAAAATTATCATAGATTTACAAGGAGAAATGAATGAATATATAGAAGCATACAGCACTACTAAAACATTAAGACTTGAAGAGACTAATTTATCTAAAATAGATGAAATATTAAAAAATTGTAAAACTGAGATAATAAAATCAAATAAAATAAACTCAATACATAATGCACTATTTTCGCTACTTACATTTGCATCAGTTATTATTGTTTTAATAGTTGGTGGAAATAAGATGAGTTTAGGCATTATGACAAGCTCTGTAATTATGCTTATGGTTGATTATATAGATGATATAAATAGGCATATGAAGTCATTACTAGATCATGTACATGGACTTTTAAATAGGTATAATTGTTTTTTAAATGTATTAAAAATAACAAAACTAAAAAAAGAAGTAGATACAGGTACAAAAAAATTAGACAGTATTGAAAGTATTGAATTTAAGAATGTCGTGTTAAGTTATGATGGCATAAATACTGTATTAGATAATATAAACTTTAAGGTGGATAAACCTATACAAATTGCAATTGTTGGGAAAAGTGGTGTGGGTAAAACATCTCTTGTAAACTTATTACCTAGATTGTATGATATATCTAGTGGTAGTATATTAATTAATGGCATAGATTACATGGAATATAAATTAGAAGAATTAAGAAAAAATATAGCTTATGTTTTTCAAGAGCCAGTAATTTTTGAAAAATCAATACTTGAGAATATACGAATGGGATGTAGTGATAAAGTAAAGTTAAATCATATAAAAAAAATATGTAGAGAAATTGGACTTGCTAGTAAAATTGAGAGCCTACAATTTGATTATGATACGATTATAAGTTCCAAAACAGATATATTATCTTATGGAGAAAAGCAACTTTTATGTTTTGCTAGGGCTATTTTAAAAGATACAGATGTTGTAATTTTAGATGAGGTAACATCTAATTTAGATTTAAGATTTGAGGAACAAGTTATGAAGGCTACAGATAAAATGCTTAAAGGAAAAATTTGTTTTGTAATCGCACATAGACTAAATACAATAAAAAATTCAGATATTATAATGTTTATTGATGATAAAAAAATAGTTGAAATGGGTACACATGATGAACTTATAAAAAAGCATGGATATTATTATAATTTATATATGAGTAAGAGTAAATAGCAAGGAGAAATTAAAATGGAGTATATAGGTAAAAAAATGGAAAATGTAAATTATAGAAAAAGACCAGGTGCATACGCAATAATTACTAGAAAGAAAGATAAAAAAATAGCAATAGGTGCTACTTGTGATTATTTTCTGCTTGGTGGTGGAATAGAAAATGATGAAACACCTAAAGAGGCTTTAAAAAGAGAATTGATTGAGGAGACAGGATATAGTATAAAAAATATTAGATTTTTTGATAAAGTCTTTGCGTATGTTGATGGTAAAGAAAAAGGGCTTTTAGATATTGAAGCTACAGTATATATTGCAGAGTTTGATAAATATGTAAAAGATCCAATAGAAAAAGATCATAGACTGCTTTTTGTTGATGCAAAAGATTATGTATCAAAATTATACCATGAATATCAAAGGTATGTTTTGAGAGAATATGTAGAAAAATATGAAAATAAGTAGAGGAGTAAAAATGGAACTTATAGATATATTAGATGAAAATGGAAATAAAATTGGAATAAAGGATAGAGAGGATGCTTTTAGAGATGGAAATTTCTTAAGAGCTGTACATTTATGGATATATAGTCCTAAAAAAAACAAAATATTAATACAAAAAAGATCAAGTAAAAAGAAATATGATAAAAATAAATGGGATTTAACTTGTGGTGGACATGTAAAAGCTGGAGAAGATAGCATTACAGCAATTATTAGAGAAACTAAAGAAGAAATCGGAATTGATATTAGTAATGAAAATTTTATTAAGCTTTATGAAGAAAAATATATAGGTAGTAAAAAATATTTTTTTGATGTTTACTTTTTAGAAAAAGATTTAGATATAAATGATTTAGTTCTTCAAGAGGAAGAAGTGCAAGATATAAAATATTTTTTAATAGAAGAGTTAGAAAATATGTATAATACAGGAACTGACTTTGTAAAACAATGCTATATAGAAAAGTTTATTAAATTTTTAAAGGAATATATAGAGAAAAATAATAAATAGATATTGATAAAATATAAATTATATAATAAAATAAATATGTAATCAAAAGAAAGGAAAAAATTATGGTAACTAAAATAAGCGCAAGTATGATAGAACTACACACACACACACACACAACTAAATTTTAAAAACACAAGAAAAAATGAAAAACATAAGGGATATTATGCCTTAAGATATATACACTGATACTAGGTAAAACTAGTACCAGTGCTTTTTATGTCTAAAAACAAGTACAATAGGTCAAGTAAACAAGTACAATAAGTCATTCAAAAATTTTAAAAAATAGTATATTATGTAAAAATATAGTGATAATAATATTATAAAAAAGAAAATATGAGGAAGATTATGGAAGAAAAAGAGAAAAGAAAAAGGAAAGTATCAGTACTAACAATATTTGTATGGATAGCACTAGTTATAACAATGTCAGCAGTAGTGATAAGTGGAATAAATAAAAGTAATGCGCTAGAAGAGACAAATACTGGAGAAATAGGAATAACAGGAATAAAAACAATAAAGTTAGATTTAACAGAAATATTGAAGGATGAAGGAATAACAGAATCTTCAGAAATAGAAACATTTTTAGAAGGATATAAAGAAAAAATAAAAGTATCAAATACAAATGATAGTAATA
>CAOYAN010000033.1 GCA_948562205.1 uncultured Clostridia bacterium | reverse complement strand
TTATATGGTATACTATTAGTGTAGTTAATAAGAGGCTACATTTTAGATATCATGAACGATTTGTTTGTTGTCGGAATGCAATTTTATATATTAAATTAGCATTCCTCCGTATATGCTAGTTTAGTTTAATAGGGAAAACATAAAAGGACACACACTTTTATATATCTGTTCAAATCAGGTAGCTAGCTATTTACAGTTATTTTAACAAAGAATAAAGAAGAAAGGAAAAAGGTGATTAAAATGACAGAAAAAAAGAAAAAGTATGAAGTTACAATTATTAGTAAAGGGGGAGAATGCGATAAGCCATTATTTGAGAAAATGTTAAAAAATGGTGACGTCGTAGCTGAAAGCGTAAAAGAGCATGTAGGAGAATTTGTAAGATTTCTAGGTTATGCAAAAGTAAATATTGATACAGATGATAAAAATTTTGATTTAATTTATTATTTAACAAATATTGGTTATATTTACTCTGGCTCTGAAGTATTTTTTGAAAGTGTGTTAGATTATATTGATGAGGAAGAAGTAGACTGTTTTAAAATAGCAGAAGTTAAAACTAGAAAAGGAACTACTTATAAAGCAACGCCTATATTAAAAGTAAATACTAAATCAAATGATGTAGAAATAGAAAAATAAAAATTTTAAGAAAGTGTATTGAAAAATACACTTTTTTTATATATAATAAAGAAAAAAGGGGGTGTGTACTTTGGAAAAAGTAAAATATATTTTTACTCTTTTATTTACTTATTTATCGTATATGTTAGGTGGTTTTGATCGTGCATTACAGATATTACTTATTTGTATATGTCTCGATTATATAACACGACTTATCGCGGGTTATATTTTAGGTAATTTAAGTAGTAAAGATGGATTTAAGGGAATACTTAAAAAAGTATTATATTTAATTGTAGTAAGTGTAGGTTTTTATATTGATGAGGTAACAAAAAGCAATGGAGCATTACGTAGTATGGTAATATATTATTTTATAACAAATGAATGTTTATCTATTTTAGAAAATATTGCTGATTGCGGTATAAAATTACCTGTTGGACTTACACAAAAGTTAGGTAAAGGAGAAATAAAAAATGATTAAAAAATATACAAATATTCCATGTAATGGAAATTTTAGAGTAACATATCTATTTGGAGAATATGATAGAAATTTAAATAAAACAAGTGATGGAAAACACCACGGAACTGATTTAGTAATTGAAAATGGTATAGTAGTTAGTGCCAGCGAGGGCGTAGTGGATTTTGCAGGTTGGGACAATTTAGGATACGGTTTACTTGTTATAGTAAAAAAAGGTAATGAAAAATATTATTATGCACATTTAAGTGAAATACATGTAAAAGTTGGGCAAGAAGTAAATTATACAACACAAATTGGAATACAGGGAATGAGTGGAAACGCAACAGGTATACATTTACATTTTGAAAAAAGAGTAAATAATACACCTGTAGATAGTGGAGAATATATGGGCATTCCTAGAAGTTATGGAACATTTAATAGTTATAATTATGTAATTTGTGAAGAGATACCCGATAAAAATATTTCACATGAAAATAGTAATTATAAATATAAGGTTGGAGATTTAGTAGTTTATAATCAATATCATAATAATAAAGATAGTAAAATCGATATCGACTGTATGATTAATCATGGAAGTTGGCTACAAGGCTATATTGAGGAAATAGTAGGCGGTGAAAATCCATATAGAAGTACATATGATAGATATCTAAATGATAATGATATAAAGGAACTAAAATAAAATGAGAGCAGGTCAAAAATTATTTACAGATACAGGAGTTGAAGTTCTACTTTTTCCTATGGACTGTATGTACATAACACAAGGAGAACATGGATCTATATCGCACGTACTAGCCATGGATTTTGTAGGCTGGAATGGAAGCATGCAAATAAATAACTACCCGTATTATTCGCCCTGTTCTGTACAGTGCATTGCTAAAAATTACAATAACGGACAGGCATATTTAATATTTGAAAGTATAAATCCCGTTTATTTACCAAATGGACAAACAGATTATGTAAACTTTGTTGTAATGCATGATAATAATCCTTTATATAATGTTGGTGATGTTGTAACACAGGGTAATATTTTAGGTCATACAGGTAACGCTCGGTTTTGCGACAGGGGATCACTTACATTTAAATGTTGCCTTAGGTAAATATACAGGTTGGCATAATGTAGGGGGACAGTTTTATGAACTTAATAATAGTCAAAGTATTTATAACATGATGTTTGTAAATGATACTATTTTGTATAATGATTATGGTTACAATTGGAGAATATATGAGGGTGGAGTTACTCCACCTACTCCTAAAATTTCACGTGAAAAATTTCCATGGGTTTTATATGCTAGAAAATTTAGAAATAGATATAGATAAAAAATTTCACATGAAAAGTTGACAAAATTAATTTTTTGTTTTAATATAATAGTAAAGGTGGTGAAAATGTTATGAAAATGTCTAAAGAGGAATTTATTACATACGTTGATGGTTTGGAAATCGACGAAGATAAAAAAATCGAACTTATGGAAAATATATCTGATAGTTTTGAAGAGTTCGACGACACAGAATATAAGAAAATCATAGAAGAAAAAGACGGAAAAATAGAGGAACTAAGAAAAAAATATAAAGAAAGATTTATGGAAAAAATCGATGACAAAGTTGATGATAAAATAGAAGATATCAAAGACGATGACGAGGAAGAAAAAGTTATCAATATAAAAGAAATTTAAAGGGGGAATTTAAAAATGCCAAGAAAAAATGTTTTAAAAGCTACAACAGACGCGGAGCTTTTAAGTTATATTATTAACCAAACACCTGATCTTGCAGGAGAAATCGATTTACCTGTACAAGGACAAAGTATTGAGCCTATTGGTAAAATAATTATAAATAATCAAAGATATAGAAACGCGTTTATAAATACAGTTAACCTTATCGGTTTAACTATTATAAAAAGAAATTATTGGGATAATCCATGGGATTTTACTGTTAGAGGCACTTTAAGATTTGGACAACAAGTAAGAGAATTAATCCTAGATTTATGTAATGTTTACGACTATAATGAAAATGTTGAAAATCCTACAAGATTTTTAAGTAATGCTGTTCCAAATGTATTTAATTATATACATGAATTAAATTATCAAAAATTTTATGAAACTACCACTTCTGATGAACAACTAGCAATGGCTTTTGATAGTGAAGGATCTTTATTTGATTTCATAACACAAAGTGTACAAATGTTATATGAATCATATAAATATGATACATATTTAGTAGACAAATATATGTTATCTAGGCGTATATTAGATGGTACAGTAACACCACATCAAATCGCAAATTATTCTAGATTAGATGCAAGACAAAGAGTAAGTGCTATAAAAGGAGTGTCTAACTTACTTACATTTAGAAGTCCTAACTATAATCCTGCGGGAATTAGAAGAGCTACAAATTTTGATGATCAAATTGTTATTATAAACACACAGTTTGAAGCAGATTTTAGTACTGAAGTACTTGCTACATCTTTCTTTAAGGATGAGGCTGATATGAAAGCAAGGATGGTATTAATAGATGGATTTGATACACAAGATAGCGCTAGACTTTCTGAAATCTTGAAAACTGCATATGAGCCATTCACAGATGCAGAGATTACTGCACTTAAAAATATACCAGCCGTAATTATTAGTAGGGAATGGTTTATGGATTATAACTATGCGTTAGACGCCAACGCTCCTACAAAAGAAACAGATTTTTATAATCCAGCTACATTAAGAAGAAATGTGTTTTTACATGTATGGCGTGTATTTAGTACATCACCTTTTGAAAATGCCGTTGTATTTACTCCAGATGCTCCATCTGTAACAGAAGTTATAGTCACACCTGCTGAAGCAACAGTTACTAAAGGACAAAGTATCCAACTATCTGCAAATGTAACAACAACAGGTTTTGCAAATCAAGGCGTTGTATGGAATGTAACTACAGGTGATGGAGTAACAGTAGACTCTACAGGAAAAGTTACAATTCCACTAAATTTTGAAAGTGTAGCAGAAGCTCCACAAGTAGAAATAACTGCAACAAGCGTATTTGATAGTACAAAACAAGCGACAGCTCAAATTACTGTAGTTTAAAAATTTCATGTGAAAAGAGGGCGAGATGTCCTCTTTTTTATAATATTTTAGAAAGGAGAAAAAGCATGGGAAAACGAAGTTTAAATAGTCAAATAACAAGCATGAAAACTCAACAAATGTATATAAGAGAATGCATTACTCTTGCAAAAAATGTATTTGAATTTGAAAATTTACCCGAGTATATAGATATAGCATATTTGAATTCTGTACTTTTAAATCAAGGATCAATCGCGTTTTTTTACGATGAAATAATGGGGCTTTTAGCTCTTCCATATATTGCAGTAAATGGACTTGACATTTATGGTAGACCAAAAAAAATCCAAGTTATCGCAAAAAATGGCTATTCAAGAATGTTAGATGTCGGAGAATATGTTATAATGTATGATAATACGGGTTGCTACCCTTTATATTTAGATATATTACAATATGCGCACAGAATTGCTTTGATACAAAGAGTAATAGATGTAAATATTATACAACAAAAAACACCAAGGATTATTAAATGCAAAAATAACGAGGAATTAAGTATTAAAAAAATAATAAATGACTTAGATAGTGACACTGATTTAATTAGTACATATGAAGACTTAGACTTAGAAAAAATTGAGATGGTACTAGCGCCTGCACCATTCGTTGCTGATAAATTAGAAGATCAAAAGCAAAAAACATGGAACGAATTTTTGCGTCTTATAGGTATTGCAAATTTAACAGTTTCTAAAAAAGAAAGAAGTATTACCGATGAAATTCTAGCTAGTCAAGGTGGTACTATTGCTAGTCGTTTTAGTAGATATGTTCCAAGAAAAAAAGCAATAGATATGATAAATAAAAAGTGGGGAGATAAACTAAAAAAAGAAATTATTGTTAGATATTATGATGGAATGCAAACTACAGAGCCAGAGGAACAAGATGACTTTTCATATGAAAAGGTAGGTGATGATGATGTTTAATAATTTTCCTTTTTATAATACATTATACTTTAATCCATTAGCAAATGCGGTTGCAAATCCTGTAAAAGATTTACCACCATCCTTATATCAACTTATGCAAGCAATGGTAAATTTTGGGGCAGAGGAAAAAACAAATCCTATAAATTTATCTAGTAAAGCAAGAACTACTATATTTAATTTCAGTTACCCGTTAGCTTCAAATATAACTAAAGAAGATTTTGAAACAAATATTCTAGACCATTTTATACAGAGACGAATAGGATTTCAAACTTTTACCGCATTTCAAATTGCACTTAAAAGTAAACTTAATGAAATAATGCCCTATTATAATAAATTATTAGAAGAAATTGATTTTAATATGTTTGATGGAGAAACTCTAGTTCGTGATGTTACAGATAGTAGAGCAATAAATAGCACTAATATAAATAATAATACGTTAGAGCAACAAAGTACTGTCGGAAATACAGGAACAACAGACATGAGACATTCAGACACGCCTGAAAATAGATTATCAGAAATTCAAAATGGTGAATATATGAGTACTTACGATTATAATAAAAATACTAATAATAGTAATCAAAATAGTACTAGTCAAGGGACTGATAATTCGACTTTAAATTCGACTGATAATTTTACAGAAAATGTAACAGAAAATAAAACAGTAGGTAACAAAGCTGAAATTTATTTAAAAATGTTAGAACAAAAAAATAATATTTATACAGAAATCTATAGAGATTTAGAAATATTATTTTTTCAAGTTTTAGATGTATAATATAAGGAGATGATTAAAAATGAGTGATATAAATAATATACCTGATCAAAAAGCATATAAACCAATGCCAATAAACAATTTGCCAGACCAAAAATCTTATAAAGGAATGTGTATGACACCTTTTAAATTTATGATGATGAACCAATTTCCATTTATAGAGAGCAGTTTACAAGAAATGGATAACTATTCTTTAATGTGCCAAATTGTAAATATTTTAAGTACAGTAACAGAAAATACTTCAAATATGGAATATAACGTAACAGGACTTTATAACGCATATGTAGAACTAATGAATTATGTAAACAGTTATTTTGGAAATTTAGATGTACAAGAAGAAGTAAATACTAAATTAGACCAAATGGCAACAGATGGAACACTTGCAAAAATTATAAACCAAGATATTTTCAGCGAATTAAATGAAGAGTTAGAACATAATACAAATGATATAGCAGTTGCACAAGCAGACATTTTAAAAAATACAAATAGTATTACAAATTTACAAACACAAGTAAATAATTTAGATAGTAAACTCAATGATAGATTTACAATATTTTTAGGTGATAGTTATATTTTAGGAAATAACGGTAAAGGTGGTACGATTTTAGGTTGGGCTAATTATTTTGTAAATTATGCAAATTTACAAGCTACAGAGTATCAAATAATAGGAGAAAGCGGTGGCGGATTTGTTACTAAAGGATCTACTAGTAATAGCACGTTTGAAGAAGCTTTACAAAACGGGTATACAGGAGATAAAACGAAAGTAAAATATATTGTTGTAGCGGGAGGCTATAATGACGCAAAAGATAGTGCGACTACACAGGATTTAATTGAAATTGCAATAAGCAATTTTATGACTTATGTAAATCAAAATTTCCCTAATGCAAAAGTGTATTTAGGAATGGTAGGAGCCGATGGAGCTTTTACAGACACTGCAATGACTCGCAGATACAATATGCAAATGGTAGTGCTTCCTGCATATTCTAATATAAATATTTATGGTGGATTTTATTTAAATAATGCAGAGTATATACTAAAATCGGATTACATAAAAAATTTTGACCAAACAGGAGATTTGCATCACCCTAATAATATCGGTTATCAATATTTAGGAGCAAAACTTTTTGAAGCTTTCCTTTATGGCGGTTGTAATGTATCATCATCAAATACTGTAACATTACTTCCATTTGGGCAAGGTAACAGTAATTTAGAAGTAATAACTCTATTTAATAATGGTAATATTTCCTTAATACTAAACGAGCCAGATTTTATAGATCCAATAGAAAATTCAAGTTCAAATTTATTATATAATCAAGAATTAGAACTTTTAAGTGTTAGCAATTTACCAAATATTAGACCAATGTACGCTAATATGTATATACCAAATATTATGTTAATTCGCTACAATGAAAATAGCCAAGTTTTATATAGAAATCTATACGGGTATTTTGTATTACATGGAAATAAAGCAACACTAGGAGTTATACACAGACAAGTTAATAATGGATTAGAACAGGCGCAAAGTCAATTAAATATAAATAATGTAACTAGAATTAGATTTAATTATAAACCAATGGAATTTAATTTAAATGGAAATTACGTAAACTAAAAAGAGGACAAAATGTCCTCTTTTTTCACGTGAAATTATTCTTTTATAGGTGCTGAATTATCTAATGTATAATCACCGATAACCGCGTGATCGTGCCAAATTGTTACGCCATTTCTTGCACATTGATTTATAGTATCTATTGCAACCTGTGGCATTTCACCACTTCCTAAATCTTCTTCTCCACCAATTTTTAAATAATCCCAGTATGGTCGAATATTAATATATGGTGTAGTAAGTCTGTTAACTTTATATCCAAAACGTGTGAAAAATTCATCGATTTTTCTTGCATATTCTACACGTACGCACATTTTACAAAAATGATAATTTAATTTATTGCTAGAAGCTATTACGTCTCCTGCGTTTAAATTTCCTTTTGCAACTGTTGGCAATAATGAATGTTGTTTTGTTTGTAACATAGAATTAAAAACACTAGTAAAAGCTCCTTGAATATTTCCAGTAACAGCTTGAGTAGAAGCATTTAATCCGCTTCCAACAGTATTTACTAAGTCAGCTGATATATCAAATCCACCAATATTTACACTATTTTGTGTTAACCAATTCGTATACATATCGACTGCCCAATTACAAATAGGAAATTTTGCAAGTGGTAAACCATTTACAAATCCTGCGTCCCCATTATAATTTACAGGCTCCATTCTTATAGATCCGCCAGGAGTTATAGCACTTCTTATATTAAATGTTATTTCATTATTTTGTACATTTTCAAAAAATTCGTATCGATATATATTGCTTTGTCCACCTGCGTTGTCAACTGCTAGATAATTATAAGGGTATACAAATAACTTATTATTTCTTGGTACATAACCATTTAGAGTAGTTGGAATTTTTATTTTTGCAACTTCTCCATATGCATTATTAGTATTAGATATTTTATATAATCCATGTCCAATTTCTTGTACCTGTCCAACTAAAGCAGATGGAAAAGTAAATAATCCATTAATAGTATCAATTTTGCTAGCTCGATTAATACTATTTATAGCTTCTACTATTGCATCAGCGTTTCCTATATAATAATTACTACCACCAAAAATTCCATTATATATTCCACCAGTTTGACCGTGGATCAACAACGGTTATAACATTATTTGTTAATGTTAATTCACTTGTAGTTGACATAATATAACTTAAGACATTTAAAGATGGTATATTGTCATCTAGATCAGGAAACATCTGATAATATTCTCCTGTTTCAATATTTTCTTCTAATGTATGTTGACCTATTCTGTCCTGTTCAACATGTTCCCTTTCTACAAAACACTGCCCAACATTAAATTTATAAAACCATGTAGACCAATAATCTATTGTAAACATAATTTTTGTAGTTCCCGGAGCTACAAAATGTACTTCATCAACCCACGCAAAAAACCATTTTCCGCTATAATCAGGATTTTGAAAAGCCATATAATTTGCTTGTAAACAAATATCAATAGAGTAGGGGACATTTAATTGTCCTCTGTTTTCTCGAACAAAATTAAAATCGGAAGCGTCAACAACTTTATGTTCTAAACATAAATTTATCAGTTGTTCTTCTGTATAATTAATTACGTCTTTGTAATCTCTGTCCATTTTAATTCCTTTACATAAAATAATTTTACTATTATAACTCATAATATTCACTCCTCTTTATTTTTTAATACTAAAATCTATAGCTTGTTTAAAATCTGTACCCGTTAAATTGTCACTAAAAAATATGGTACTTTCTCTAAATTCATTAAAAATTGTTTGTAACATTTTATTTTTAAATGTCAAATTATAAATATCTTTTTGCCAAAATATATTTTCTTTTACATTGTCTGAAAATACAATAACACGTCCGTATATTTCCGTGTATTTAGGGTAGATAAACCATATACGTTCCATCGGATTTTTTTTATTTACTAGATATTCACCAATAAATCTAAACCCTTTATATTCAAAAAATATTCTATAATATATATTAAAATCTTTTTTCTTTTGTTTAAATAGTGGCTGATTATCAACCTGCCATTCACCATTATTTAACATTCCAGCACTACTACCTATAGTGTGTGAACTAACTCCTGTAGATATACAATATTCAATCGCTATTCCTATTTTTTCTGTCTCTTCATACATCTCTTGCTCAATTTCTACAGTCTTTATTTGTCCTTGCTTTTGTTTTGCTACAATATTATGTAATCCCCACTCCTCTAAATAAGGACAAACCCTAGATATTGTATTTCCAACTAACCAGCATTTTGTTGTTCCTCTTTTTCTATCTATTGTACAATAAAGGGACATAAGTTTTTTTGGCTCATCTTTTAAATAATTTTTTCTAGACATAAATTCTTCAAATATTATGTCTTCTACATCTAAAAAACTTCCACCTGCATAATTTTGCTCAAGATTTAGCGCCATCGCATAACCGCAATAATCAAACGTACGTTTAAATTTTAATTCTTTTTCGTCGAATTTTGTAAAATATATTTTTCCATTATATAATGTAAATCCATCATACTTTCCATTACTTATTTTATTTATGTCAACATCTTTAAAATATTGTTCAACCATTCCGCGTTTAAATTCCTCATAAATTCTGCGCACTAAAACAAATCTTTTTCCTGTACTGAAATATTTTTCAACACCGCTTTTTATGTTTTAAATCATAGCTTTTGCCGTTGCTTCTTTCTCCAAAAATTATATTAAAGTTAAAACCTAGAGCCGATATTTTTTCACTACTATAATATTTAATCTGTTTCATTTTTAAATCCTCTTTCTATAAGATATTGTACCATATATATGATACAATGTTTCATATCTTTTTTTAATACAAAATGTAATCGATCAATACTTTCATTAGATAAATCAATTTCTTCTATAAGATCATAAATTTCAGAAAAACAATCATTAAAAATTAATTCTACATTATCTTTTATTAATTTTATTTGTTTATTTTTTTCTAAATATTTTTCATTCATTCTCTATCTTCTCCTTTAAATATAAACTTGCATATTCTTTTTCAATTTCTCGTCTAACTGCAAATAATTTTTCATCACTTGCTTTTCCTTTTAATATGTTTGGACGATCAATTTGTAATTTTTCACAAATATTTTTTATTTTTATTTTGTTAAAATTTTTTATAAAAATATAATCCTCATTATTCATTTTACTCATTTTCTATAACCTCCCAAATTTCAGATAATTCATATTCATAATTTTCACTATTTTCTAATATTTCTAATTCTTTAAATTTATATTTTATATAAATTCCACGTTCACAACTATATTTATCATACCAATGTATATTTAATATTATATTACTGCCACTCTGCTCATATTTTATGTAATCTAATTCCATTTCAGAGTACGCAAAACAAATTTTTAAATCTCTACTTATCTTATTCATAACTTTATTTACATTAAAACTTTTTTTCTTAAATATATTCATTTTAATCACTCCTTATAAATTGCTCTTTTAGAGCTATCATCAGATATTAACTTTGTATATTCCTCACTTTTTCCAAGTATATATGTAGTAGGCAATATTACACATGCGTGTTTATCTGTTATTATTTCCTCATTTCCTAAATAATCTGTAATTAGAGTAGGGGACATATCGTCTACATATAACAATAAATTTTTATTTGTATTTTCAAAATGAAAAACTAAATTATCTTTAAAATCTTCAATTTTTTTAAGTTCTCGTGCGCCACGTTTTGGCACTCCTGCTATAGTTATTTCTAAAACTTCAGATTTAGTTTTTCCTTTTTTTACTATATTATCTGTATCTTTTATTTTTTCATTTTCTTTTTCTTTAATATAACAATATTTTTTAGCACCTTGCGTTATAAATTTTTTATATATACCATCATTTTCAAAAAGTCCAAGCATTCGCTCATTTCCTTTTTTATCTTTAGGTTTGTATTTTTTTATGTCAATTTCTAAAAGATTTGATACATTTTTTATTTTTTCGATTACACTTTTATTATAATTATTAATTATATTTTTGTCAAATCCTTGCTTTAGTTTGATACTATCCGTATCACAATATACTACATACTCATCAAGCTTTATAACATTTTCTAGTAAATTTTTTCTAGCCCATGCAGTAACCCAAACCCCATATGCAAAAGATAAAAATGTTTTATTTTTTTCTTCCAATAGTTTTTTCTCTATCTCTTCATTAGAGATCTCCTCTTCATGCCACCCTAATTCATCAAATATGACCTCATCACGTATAGTATTTGTAACAGACATTCCATACAAAGCATTAAATTTATTTTTTTCTTTTATATAGTTTAGTTCTTTTCCCTCTACATCTTTATACTCTGTCTTTTTTACATATTTTTCAAGAACAAAATTCATATATAACTCGGGAAGATAATTATACTTTGAATAATAGGCTTCTATTATTTCATAATCATCAAATTTATATGTATTAAATATAAATTTAAAATCTACATCAGTTAATACTATTTCAATCTCTTCAGCACATATCAAACGTCCATTATCATATTTTCCACCTTTTATTTTTCTGCATTTTGAAACAGATATAAAATTGTTAAAATATTTACATTTTATATTATTAAATTTCACAACCAATAAATAGGCAAAATTATCTATCATATCATCACGTTTTTGTAGTCTGCATTTTCTAAATTCAGATGACGGGTATCGCTCAGAAACCATTACAAACGGGTAAGAAGACGTGAAATCATAGCTTGTTATATTTTCTAAAATCTCATCAGTATATATCCAATTTGCATGAGTATAACCGTCCCATAAATGCTTCCTGTAATAAATTATAAATATGAGGATCAGTATTTATTGCTTTTTTTACTTGTCTTTTATATTTATAATCTTTATAAATTCTTTCTTTTAATTCACGTCTAACTTGTCCTGTATTTGTAAGTGGAATTTTTTTTACATTTTCATAATTTGTTTTTTCATACTTAATATATTCATATACCACTAAACAGTCATTTTCACAATATTTTAGTTCTTTTTCTGTTAAAGGTGTTTTAGATATTCTTAATATATCATAATCTAAATCACCAACCATTTTTTGTACAGGTAAGTTATATAAATCAGGTAATTTTTTTAATGCGCAATTACTCATCATATATGTACATCTAAATTCTATATTATAATCTTTAAGTTTACATTTCATAACTTTATGTGATTTTCTTGCTAGTACTTCTTCAAATTCAAATTTATTTATTAAAAATTGAAATTCAAATGATAAATTATGTACAAATATTATTTTTGTAACACTTTTATCATAATCAATAATTTTAAAAAATAATTCTAATTCTTCCCATGTCCTACCATAATATACATTTTCATTAATTGATAACATCCAAATATACATAAATCCACCACCTATACTTTTTTCTTTTTCTTTTTCAGATAAATCAATATATTTGCTGGCGTTATATATATTATTTTCTAAAATAAAATAACTAGTAGTTTCAATATCAAAACTATAAATAGTATCATCATATTTTTCTTTTTTTCCTATTATTTTCATACTATGTCCTTTATATTCAGTCCAATATTTCATATTATCTACCTACTTATTTTTTAAAATATTTATTATATATCTTATTAATATCTTCTTTTAATTCCTCATCATTTCCATTTTCATAATAATTTAATAATTGCTCCCCAAAGTCTTCCTCAGATAGATTTTTTCTCTTAGATGTTAAATATATGTCCCAAAATTCAGAAGCTCCCATATTATCAACAAAAGTTCTTACATTAAAATCAGATAACATATTATATAATTTTTCCGTCTCATCATTTGTAATTCTAACAGTAGGAGAGGACATACTTTTTCTAATTCCTTTTTTTACATTTTTTATTTGTTTCCTAATTCCTGTTATTGTACTTGTTTGACTTGCTAGAAAATTTTTTGTAGCTTTTAGCGTTGCTTCAAGTTGCGCAATACTCATTTTTTTGTTTACCTTTATTCTGCCATATTTACTCCATGCATCTATCGGAACAGAAGATAGACGACTCTCTAGTCGTCTTACTCCCCATGTTGATTTACCAAATTTTTTGTCAATATTTTTAATACGTCTATTAGCTTTTTTTGCTTCATTTTTTAATTCATTGTAAAGATCCACTTTTTTTGCACTTAAATCATTTTTTTTACGTGCCATATAATATCACCCTCTTAAATAAAATCAATTTTAATATCATTCTTTTTTTCTAAATATTCAATATCTTTTACAAATAAATCATAAGTATCTATTATATCATCAAATAATATTTCAAAATTTACATCTATACTTCCATTAGTATTTAATACAGTTCTCATTTTTCCTATATAGACTGTTCCTCTTTCATTTATTGCTACATATTTATCATTATAATATTTATATATTATTTTATTAAGTGGAATAAATCCTAACTCACTTATTAATGTTCCAAACATTTCTTTATTTAATATCATTTATATCACCTCTCTTTCTATTCTTTTATTATACCTAGTATATTATCAATTTTAAATCTACCTTTATTTGTTACTAGATAACAATTTGTAATATTTTCAATTTTTATTTCATAATCTTTGATTTCTCTAATATAAGTTTGATATTTAGTATATTTTCCGTAACCTTCACTTTGTTCATATAATATAGTATATTCTTTATCTACTTTAAAATCTATGCTTTTTTCTTTTCCATATTTATATATTAATTCGTGTTTTCTTTGACTTTCTAATTCTCTTTGCTTGTTAATTCCTCTTATTAATTCACTCTCCATTCTTGCTATTCTCTCTATTAATTCATAATCATATTTTTTTATAACTTTCATAATATATCACTTTCCTTTCTATAATTATTATACCACTTTT
>CAOYAN010000032.1 GCA_948562205.1 uncultured Clostridia bacterium | reverse complement strand
AGATTGGCTAGCATTTATAGATAGTAAAGATGAAAAAAGGATTGGTGAAGTAATGAAGAGAAATGAGAAAGTAAAAAAGGCAAATGAAGAATTAGAGTATTTGTCAGGAGATGCAGCAGAAAGAAGAAAGGCAGAGCTTAGAGAAAAGTATAAAAAAGATATTACTTCAGCAAGAGAGCATGGTATTAGAATAGGTGAGGAAAAAGGAATAGAAAAAGGAATAGAAAAGGGAAAAATTGAAATAGTAAAAGCTATGTTAAAAGAAAAAGCTAGTATTGACTTTATATCAAAAGTCACTGGGTTAACAAAAGAAGAAATTCAAAAAATAAATAATAATTAGTTCTATTAAAAATAAAGTCATTGAAAATACTCGTAAATTCAATGACTTTTTTATATATTTTAAATTGATAATTTTTACATAATTTTTAAAATTTGACCTACATATATCATATCTGAAACGAGTCCATTTGCATTTTTTATAGCATTTACTGTAGTATGATAGTAGTGAGCAATTCTCCATAAAGTATCTCCTGGACGTACTACATAGTATACACCATTAGATGGTATAAGTAGAGTTTGCCCAACTGAAATCATATCGTTTGGTAAACGATTAAGTTTCATTATAGCTTCTACACTTGTGTTATATCTTTGTGCTATATTCCATAAAGTATCGCCATAATTTACAGTATAAGTTATTACATCTGTTGTAGGTGTTTCTACAAGTCTTGCAGGTATATTTAATTTTTGTCCGACTCTTAAGAAATCACTAGTTAGGTTATTTAATATTTTTATCGCATTTACTGTTGTATTATACCTTTGAGCAATAGTCCATAATGTATCGCCAGGTCTTACAGTATATACAATTTTATCACCTTTATTTTCGGCTTCAAAAGTTTCAAGAACAGCTTTTATAACACCATCTACATATGCTCTGTAATTTTGCTGAATTCTATTTAAATCTTCTGGATTGTTTATATATCCATATTCAACTATAACTGGTTGTGTTGTACCAGTATTCCTATGTATAAAATAATAATCTTTTGATGGGTCATTAGGTAGTCTTCTTTGATATATAGTTCTTTTAATTTGACCAGCGTTTCCTAGTTCGTTTAATATATTTTGAGCTAGAGTATCATCATTTCTTAATGCATATATTACTTCTGCTCCCTCAGGTCCTACATCACTTGCAGTTGAATTTATATGATTTGATATTACAATTACATTTGGACTATCTCCATAAGCATCTAAAATTCTTCTTACCCTTTCTGTTGGAGAAAGAGTTTCATCAGTAGTACGTGTAAGTGTAGCAGGAATACCAGCTTCTAGAAATTTATTATACATATATTCAGAAATCTTAAGTGTTAAATCTTTTTCATTTACACCATTTGCTACAGCTCCAGGATCACTTCCTCCATGTCCTGCATCTATTACAACTCTTAAATCATCCATTTTTTTCCCTCCTTATTTTAGTATATGAAAAGTTTTGTAAATGGTTAAAGAATTTATATTGAATTAGGATTATAATTTGTGTGTTTTTAGTAAAGATAAAATTAAAATATAATTATATTTAAATAAATATATTATAAAATATTCACAAATTGCAAATTATATTGTATAATATAGTTTGATAAAGGCGGTTGATGTTAATGATTAACAATATAAAAAGATTAATAGTACCAATGCTATTTTTAATAATAGTGTTTGGAGTGTTATTTACTTTTAATAATAGTAATAAAAATGTGGATAAAAAGGAAGCAGACTTAGTTATATATGGTGATAATATAGAGACAAATTACAAACCATTTAAACAAGATGATGGAATATATATATCTGTTGATACAATATCTAAAGTAATAGATAAGAATATATTTTATGATAAAGTAGCAACAAAAATAATAGTTACAACAAAAAATGATGTTGTAAAATTTAAAATAGATGAAAATTTAATGTCTAGAAATTTAGAATATATTAATACTAATACAAGTGCTAAATTGTATAATGGACAACCATATGTAGACATAGAATTATTAAAGGATATATATAATATAAATATTGAATATAATGAAGAGACAAATACAATATCTATTGATAAAAAATCATCTACTGATATAAAAGTAAAATATGATAGAGTAAATGTATATAAATCTCTTTCAACAGATTCAGAAGTTTTACAAACTATATCTACAAATAATACTGTAACATTATATAATGAAAGTTTAAATCATAATAGATGGTATAAAGTAAAAACTGACTCTGGGATTGTTGGATACATTGCAAAATCAAATATTGATGATTCTGATGTCAAAGCACAAGAAAAAAGACAAGAAGAAGAGAAAAACGAGGAAGTAAAAGAAGGTAACGAAAAATCAGATAAACTTACTATGTTTTGGCAATATGGTAGTGATCTTGCAACTCTTGGCAGTGAAAAAATATCAGGTGTTGGTGTAGTATCTCCTACATGGTATGAACTTAAAAATGTAAATGGAGATATAACTTCTAAATATAGTCAAGATTATTATAATAAAGCGAAAGAATATGGATATGAGATATGGCCAATTATAACTAATGGTATTGATTCTAGTTCTTATTCACCAGATGATACATCTAGTATGTTAAACAGCGAAAGAAATAGAGAAAACTTTATTAAAAATTTAGTAAAAATAGCAAAAGATGATAAAATTGATGGGATAAATATTGATTTTGAAGCAATGAAAGATGAAGATAGAAATTTATTTACACAATTTATAAGAGAGCTTGCACCATTACTTAGACAAAATAATATAAAGCTTTCTGTTGATATGTATTTTGTAAAATATATTGATAGAACAAGAGTAGGAGAAGCTGTAGATTATGTTGTTCTTATGGGTTATGACCAAAGAGGTGCATGGTCTAGTGAGGCAGGATCAATTGCTGAGGTATCATGGGTTGAAAAAAATATTAATTCACTTATAAATGATTCTAAAATTGATTCAAGTAAGATAATACTAGGTATTCCTTTCTATACTAGACTTTGGATGGTTAAAGCTGGAGATAGTAATATTAGTACTAAAATATATACAATGAAAGATTGTCAAAACTTTATAAAAAATAATGATATAACTACTGTATGGGATGAGGATGCAGGTCAAAACTATGCGGAATATACATCTGGAAATATTACATATAAATTATGGTTAGAAGATGTAGATTCTGTAAAAAGAAGAACAGAAATTGTAAATAAATATAATTTAGCTGGTATTACTGGTTGGAGAAAAGGATTTGAGACAAGTGATATCTTTGAAGTTATAGAAAATAATTTAGAAAAATAAGAGGATTGTAAAATTTAGTTTTTTGGAGAATGAAGATGTTAATAAATGCTGTAGAAATAAATAAAATATTACTTAAAGCCAGTAGTGATACAATAAATAAAGGAAAAAAATGTTTTGAACAAGGTAAGGTAAAGATTGCAAGTTTCGAGTATATAGATGAGGATAATTTCATAGCTAGAACATATATAGAGAGTTCATCTATATATCAAATTGAAATAAAGAAAGAAAATAAAGTATTAACATATAAATGTGATTGTCCTATTGGAAAAAATGATACTGTTTGTAGACATGTTGTAGCTGCTACTTTTGATATGTATATAAATTCACAAAAATACATTGATTTTGAAAAAAACATGGAATCAAAAGAAATTGACACAGATATATCATCAAATAAAGAAAAAGTAGTTGAAACAAAAGAGATTAATAGTCTTATATCTTACTATGAAAATTTAGAACTTGGAAGAGGGGAAAGTATAGGGAAAGTAAAAATAGTACCTATACTTTCCATCCTTGATTTTAAAAATACTGAGCTTGAAGTATCTTTTAGAATTGGAAAAGATAGAATGTATATATTAAAAGATATATATAAGTTTAGTGAAGATATGCTAAATGAAGAAGTTGTAAAATATGGAAAAGAACTAGAATTTAAGCATAAATTTAGTGCTTTTGATGAAAATTCTAAACAAATAGTAAGGTTTCTTACAAATAAAGCATCTGAGTATAGTGAATTTTCAAAACTTGGAGTATATTCTTTTAATTTAAATAAAAGATATAAAGGTGTATTAAAATTAAAGTATGGTGCACTTGATGAATTTTTTGATTTAATGAAAGATAAGAAAATTCAAATAGAGGGTTATACAAATGAAAAATCATTTGGAATGATAAAACTACTTGAAGAAAATCCTAAGCTAGAGTTTGATATAGTAGACAATAATGAAAATGGTATAGATGTTATAAAAGGTATAGAAGATTATAATATATTATATGGTCAACAATATATCTATATACTATATAAAGACTTTTTGTATAGATGCGATGATGACTTTAAACAAAAAATAATTCCTCTACTTTTGGAAATAGAAAAAAATAGTAATAAAGTTTTTCATGTTGAAACACATAATGCAACAAGTTTTTGTGAATATTTACTACCATATTTAAAAGCTATGGCAAAGGTAAATATGGAAAATGATTTATCAGAAAAATATAGAGCTGAAAAACTTGGTGTAAAAATATATTTAGATACTGAAAAGGATGGAAACATAGTAGCAGAGGTAAAATTTTGTTACTTAGATATTGAGTTTAATCCATTTGATACAAATGCTAAAAAAAGTTGTAATAGAAATATAATAGAAGAAACAAAGGCAAAAGAATTATTTAAAAAACATAAATTTATAATAAATTATAAAAAAGGAATTATATATCTTGCAAATGAAGATGATATATATGAATTTTTAAGTAATGGCATTAATGAGTTTATGCAAAAATTTGAAGTACTTGTTACAGATAGATTAAAAAATAAACAAATTGTATCTCCTCAAATGCTTTCTATGGGTGTTAGAATACAAAATGATTTTTTAGAAGTAAATTTTGAAAATCTTAATATTGATGAAGAAGAATTAAGAGAAATATTTAAAAGATATAAACTTAAGAAAAAATATTATAGATTAAAGGATGGTAGCTATATTAATATAGACTCTTCTGGTATTGATACACTTGCAAATATTTCAAATAGTCTTAATTTATCTGAAAAGGATATTATAGAGGGAAATATACATCTTCCTAAATATAGAGCTATATATTTAGATAGTATTGTTAAGAATAATAGTAATATTAATATAAAAAGAGATAGTAACTTTAAAGATGTTGTAAGGAGTATAAATGATGTAGATGAAACAGACTTTGAAGTACCAAATGTATTAAAGGCAGTACTTAGATCTTATCAAAAGACTGGATTTAGTTGGCTTAAAACATTAGAAAAATATAATTTTGGTGGAATACTTGCAGATGATATGGGACTTGGTAAGACAATTCAGGTAATTACTCTTTTACTAGATGAAAAAATAAAGTCTAAAAAAACTTCTATTATTGTGTGTCCAAGTTCGTTATATATAAACTGGAAAAAAGAAATATCTAAGTTTTCTCCTCAAATGAAAATACTTGTTGTATCAGGTTCTGCAGAGCAAAGAGAGAAACTTATTAAAGATGTAGAAAAATATGATGCTGTTATAACATCTTATGATTTATTAAAAAGAGATGTTGAAAAGTATTCAAGTTATACATTCAAATATATAATTGCCGATGAGGCACAATATATAAAAAATAATAATACAAAGAATGCAAAAGCACTTAAGAAGTTAAAAAGTGAGGTTAGGTTTGCACTTACTGGAACACCAATTGAAAACTCTCTTTCAGAGCTTTGGTCAATATTTGACTTTATAATGCCAGGCTATTTATTTAGTTATAAAAAGTTTAAAGAGGAATATGAAAATCCAATAATTAAGGATAATGATATATATGTAATGGAAAAACTTCAAAAGCTTGTAGCTCCATTTATACTAAGGCGTATTAAAAAAGAGGTGTTAAAAGAATTACCAGATAAAACAGAGACTGTAATGTATAGTGAGATGGATAGTGAACAAGAAAAACTATATAAGGCTTATCTTGCAAGTAGTAAAAAAGAAATAAACAATGAAATAGAAGAGTTTGGCTTTGAAAAAAGTAAATTCAAAATACTTTCAATTATAACTAGACTTAGACAAATATGTTGCCATCCATCCCTATTTATTTCAGATTATGATGGAGAAAGTGCAAAGCTTGAACAATGTATAGAATTAATCGAGGGGGCAATTTCTGCAGGACATAAAATATTACTTTTTTCTGGATTTACATCTATGTTTGATATAATTACAAAAAGATTAGAACAAAGAGAAATTGAATATTCGATTCTTACTGGTCAGACTAAAGTAGACACAAGAATTGAGATGGTAGATGAATTTAACAAAGATAAGAACATTAAAGTATTTTTAATATCTCTTAAAGCTGGTGGTACAGGTCTTAATCTTACTGGTGCAGATATTGTAATTCATTATGATCCTTGGTGGAACCTATCGGCTCAAAATCAAGCAACTGATAGAGCATATAGAATCGGTCAAAAGAATAATGTTCAAGTATTCAAACTTATTACAAGTAATAGTATTGAAGAAAAAATTCAAAAACTTCAAGAGAGAAAAATGGATCTTAGTGATCAAGTAATTAAGACTGGTGAAACATTTATAAATAAAATGAGTAGAGAAGATATAATGGATCTTTTTGAAGAATTTTAGGCAAAGGAAATAAAAAAATCCTTTGCTTTTATATTGAAAAAAGTTTAGATAAATGTTAAACTAAAAATGTAATCAAGTAAAAGAGAGGAAAATGATTATGGAAACTAAAAAAACACATAAGCATGATTGAACTACACACACAACTAAGTCTTAAAAACACAAGAAAAAATGAAATAACAAGGGGGAATTTTGCCCTAAAATATATATACTGATACTAGTTGATTAGTACCAGTGATTTTTGCGTACAAAAACAAGTACAATAGGTCATGGAACTTTGTACAATAAGTCATTCTAAATTTTTTAAAAATGGTATATTATATTAAAATAAGAAGATAATAAATAAAGGAGGAAAGATATGAAAACAAAAGAAAACCAAAAGCTTAAAGAAAAAAATAATAAAAAATTAAAAAGAAGGATATCAGTAATAACAGTATTTTTGTGGGTATTTTTAGTAGCTACAATGATAACAGTAGTCATAGGAAATACAAAAAATACAAATGCATTAGAACATGATAATGTAGAAATTTATGAAGAAAATAATGAAATTCCAAGCACATATGAAAGTTCTGTATCACCACCTACAATAAATAATATATTAGATTCTAGCATGAGCAAGCTAATTGCATATATTAGTTGTTATGATTCAAATGAACATAAACTCTTACGATATGAAATTTTAGATGATTCTGCTATAAATGTAGGTGAAATAACTCCAAATACAGGTGGTACAAATAAACCACTACCTTCGACATATCCATATACTTGTGAAATAAATTTAAATTTAGAATTTTTGCTAAAAGAATATAATAATTATGCAAGTGAGCAAGGCTTTGGAAAACATAGCTATAAATTTGGTAACAAAACTTTAAAATTATATTATGATATTAAAAATAAAAGTTGGTATAATTTTGAATCTTCTTCATTTTATATTAAAGTATCACATTTAAAACCTAATAAACCAAGTATTAATAATATTGTAAAGGGATCTGAATTAGTAAAATTTGTGTGCAAAGATTCATCCAATCATGAGGCAACAGATGATACTTTTGAAAGCAATAGTGCTATATCTTTAGGAGAAGTAGTTTTTAATGATGGAGCAGAGGGGGTGTCTATTGTTTCATATCCATGGATGTGTGATTTAAAATTAAATTCAAATTATTGGATAGATTTATATAATAATTATGCTTCTAATCAGGGATTTGGTAAGCATTGGATAATCAATAATAATGATAGTTTAAGATTATACTATTCAAGTGGAAAATGGACTTATAAAAAAGTAGCTGTTCCATTAGAAATTGAAATTACTCATATAAGTCCAAAATATGATGTAGTTTATAATGATGGTGTTTCTAATGAAGTTATTTTCCCAGATCAAATCTATGAAGGTTTACATGAAGATGATGAGACACCAGTATTTGATGGAACACCTTTTAGAAAAGGATATATTTTTATAGGATGGGCGCCAACTGTAAACCCAATAGTAAGTCCAAGTGATAGTGATGAAAATAATGTTATAACTTATACTGCTACATGGAAAAAAATTTTGTCTCCAGATAGAATTGATTTATATTCCATATTAAAAGAATTTGTAAAGGTACATTGTGTTAAAAATATACATGAAGATAAATTTTATAGTACATGGAGTGTAAATTTAGATGGAATATATGAAGCATCAATAGGAGAAATATATTATTCTGAAGAAAAAAACAAACATTTATGTGATGTAACTTTAAATGGAGAAGTTTATAGTAGTATGTATGAGTTAGTTCCTAGTTCTGGTGTTGGTATAATACATCATCTTGTAAGAGATAATAATATAAATGAGCCAGCAATATTGGATGAAGATAAGAAAAAGGTTATAACACTATATTATGATGAAAAAGAAGATAAATGGAAAAAATTAGATGATATAGAATTACCAATAGTATTTAATGTGACTTGTGATTTATCAAAAGTAGATGGATTATATAAAGTAAATCATGAATATTATGTAAAAAATGAAAATGATGATATGGTTTTAGAGGGAACATTAAGTTCTAATACTATATCAGTTGTATATGAATATGGAAAAAGAATTAAAGTAGGAGTGGCTGATGAGTTTAATAAAGTAAATATAGAAGTAGAAAAAATACCTAATTATGAAATTAATAATGTAAATTATATATATGAATATTTAGAAAATAGTGGAAATATTATCCTTGAAGTAGATACTATAAAAGAAATTACATTAAAATATGTAAGAGATATATCAAATGAAATAAAAATAAAAGTGGAAAAATTGTGGGAAGATGAAAATAATAAATACTCAAAACGTCCAGAAAATGTAGTATTACAAATAAAAAATGGAGAAGAAGTAATATCTGAAATGTATGTATCAGAGAAGAATAATTGGAGCTGTGAATTTGTAGTACCAAAATATGATAAAGATGGAAATGAAATAAAATACACAGTAGATGAAAAAGAAACTAGTGAATTTTATGAAAAAGTAATAGATGGATATAAAGTAATAAATAGGTATATAGAAGAAAATAATGAAGATAGCAATATCAATAATGAAATAAAAAAAGATGAAGAAAATATAGATACATCGGATATAAATATATTGATGTATGTAGTTATATTTACCCTAAGTATATTAGCTATTGGGATTTATTTAGCCATTTTGAAAAAAAAATATAATAGATAAAATATTATAAAGGAGATAATACTTAAGTATTACTCCTTATATTTTGTTTAAAAATGCTAAAGTGCATACTTTAACATTTTATAGTTATCCTAATTTATTATTCAAATTACATAGAACCAAGAACCATAAGAACTCCAAGACAAGAATTGCCAAGAGTTATTACAAGACCTATTATTGATAAGACTATACCAGCAATATTAAAGCCATTTTTTTCTGTTTTTCTAGCTAAACATCCTAGTACAATACCAACAATTGTTACTGGATAACCAAATAAAGGTATAAACCAAGCAATAAGACTAACTAGTCCAAGTACAAAAGAAGCAATTGATTTACCTCCGATTTTTAATGAATAATTATTTCATTTTTATAAAACAATTAAAAATATAATTAATTAGATTGTATATTTACATAAAAAATAAATTATGTAGTGATATTTATTGTCAAAACTAGACAAAAAATTAATTTATATTGTATATATTTTGACAAAAGTTTTTTTTTGTATATTGTATAACAATATATGTAAAAGAGGTGGTATGTTTGTTAGAAAATGTTTTAGATATTCTGCCAGACGATATATCAAGAGAGATAAGAAATATAAATTCATCTAGTGGAATTACAGAGATAAGACTTAGAGTAGGGAAGAAAGGAGTAATGATTTTCTCTGGGACTGAACTTCATCTAAGTAGGATTATAAAATTAGAAGACTTACTAGAAATACTTGTAAATATATCAAGAAATTCTATATATGCAATTCAAAATGAAATAAATAATGGTTTTGTTGTAATAAAAGGTGGTCACAGAATAGGCATATGTGGTGAAGTTGTAATGCAAAATGGAGAAATTAAAAATATAAAAAATATAAGTAGTATGAATATAAGAATTGCAAAAGAATTAATCGGATGTGCTGATAAAATAATGCCATATATAGTAAATGGAGAAAGAATAAAAAATACTCTTATAGTATCTCCACCAGGTTGTGGAAAAACAACTATTTTAAGAGATGCAATAAGACAAATAAGTAATGGTGTAAGATCACTAAATTTTAATGGTTTAAATGTAGGTCTAATCGATGAGAGAGGAGAGATTGCATCAGTATCTTATGGAATAAGTAATTTAGATGTTGGAAATAGGACAGATATATTATCAAATATTCCAAAAAGCAAAGGCATGGAAATGTTAGTTAGAAGTATGGGAATATCAGTAATAGCAACAGATGAGGTAGGATCAGATAGTGATGTAGAGGCAATAAAGTATGCAAGTCTTAGTGGAGTAGGTATGATATTTACTATGCATGGTACATCTTTTGAAGATATATATAGAAAAAAAGGAATAAAAGAATTAATAAGTGAAGATTTATTTGAAAGAATTATAATACTTTCAAATAGAAAAGGGCCAGGTACAATAGAGAGTATACAAAATATAGCAGATTTTAAAAGGGAGGGAGTAGTATGAGCATAGTAATAAAACTTATACTATCCTCTAGTATCATTATACTTTGTGGATATGTTGGAATAATGAAATCTAAAAATTTAGCAACACGTGAACATATTTTAAGAGAAATGATAGTTTTTTTAAATCTAGTAAAAAATGATATTAGATATATGATGAATATTCTTCCTAATGCTTATGAGATTGCAAGACAAAAACTAAATACAAGTTTAAAGATAGCAATAGGGAAAATAGTTGTTGATATGATAAATTGTTCAAATAATACAATGTTAGAACAAAGTATAGTAAAAAATATAAATGATATAGAGGAACTTACAAAGTATGATAAAGAGGTATTTATTTCTACATTAAAAAATCTTGGAAGAAGTGATTTAGATTCTCAAATTAATATAATAGATAATTGTATTAGTATAATAGAAAATCAAATTAAAGAGGCAAATGAAATAAAACTTAAAAACTCAAAACTATATAAAACAGTTGGAGTAATAACTGGGCTTATGATAGTTATTGTATTTATATAATGGAGGTTTTTAATGGATATAGATTTATTATTTAAAATAGCAGGTATAGGAATTTTAGTTGCTGTTTTAAGCCAAGTACTAAGTAAAGCAGGAAGAGAAGATCAAGCAATGATGACAACTCTTACTGGACTTATTATAGTTCTTATGCTTGTTATAACACAAATTAGTAATTTATTTGAGACTGTAAGAACAGTTTTTAAATTGTAGGTGAGTTATTTGGAAGTACTAAAAATTGTAGGCTTTGCTATTGTAGCAACAGTTCTTGTAATTATAATAAAGGAGCAAAAACCAGAGATTGCAGTTGTACTTACATGCGCAAGCGCTATATTAATTATGATGTATGCAATGTCAAAAATGTCAGGTATAATTGATATGTTAAATAAGCTTGTAGAAACATCTAGTATAAATAAAGAATTTTTAACAATTATACTTAAAGTTACAGGAATAGCATACATAGTAGAATTTGGTAAAAATGTATGTATTGATGCAGGTCAGTCAGCAATAGCTACAAAACTTGAAATGGCAGGAAAAGTAATAATTGTTGTATTATCTTTTCCACTCATAAATGCACTTCTTACTATAGTATCAGGGTTGGTATAAATATGAAATGGTATAAAAAAATAATTATTGTGTTTTTAATATTTACTAGTTTCTTTAGTGTTGTAATAGCTGAAAATACTATAGAAAATGAAATAACTAAAAATGTAGAAGAAAGCTTTGGAGTAGATAATTATTTAAATACAATAAATGAATATATAAAGTCTAGTGGAGTAGAAGATATTGATATTTCAAGTATAGCAAAAGATTTAGTATCAACTAAAGGAATGGATTATAAAGGAATTATTTCAAGTGTAATATCGCTTTTTTCAAAAGAGATATTATCTACTATTAAAAGTGCAAGTAGTATATTTATAATATTAATTATAATGGCACTATTATCTTCTCTTGATTTAGAAAACAAGGGCGAAATTACAAAAATGGCAAAACTTACTTGTTTTATAGCAATAGCAACAATAACAGTAATAAACTTTGTGGATGTAATAAATATGTTTAAAAGTGTAGTATCTACACTTACTACAATAATGCAAGTAGTATCTCCATTTTTAATGTCACTACTTATAGCAAGTGGAGAAATAACAACAACAGGAATTGTACAACCATTACTACTTTTTATATCCAGTTTTATAGGATTTTTAGTAAATTATGTAGTATTTCCACTATTTACAATATCAGTAGCATTTAATATTATAAGTACAATATCAGAAAATATAAGTTTTGATAAACTATCTAGTATGTTTAGCAGTAGTGCAATATGGATAATAGGTGTTATGCTAACACTCTTTCTTGGAGTATTATCACTTGAGAGTTCAATATCATCATCAGTTGACTCACTTGCAATAAAAACAACTCAAAGCGCAGTATCTAACTTTGTACCAGTAGTTGGAAAATTTTTCTCAGATAGTTTTGAGACAGTGGTTGGAGCAACTAAAATAATTGGTAAAGTGGGTGGAACTGTAGGAATTATAGCTACAATATTAGTATCTCTTGTACCAATACTAAAAATTCTTAGTGTAACTATAATATACAATGTTTTAGTAGCACTGGCAGAACCTATATGTAATGATAATAGTATAATGAAATATTTAAACTCATTTGTAAAACTATATAAAAATTTACTAGGGATCTTAATTGGAATAGTAATTCTTTTTGTAATAGCTACAGGAATAACTCTAAATTTAGTATCAGTTATTATTAAATAAAGTGAGGAGATAAATATGATAGAGGGTCTTAAACTTTGGATAAATTCAATGCTATGTATTGGAATATTTGTCCTATTTATAAAACTTGTAATACCAAAAAATAATTTAAAAAAGTATATATATTCAATGATAGGAATAATTACAATAATTACAGTAATATCTCCTATAACTAAATTTTTTAAAAATAATACTATTGAAGAAAGTCTAAATCAAGTTATAAATAATATTTCAGATACTAGTGTGTCAAGTAAAGTAGAAAATTCAAATATAAATAAATATCAGGATTTAAATAATCAAGCTGTAAAAATGGGTTTTATTGAAAAACTAAAGGAAGATATAATAACTAAACTAGAAAATAAGGATGTAGTTGTAAAAGATGTAGAAGTTAGCATGAATAATGAATATGAAATATCAAAAATTAATATAAAAATTGAAAAGTACAGTACTTCCTTAAAAGATAGTGATAGTGTATCAAACTTTATAAAAAATGAGTATGATATAGATATTGATAAAGTAAAAGTAAGAGGTGAATAATGTGAATTATTTAGAAACTTTAAAAAATATTGCAAAAGATAAAAAGAAAAGAACGGAAAATATAGTATTTATGATAATATTACTTGTAATATTGCTTGTAGCAATAAATTATATATTTACTGATAAATCAGATAAAAAAAGTAATATAGATACAAGCAGTGAGAATATAAATAGTAATAAAGAAAATACAAATATATCTGATGCTACAGAAAAAAAGTTAGAGATTATTTTGTCTCAAATATCTGGAATAAGTGATGTTTCTGTAGTCCTTACATATTCAAATGATGCAAAGCAAAATATTGTATATAATACAAAAGAAGAAACAACACAAGATGAGAAAAGTGTAGAAAAAACAGTTGCGTACAATGAAGAAAATGGCAAGAAAAGTGCTATAGTAGAGAGTGTTGAACTACCCAAAGTAGAAGGTGCAATAGTTGTTGCAAGAGGAGCAGATAGCGTAGATATTAGATCTAAAGTTGCAAATGCAATTGCTAATGTATTAGATGTACCAGTATATAAAGTTCAAGTTTTTGAAAAGGAGTGATAGATGTGAATTTTGTAAAGAGAAGTGCGCTAGCCCTTATATCATTTATCTTTATGCTATCAATAATTGGATATATAAATTATAAATATGATCCAGAAAGAGAAAAAGATTTAGGGCAAACAGTGTATGTAAATTCTAAAGATACAGAAAATTTAGGTGTAAGCATTTATTCAGAAAAAGATATCTCAAAGGAAAATAGTGAAAATGCAATAGCAGTTTTTAAATATGATAGAGATAATATGTTCTCAGAACTTATAGAAACATATAACAATATAATAAATAACACTAATACAAGTCCTGATAATATAAATTCATATCAAGAAAAATTAGATAGTTTAATAGAAAAAAAGACTTTAATTAATATGGTTGAGAATGTAATAAAATCTAAAGGGATTGAAGATATAGTTATAATTCCTACAAATAATGATAATCTAAATGTAGTAGTAAAATCAGATGTAGAATTAGAGGCTGATATGATAGCAAAAATTCAACAAATCATAGTAGATCAATTAGGTGTAGATGCCTCTAAACTTAGTATAACAACAAGTAAAAAATAGTAAGTGCCCTAAAATAGTTACTTAGGGCACTTACATTTATAGAAGTTACATTTCTTTAATACTCTCCACTTCATTAAGAGCATTTTTAACAAACTCAGTGTATAAGTTTGCTTTTCTCATTTCTTCAACTGAGATGAATTTTTTAATATCAGTTTTATCTTTATAGTCTCCCACAAGTATTGATATCAAATTTAAGTTTTTATCTAAATTAATTATAACATCTGTAAGTGGGTCAGAGTGAAAGATTTTGTTTTCAGGTATACCAAAAGTTGAACAGTACATGTTAAGTTCAAATGTACCATTACTATAGTTTACAAGATCTACATTTGTTACGCTCTTTAACATTTTTCTAATCTGTGATATTTTTTTCATTTTTTCCCTTTCTTAATTAAAAAAGTATTACTATTTATGTAGTAGTATTATATTATAATTGTATTTAAAAGTCAAGTTCAAGTTATATAGTTTTACATAAAATCATAAAAGCGATAAAAAAAGAAACTAATATATATTATATAAAAGATATTATTAAAGAGGCTATTTTACAGCCTCTAAAATAGGCTCTTTGTCAATAGTTGGGGTAAAAAATCCTCAAAAAAGATAGAAAGAGTAAA
>CAOYAN010000031.1 GCA_948562205.1 uncultured Clostridia bacterium | reverse complement strand
ATAATGTTGAAGTATAAATTTTTTTATTTATACCCCAACATTTATTATAGAACCACTTAAGTTTAATTTTCTTTTTTTTAACTTTTTTTATAAAATTTATTTTTTTTCAAATAATAATAGTATTATGATTTATTTTATTAGTTTAATCACAGGATTATTAAATGGAGTATTTGCTTCAGGTGCAGGACAAATACTTGTTATATATTTGGTATTTATAAAAAAAATAGAAACACATACAGCAAGAGCACTTAGTGTATCTCTTTTATCAATATCTAGTATTTTTGCACTATTTGGTTATATGAATTTTGTAAATTTTGAATTAAAATATGTGGTAGTTTTTGCTATAATAGCCGCAATTACTGGAATTATTGGAACAAAACTTATGAAAAAAATACCTGCAGATATTTTAAACCTTATATCGGGAGTACTTATTGTGTCTCTTACACTGTATAAAATGATTGGAGGAAATTAGTATGATAAAGGCTATTATTATATCTATTATTAGTGGAACAGTTGCAGGTATGGGAATAGGTGGTGGAAGTATTTTTATACTTTTATCTACTATATTTTCACTTTTTTCTCATAAAGAGGCACAAAGTTATAATCTTATAATGTTTATTGTTGTTGGAATTTTTGCAAGCATTTCAAATTTAAAAAATAATAAAATTGATAAAAAATTATTTAAAAAAATAATTATTCCTTTATGTATTGGAAGTATTATTGGTATTATAATTGCAAAAAATATTGATGAAGAAAAGATAAGATTTTATTTTTATATTTTTATGCTAATTATTGGAAGTTATGAAATAATTTCAAGTTTGAAAAATTTAATAAAATCAAATAATAAAAATAGAGAAAGGAGTTGATAATATGAATTTTGTAAAAGGTGCATTAATTGGTATGATGGCAGGAACAGTTGCAGGTACTATAATTGGTGTAGTAAATGATGATAGTATAATGCAAATGTTTAAAAGTGGTAAAAGAGAAATGAAAAAATTAAGAAGAAAATATAGTTTTTAATAATAAAAAATGTACATTGAAAAATAATAATATATCATTATTATATAATATATACTTGACATAATAAAATAATAATGATATAATTTAGAGGCTAAAAAAATATAGTTTGCAATAATTTGTAAACAGATTAATGGAGGAAAAAAGAATGAAAAAAAATGGAATGATGGAATTTATTAACCGGTACAAAATGGTAGTCTTTCTGCTCATTGGGGTTGTTGCCCTTTTTGTATGTGTAAAGCTTATCGGTGCATCCGTAAAGTCTCAGGCAAACCGTTTGGAAAATACAGTTGAGGCGGCTGGTGCAGACATCAGTGTTGTAGAGCGGGAGAGAACAGATAAACTTGATACCTTATATGGCGCTGTGAAGGCAAATGCCAGTCATGAAACAAAAATCTTGGAAAAAATTGCTGATTCAAGACGTAATGCAGATACAGCTCTTACTGAAGGTAATGTAGGAGGTGCTACAAGAGAGCTCAACAATGCAATGAAAAATATTAATATCATTGTAGAAAATTACCCAGAGCTTACAGCACAGGAGTGTTATAAAGAATTTATGCTTGCAAGTTCTGAGTCTGAAAACAAGATTGCACAGTATAGAACAAATTACAATGCTCTTGTAAAAGAGTATAATAATTTGATTGATGGATCTTTTAGCAGTTTCTTCTTAAAAGTTTCGGGTTATAAGCCTAAAACTTTTGAGCTTCTTGATTTTGGAACTGTGTATCAGACACCAAAGACTTATGATTGGGAGGAATAATGAGACGGTATAATAATTCTTTTCTTAGCGAAATCTCAAGAGGAGAGGCTATTATTTGCGTAATTGCACTTATTATCTGGACTACGATAGGTATTATGATTAGTAACTCTATTACATATCATACTATTGATAGTAATCAGAAATATTACAAAGCATTAAAGTTTGATCAGAACCACGATGCTTTTGAATATGCAATGCGTACATCTTCTGGAGATGCGCTAGTATATGGCGATTTTAAAACTGAAGTACCTATTACTTTACCTGAAATGACGGGAAACTACACAGCAATAAGAGTAGTAACAGAACGTTATGAAGAACATGAAGAGGTAATAGAGGAAAAAGATAGGGATGGCAAAACTGTAAAAAAAGTTGTAAAAGTTCAGGAATGGGAAAGCTATGGTAGTAAGTGCTACTTTGCAGATAAAATCTTATTCTTAGGCTTTGAGTTTGATAACTCTAAGTTTAACTTTACTAACTTTGAGAGAATAAATCTTACATCAGAAAATACAGCTATCTATACCAAGATCTGGAATAATAAATTATATGATAATAATCATATATCTGATCGTATTGGTGATAAGAGATACTCATATTATGGCGTCCCGCTGGAATTTAATGCTACTATTTTTGCCAATCTAAAGGATAATTCTATATATAATCCTTCTGGAGATGTAAAGAAGATAGAAGTATTTAATGGAACAATAGATGAGTATATGAAAAACTTGGAAGCTACAAAATATATTCCAAATATTATATTTTTTATTCTTTGGTATATTGTTTATTTAGGCGCTGCATACTTTTTTGTTATACAAAGAAATAAGTGGGCAGATTGCTAAAAAAAGAGGGCTCGGAAGAAATTTTCCGAGCCTTTAGCATTTTTATTTTTAAAAATATTATTGTTGTTTTTTTTAATAAAATGATATATACTTATATATAAATTAAGAGGAGGTATATATGGAAGAAAATGTAAATACTGCATGGCGTGACTTTGAAAAAGGTACTTGGTGCGATAAAATAAATGTAAGAGAATTTATAAGACTAAATTATACTAGGTATGATGGAGACGATAGCTTTTTAAGTGGACCTACAAAAAAGACTAGAGACTTATGGGAAAAAATTTCAAAATTAATGAAAAAAGAAAGTGATAATGGCGGTGTTCTAGATGCAGATACTAAGATTATTTCAACTATTACATCACATGATGTTGGATATGTAGATAAAGATTTAGAAATTATTGTAGGACTTCAAACTGATAAGCCATTAAAAAGAGCAATGATGCCAAATGGTGGGGTTAGAACTGCTGCAACTGCTCTTGAAGAGTATGGTTATAAAATGGATGATGAAGTAAAGGAAATATTTACTAAGTATAGAAAAACACATAATCAAGGTGTATTTGATGCATATACAAAAGAAATTAGAAGTTGTAGAAGAAATGGAATTATAACTGGTCTTCCAGATGCTTATGGTAGAGGAAGAATAATAGGAGATTATAGAAGAGTTGCACTATATGGTGTAGATAGATTAATAGAAGAAAAACAAAAAGATCAGAAATCTTTAGAAAAAGATGAAATAATAGAAGATGTAATAAGACTTAGAGAAGAGATAACAGAACAGATAAATGCATTAAATGAATTAAAGGAAATGGCTTTAAAGTATGGATATGATATATCTTATCCTGCAAAAGATGCTTTTGAAGCAGTACAGTGGACATATTTTGCATATCTTGGTGCTATTAAGGAGCAAAATGGTGCAGCTATGAGTATAGGTAGGATTTCTACGTTCTTGGATATTTATATTGAAAGAGATTTAAAAAATAAAAAAATAACTGAAGAAGAGGCACAAGAGTTAATTGATCAATTAATAATGAAACTAAGAATTGTAAGATTTATGAGAACAAAAGCATATAGTGCCCTATTTGCAGGAGATCCAAACTGGGTTACAGAATCTATTGGTGGTATGTCTACTGATGGTAGAACATTAGTCACAAAAAATTCATTTAGGGTTCTTAATACATTATTTAATTTAGGACCAGCTCCAGAGCCTAATTTAACTGTGCTATGGTCTGAAAACTTACCAGATGGATTTAAGAGATTTTGTTCAAAAGTATCAGTTAAAACTAGTGCAATACAATATGAAAATGATGATTTGATGAGAAATTATTATGGAGATGATTATGCTATTGCTTGTTGTGTTTCTGCTATGAAAATAGGACATCAAATGCAATTTTTTGGAGCTAGATGTAATCTTGCTAAATCATTACTTTATGCTATAAACTATGGAAGAGATGAAATAAGTGGAGATCAAGTGGGCCCTGCATCACTTCCTATTACAACAGAGTATTTAGATTATGAAGATGTTATGAAAAGGTTTGATGATATCATGTCTTGGGTCGCAAAAGTATATATTAATGCATTAAATATTATTCATTACATGCATGATAAATATGCATATGAGAGACTTCAAATGGCATTACATGATAAAGATGTATATAGAACAATGGCGTGTGGTATATCAGGACTTTCAGTAGTTGCCGACTCTCTTAGTGCTATAAAATATGCTAAAGTAAAACCAATAAGAGATGAGAGAGGAATTGCAATTGATTTTGAAGTTGAAGGTAGTTATCCATGTTTTGGTAATGATGATGATAGAGTAGATAGTATAGCCCTAGATATTCAAAAAAGATTTATGGATAAGTTAAGAGAACATAAAACATATAGAAATGCTGATCCTACTATGTCAATACTTACAATTACTTCAAATGTTGCATATGGTGAGAAAACAGGAACAACTCCTGATGGTAGGAAAAAAGGTGAGCCATTTGCTCCTGGAGCAAATCCTATGTATCATAGAGAAACAAATGGTATAATATCCGCTCTAAATTCAGTAGCTAAGTTAGATTATGAGGAAAGTATTGATGGTATTTCTTATACATTTTCTTTTGTTCCATCAGTTCTTGGTGATACAGAAGAAGAAAAGGTAGATACCTTAAAAATACTGCTTGATGGTTATTTTGAAAAAACTGGTCATCACATAAATATAAATGTTTTAGATAGAGAAGTTTTATTAGATGCTATGGAACATCCAGAGAAGTATCCACAACTTACAATTAGAGTGTCTGGATATGCTGTAAAGTTTGTTAATCTATCTAAAAAGCATCAGCTAGATATTATATCTAGAACATTTCATGATAAAAAATAATATATGGTAAAAGGCACTTGTTGCCTTTTATTTTATGAGAATACATTTAATCTTCTTTATATAAAATATAAAGAAGATATAGCTACAACTATATCTTCTGCTACTTTGTTGACGTTATCATTTCAACAAATGTTGTACCAATATTATAATATTATAAGTAATACTTGTCAAATTTTATTGCAATAAAAATTTGTTATGATAAAATATAAAAAGGATAATATAGAGGTGGAGATATGATTGGAAAAATACATTCCCTAGAGAGTTTTAGTAAGGTTGATGGGCCTGGTATAAGATATGTTGTGTTTATGCAAGGATGTAATCTAAGGTGTAGTTTTTGCCATAATCCTGATACATGGAATGTAAATGGTGGTATGGAAATTGAAGTAGATGAGTTAGTGGAGAAAATATTAAAAGCCAAACCATATATGAAAAAATCAAATGGTGGTGTTACATTTTCTGGTGGAGAGCCATTACTTCAAGCTGACTTTTTAGTAGAAGTTTGTAAAAAATTAAAGAGGCATAATATTCATATAGCAATAGATACAGCTGGAAATTTTGATGTAGAAAATGAAAAAATAAATGAGTTATTTAACTATGTAGATTTGTTTTTATTTGATATAAAACATATAGATAGTAGTGAACATAATTTACTTGTTGGCACTAAAAATGAAAAAATTCTTAAAATGGCTACATATATTTCAAATGTATGGAAGATACCAATGTGGATAAGAATTGTATATTTGCCAGGTATTACAGATAAAAATAATGCATTATATAGGTTAAGGAAATATATTGCTACTTTAAAATCAGTTCAAAAAGTAGATATTTTACCATATCATGAGATGGGAATATATAAATGGGAGAAGTTAGGAATTAAATATAAATTAAAAGATCAAAGAGTTCCAAATGCTGATGAATGTGAGAAAATTTCTATGTTTTTAAATGAATATAGAGAACAAAATAATAAAAACAATTAAATTTACATAAAATAAATTAGCTTTTATAAGTTTTTTTTGTGTTTATCTTGATATTTTAGATTATTTATAGTAAAATTATACTGTGAATTAAACATAATTTTAGAAATTTAGTGAGGTAATAAATATGGTTTATAAAAAGATAACACTAGTAGCACTTATATTGTCAGTTGTTGCTGCTATTACATGTAATTTTGTATTGGGTGTAGAAGTTAATGAAAATTTAACGGTTGGAACACCTGAGATGATTAATAATTCAACTTTAAATGTTTTAATACTTATTCAAAGGTATTCATGGCCTGTTGTAACACTTGTATTTATATATGCATTATATCAATTCTATGTAATAGGATCAGAAGTCCTAGAACATAAAATACTTGGTCAAAGACTTATTGTAGGTATTTCAATATTTATGGTAATAATTCAATGCTTACCGCTTATGTATGCATTTTTAATTGTAAATTAACATATGATAAAACATTAATAGAAGGGAAATGAAGATATGAGGGTACTTTTTGGAATTAGTAATGATGATACTGTAAAAGGCATTGTTCAGTTTTATCAAGATAAATATGGTGAAAAATTAGAATATAAAAATGTTTATTATTTTAAACAATTTATTCAAGAATTATCAACTGGAAATTATGATAGAGCTGTAATGCTAGAAGAACTTGAAAAGTTTCCAACTAATAATTTTGCACAAATAGATGATTATTTATTTAAAATAATAGATAGTATAACAGATACATTTGATGCTAAAAATGTTGTATATGTTGCTTCAGATAGAAGAAAACTTGGAGATGAATTTTTATCTAAATTATTTAATTTAGGAATTTATACTACACTTACTGGACAAGAAAGAACTAAAGGTAAAGTAACAGCTGCAATAAATAAACCTTATTTGAAAAAAGATGTAAAAAAATATTATGATAGAATAGTAGCATCAGAAAATGTATATAAGACATCTGAAGTATCAGAGCTTGAAATACAAAGAATAATTACATATTACAGAAATCAAAATGGTGTAGTAGATAAATATTCTGAGATATTTGATAGAATAGCTGTTCAGTATACTGATGAACAGTTAAGAATAATAGTTAATTTCTTACCACAAGATGTAAGAGATTATTTAAAAGAGCATAACGAAAAATATAAAAGACTTTTTGTTAAAATAGAGCCTGTAGAAGTAACTGTAATAAAAGAAGAAGTACCACAAAAAGTTATAGAAGTAAAAAAACCACCAAAGGAAATTTTAACAAAAGAAAATGATGCTAAAGTAATAGAAATAAAAAAAGAGCCAGAGATAATAAAACAGATTGTTGTAAAACAAGCACCAGTTGAGCAAAAAGTAGTTACACAAGTTCTTGAAAAAGAAGTTGTAAAATCTGTTTATGAGGTACCAAAAGATTATAAAAAAGCAGTATGCTTTGTTGGTGCTCCAAAAGTTGGTACTACTTTTTGTATTAATGCCATTGCTACTACTCTAGCTAAGAAAAAAGTTAAAACTGCAATAATTGATGTTACTAGAAAAAGAGATACATATACTATATATACATATGATAATTCAGGAAAAAGAAGTATTGCAGCCGAAAGTTTAAGATACGCTTCAAATGGTATGAATGAACCTTTGATATATGATAAACTTAGTATTTATACTGCAATGCCTGGAGAAGATAGAAAAATGTATAATGCACCTGTTGTATTAGATACTATAAAACAAAATAATAGTATATTATTAATAGATGCAGATTTTAGTACACCAGTTGACTATTTTAAATTATGTCAAGAAATATATCTTGTACAAGACATGAATGTTTTAAATATTAATCAAATAACTATGTTTTTAAGAGAACTTAAGTCTCGTGGTGTTGCAATGAATAAAGTTAAGATAATAATAAATAAACACGTTAAATGTGCACTTACAGCAAAAGCTTTAATAGATGGAATTGCAACTTATACAAGTTATGATTTGAAAATGTTTGATGAATTATTTAATTCTTCTATAATTCCATACTATATATTACCTTTTGATGTCGAAAATTATAAGAAATATATAGAAATGGTTTATAAATATTCAAATAAGTTTGCAACATTTTCAGATGATTTTCAAGAAAATCTGAAAAAAATTATAAATACAATATATCCAACTGAAGGTGGAGTAAATGTACAGAGTAAAACTTATACAACTACAGCTAGGAAAAAAGGATTTTTTAGAAAATAATTACAAAAGAAAAATAGAAAGGAAAAAATAGATGACAACATTAATATTAATAATTTCTATATTATTAGTAATATCTATTATATTAGTAATTTATTTGTATGCTAAGCTAAATGAAAAAGAAAATATAACAGTAAATTTACCAAAGAATTTATTACAAAACATGTTTGATATTATGGGAGCAAAGATCCCTACTGATGAAAAAATAGAAAGCCTTAATAATGCAATAATAAGTGTATATAATCCAAAATATTCATCAGTAGTGCTATATGATGGTAATAAAAATAATGTTAAAGCATCAAATGTAGAAGATATGTTTAGATTAAGTATTGTAAATATTACAGATGATAATACATTTAAAAGTAATATAAATAGAAATATTGCAAAGTATATTACCACAAATTCAGATGAAACACTGTTATATACAAGTGCAATAGAAAGAAAAATAAAATCTGCATTATTTATCCCAATATATCATAATAATTCTTATCTTGGATATATTTTATTAGAGGATGAAGAAGTAAATAAATTTGAACATATTGATAAAAAAGAAATTGATACACTAAAAAATAATATAGGTGTATTTCTAGAAAATATCAATTATCAAAGTACTATAGAAGAGGCTGAAAGTGTTGATAAACAAACTGGCTTTCAAAGTAATATGTATTTGTATACTAATACTAGAAATATTCTAAATGAATATGATACTAGTGCTATTATACTAGTATATCTTAAAGGATTACCTAAAATTAATGAAGAATATAATAGAAATGTTGGAAATGCATTACTTATAAAACTTGCTAATATAACTAAGGAGATATGTCCAAAGGATACTATATTTATAAGATATAGTGGCTTGAGATTTTTAATTTTAATTCCTGGTTATACAGCAGAAAAATCTCATCAAATACTTGAGAGACTACTTTCAAGGTATAAACTTGAAAGTGAGTTTTATGGAGATGAAAAAGTAACTTTAGATACTCAAATTCTTGTACATACTTTTAAAAATCAAAATAATATAGAGACAGAAGTTAAGAAAATGTCGTCTTTTTTTGAGAGAATAAAAGATGTAAATTGTATAAAAGTCGTATAATTGAAAAGTAATGTATAATATAATAGTATAAAGGAGTGATAATATGGATCAAAATACAACAGTATTTAAACCACAAAAAGATGAGTCTAAAAGAGTAAAGGAAATAATGGAACAAGTAGTTTCTGCTCTTGAAGATAAAGGATATGAACCAGTAAGTCAAATAATTGGATATATTTTATCTGGAGATCCAACTTATATAACATCTCATCAAAATGCAAGAGCTCTAATTTGTAAGATTGAAAGAGATGACTTGCTTCAAGAAATGATTAGAAAGTATTTAGATATATAACATGAAAAGAATACTTGGAATTGATTATGGGGATGTAAGAGTAGGTCTTGCAATATCTGATAAGTTAAGACTTACAGCACAAGGGCTTGACACACTAGTTATAAATGGTAGTGATAAAAAGTTTATTAGTGGCATTAGAAAACTAGTTAAAGAATATGAACTAGAAGAGGTAGTTATTGGATATCCTAAAAATATGAATGGTACTAAATCACAAAAAACTGAAAAAATTGATGAATTAATACCACTTATAGAAAATCTTGGAGTAGTAGTTCATAAATGGGATGAGAGACTAACAACTGTTTCTGCATATAAAACTATGCGAGAACTTAATATATCACAAAAAAATAAAAATAAAGTAGCAGATAAATTTGCTGCAATATATATTTTAGAGGGATATTTAAATAGTATATAGGCATGCTTTATAAAAAAATTAGAGTTATTTTCTCTAATTTTTCTTTTTTTCAAAAAATTATATACAAATAGCTATAAATGTAGTATAATAAGTACATAATAAATCTAAAGGAGGAAATAAAATGGCAAACAATGAAGAATTAAATGGTTGTGCATCAGGATGTGCTGGATGTTCAGGATGTGGACATGATCATATGGATTTACCAGAAGATATGTCTCCAATAATAACACTTACAGATGAAGATGGTAAAGATACTAAATTCGAAATATTAGATGTTGTTGTTTTAGAAGATGAAAGATCATTTCTAATTGCTACAGAAGCAACTGATGAATTAGAAGATGATGTAGAAGTTATAATTCTTGAAATAAAACAAGAAGGCGAAGAAGAAGTTTATGATACTGTAACTGATGAAGATTTAGCTAAAAAAGTATTTGACTTATTCACAAAACAACAAGAAGAATTAGATGAAGAATAATTTTAAAATAACAGGAAATTCCTGTTATTTTTTGTCATTTTTATACAAATTTTGACGAAAAAGCAACAATTAGATTACATAATTTGATATTGTTTATAATTTGTGATATAATATCTGTCATGTGCAATTGTTACTTTTATTATAATTAATAAGGGGAAAATAGGAGGCATAATATGTTAAAAAATGAAAGTATTGCAATTAGAACAGATCAGATTTTAACTACAGAAAGTGATGTAAGATTTTTAATTTTTGAAAGTATTATGGATAATAAAAGAGCAAAGTTCTCAGAGGTATTTTATGATTCAGGAAAAGTTATATATAAAAGACGGGAATTAGAATATACAAAACAGTTACAAATATCAAGTAATCTTTCAATGGGAATTTGTGAAGGAAAAAAATATTTTGCTCATGATCAAAGAATTGACAGAGATTGCTATTTTGGTTATATTATGGATATTCCCAAAGTAGCATCTAGTATAATGTGTAGAACAGTGGTTTATGACAGATCTAATGTAAGACTTCAAACAAGGACTATAAAAAATATTGAAACTGTTGAAGTAGTACAAGATACATCTGATACCTATCTTATAGTTTCAGATGAGAAAACATATATTGTAAAATATTTAAGGGCAAAAAATGTAGTTTTAGCAATATCTGATTATGGAGTTATTCCAACAGTTGGAAAGAGATGTTCAATTAGTACATTAGAGTTTTTAGAAAAAATTCCTATTGAAATGTATAAGCTTACATCAAAATTATTAAAAGTTGAAGAAGCAAATGAAGTATATATCTGTGAAACTGAAAAAACAATATATATTATTTTAAAAGATAGAAAAAATGATATATTTGGTATATGTAGAAATTTACCATGTATTGATCAAAAGATGTTATGCAGTAGTATTGAGTTTAAAGGTATAAAACCATATCTTACAAAATTTGTAACAGGAATAGTTACAAGTATTACAAAGTTTGGTCATATACTTATTGTACAGACAAATACTAATACTTATTATATGGAAGCAGGTTTAGTGGCATAATAAATATGGGACGGATAAATTTATCCGTCCTTTGTGATATTTAGTGAAAATTTAGTGAAATGAGTAGCCTTATGTTCACTTTTTAGAGCTTTTGTGCTATAATTGTTTAGGTGGTAAGAAATGGAAAATAGTTTTGAATTATTAGGAATAAGTAAGAAAATAGAAAATTTATCAAAACACATTGAAGAAAAATATAGGGGAGTTTTTGAAAGTATATCTGATATAGCATTATATAATCAAGCAAAAGTTTTAAAAGCTTTTAGAGATGCTGAAATATCACAAGTACATTTTTCGAAAACAACAGGATATGGATATGATGATATTGGTAGAGAAGCAATAGAAAAAATATATGCTAAAATGTTTGGAACTGAGGATAGTTTAGTTAGAATACAATTTGTAAATGGAACTCATACTATTGCAACTGCACTTGAAGCTATGTTACTTCCAGGAGATAGACTACTTGCAATAACAGGCAAACCTTATGATACACTATGTGAAGTTATAGGTATTACAGAAAATAGACTATCACTTAAAAATTATGGAGTATTATACGATCAAATTGATTTAAAAGAAGACGGTAATTTTGATTTACCTAAAATAAAAGAATATTTGGAAAATAATAAAGTAAAATTAGTACATATTCAAAGATCTAAAGGATATGCACTAAGAAAAGCATTATATATAGAAGATATAGAAGAAGTAATAAAACTTATAAAAAGTATAGATAAAGATATAATAGTTATGGTAGATAATTGTTATGGAGAATTTGTAGATAAAAAGGAACCAACAGAAGTTGGTGCAGATCTTGCATGTGGAAGCCTTATAAAAAATATTGGTGGAGGACTTTGCGAGACTGGAGGATATATTGTTGGTAGACATGATTTAATTAATATTTGTGCAGAAAAGCTAACATGTCCTGGAATTGGTAAGGAATGTGGGGCTACACTTGGTCAAAATAGATATATTTTACAAGGATTATTTAATGCTCCAACAGTAGTAAAATCTGCATTACAAGTAGCAGTACTTGCATCAGGAATGATGGAAGAGTTAGGATTTTTAGTATATCCAAAAGCAGATGAGAAAAGAGGAGATATCGTACAAGCAATAAAGCTTGGAGATAAAGATAAACTTATAAAGTTTATTCAAGGAATTCAATATGCAAGTCCTGTAGATAGTCATGTTACACCATATCCATGGGATATGCCAGGATATACAGATCAAGTTATAATGGCTGCTGGAACTTTTATTGAGGGAGCATCAATAGAACTTTCTGCAGATTCACCAATACGTGAACCATATGTTGCATATATGCAAGGTGGAATTACTTATGAATCTGCTAAACTTGCAGTATGTCAAGCTATAAAAAATATGATGGGAGAGTAAAAGTGAAAGTTATAGTAATAGGTGGTGGAGCAGCTGGAATGCTTTCAGCTATTGTGTCAGCTAAATGTGGAAATGAAGTTACTATTTTAGAAAAAACTGAAAGTCTTGGAAATAAAATTAAAATAACTGGTAAAGGAAGATGTAATTTAACTTTTGATGGAGATATTGAGGATTTTAAAAGAAACATTGTGAAAAATTACAAATTTATGTATAGTTCTTTTAATAATTTTAATAATAAAGATTTAGTAGAATATTTTAATTCTTTAGGTGTTAAAACAAAAGTTGAAAGAGGAGCAAGGATTTTTCCAGTAAGTAATAAGGCAGATGATATAGTAAAAGCATTAAAGAATGAAATTAAAAAACATGGTGTAAAAGTAGAATATAATTCATGTGTAAATAAATTAAATGTGGTGGATAGAAAAATAGATAGTGTTCAAACTGTAGATAATAAAAAATTCAAATGTGATAAATGCATAATTACAACAGGTGGGGCAAGTTTTCCAAAAACAGGAAGTAGTGGAGATGGATTTATACTTGCTAAAAATACTGGACATAATATTGTGGATATAAAACCTGGTCTTGTTCCACTTAAGTCTAATGATAGTATTTGTAAAAAATTACAAGGGTTATCTTTAAGAAACATTTCATTTAAATTAGTAGATAATGGAAAAGTAATATATAATGATTTTGGTGAAATGTTATTTGCACACTTTGGTATAACAGGACCTGTAGTTTTAAGTTCTAGCAGTAAATTAAATAGAATAGAAGAAGTAGAAAGTAAACTAAAACAAAGAAAAATAAAAGCATGTATAGATTTAAAACCAGCATTAGATTTTGATACATTAGATAAAAGGATATGTAGAGATTTTGAAAAATATAGTAATAAGGAATTTAAAAATAGTTTAAATGATTTATTACCACAAAAGATTATACCAGTAGTAATAGAGTTATCTAAAATTGATGAGAATATAAAAGTTCATCAAATAAATAAAGAGATGAGAAAAAATCTTGTAAATGTTATAAAGAATATAGAAATTAATATATCTGGATTTATGCCACTTGATATTGCCATAATAACATGTGGTGGTGTAGATGTTAAAAATATTAATCCCAAAACGATGGAATCTAAGATTGTATTAGGTCTGTATTTTGCAGGTGAAGTATTAGATATAGATGCATATACAGGAGGATATAATTTACAAATTGCGTTTTCAACTGCTTTTCAAGCAGGAAGAAATTAATTATATAAGGAGGAGTTTTATATGGAAGAACAACAAGGTGCTCAAAATAGTCAAAAAATATATGTAGAAAAGAAGAGAAAAGGTGGAATGCCACTAGTATTAGTAGCAATTATAGTTGCAGTAATCACTAGCTTTATAACTACTGCAATTACATATGTATTATTAAGTGGAAATGTTAAGATCGAAAAATCTGAAGGAGTTACTAAAAAAATAGAAATTACAAAAACAGATAGTCCTGTAGTAGCAATAGCAGAAAAAGCAATGCCATCTATTGTGGGAATAAAAGTTAATTCTTTAGTTCAAGGTTTCTTTGGAATGCAAGAATCAAATTCTGAGGGTTCTGGAATTATATATAGTGAAGATGGATATATAATTACTAACTATCATGTTGTTGAATCTGCAATAAAAAATAATACATCTAATGTATATGTAACATTTTATAATAGTGATGAAGAAATAGAAGCAGAAATTATTGGTGGAGATGAGGTTACTGATCTTGCAGTATTAAAAATTGAAAAAGATGGTCTTGTACCTGCCGAATTTGGTAAATCTTCCGAATTAAAAGTCGGTGAAATAGCTGTAGCTATTGGTAATCCATTAGGTGAAGAATTTGCAAGTACAGTTACTGTAGGATATGTATCAGCATTAAATAGAAAAGTAACAACAGATGGTAGAACATATAAACTTGTTCAAACAGATGCTGCTATAAATTCTGGAAATAGTGGAGGAGCATTAGTTAACTCTGAAGGTAAAGTTATTGGAATAAATTCAGTAAAAGTAAGTCTTACAGGAGTTGAAGGTTTAGGTTTTGCTATTCCATCGGATGATGCACTACCTATTATAAAGGAGTTAATTGAAAATAAAGTTATTGTTAGACCATATATAGGTCTTGGCGGTATAAATCTAAATGCTGCTATTGCAGAAAGAAATAACTTAAAAGAGGGAGTATATGTAGATAAAGTATATAGCAATACACCTGCCCAAAAAGCTGGTATTCAAAGAGGAGATGTAATAGTTTCAATTGATGGTGTAAGCATTACAACAATGGAAGAATTAAATGAAATTAAAAATTCTAAAAAAGTTGGAGATAAAATAGAACTTGGAATATATAGAAATGGAAAAGAAGAAAAAATATCAATTGTACTAGAAGCAGATAGTGATGTTGAAAAATCAACAACAAATTAATATATAGTATTAAAGGGATAATTTAAAAAAATAAATTATCTCTTTTTTATGTATGTTAAAAAATTAATTATTATGGCTCTTTGTCAATAGTTGGGGTAAAAAATCCTCAAAAAAGATAGAAAGAGT
>CAOYAN010000030.1 GCA_948562205.1 uncultured Clostridia bacterium | reverse complement strand
TTCTGAAAATTAAATTTTTCTTCTTCTATAGTGACATTATCACAAATTAATCACACTAAATGGTATCACAAATTGACATAACCTGACTTATGTGATATAATCTATTGAACTTAATATTTAATATCAATAATAATTTGGAGGTAGAAAAATGACAGAAAAATTGCAGGATTATTTGGTAAGGTATAAAGCTCTTAAGATTTTATCTTCTAAGGAAGAAACAAGTATTACTAAGGAAGATATTAGTAAGCTAAAAGACAAAATTATTTCTAATTTGGATTATGAACTGGAATTTACTAAAATGTATGAAATATTAAAATCTATTGAAAAAGAGGGATTTGGATTTTATGCAAAACTTTTTAGATGTGAATGTATAGCAAGACGTAAACTTGAGAAAATTTGTTGGCAGCAATTAGAAATTGGTGTAAAGTACATGGGTGGAAGCAAGTTTAATCTTATAGATGATATGGGTTATACTCATACTACAAAAATGGGTTTACCAAAAGTTAAGTCACCTAAAAAAATAAGTCCAGAAGAGATTATTTCTATATCAAATATTGAAATCTTAAAAAATATAAAGGTTGTAGATGAAAAAGTATATGAATATATAGTAGAAAGAATTATTTATACTCTTTATGATGAAGTTGAAGATAAATTTGAGGAAGAAAAATTAAGAGATATATTATCTAGAGTTATTGTAAATAATAACTTGGAAGAATATCTTAATAATACGTTTTTTATAAAAAAAGAAAATAATACTTTTACGTTACACTTCTTTAAAAATGAAAATGGAGAAAGTGTACATTATAAAAGTATATATTATAATATTTGTGAAGCATATAATGAATTATTAAAAATGCTTGAAGATACCAAAAAAGAAGGAGTAAATGATCTTCAAAAAGCTTTTTATTTAGAACTTATAAACATTTAAATCTGGTATAGAAGATGGAGGAAATAACATGAAACGGATTTTTTGTACATTATTTTTAACAATTATGATTTCTCTTTTTGTTTTTGGATGTGGTGCTACAGAAGAAGATAGTAATGCAAAGGTAACAAGTAGTGAAACAAAAAATGTACATATTTATGAAACAACAAATATGCAGGAGTATTTTAACTATTTAGCTTCTATTGATAGAACAAAATATGAGATACTTGGTACATCAACAAGTGAAGAAAACTACAACTATACATCTGAGTTTTATATGATTACTTATCGTAACATTAATGCTCCACGTGCTAAATCAAAAGGTAATAAATATGATATTTCTATGGCAAATGGATATTATCTTTTTTGCACAGAAGATAAGATGATTTATTTAGACTTTATTGATGAATTTGATTTTGAAAAATTTAAAGTGCAGTCAACTTCAACAAGTATGTCCATTTCAAATAAGTCACATGAGTTTTACATGATCACGTATTATGAGATTTAGATAAATGGAGGGCTAAAATGAAAAAAATCATGAATAAGTTTGGTATTATTTATTTAATTGCTATTATTACTGTATGTTCAATATTGTTATCTGGATGTGGTGAAAGTGATGGAGAAGAGGCTACAGAAGGTGAGGAAGTAGTCCAAGAAGAAACGGAAAATGTTATAAGTAGTAGTACGAAAAATGTATTTTTGTATGCTACAGAGAATATGGATGATTATTTTAAACATTTAAATAGTCTTGATAAATCAGTTTATGAAATATTAAATATTGATTCAAGTGAATATAGAAGTAATAGTACACAAGAGTATTATTTGATAACGTATAGGAAAGTTAATGCACCAAGAGCAGAACCTAAAGGAAATATGTATAAAATTTATACTTCAAATGAAGATTATATCTTTATTACTCAGGATACATTATTATATTTAGATTTTATTGATGAAATGGATTTGGAAAAGTATAAAATTCTTGGATTTTCTAAGAGTGGTAGTTCTCTTTCAAAAGGAAGCTATATAATTACTTATACTGAAATTTAAGGAATAGGAGCAGTTTAAAACTGCTCCTACGCTATTTTAGAAATGCTATTGTAACTCCATAACTTCCCTCATAATATCCACCTAGTCTATGTTCCTTTATAGAGGGGTGCTTCTCTAAGTATTTATGTACTTCACGTCTTAGTATTCCACCATTTTTTCCATGTATTATTTTTATCTGACTAATATTATTACATATTGCATTATCAATAAATTTTTCAAGGTTAAATAGTGCCTCATCAACTGTTTGATGTCTAATCATAATGGTATCATTTAGTTTGCTACTATCTACTATTTTTACTCTATATGATACATTATTTTTATTCTTTAGTTTTTCATATTCATTTTGTTTATTTGTTTTTTCAAGATTTTTTTCATTTACTATAATTATTTTATCATTTACATTTATATAATAGTTTTTATTATTTTTAACAATTTTATTTATATATCCAATTAAATTAGTATTTTTGAGTTTTACAAAATCTCCCAAATTAAACATAATTTCCTCCATTAATTAACTATAATATTATATCATAAATTATTAAAAAATAATAGTGTATTACTTGAATGTTTGAACAAAAATTGGTATAATTTTATATTATATAACATGAAAGGATACTTAATATATGGAACAAGAAAAAATAAGAAATTTTAGTATAATAGCCCATATAGATCATGGAAAATCAACTCTTGCTGACAGACTTTTACAGATTACTGGAAGTGTTGATGAGAGAAAAATGCAAGAGCAATTACTAGATAATATGGATATAGAAAGAGAAAGAGGAATAACAATAAAATCTCAAGCTGTAAGAATGAAATACAAGGCACGTGATGGAGAAGAGTATATATTAAATTTAATTGATACCCCAGGACATGTCGATTTCAACTATGAAGTTTCAAGAAGCCTTGCAGCATGTGAGGGCGCTGTTCTTGTTGTTGATGCAGCGCAAGGAGTAGAGGCTCAAACTCTTGCAAATGTATATTTAGCATTAGATAATGACCTTGAGATAATACCAGTTATAAATAAAATTGATCTTCCAAGTGCAAGACCAGATGAAGTAAAAAAAGAAATAGAAGATGTTATAGGAATAGATGCAAGTGAGGCACCATGTATTTCAGCAAAGACTGGTTTAAATGTAGAAGATGTACTTGAGGCAATAGTAAAAAATATACCTGCACCAAAAGGAGATGTAAATAAACCAACCTCTTGCCTTATATTTGATTCTATTTATGATAATTATGAGGGAGCCTTAGCTTTTGTTAGAGTAATTGATGGAAGTCTAAAAAAAGGTGATGTTATAATTACAATGTCAAATAACAAAGAATATGAAATTGTAAGTGTTGGATATTTTAAACCAGGTGGATATGTTAAAGCAGAAATCCTAAAAGCTGGGGAAGTAGGATATGTTGCTGCAAGTATAAAAAATTTATCTGATATTCATGTAGGAGACACAATTACCTTAAAATCTAATCCTATAGATAAACCATTACATGGTTATAAAGAAGTAAAATCAATGGTATATTCTGGAATATTTCCAGCTGATGGATCTGATTATGAAGAATTAAAAGAGGCAATAGACAAATTAAAATTAAATGATGCATCACTAAATTATGAATTAGAATCATCTAATGCCCTAGGACATGGATTTAGATGTGGATTTTTAGGACTTTTACATATGGAGATTATTGAAGAAAGACTAGAGAGAGAATATAATATTAATTTAATTACAACTGCTCCATCAGTTATATATAAAGTGCATAAAAAAAATGGAGAAATATTAGAATTATATAATCCATCTGATCTGCCATCGCAACAAGAAATAGATTATATGGAAGAACCTGTAACTAAAACAGAGATTATAACTCCAAAAGAATTTGTTGGAAATGTAATGGAGCTATGTCAAGAAAGACGTGGAGAATTTATAAATATGAAATATATCGATAATACAAGAGTGACTCTTGAGTATTATTTACCATTAAACGAAATAATATATGACTTTTTCAATAGTTTAAAATCAAGAACTAAAGGCTATGCTTCTTTTGATTATGATATATATGATTATAAAAGATCTAATCTTGTAAAACTTGATATATTATTAAATGGTGAGACTGTAGATGCCTTATCGTTTATCGTAAATAGAGAAAAAGCAGAGACTAGAGGCAGGAAAATGGTTGAAAAATTAAAAGGTATTATTCCAAGACAGTTATTTGAGGTACCAATACAAGCAGCAATTGGAGGTAAAATTGTTGCAAGAGAGACTGTAAAAGCTATGAGAAAAGATGTGCTTGCTAAATGCTATGGTGGAGATATTACAAGAAAGAAAAAACTACTTGAAAAGCAAAAAGAAGGTAAGAAAAAAATGAGAAGAATTGGTACAGTGGAATTACCACAAGATGCTTTTATGAGTGTTTTAAAATTAGATGAATAGAAAAGTATAAGCAGACATAACACAAAATGTCTGCTTAAAGTCAGTTTCATAGTTGTTAGTATTTAGAGTATAACTATAGATTTTATGTTAAATATATGGTATAATTAAAATATTGAAAGGAAGATTTTATATGGGAATAATTTATGGAAAAAATCCTGTTAAAGAGGCAATAATGTCAGGTAAAACAATAAATAAAATATATACACAAGGATCTACAAAAGAATTATATGATATTATAAAACTTGCAAAAGATAAAAAGATAGTAGTAGTAGAAAGTGAAAAGGCAAAATTAGATAAAATGTGTGACGGTAAAAATTCACAAGGAATTGTAGCATCAGTTACTGATTATGAATATTTTACAATAGATGATATATTACAAGAGGCACAAAAAAGAGGAGAGCCTCCATTTATAATGATACTTGATAAGATAGAAGATCCACATAATTTGGGTGCTATTATACGTACATGTGAGTGTATGGGAGTACATGGAATTATAATTCAAAAAAGAAATGCATGTCAAGTAACAGACACAGTAGAGAAAGTATCTGTTGGTGCTTGTTCTTTTGTAAAGGTTGCAAGAGTTACAAATATAACTGAAAGTATTAAGTATTTAAAAGAAAAAGGACTTTGGATATATGGACTTGATATGGAAGGCTCAGAGACTGTATATAATACTAAGTTTGATGGAGCTATTGGTATTGTTGTAGGTAATGAGGGAAGCGGAATATCAAGACTTGTGAAAGATAATTGTGATTTTATGATAAATATACCAATGACTGGTAATATAAATTCTTTAAATGCTTCTGTTAGCAGTGCAATTAGCATATATGAAGTTGTAAGACAAAAAAATTTAAGTAAATAGACAAAAGCCCGCTAGCTTTAAACTAGCGGGTATACCTTACTTAAAATATGTTCTTATTTTGTTAAAAATATAGTTAAGTCTTTCAAAAATAATACGATCTTTTATATTTTTCTCTTTCATAATTCCAAATGATATTCCAATAAGAAAGCATAAATTTTGAATATTTATAGCATTTACTTCTGCAAAATCAAGATCTTTATACTTTCTTGCAAAATCATTACATATAGCACAAATAAGAAAAATGTAACCTGAAATTTCGCAGTAATTAAAGTCTTTTTCTGCAACAGTTAAATAATCATTTCTCCTATATAGGCTTTCAGTTTGCTTTTCAAAAGCCTCAAATTGACTTAGAAGTTCATATTTAGTATCAATCTTTGTATAATATTTACGTAGATCCTCATTTGCAGATTTTAAATCATCTCTTAGATGTGTTACAAATTTTAACTCTATAGGATTATCATAAGATGCCCAAAATATTTTGTCTACAAGATTTAGTAAAATCTTATCATTACTCTCAAGAATACCATATATAATACCGATATCGAAGGCAAAATTATAGAGTTTAAAATTAATATTAACACCATTTTTGAAACTTTCAATTATATTAGAAATATTGTTATTTTTAGTAAGATTTAAAATACTTTGATGAATCAGAAACTTTAAATCTTCATCTAAAATTTCAAAACAAATAGGTTCATCTAAATATTTTAAAGTATCACAAAGAGTTATAGCATTCATATTTTTACCACCTTTCAGAAGAAGTTATGTTTTAAAGTTTAAGTAATAAATTTAAAATATATTAATATTTTCCTTCAAAGTATTTTTGACAAACTTCATATATTTTATTAGAAAAAGCACTGATACAAAGATTTGGTAAAATATCTGAGATTCGTGTAATTGTTCCAATGGAAAAACCAGTCATAAGTGATATGTTAGTGTTATTTACTCCATTTTCATTATTTTCAATATTGTATTTTAATATTTCTACATATAATATAACCTTATAAAGGTTATAGAAAACAGTGCAATAATTACTAAAATTTTCTTCTGAAATAATTTCATTAGACATATTTTGTAATATTTTAAGTTTTCTTGTACCATACATATTGTATATAACACTATCAAGATCTTTATCCATATTTGCTACTTTTTCTATAACGCTCCAAATATCTTTAATATTTATTTTCTTAATTGATAGTCTGTTTTTTTCTTCCTCAGTAAGACTTGCTCCTACAATATTTAATTTTTGCTTAAGTTCTTTTGACATTAAAGAAAGATCATTTAAACAATTACAAACATTAGTATTTGACATATTATACCTCCTAAATTATTAAATCTTAGATATATATTTTCTGTGCGAACATTATATCATACATATAGTGTAATGTAAAGGCTAGTTATGTAATTTTAAATACATAAAAGTACAATGTAAAGTCAAAAAAATGATTTTAAAAAACTAAAAATCATTGAATTTACATATGTATTTTCAATGATCTTTATTGTTATAATTTACAATAGTATGACTTTTTATAGTTCTTAATGTATTTGAGACAAATATATTAAAATATTTTGAAGACTTAACAAGTCAGATACAAGCATTTTTTCTTTTAAATCATTTGAATACATATAGCCTATAGAAAGACCAATATAAAAACTTATTTTTCTTATCAGTTCGTTTGTATCATCAAAATTATATTTATGATAGTTTGCTATAAAACTTGAATATAAATATAATGTACAGTCTATATATCCAAAGAGCTTACAGTAGACTATTTTCATACCATTAGTTAGTATTAATAATTTTTTAAATGAAGATATACTATCAATAACATTAGAAGCTTTTTCTACCTTATCGAAATTAGTACTCCGAACACAAATATTCGAATAGTAAAATAAAATAGAATCATTTATCTGTTCTAAACATTTTCTTAAATTCTTAATTTCAAAAGTTGTAGGTATGTTATTTTCATCTATAAAATTAATACTTTTAGGAAATAAATCAAGTACTTCTAAGTCACCATCAATTATTCCTAAAATTGCACCAATATTAAAACTAATATCATGTACAGCTTTATTTTTTATACTGTCACTTACACGCTTTTTAAAAAGTTGTTTTATTTCATTATCACTAATTATTGCCTTAATATTATTATTTATTATATTTAATGATTTATTATCTTTTGTGTCATAGTTATCAATATAATTAGAAAGGGAATAAAGCATATTAGAAAAAGATTTCACTGTCATAAATTTCCTCCTATAATTAAAGAGATATATTTTTTAGTTTTTAAATTATTAAAAAAATATAAGTGTTTAAGTTATAATAGTATATCATAGTTATAATTAAAAAACAATAAAAAGTGTGGAGTATTCATATTGAAATATAACGAAAAGGAGTCGTTTTATGAGAAAAAAATTTAATTACTTTTAAAAAGAAAGCAGAAGAATCTTCAATAATTAAGAGACCTGAACCTCTAGTGTTAAAATATAAGTTAGTTAAAAATTAGTATCATGTAAAATGAAATATAAAAAATGTTGATTTTGCAAAAGGCAATTTCAACATTTTTCTTTTGGGATAGACTATATAATAAATTAAAAAATTATGTAAAATAAAGTGCTAATGCTTGACAATATTATTATATATGTTAAAATTAAATAATAGGGGAGATTTAAATGGAAAATAAAAAAATAGAAATACTTGCACCAGCGGGAAACATGAAATCTTTTATAGCAGCTTGTAATGCAGGTGCTAATGCTATATATATGGGAGTAGGTAAGTATAACGCTCGTGTAATGGCACAAAACTTTACAGAAGAAGAATATATTAGTGCCATAGATTATGCACACTTAAGAGGAATTAAAGTATATCTTACACTTAATACGTTAATGTTTGATGATGAAATAAAAGAGGCATTAGAACTTGTTTTAAAACTTTACTCGTATGGTTTAGATGCAGTTATTTTACAAGATATTGGTATGGCAAGTCTAATACATAAAATGCTTCCAAGTCTTCATTTACATGTAAGTACACAAATGAGTGTATATTCTTTAGAACAAGTAAAATATTTACAAAGCTTAGGTTTTAAGAGAGTTGTACTTGCAAGAGAGTTAACACTAAATGAAATAAAATATATATGTGATAATGTAGATATTGAAATAGAAGTATTCGTACATGGTGCACTATGTGTAAGTATGTCAGGGCAATGTTTACTTAGTAGTACAATTGGAAATAGAAGTGCAAATAGGGGAAGCTGTGCCCAACCTTGTAGAATGAAGTATAGTCTTGTTAATTCAAAAGGTAAAGTTATTGAAGAGAATAAATATTTAATGAGTAAGAAAGATATATATTCGCTTGATAGTATTGATAAAATAGTTACATCTGGTATTACTTCGCTAAAAATAGAGGGAAGGAATAAAACTCCTGAATATGTTGCTTTAGTTGTAAGTAAGTATAGAAAATATGTAGATAAATATTATTTAAAAGAAATCATAGATGTAGAAGATAAAGATAAAAATGAAATTATGCAGATATTTAATAGAGATGGTATAAGCCATGGATATTTAAATGGAGTAAAATATAAAGATAGTATTACACATATGTCTCCTAAAAATACAGGTATTTTACTTGGAACTGTACTTGATCAAAGAGGCATGTATGTTAAAGTAAAACTTGAAAGAAATATAGATATGCATGATGGAGTGGAGATTTATTCAGATAAAGATGTGTTTTCTACAATTGTTACTTGTATTAAGGATGATAGGGGAAATATAATAAATAAAGAGGCAAATGTAGGTGAATATGTATGGCTTGGTGATATATCTAAAAAGATAAAGTATGGCTCAAAAATATATAAAACATCTTCATATAAACTAAATAGTGATATATCTAAAAAATATGTTAATACAAATATTAGAAGAAGAAAAATAAATTTAGATGTATTAGTAAAAGAAAATGAAAATATATTTGTTGTGGCATATGATGATAATATAAAAATAGAGTATAAATCAGATTATATAGCAACTAGTGCAAAATCTAGAGCACTTCAAAGTGAAGATATTATAAATGCATTTTCAAAAACACTTGATACAGCTTTTGAATTTAATAATATCAATATAACGTTAGAAGATATGTTATTTGTTCCAGTATCAATACTAAATGAAGTAAGAAGAGATGTTATAAAATCTCTTGAAGAAAAAATACTTGTTAGAAATAATACTAATAAAATAAATATAGAGGAAGTATTAAAATTAGAAGAAAAATGTATAGATGAAAACAAAACTAAAACTATAAATTCACTATTTATATATGAGTATAATGATAATATAGATTATTTAAGTAAGTATAGCAATATAGAAAGAATTGATATATCAATAAAAGATTTTATAAAATTTGAAGATAATATATTTGAAAAATATAAAGGTAAAATAAATATTGCTATACATATTCCAAACTTTGTGCTTAAAAATCTAGATAAATATATAAAGGAAAATTTAGAAAGAATTATACTTAAAGGAATAGATACTATTATTTTATCTAGTTTTTCATACATGGATATTATAGCAGATATAAAGAATAAAAAGAATATAGAGGTTATTGCTGATTATTCGTTTAATATTTCAAATAAGTATAGTGCAATTTTTATGAAAAATCTAGGATTTGATGTAATTACTCCAGCATATGATACACCAAATAATGTAATTTCTGAAAGTTCTAAGTATGTAAAAATAGAATTAGTTCATAACTATATCTTAGCTATGACTTCAAGATTTTGTATCCTTGGGACTTTTATTGCAAATAGAGATGATAATAAATGTAGTATGCCATGTATTAAAGATAAATATTATTTAATTGATAGCTATGGATATAAATACTACATTGTGTGTGATAATACAGACTGTATTATGCGACTTGTAAGATCTATTAAAAACATTGATGCAAAAGAAAATAATATAGAAAATGTTACTTGTATTAGAAAAGTTATTTTAAACTAAAAAGTACTTGAAAAAAGTTTAATAAAATGATACGATATTTGTGTAATTAAAAATTACAGAAAGAGGAAAATAATTATGGTAACTAAAACAAGTACAAACATGATTAAACTACACACACATCTAAGTGTTAAAAACACAAGAGAAAATGAAATAACAAGGGGGCATTATGCCTTAAAATATATAAGTTGATATGAGAGGTCATATCAGCTCTTTTTGCATGTAAAAACAAGTACAATAGGTCATGTAATTAAGTACAATAAGTCATTTAGTATTTTTTAAAAATGGTATATTATATAAAAATAGAGAAAAATAAAAAATAGGAGGCAAATAGATATATGGAAAAAATAAATAAAAAAAAGAATGAAAAAGATAAGATAAATAAAAGAAGAAAAAGTAGAGTAAAGAGAAAGATATCAATATTTACAATAATGCTATGGATATTTTTAATAAGTACTATGACAACAATAACAGTAAATAGTACTAAAAAAACAAATGCATTAGAAGTAGAAGACAAGAATTGGAATATTGGGCTTGTAATGTATGATAGAAGTAGTACTACACCAAATGAGGCTATAACAGAATTTACATGGAATGTAGTAAATGAAAATGAGACAAAACAGTTATGTATGCAAATAAATTATGCATGTACCACAGGAAAAGAATATAGGCCAGGTGAAGTAGTAATAGAGATACCAGGAATAGCTAAAGATAGTTTTAGTGAGTTTAATAGGAGTAGTAATAGAAATAATAATTGGTTAAAAAATAATGTAACAATAGCAGCGGATAATGAACAAGAAGAAAATAAAGAATATGATTTTAGTTATAGATATGATGAAAAAAATAATATATATACATTTACCAATAACCATTTTTTAGAGCTAAATGAACATTTTGAAGGTTCTATTCAAATAGTATATAATTTAGAACCTATATTTAGAATAAAAACAGATTTAGAGTTTAAGACAAGACTAAAAGAGAATATAGTTAATGCTGAAGAAATAATAGCAGTGGAGTCTAATATATGTAATTTTCATTATACATCGGAAAAAGGAAATTATACTTTAACTAAGAAGGCATTAGCGGCTCCCAAAATGCCAATAAAGTATATATTAGATGATTATTATTGGGTTAGCTATAGTTTTAAATATAAGAAAACAGATAAAGTAATAAGCATTTTGGATAGAAAAGTAAAAGATATATTTCCAGAAGAATGTATTATATATGATGCAACTTTTAATGAATTAGAAAAAACTGTAAATAATGAATATTATTTATCTTGTACATCTAATTTAGAGTCAAAATCAATACAGTATTATGTTGGTTATCCAAAATCTATATATAATTTAGGAGATAAAATAACAAATACTGCAGAACTTTGGGGAAGATATGAAGATGAAGTAGAGGTACAGAAATTTGCAGATGCAAGAAGTGAAGTTGTTTTAGAGGATTTTGACTTTGAATATAAAGGACAGTTATATAATATAAGTAAAAGATGGGGCTATATAGGTAGTGTAAATAAAAAAGAATTACAAACTGGAACCTTTTGGAATAGTTGGAGGATATATCCAGATGCATTTTATTCTGGAAGTCTTATGGATGTAGAAATAATAGATGATTTACTATACACATCAAGAGAAAATGGAGAATATACAAAATTAGAAGATAATGAATACAATTTCACTGAAATAGAAATACCAATATTTTACACATATAATAAATATACTGAAAGTATGAGTGATGCATTAATAGGCTATAAGTATGAAGTACAAGTAAGATATAAGGATATAAAAGAATATGTAGTATACAATGAGGGAATAACCCAAAATGAAAGTAAAATAGTAAAGTTTGATAGAAATGATATAGTAGGAGTAAAATTAATAATAAGAGATTTAGACAAAACGTTATATTCAAAATCTAAATTAGATAATTATACAGGTATAGAAGTAAGAACTAATATTTATCCTAGTAATTGTGCAGAAGGAAATTTGTATAATTTTTGTTCTTTACAAGTATTTATAAAAGATAATGATGGAAATAGAATACTTCATAATGAAGTAGATTTAGATAATTATACTACAGATATGACAAAGCTAAAAATAGCAGAATATGATATGAAAACATATGGTAGATATGTTCAAAGAGGATGTGTAAAAATAAGTATATATAATAGCTATGTTACTTTGAATGGTTCAAAAAGTCGTTATAGTTTTAAAAATAACGTAAAGGAAGAAAAGTATGAAGTTAAATATAAATTATCAAGTCTTCTTACCTTAAATTGTTATGAAATGGATAAGGATTTGGTAATAAAACAATATGATATATTACCAGAGGGGATGAAACTTTCAAGTTCTAAAGAAGAGATGATAAATAGTATATCTTTAATTAAGAATTTTAATTTAGATAATTTAAAATTAAAGGATGGAACGATAATTAATAGTATATATAAATTTGAGGATTATATAAGGAAAAATGTAAAAATAGAAATAGATTATAATTATAAGGATAGTGGAAGAACAAAAGTAAGTATAATATATGATTTTAATGATATAGATTTTTCTTATTATAATTTATATCAATTACACATTCATCCAATTTTGTATTTAAATGTAGATATACCATATGATAGTATAGAGGAGTATGGTACAAAGTATGTGAATCATTCATATTTAATGTGGAATACTCAAGAATATGAGTATTATAGAGATTTTGAACTTGATGATGGTAGACATGATAGTCTAGCAAGTGATATAGATAATGATGGGGATACAGAAGAAAAATTGTTATGTGGTTCTAATACTCTAAACATAACACATGCGGTATCATCAAAACAAGCAGTAATAAAACAGTTAAAAACAGATATGACAAATGGAAAATTTGTAAGTGATATGGCTTTTGCAACTGCAGGAAGCGAGTATACATATAAACTAAGAGTAAAAACAGGAGCAAATAGTTTAAAGGATTTAATTATATATGATAGTTTAGAAACAATATTAGATAGTGAAGAAAATGAAATAAGTAATGGATGGAAAGGAGAATTTTTAGGAGTAGACACAGAATATGCAATGTCTAAAGGATATGCACCTGTAATATATTATTCAGAAGAAAAAAATCCAGGAAAATTAACAGAAGTACCAGAAAAATGGATGGAACTAACAAGTGAAGTAGATAAAACAACAGTAAAATCAATATGTGTAGATTTAAGATATAAAGTAGATGGAAGTGAAATGGAACTTACAAGTAATAATTTAGTATATGTATTAGTAAATATGAAAGCTCCAAATGATAGTTTACTTACGACATCAGCAAGTAATATGTTTAGTACAAATTGGAGAGCAAAAGATCCAATGGGAACTGTAATAGATAATATAGATGGAATATATTCAAATGAGGTAAGCGTAAAAATATTTAAAGAAGAAGATAGGAAAAAAGATATAGTAGGAAGCAAAGTATGGGAAGATTATAGTAAAATACCATCTAGTATTAAAGTTAAGTTGTTTCAAGATGAAATAGAATATATGAGTTGTGAAGTAACCACAGAAGATGATTGGAAATATGTATTTAAAAATGTACCAGTATATAAAAATAGTGAGTTAGAAAAGTATGAATATAGAATAGAAGAAGAAAAAGTACCATATTATGAAGCAAAATATAATGGATATGATATTATAAATACATTATCTGGTAAAGATATAAAAGGTAGAAAGACATGGGAATATAATTGGCTTGATAAAAATAAACCAAAAAGTATAATAGTAAAATTAATGCAAGATGGAATAGAATATATGAGACAAGAAGTAACAGGTGGTAATAACTGGGAATATAAATTTGAAGATGTGCCAATGTATAAAAATGATAGTCATGAAGAATATGCATATACTATAGAAGAGGTAGAAAATCCGAGATATGAGGCAATATATGATGGGTATAATATAACTAATAATTTAAAAAAGAAAGACATAGAAGTAACAAAGATATGGGATGACAATAATAATGAGCATGGATTAAGACCAAAGTTTATACTTATAAAAGTATATGATGGAGAAAATTTAGTAATGTCACACTATTTAAGTGGAGAAGATGGATGGAAATATGAAGTTACTGGCTTACCAGAGTTTAGAGAAGATGGAAGTAAAATAGAATATACAATAGATGAAGAAGTTGAAGAATATAGAGAAGAATACTGGGGAGCAGGATATTGGGAACATATAGATAATTTTGAACATTCAGGAGACTTTGAATTATATAATAAATATTATGTAAAAGAAATAGTAGGAAATACAATAACGAACAAATATGTAGATCCAGATGAAAGAATAAAAATAACAGGTAAAAAGATATGGGAAGATGAAGATAATAAGGCAAATAAAAGACCTAAAAGTGTAATATTACAATTAAAAGTAGGAGATGAAGTAGTAAATGAAGCTTTAGTAACAGAAGCTACAAATTGGAACTATGAGTTTGAAGTAGCAAAATATGATGAAGAGGGGAATGAAATAGAGTATCATATAGATGAGAAAGACACACCAAAGTTTTATGAAAAAGAATTAACAGATGCTACAACAGTAACAAATAGATTTAAAATACCAAATGAAATGACAAAAATTGAAGTAATAAAATTATGGGAAGATTTAGAAGATAAATATGAAAAAAGACCAAATAAAGTAACACTTCAAGTGTTATCAAAAGATAAAGTAGTAGCAGAACAAATAGTAAATGAAAAAAGTAACTGGAGACATGAATTTGAATTACCAAAATATGATGAGTATGGAAATGAAATAGAGTATACAGTAGATGAAAAAGAAGAAGTAGAAAATTATGAAAAAAGAATATCAGGATATACAGTAATAAATAAATGTACATATGAGCCAATAGAAGACGTAACAGATACAAGTGATATAAATATATTTATGTATATTAGTATTTTCTTTGTAGCAGTTATTGGAATAATTGCTGGAATATTATTTGTAAAAAATAGTAAAAAGTAATTTAATTATGAAAAATCAATTATAAAAAAATAGTTGATTTTTCTTTTTATTATTTTATTATTTGACATAATATTAGATAAATGATATAATTTTTATGTAAATTTATGAACTTATTCATGATTAGGAGGAAGGAAGACATGAAAACTGTCAAAAGAAATGAGGTTTTTTGCTTAGAAGAAAATGTACATGATGTATTAAAAAATTACTTTTTAAATGATGAATGTGTTGAAATTCGGTATGAAGATAGTGACAAAGAATTATTAAATGTTTTAAAAGGTCTTAATATAACACTTGCTACATATAAAGATAAAATAGTAAGATCTTTTATTAGTTTTGAAAGTGATAAAAATAATAATATAAATATTAAATATGGAAATATGTTTTGTAGGGATTTAAGTCTGTATCAGTTAAAGTTTTCTGATCTTGATTGTAAAGATAAAAAAATTATATCAATTAGTAAATCTTTATTAAAAGCAGTAGAAAGTGAAATTACAATACTTGCATATTTTGTATACTTTAAAACCAAATATCCATATATTGTTGAAAAGTTTGATTTTAATAATTTCTCTTTAAAATTTACAAATCTTAAAAATAAAAATGCTTATACAATTACAGAAAAGTCTTTAAGTAAACTTATATATTTTCCATTTACATCAGAACTTGAAAAACTAGATATTACTTCATTTGCAGAGTTTAAAGTAAGTTGTGAAGCTGTAAGGATGATTGATAAGGAAGTAGGGGAAGACTACCTTAAAGGAAAAATCATATATCCATTTTCTGAATTTGTTTTAAATATTGAAAATACACTTTTAATTTGTAAATTAAGTGACGATAAAAAAATGCTTCGAGTATTACTAAAAGATGAAAATGGAAAGTCAATATTTGTTGCAAACTGTAAAGCAGATATTGGTTGTGGATTTACTTTGCTCATCCTTGAGGGCTTTGCTAAAGAGTATAAAGATCCTAGAAAGTTTGCAGCAAATTTTTTGGCAGTTCTTGCTCAAGTTTTATACTATTATTCTAATTATAAAATTGAATATGAAGTAGTAGAAAGAAAATGTAAAGACACATGCATTAATAGCAAAAATAAAAGAAATAATTATAAACGGAGAAGAAAAACCACATCTACTATAATTGTTCCAAGAAAGGTTGTAAAAATTAATAAAGAAATAGTAAAAATAACCAAAAAGCGCAGTAGACCACTTTATAGTGTAGCTACATGGAAGAGAGCATCTCATATTAGACGGTATAGAGATGAATTTGGAAATGTTATAAAAGAAGTTATAGTAAAAGAGGCTATATGTAATAGACATGAAGAGTTAACTATTGAAAATAATAAAGCCCCTAAAAAAATATTTAAAGTATCAACTGATGCAATGAGTAAGGCAACAAAACAGTAAAGTATTAGCACTAGCATAGTATATATGTTAGTGCTTTTCTATGGTGCGACGGGCATGTCGTTTAGTTAATCGGTGAAAGTCCGTAGTGGAGG
>CAOYAN010000029.1 GCA_948562205.1 uncultured Clostridia bacterium | reverse complement strand
TATACATCTAAATACCTATTTGTAAAGCTTTTTTTACATATTTCTACACATTAGACAAAACTAGTCAAAATACCTTATATTTAGTCAAAAATAATAGAAAAATAGAAAAAAAGCATATATACTATTTTGTATATATACTCTTCCTTTATTTATTAATAATATAATAAAGAATCAAATGTACCTGCTGCTATTGCTGGTAATACAAAGCATAATGAAATTATTATACTAATTACAAGTGTCACAGAAGATAACACTAAACCTGCTATTGCACAGCCTTTTGACTCTCCTTCTTTAGTCTTTTTAGCTACACCTACAATACCAAAAATAAATCCTAAAAATGCAAGTAGTTGACTAAAACAAGGTATACAACTAAGTACCAAGCCTAAAATTCCTAATACAAGTGAAGCAACTCCCATAATATTCCTCCTAACTCATATTACTATTATATATCAAGTTTTATTCATTGTAAACTTATTTTTTGACATTTTATGCATTTTGTGTAAGAATAGGTACAACTTGTTTCTTTCTTGAAACAATACCAGGTAAAAATGCAGTATTATCTTGTAAAATTACACCATATGCTTTTTCTACAATATCGCTTTTCTTACCTAATACAATTACTTGAGAATTACTTTCAATTATATCAGTAATAAGAAGTACAAAAACATCAAGTTCTCTCTCATCTATTGTATTTTTCATTGCTTTTTCTAATTCATCTTTTCTTTCCATCATTACAGAAATACTAGCTGTATTTACTTGTGCAATTTGTGACTTCACATCATTTAACATAATTTCTTTTGCATCAAGTTTTATAAGTTCTTCTGCAGTAAGATCACTTAAATCAGTTCCAGCCTTTAACATTTCAAGGCCATATTCACTCACGTTAATACCTGCAATCTCTTCTAATTTTTTAGCTATTTTTTTGTCTTCTTCAGTACAAGTTGGAGATTTAAATAATAATGTATCAGAAATAATTGCACTAAGCATCATTATTGCTGTTGTTTTATCTATTTCCATATCTTCTTCAATAAATTTTTTATACATTATAGTTGCAGTACATCCTAGAGGTTCAGCTCTATAATATAATGGCTCAGATGTTTTAAATCCACAAATTCTGTGATGATCTACAACTGCAGTAATTTTTGCATTTTCTATATTTTCTACACTTTGAGCAAACTCATTATGATCTACTAAACAAACCTCTGCTCCATCTTCTACTTTCTCAATTAATCTTGGCTCTTTAATTCCTAAGTAATTTAAAACATATTTGGTTTCCTTATTTATACTTCCAAGTCTTACAGCCTCTACATCAAAACCTAAATTTTTATCAAATTTTTCCATTAATAGTGCAGACATTATACTATCTGTATCTGGATTTTTATGTCCAAAAATTAATATTTTACTCATTTAAAATTCCTCTTTTCCTTAAAATTTATGTTCTTGCTTTGCAAGAATCCTATTAATACTTTCTCTATGCTTAAATAAAACTATACAAGTGCCTATTAAAGCAGCTACTATATAATCACACCCCATAACAAGAGATATTATAAAATAAAGTATAGTACCTGCAATAGTACCTTTTGCAACAGTTCTAGTTACTGCCATTACAATTAGTGCAGATATAACACATATTAATACAACTTTTGGTTCAAGTATAGTAATTAGTGTCATTCCAACTACTACACCTTTTCCCCCTTTAAATTTATAATACACTGGAAAACAGTGTCCTATTATAGATGCAAGAATAAATACTGTATTAAATGTTGTCATATCAGTAGTATATCCCATTTTTTCAGTAATCCATAAAATTATAAAATAACTTAAATATACTTTTAAAATATCAAGTACTACAACAACACTTCCAAGAGCTCTACCAAGTACTCTCATAGCATTAGCAGTACCAGCATTTCCACTACCAAGACGTCTTATATCCTCACCAGTTTTTCTCTTACATATTTGTATTGCAGGATTTATACTACATATTAAATATGTAATTAAGAAAATAAGTATTATATAAAAATTCATTAATAATCCCCCAATTTTATACTTCTTTTTCTCCCTTTTCACGTATTATCATATGAATAGGAGTACCTTTAAATCCAAACTGTTTTCTTAAATGATTTTCTATATATCTAACATATGAAAAATGCATAAGTTCCTTAGAATTTACAAATATAACAAAAGTGGGTGGTCTAGTACTTACTTGTGTCATATAATATATTTTAAGCCTTCTACCTTTATCTGAAGGTGGTTGTGTAATTGCAACAGCCTCAGATAATGTATCATTTAAAAGACCTGTAGGTACCCTTAGGCTATTTTGTTTGTCTACCTCATTTATTAATTCATATATTTTATTTAATCTTTGTCCTGTTAAAGCTGATATAAAAAGTATAGGTGCATATGTTAAATATGCTAGTTTTTCATATACTTGTTTTTTATACTTTTCTAAAGTATTTGTTTCTTTTTCTACTAAATCCCATTTATTTATAACTATAATAACGCCTTTACCTGCCTCATGTGCAAGTCCTGCAATTTTTTCATCTTGTTCTGTAACGCCTATTGTAGCATCTATAACAATTAAGCATACGTTTGCTCTATCAATTGCAGTTTTAGCTTTAAGAACTGCATATTTTTCAAGTTTTTCATATACCTTATTTTTTCTTCTAATACCTGCAGTATCTATAAATATATATTTTCCAAACTCATTTTTAAAGTGTGTATCTATAGCATCTCTTGTTGTTCCTGCAATATCTGATACTATAACTCTATCTTCTCCAAGAATTTTATTTACAATAGATGATTTACCAGCATTTGGTTTACCTATAATTGCTACTTTTATAGTTTCCTCATCCTCAATTTCTGATTCAACACTGTCAAATTTATAATATATTTCATCAAGTAAATCACCAATTCCAAGCTTTTTACCTGCAGATATTGGAACTGGTTCACCAATACCTAAATTATAAAATTCATATATATCATCTGGTGGAGCACCTACTCTATCACATTTATTACAAACAAGGATAACAGGTTTTTTAGTTTTTCTTAACATATGTGCTACTTCTATATCTGACTGAGTAACTCCAGCATTTACATCAGTTATAAATACTATAACATCTGCAATATCCATAGCAAGCTCTGCTTGACGCCTCATCTGTTTTAATATTATATCTTCTGATTCTGGCTCTATACCACCTGTATCTATTATTTGAAATGTGGTGCCTCTCCATTTACAATCAGCATATATTCTATCTCTTGTAACACCTGGAGTATCTTTTACTATTGATATTTTTTCATCAGCAAATACATTAAATAATGTAGATTTACCAACGTTTGGCCTACCTACAATTGCTACTACTTTTTTAGCCATTTTTCTCCCTCCTCACATTTTTGCTCATATATATTAATATTGTACCATTTTTTAGATAAAAAGTCAAAATAATTGACTTTTAGTTTAAATAGTTGTATAATATAATTACTAAAGCAAGTAGCTTTAAAATTGATAAATTATTCACAAAGTGTCTGAAGATAGTTGCAGCTATCTTCTTTTTGTATATATAATTATTATTTTACATATAATAAAAGTAGTTCATGTTGCAGCACGAACTACTTTTGAAAAGGTTATATGCTTTTAATTAATCTTGTTACAGAATTAATTAATTTGGCTATTGCCTCTATCAAATTGATAAATTTATCCACAAGTGTCACCTCCTTTCGAGGTGTCTAGATTATATCACAAAGTAAACGTATATTCAATATATTTTATGTTTTTACTATCAATTGTACAAAACATCGGGAAATAATTCATATACATTAAAACCTAGCATATCATCAATTTCTTTTTTTAGTTTTTGTGCCTCTTTAATATGATATACTGTGTTTTCGTGTACACCTCTCCTAATCATGATTTCTACAAGTCTTTTTTCTAATGTCATATTTACATTTTTACACATAAGATCACATAAATTTATAATTTTTTCATAGATTGTATATTCATGATTTTTTATAAACTCTGTTCTAAAAGGAATATCTCTTGGAATACCTCCAGCAGTACAATTTACATCATTATTAAGATAGGAATGAGTAAGACAAATATTTGCATATTCCTCATCAAAGCCAAGACTTTTAATATAGTTAAATCCATTCATCACATGTTCAAAGAAAGGTCCAACACCTTTACCAATATCATGAATATATCCCAATGTTTTAGCTTTATCTACATCTAAATTTAACTTTTCTGCAATTTTTCCTGCACTATTCCCAACACATATTGAGTGTTTGATCCATCCAATATCAGTTGCCTCTTTTTCGCATTCTTCTAACATTTCTAGTGCTTCAATACTTGTAAGTTTCATATTTTCCTCCTATTTATCATTTTTTTCTATTTTTCTTATTTCTTTTAAACTTCTCTCTATTTCTTCTCTATCTTTCTTACTTAAATTAGTTTCCCTCTCATTTACTTTTCTACTTAGAAGACTAAATATAATTGTTAATACTAAAAATAAAACTACATATATTTTGTTCAATTTAAAGTATATAGTATAAAATACAGAACCTATTGTAACAATTGCAAGAATAAGCGTGATATAATTTATAATACTAGATTTTGATGACATATCCTTTTCTCCTCTATTTTACAATACTATTTATTTTATCTTTTTTAAATCCAATTACTATATCTTTATCAAATATAATAAGAGGTCTTTTAATAAGCATACCAGAGCTTGCAAGAAGTTCTATTTTCTCATCATAGGTCATATTATCTAGTTTATCTTTTAGTCCCATACTTTTATATAACATGCCACTCGTATTAAAAAACTTCTTTATAGGTTCACCACTTTTATCTATTATTTCCTTTAGTTCATAAACACTTGGTGTATTATTTACAATATCTCTGCTTTCACATTCTACTCCTAAATCTTGTAAGTACTTTTTAGCATTCTTACAAGTAGAACATTTAGGATATTCAATAAATAGACATTTCATAATAATCTTCTCCTTTATTTATATTTTATGGAGACAATACAATAACATATTGTCTCCAGATCTTTTAATAATTTTATTCTTTTTTATTTTCTTCTCCATTTAATACTGTTATTTTTCCTGTATTACCATCAAGTTTTATTTTCTCTCCAGTTCTAAATACTGCAGTTGCATTTTTAATACCTGATACATATGGTATTTTTAAATCTCTTGCTAGTACTGATGTACCTGAAAACATTGATCCATGTTCAGTTATAATACCAGAAGATAAAGCAATATCTAAAAACCATCCAAAGTCTGTTGTTTCTGCAACAATTATTTTATCTTTAACATCTTTTAGATCATCTTTTGTATATACAACAAGTACTTCTCTTTCAGCAATTCCAGGAGATAGAGCCTCACCCTCAAATTTTTTATGTTTATCATCATATTCAAAATAATTAATATTTACATGATATTTACTATAAACATCTGATGAAAATACAATTTTACTATATGATGGAAGTTTAAAATAACATATATATTCTTGTCTTCTATTTAAAGCTATGTTTTTAAGATCTATATTTTTTCCATCAATTCTATCTGCTATTTCATCTATCTTTAAATAATATATATCATTTGTACTTTGAATAATACCCTCATTGTATAAATTCTTAGATATAGTATTAAATATAAGTCTTACCATATCATATACTTTAGATCTTACATTTGATGCTCTCTCCTTATATCCTACTACTTCTCTACATATTTTTTCTAAATCTTTTATATCACTTCTAACAAACATACCTGCCTTTTTCTTTATTATCATTGGCAAATCTTGATTTTCATAGTTCATCAAGCTGTTTTGAATATTTCTAATTTTATCTTTATTTTTAATATAATCAAGTATTTTATCTATTAAAAGTTTTGGAGTACTTTTAAAAGTATTACTTTCTAGCTTTAAGTTATCTAATACAATATCACCATATTCTCTTAAATATCCTCTAAGCTTGCTTTGGAACTCCCCTTCTTCATATATAAATTCTCTTGCTTTTTTATTAGTATCTAACATAAGTAGCTTTTCTTTAATTTCTTCATCTACCATAACTGCTATATCAAATAAATCTCTTAAGAACTTTTCTGTTTCATTATTATATATGTCTGTTATATACTCAGTTACAAATTTTTCTTTGTCTTCTACTTTTACCTTTCTTAATTTTTCTTTTAATCTTTCAAGATAAGTATATGTATATATTTCATTTATAAATGTTATATCAAAATCTTTTAGAACTTCTGTTACATATTCTCTATATAAACTTATTAAATCTTTATTTGATAAATCACTCCTAAATCTTCTAGTAAAGGATTCATATAATAAATTGAAATCATTTAGGAACTTTTCCATAGCCACTTTATTATTTTTAAATAATTTTTTAGAGTTTTTAGCTATTTTACTAGTTATTCCACCTTTTAATTTTCTGTCATATTCTTTTTTTGGCTTATTTTTCTTTTTCTCATCTAAAAGATTCATCTTAGCTTGCCATGGAAGTAATACTTTATCACTTTGTGGGATAAAATGTAAAAATAAATTCCAATTTTTAACATCACAGTACATTCTACCATTTACACAATATATCATTTTATTAAATTCTTCTTCATAGGGCTTTAGAAGATCTATACTAGGTAAGGTTCTTTTAGTAATATTCTTCAATGCCTCGGCATATGCCCTTCTTACAAAAGATTCTGTAAGAGGAAGTATTACCCCTGGAAATTTATCTACTATATCTTTATTATCTAGTACTTTTATATTTGCTTTTTCATCTATGCTTTGTATTTTTTTAGCTTGTAATATATATAAGTTTTTATCTGAAAATAGCCATTCTATCTCAGTATATTTTCCAAAAGACTCTTCTATTTTTAAAACTTCATCTATTATTAATTTTAAATCTTCTTTAGACAGAAGAATTGAGTTATTTCTTTGTTCATAAAATATTACTTTATCATCTTTACTATAATGATATGATGTACTATCTACTTTTCTTTCCGCTATTTCTTCACTTGTACCATTTCCAACTACAACTATCAACTCATTTAAAAGTCCCTTAGGATTTGAAGTAAATGCTATTCCAGACATGCCTTCATTTTCCATTCTTTGAACTAGTACACCCATTCTTACATTTCTTATATCTATTTCATTTTCATGTAAATATTTTAATGTTTCCACAGAATACATAGAATTCCAGCATTTTCTTATATATTCAAATACATCATCTCTTTTTACATTTAAAAATTGTTCGAAAAGCTTTTTATCGCCTTTTGCATTAATATCTTCATATGTACTCGATGTACGTACTTTAAATAAGTCATTTTCAGTATACTTTTCTCTTAAATATACATTTATTTTATCTTCATATTCAAAACATCTTATTTGCTTTATTTTGCTTATAATTTCTCTACTTACAGTTTTTATGCTTTCCTCGTCAGCATAATCTATTTTAGATATTTTCTCTAAATATTCTTTTTTTCTAAAATCAAGTGCTTCTTCAAAAGCCCTTGAATTAAAACAAAAGAAAGCTGGCACTTTTATATTTTTTTTCTGCAATAAATATAAATTATATGCCTTATTTCCCATCTCAAGAAGTGTCCCCTCTTTTATTATATACTTATTTAAAACAACCTTTTTTCCCATACTTTAAACCTCTATTTTCTCTTTTGTTATAATTTTATATCACCATCAAAATATTTTTTAATAAGATCTCTAAATTTTTCTGTATTTTCTGGATGTTCACTAGAGCCATGAGATACATATGTTTCTCCATTTTCAAAATATATCTCAATACTATACGTCCAAACATCATTATTTTCTTCTAAATTATTCTTAGTTTCAAATTCTAGTACACCAGACTCCCATAATTCTTCATTAAAATTTAAATATTTTGTCTCTGTCCAATTTTTAGTAATATTTTTACTCTCTATACCTAAATTATGAAGAGTAAATATTTCATTATTCTTTACTTCTAATTCATATACGTCAAATCCCTCACTTGGTATTCCTTCTGAATATGAAAATTTTAATACTTTATTTTCTGAGTGTTTATACCCTCTATCCCTAAAAAATATAAACATGCCAACAGATAGCATAATTAAAATACCAATAATTAATATACAAACTATAGTATTTCTAGCTTTTTTTATTTTTTGTTCTTCTGTTATTTTTTCATGTTTATTTTCTTCTTTTTTCTTTATTTTTTTAGGCATAATTTTCCTCCAAAACTATAATTTTAAATTCATAAAAATTATATCATATCAAAAAAAATATATCAAATAGATATATAAATATTTTTTATAAATTTTAAATAAAACAATTTAACCACATTTTATAAATATTACACCTTTAATAAAGGACATATAGGAAAAATATATTATGTTGATTTCAATACAAAATCATGGTATAATATATACGATTTTTCAAAAAATATAAATAATTATTTAAATTGGAGGACATAGTTTATGAACAAGAAAAAACAACTGCTTTATTACTCTTTTATTGAAAGCCTAAATAACAAGTATTTCAAACTTGGACTAACTCCAGAAATTGATACACATATTCACACTACTTTTTCAGATGGTTTGTTTGATATTTTAGATATTATAAACATGGGTAAAATGATTGGTTTAAAAAAGATTGTTATTACTGACCATAATACAATACTGCCTGCTTATAAATATCTTGCAACAATATCTCATATGATTCCAACAGATATTAATATATCAATTGGTAGCGAAATTGCTTGTAAATTTTTTGACGAAAAATATAATGCAAATATACCAATTGAAATTTTAGCATATAATGTAAATCCTGAAAAACTTCAATACTTTATTGATGCATATCCTTTCAATAAAAATGAATCACAGGAAAAACATTTAAAAATGTTAATGAATATGTGTATAAAACATGATTTAGTATTTTCAAAAGATCTTACTGTACCTGCAGGAAAATTTGCAACTGAAGTATTATGTAGAGAGCTTATTAGACATGAAGAAAATAAAGAATTTTTTATGAATACACATCCTATTGTTTGGACTTCTCCAAAACTGTTTTTTAAAAAGTTTTGTGCAAATCCAACTTCAGAATTCTACATTGATTCAACAGGTGGTATTCCAACATATAATGATACAATAGAAGCTATACTTGATTGTGGAGGAATTCCTATTCTTGCTCATCCTTGTATTTACATTTATGAAAATTATGATGATGTAGAAAGAATGATGAATACAATTTTAAATACTTCAAACATTGCAGGTTTTGAAGCTTATCATGGTTCGCATACAAAAACACAACGAGAACTTATAGCAAAGTTTGCAAAAGCAAATAATAAAATTATTAGTGGTGGTACTGATTTTCACAGTGGTCCTCAAACAATCTTGGGTTTTGGTAACCTAAATGATCCTTTAGGCTTAAAACTTGATATGTTTTCTTGGCTCAAATAGTATGCAAAAAAGGTGGCGCTTGCCACCTTTTTGCTATTTATTATTTAAATTTTATTAAAATTATTTTTTCTAATAATATTTATTCCAACAACTACTCCAATAATTGCTACAAATAAAATTACTACATAAACTATTACATTTATATCACTTGTATCTACAACTGGTTCATATATACATTTATTTATTACTACATTTCCTTCAACTACTTTTTCATAATATTTGGATGTACCTTTTTCATCTACATAATACTTAATCTCATCTCCATATTCATCATACTTTGGTAATTTAAATTCATATGACCAATTATTGTCAACACTTACTCTTTCTTCTGCAACTAGTTTACCTTTATTGTATACTTGTAATACTACACTTTCTGGTCGTTTACCATACTCGTTATTATTATCTTCCCATTTTTTTACTGCTTTAACTAATACTTTTTCTTCTGGTACTACAAACTCATTTGTTACTGTATTTTTATCTGTAATTACTTTTTTATAGAATTTATTTCCACTATCTCTTTCATCTATATAGTATTCTATTTCATTACCTAACTCATCATATTTTGGCACTTTAAACTCATAACTCCAATTGTCATTTTCATCTACTTATGCTTCTGATATAATATTTTCTCCTACCTTTAATTGTAGTATTACGCTCTCTGGTCTCTTTTTTGCAAAGTCTTCATTATCTTCCCATACCTTTGTTCCTACTATTTTTATTTTTCTCCTATTTTTATATAATATACCATTTTTAAAAAATACTGAATGACTTATTGTACTTGTTTTTTCATGCAAAAAGCACTGGTACTAGTGTTTAGTATCAGTGTATATATTTTAAGGCATAATCGCCCCTTGTTATTTCATTTTTTCTTGTTTTTTTAAATATTACTTATGTGTGTAGTTCAATCATACTTGTACTAACTTTAGTTTCCATAATTTCATCTTTCTTTCTGTAACTTTTAATTACATTTATATTGTATATTTTATTTAAACTTTTTTCAAGTAGTATTTTTATTTTCTTTTTACATCACAAAAAAGAGAAGGTCTCCCTCCTCTTTATTCAGTTCTAAGTGCTTCAACTGGATCTTTTTTAGCAGCAATTTTTGCAGGAATAAATCCACCAATTAATGTTAACGTAATACTTATTACAAGTAAAATTACTGCATGAATAGGATTTAATTTTGCAATATTTTCAAGATCAGTTATATTATACAATATTTTATTTATTGGGAATGTTAGTAAATATGCTATCCCTATTCCAATTACACCTGAACAAATACCAACAAGAAAAGTTTCAGCATTAAATACACGTGTAATATCTTTTTTTCTAGCACCAATAGCTCTTAAAATTCCTATTTCTTTTGTTCTTTCAAGTACAGAAATATATGTAATTATTCCAATCATTATAGATGATACAACAAGTGATATTGCAGAAAATGCAACAAGTACTATTGTAATAGCATCCATAATACCAGAAGTCATACTAGTAATGGTCTCTGATAAATCAGTATAAATTACTTTATCGTCTTTTTCTTTTCCATCATTATATTTATCTAAATACTCTACAATTTTTTCTTTATTTTCAAAAGATGTAGGATACATTATAACAGCTGCTGGAATATCATTACCCGCTAAATATGATATAATTTGATCCTTTTGTCCTTCTTTAAATTCTTGTTTTGATAATATATTATAGTCTGCATCTATTTGATCTTTTACAATATCTGTTTCTTTTGCTCTTTCTTGAACAAGTTTTGTTAAGTCACTACTATATGCAATACCTGCAGCAAGAAGTGATATTTTAACATCTTCTTTTGATCTTACAACACCTACTATTTTTAAATCTATATTATCTTCTTTATCATACATAGCCTCATAATCAAGAGATGGAGTATAAATACCAAAAGGTGTTTTTGTATAATAATCATCATTAGATACAAGTTTAATTTCTGTACCAATTATATCAGAAAAGTTTATTTTCTCTATATCTTCTGTCTTAAAGCCTAATGCTTTCATTGTTTCTATATCTACTCTATTTTTATAATCCACTACAAGTACTAAATCTGTTGCATCCTTTGGATATTCCCCCTCTAATAAATCGTAATATTCTTTTAAATAATTTTTTTCTTTATCAAGCATTGTAGGATAAGTAGTACAATTCATTGAAGTAAGTCCTCTAGTATCCGCACTAGCTTGACTATTTACGCCAGCAGATACAGTTACTGGAACAACTTTTCCATCATCTAATTTTCTTATTAAATTTAGATTTGCTATACTAATATATCCTATACTACTACATATATCTTTATCAACATTTTCAAGATAATCTATATACTCATCAGTAAATTTATTAGTATGAGCCATTTGAGATAGTCCTGCATCATATAGTTCTACTTCTTTAGTATCAGGATATTCATTTGTACCTTTTATAACGCCCTCTACTTCATCATGTTTTTCCATAAGCATCTCTTCATCAACGCTCATTGCAGTTTGATTAATAATTATAGGGAACTGATCCATAGTATCTTTTATATATTTATCAATTTGTATTTGAAATCCTGATGATAAACTAAGTATTACTGCAATTCCTATAATACCAATACTTGAAGCAAATGCAGTAAGTAGTGTTCTTCCTTTTTTAGTCTTTATATTATTAAAAGAAAGTTTTAGTGCTGAGAAAAATCCCATAGCAGTCTTAGCAATTTTATAATGTTCATCACTTTTTGTATTTTCTTCTACTTTATTAGAATCAGAAATTAATTTTCCATCTCTAAGTTCTATAATTCTTGATGCATACTCATTTGCGAGGTCTGGATTGTGTGTAACCATTATAACTAGTTTATCTTTTGCTATTTCTTTTATAAGTTCCATTATTTGTACACTAGTCTTTGTATCAAGTGCACCAGTTGGCTCATCTGCCATAATTATATCTGGATTATTTACTAACGCTCTTGCAATAGCTACACGTTGCATTTGACCACCAGATAGTTGATTTGGCTTTTTATTTATATGATCTTTTAGACCAACTTTCTCTAAGGCTTCTCTTGCTCTTTTTTTCCTTTCTTTGCTAGATACCCCACTAAGTGTCATAGCCATCTCGACATTTTCTAAAATACTTATATGTGTTATCAAATTGTAGTTTTGAAATATAAAACCTATACAGTTATTTCTATATGCATCCCAGTCTTTATCTTTAAACTGTTTTGTTGATTTATTATTTATTATTAAATCTCCTGTATCATATTTATCTAGTCCACCTATTATATTTAAAAGTGTAGATTTACCACTTCCACTAGGTCCTAGAATCGCTACAAACTCATTTTTTCTAAAATCAAGGCTTACATTATCTAGTGCCATTTGACTATAATCTGCAGTTTTATAGCTTTTGCTAATATTTTGTAACTTTAACATATTTTCTCCCTTCTTTAATATGTATTAATTATATTACCATTTTATATGATAATTCAAGCATTTTCACCAAACTTTCACAAGTGTGATATATCTTAGTTATATTTTTTTAATTTCATATTCTCTTATTGTAGTATCATCATTAAGAATAAAATTTCCCTCAAATAATTCATCTTCGAAAAGATATTTTGTAAATTTACTATTCATGTCAAATTGATAAATATCATCTATTTTAGATTTATCTATCCATTCTAATCTTCCCTCATCAGATTCTTTTATAGTACCCTCATACTCTGTTGCAGTAAAAATAAATATAATTCCCTCAGTACTATCTTTCCAGTGAGATATACCTTTAAGTTTAGGATTTTTAAGTTTTAGTCCTGTTTCTTCCATAAGCTCACGAATAACACATTTACTTGGAGTTTCTCCCTCTTCTAATTTACCACCAGGTGGCGCATATCTCATCCCCCATTTTTTATTAAATTTTATAAATAGTATCTTATTATCACACTCTAAATAACATGCAGTAGAGGCATAAAACATACATCTATTTTTAGATTTTTCACTTTTCTTATTTAATGTATCATTTTTTAATTCATAAGTATTTTTTGTCATTATTCTTTCTCTCCTTTAATACAAGAAAATAACTATAGGTTAAGATATTCCTAGTTATTTTCATATATATTACATAGTACATCTTATTTTATATTTATATATTTTCTCCATATACTACACCATCTACATTTTCTATAATAAACTTACCATCTATATAATTTATTGTAGTTGTAGCCAAATCTTCTATACCTACTATTTTTTTATTAATATTTAATATATTTTTAAATATACTTCTATATACACCACCATGTGTAATAATTGCAATAGTATTATATTCTTTACTATTATTTATTATTTCATTTATAGCATCTTTTACTCTTGTATCAAAATCAATAATTTCCTCTCCACCATAAAAAGTCTTTTTATTGTAATAACCAAAATCTTTATACTCTTCCATATTTAGTAAATTGGAAAATATATCTTTTGCTAAGTCTTTATTAACTCCAGACATAACACCATATTGATTAAATTCTCTTATTCCATCTACGATTTCTAACTCTACATTTATATCTGTATTTAATATTTTTGCACTATTTAATGCTCTTTTATATGGACTTGTATAAATCTTTTCTACACCATAATTTTTAAATTTTTTACTGTATTCTTTAACCTTATTTTTACCATCTTCTGTAAGTTCAAAGTCTGCCACACCACCATAACAGTTTAGGATATCATCTACTGATTCACTATGTCTTATCAAATATATTTTCATTTAATTTCTCCTTGTATGTTTATTTATATTTATCAATTACACTAGTATCATTTAAATCATATAATTCTACTATTTTATCTCCTTTTGTATATTCTTCATTTGTTAAATTTTCTCTTTGTGATATTTGTTCATATTTTATTTTTTCATCTTCAATAAATACTTTAGCTACTGTCTCATATCCCATATGGGCATATACAGAAAGTAAATATTTTTCATTATTCATCTCATAGAGTACTGAATGTCCAGCCCCTATATTTCCTATAAGTTCTGCTTTTTCATCACTAGCTTTATATTTATACAAATCAAACATATACTCTACTTCAGATTCACCAGTACGTACAATTAATTCTGGTATTAAGTCTTTATCTATATCTGCTAATGCATACATAGTATCTTTTCCTTTTTCATATGAATCGAGTACAGTTTTAAAAGAAGTTTTAAAATCTTTTTCTATATTTTCATTTTTACTATTAGTACTTAACTCTCCCTCTTTTATATCATTTTTTAACACATTCTCCACTGCTTTATTTTCTAAATCAAAATATCTTGGTATTACATGTTTTGTAAAAAGAACGCCTAAGACAAATGATATAATAATTATAATGATAAAAATTACAATTCTTTTTTTCATAAATATACCCCTTTTCTAAATAATATTTACATTTCATATTTTAACACATAAATCTAATTAAATCTATTAATAATTGAAATTTAGTGTATATATTACATATTTATTTTAAAAAAAGAAAATAAATGACAGTACAAAAACTGTACCATCATTTATTATATACTAAACAATATTTTTATTTCTTATATAACTTTTTGTAAATTCATTTGATAATACATCCATAATAATATTATCATAATACTTTCCATTTAAGAAATAATTTTCTCTAAGTCTACCACATTCTCTAAAGCCACATTTTTTGTAACATGCAATAGCTCTTTTATTAAAATCAAAAACATTCAATTTAATACTATGAAGATTTAAATAATTAAAACTATAATCAAGTAATAATTTAATTGCTTCACTTCCATATCCTTTATTTCTTGCCTCTCTATCTCCTATAAATATACCAAGTGTTCCACATCTTCTAGTATTATTTATATCTTCTATTGCAATTGATCCTAAAAGTTTATCATTTTCTAAAGAGACTATAGCAAAAGATGCTACATCTCCTATATGTTCTTCAAGATATTTTTTCTCTCCTAAAAGTGACATAACTTGACCACTTGATCCAATGTAGTCTGTTGTTTCAAAATCATTCATCCACTCTGTAAATTTTTCATAATCTTCAACATTTCTTGGTAATAAATATATATTGTCACCTACTAATTTTTTAAAATATTTCATTTTTATTCCTCCTCGTAATGTTATTTTAAATCAATCCAAAATCTTTTTATCTTATTACCATCTTCATCTTCTACTATATTTTCTAAAACTCCCCCATTATTAATTATGCTTTTCTCTGAACCTATATTATCAACATAACACACCATAAGTACTTTAAATATGCCTAAATTTTTACACTCATTAAGAGCTAGTCTAATCATTTCAGTTGCATATCCCTTTTTTCTCTCACTAGGTCTTACAGAATCTCCAATATGTCCACCATACAGTAAGAGATGTTCATTTAATCTATGTCTTATTTGTATAATACCAACTATTTTTTGATCACTCTTTCTAACAGCAATAAAAAGTGTTGCACGAACTCTTGTTGGTGTATCTTTAGTTAAATCATCTTTAATCTTAAGCAACCATTCATCTATATCTTCAATTCTATCTAATCCACCACATCCATGAATTGTTTCTCCATTAAATTCTTTTTTAAAATCTAAAATCTTTTCTTTATATTCCTTTGTTGGAAATACTAATTCTAATTCATCCATAATAAATTCTCCTTTCAAAAAAAAGCCTTACAGAAAAATCAATAAGACTCCTCTGTAAGACTAGCTTACTTCTGTGTAAGTAACTTTTGTTACCCTATACCGCTCAAAGAAAACTTTTAGGTATACTCTTAAAATACAATTCTATTATATCATTTATTTGATAAAAAGTCAATCACTTTACATAATTCATTCTTTATCTTGTAATCTTTTTATTTTTATTGATTACAAAAATTATAGTAATTATTACTATTACAATAACTGATATTATAGCAATTCCTACATATAACCATATATTTATATCTGATGTATCACTATTTTCTTCAACTTTTATTTCTTTGTATTTTGCTATAAATGTTGTGTCTTCTAATATTACATATTCACTTGGGTTTACTTCTATTTCTTCTCCATTCTTTACTACTATCCACTTATCAAATTCATATCCTTCATTTGCTATTATATCCGGTACATTTACTGGTTTATTTCCCTCTATTACTACTTCTTCTAAACTTCCTTCTAATTTTCCATCTTTTTTAGTTTCATATCTTACTAAATATGGTTTTTCATTATTTTCACTTATTGTTACTGTGTCCTCATATACCTCTGTTACTACTAAACTGTTATTTTTATAATATTGTTCTCCACTTCCTTTTCCTATATCATCAGTTATTTTTCTTAATATTGTAGTAAAATCAGAATATTTATCTTCAGATACCTTTACCATATCTACATATCCTTCATTTGCTGATGTTGAATATACTGATGATATTACATTTTCATCTGATAATATATTATATTCTTCTTTTTTATTTACATTCTCTAACACTTTATTTTTATTATATACTAAGTTCTCATTTTCTATTTTATTTCCATTTTCATCTACTTCATATATATAATATTTCTTTTCTTTTTCATATCCATTAATTTCTATTTTTTTACTTCCTACTCCATTTACTATATCTATATCATATATTTTATCTGTTTTATTATCATTTTCATTTTCAAATAATCCTACATAATATCTTTTATTTTCTTCTTCATTTTCTACTGACTTATTTAATATTATTCTAGTCTTTTTATTATTATCATATTTTATTTGTTTTTCTACAAGTGTACTTACCACATATGGCTGTTCACAAATTCCCATACAGCTACTATAATAATTATATAAATAAATAGATCTTGTACTAAATTTAAATATTTTATCTTTTGGTACTTTATCATTCTTATATTCTAAATCTATTGATAATTTGTGATTTGGTTTTTCTATAGGTATTAAACAGTATAATATATTTTTATCTTTTATATATATATTGTATATTTTTTTATTACTTTTTATATACACTCCACTATTATTTTCACTAAAATTATCAAAATTATGTTCAAAAAAGCTTGCATATACATATTCTGGCATATATTCGTTATTTTTTAAATCTAATTTTATATATTTATTAGCATATTCTGGTATTTTAAATTTTAAATTTTTTATTTCCTCTTCATTTACTATTAACCATTTTGAATCTTTTTTATACTCTTCTGATACACTAAAATCATCATCTAACTTTTCTATAAATACTACATATTTGTTATATTTTCCATAAAAGTTTTCAAAATCTTTATCATATAATCTATCATAGTCACCGCCTTGACCATAAAATTCATTTATTCCTCTTAATCTAAATTCCAATTTTGCATTTCTACTATCTTTCCATATTATACTACTTTCAAACTTTCCATTTGTTTCAAAATAATATTCTGTTTTATTTTCTCCTTGTTTTATTGTTTTATAATAATATTCATACTCCTCATCAAATACTTTTTTGTGTTCTAATTCGCAATAACTCTCTCTTTCATAAATTCTTTTTCTATTTCCACTACCTGCTGAAAATTTTTGTTTAAATATTATATCATACTCAGCATTCTTAGCTAAATATACTACTATTTTTCCATTATTCCTACTATAAAATTTACAACTTTTATTGGTTTTATCATATAAATATATTTTATTTATATTTTCATCTATATTTATAGTTATTTTTTCTCTTTTTTTAATAACCACACTATATTCATTTACACCTTCTAAGATTTTTTGAATATATACAGGAAATGTAAATTTATCATTACTAAAGTTTACACCATTTCTTGTTGTTAATTCTATTGGTAATTCTTCATAAAATATATCATAATATTGATACACTGATAATTCCATATATTCAATATCATATGGTTCAGTCATTTGTATATATTTCATATCATCTGTTATTTCTACTTCATACACTCCTATT
>CAOYAN010000028.1 GCA_948562205.1 uncultured Clostridia bacterium | reverse complement strand
GTAAATAAACTTATAATTTGACATAATATGTAGAATTTGATATAATATATCAGACACAAATAAACCTATAAATTAATATTAAAGGAGAGACATATGAAACATATTATAAAAATTATGAATGAAATAAACAATTATACTTTCTCTAATATTTTTGATAATGTTGATCGTATCTTAGAAAAAGGAAAATTTAAAGATGATATCTATGTAGTTATTAATTCAAATGGTGGTGAATTAGAGCCCACACTTGCTATTATAGATCTTTTTGAATCAATTCCAAATAATGTATTTACTGTTAATATTGGTGCAGTAAGAAGCTGTGCTGGAATTATATTTATTCATGGAAAAAGAAGATATATGGCAAAACATGCAAAGTTTATGTTTCACTCACCTGCTAGTACGTTTAAAGAGAATGCCTCTTTAATAACAATATCACTTGAAGAGCAAGCTAATAACTTAAGATTTTCTTCTAACCAATTAGAAGGCTTCCTTAGTGATAAAACTAACATACCAAAAGATATTATAAAAAGTGGACTAAGTACAAATGAAGGTATAACATATTTTGCAAATGACTGTATTAAACTTGGTATTGCAGATGAAATAATTACAGATATTTCAAAAATATTATATTAATAATTATATCTGGCAGTGTTAATTAAATTTAACACTGTCTCTTTTTTTCTAAAAATTTAATTTTTTGTTATTGTAAACTACATATATGTATATAGTTTTAAAATAGACAATACGCTATTTTTAGACATTTTCTCCCACTTTTTGAATAAATTAAATTTAAAATATTTTCTTGACATGTGATATATCAGAATGTATAATATACTAGAAACTGATAACATCCAATAGCTAATATTAGAGGAGGGACTTATGAGTAGACTTTTGACAATCAATGGTAATACTAGAAATAAGATAAATATAAAAAAATCACGGTTAGTAAATAATTATAGCAATATTAAAGGTAACATTTTAGAATCTTTAAGAAATCGTATATTAAATGAAAAAATGGAAGATACTACATATGATGTTAAAACAGAACCTGAAGACGAAGTACCTATGAAACATATTTTAAAAATTAATGATGAAATTACTGATGAAACATTTGATGCTGCATTAGATCTAATCCTTAATTGTATATGTACTGGTAGTACTGGTGATATCGTTTTAATTATTGATTCTCCTGGTGGTGATGTAGCAGCAATGTTTTCAATTATTGATTTATTAAATTCAGTTCCAAATAAAGTAATAACTATAAATATGGGAATGGCTGGAAGTTGTGCTTCAAATCTATTTGTTCTTGGCGATAAAAGATATATGACAAAACATGCAAAATTTTTCTTTCACTCTCCTGCATTTTTAGCTAATGAAGCTCTTTTAAATCTTAAAGCCTTAAAAGATGATATAAAAACTTTAGAAGATATTTGTGCACATTTTGAAAATTCTCTGACCTCTAGAACTTCTATACCAAAAGAACTTATAAAAGAGGGAATTGCTACCTCTGATGGAATAATACTTAACTCTGATGAGTGTATAAAATATAAAGTTACTGATGAAATTTTAACAGACTTTAATAAAATTATTACTGAGAAAACATAATTTTAATGTTTAAAAGAAAAGCGCAAGATTTTTAACTCTTGCGTTTTTCCTTTTTATTTATTTAATATTTCAAGTGGTGTATAATTTGCCATAAGTCTTTTAAATCCTGAACCATCAAACATTATATCAAGTTTTAAGTCATCTCCTTCTGGCTCAATATTTTCAATTATTCCTATACCAAATTTCTTATGTTTTACCTCCATACCAACTTCATATTTTACATTTGATGAAGTATTTGTTACGTTTTTTTGAATATTATTTGCACCTGCAATATTTTTTAGGAAACTATCCACGCTTAGACCAATCTTAGGTTTAGAAGATTTAGTTGGTATACTAAATGTTTCTCCAAATCCAGATAACATACTATCAACCCTTGAATATTCACTATCTAAATATTTTTCAGATTTTCTCTTCCTATTTTCTTTATTTACCAAAGAATTCTCACTTAAAAGACTAGTTGGTATCTCATCTACAAACCTTGATGGCATTGTATATGAAGTAGATCCATATAATGTTCTCTTAGATGCATTAGTTATAAATAGGTGTTCCTTTGCTCTAGTTATACCAACATAGCATAAACGTCTTTCTTCCTCTACTGATAAATCTTCTTCAATAGATCTTTTAGATGGGAAAAGTCCCTCTTCCATACCAACTAAGAAAACATCATTAAATTCAAGACCTTTGGCACTATGCATTGTCATTAAAGTAACTGCTTCTGCGCTTTCATCTAATTTATCAACATCTGATACAAGAGCTATACTATCTAAGAAATCTGCAAGACTATTGTCTGCATTTTCATTTTCAAATTCCATTGCAACACCAATAAACTCACTTAAGTTTTCAAATCTCATTTCACTTTCTTTTGATCCATCTGCATTTAACATGTCTTCATATCCAGAGTCTTTTAAAACTTTTTTCATTAAATCAGATACTTTTATTTCATCTTTTGCTCTAATTAATTCATTTATCATATCTCTAAACATGATAATATTTCCTGCGCTTCTAATACCCACTAAGTTATCACTATTTTGTATTAGTTCAAATATAGATACTCCCTTTTCTATTGCAAGTAAGTCTAATCTATCTACTGCAGTATCTCCTATTCCACGTTTTGGCTCATTTATTATTCTTTTTAATGCAATATTATCATTTTTATTTTGTATTAATTTTAAATAACTTGTTAAATCTTTTATTTCCTTTCTAGAATAGAATTTCAAGCCACCAATTAATTTATATGGAGTTCCTGATCTCATAAATACTTCTTCAAGAACACGTGCTTGTGCATTAGTTCTAAACAGTACCGCAAAATCAGAATATGTCTTTTTTTCTTTTCTACATATCTCATCTATTTTATCAACTACATATTCAACTTCTTCATACTCATTAGAAAGAGTAGCATAGTCAATTTTCTCTCCCTCTGCATTTTGAGTCCAAAGCTTTTTATCTATTTTTCCTTTATTGTTTTTTATAACTTCATTTGCGGCCTCAAGTATTGTTTTAGAACTTCTATAATTTTCTTCAAGCTTTACAATTTTTGCATTTGGAAACTCCTCTTCAAAATTTAATATATTAGAAATATCTGCTCCTCTAAATCCATAGATACTTTGTGACTCATCTCCAACAACACAAATATTTCCATGACCTGATGAAAGAAGACTTATAAGTAAAAATTGTATTTTATTTGTATCTTGATACTCATCCACAAGAATATATTTAAATTTTGACTGATAATACTCTAATCTATCAGGATTTTTTAAGAATATCTCAACAGTTAGCATAATTATATCATCAAAATCTATTGCATTATTTGATTTTAAAGTCTTTTCATATAACTCATAAATTTTTGCTACTTGTTTTTTTCTAAAATCACCACTTACCTCTTCTGCATATTTTTTTGCATCTTTTCTTGTTTCTTTTGCTCTACTTATTTCATTTTTTATATATGATACTGGATACTGTTTATCATCTACATTTAGTTTTTTCATTACTTCTTTTATAACTTTTTCTTTATCTAATTCATCAAATATATTAAAATCAGTTCCATATCCTATTAAATTTATTTCTCTTTTTAATATTCTTACACAGACAGAGTGAAATGTACCAAGCCAAATATCATTTCCAACATCCCCTATTAGATCATTTACTCTTTGTTTCATCTCTTTTGCTGCTTTATTTGTAAATGTTATTGCAAGTATTTGCCAAGGTTTTACTATTTCTTGTTCTAATAAATATGCAATTTTATATGTAAGAACACGTGTCTTACCACTTCCTGCACCTGCAAGTATTAATAATGGTCCACCTGTATATTCTGCTGCTTCTCTTTGTTTATCATTTAATTTTTCCAATAATTCACTCATTTTCTACACCTCTAATATTCCACCATAATCTATAACATCTAAATTTTTAAACTCAATTATATTGATTCCTCTTGATAATATGAATTCTCTTATCTTACCATATCTATCAATTTTATTTAAATCTCCAAAAACAATAATATCTTTTCCAAGCCTTGCAATTGCTCCACCAATAAATCCATTCATATCAGAATAACCTTTAGCATTTAATAATTTTATATCCAATTTATAATCTAAGTATAACACATCAAAACCTTTTGCAAGCAAAGTATCTGCAATTTTTCTATCACTTACAATTACACTCTTATCATCTATTACTGCAATACTACAATTACTATATCCTTGTGATATATCAATTTTTTCCAAGTTATATTCCTCTATAACAGATGATATAACCTTATCTGTATATTTAAAATTATGAATTACAAAATTTCCAACACTACATACATTATATGGTATATCTAAAGGGTATTTACAATAAAGTATTGCTTGTCCAAGCACTATATTATTATTATCTATTCTAGATTTTACATCATAGTATATACTTTTATCTAGTATTATTTTATCCTTTATCTTAGCACACAAAATATCAACATGACTAGATATCTCTTCATAAACTAAAGAATTACTATGTAACTCTATCAGTTCATATCCAAGCTCTAAAAACTTTCCCTTTTCAATATCTCTCATTCTACTATCTATAATCACATATTTTTCCATTTTGTACCTCAAAAAATAAACCTACGTTTATTATACCAAAATAGTATAGCAATTTCAATGAAAAACAATTATTTAATAAAATTAATAAAATATACCCTATAGGTTTTCACATTTTGAGTGTCCATCCTATAGGGTATATTTTTTATTTTACCACTTTTTCTTAAATTTAATCTGCTTTTTTTTCACAAGACTGATTACCAACAGTACATGAAGTCTTACATGCACTCTGACAAGATGTTTGGCATTCGCCACAACCACCTTTTTTAATATCCTTATTCAGTTTTTTTGTCTTTAAAGTTTTAATATGTTTCATTTCAATTCCTCCTTCACTAATTATAGTGTGAATATTTCTCTGTGCATATTTAGTATAACATAAAAAATAAATAATTTCAACTATTTTACGCAATTAAGTGTCAACCAGCTTTCACGTTTTTGATACCTAATTTTATTATAGACTTCACGTTTTTTATATCTGTTCTATATAGATTTCTCACATTTTCTATTTTCAATATTATCAACTTGTACTATGTCAAGAGAATAAAAAATCACTTGACATAATGCACTTCGTGATATATAATATATTGACACAAAAAAACAACGTTTCATTAAATAATGAAACAGATATCAAGGAGGAAAGACTATGGGACTTTTTGGATTTGGTAAAAAAAATAATCAAAATGATGGTATTGCTATGCCTGACTTTGAGCAGTCGATGCAGAAAAAGGCCATTGCGCTTGATGAAGTATTTGTAAAACTTGATAAGAAAAACGGCGTAAATTTGAGTAAGCATATCGCTGAGGTAATCGCTATAATTGACTACTCTATCTCAATGGATGATTACTATCATAATAAGTCAGTGGAGCGGGCTTTAGAAAGACTTTTGCCAATTGGAATTAAGTTTGATGACAATGGACATATTCCAACCTATCTCTTCACTGAAAAATTTTATAAAATGCCTGATGTAACACGCAAAAATTGCCGTGGATATCTTAAGGCTAATCTGCCAAGTAATAGCAAATTCTCTATGGGAGGAACTGACTATTCTCCTGTACTTAACGAAGTTTTCAAAGAGTATAAAAGAAGTCATGTACCTGGGGTTCCTACCTATGTAATGTTCCTCACAGATGGTAATTGCAGTGAATCAGATGAGAAACGTACAGATGATGTAATTCGCCAGATGGCAGAAGAAAATATCTTTGTACAGTTTATTGGTATTGGTAGAAACAGTTTCACATATCTTCATCATTTAGATGATTTTAAAGATCGTAGATGTGACAATACTGGTTTTACAAACATCAACATCATGGGAAAAGTCTCAGATGACGAGCTGTATACCCAGCTGCTTGAAGAATACAGCAAATGGGTAAGAGACTACATGATTAAATAAAGATAAACTTAGGGCTTAGAGTAAATACTCTGAGCCCTCTTTTTATAGCATATTTTTCTTTTTTAACCAATACGTTGCAACAATTGTAACAAGTATTGATATAGCAATAATTTCAAAAAATCCTACTATATCTGTATTAAATGGAAATTCAACATTCATTCCCATAAAACTAGATACCATTGTCGGAAGTGAAATTATAAGTGTAAGGGAAGTAAGTACTTTCATCACAACATTTAAATTATTTGATACCATTGTACCAAAAATATCAACAATACCATTTAATATTTCACTATATGTTTGTATCATCTCTATTGCCTGTCTATTTTCAATAAGTGTATCTTCTAATATATCTTCATCTTCTTCATATAATTTTATAGCTTTTCCTCTATTTAACTTTTCAAGTACTACTTGATTAGCTTTAACAGATGCATTAAAATATATCATAGACTTTTCAAATCTCATAATCTTTAGCAGTTCTTTATTGCTCATTGTTTTTTGCATATGATCTTCAAATTTTTCTAAATCCATATTTATATATGTAAGATATCTAATATAATCTTGAGCCATATCATATAACAATTGAAATACAAATCTTGATTTTTTAAAAGTTCTAACAGAGCTTAGTTTTGTATTACTTTTTAGTAGATTTTCTACTACATTTATCTTTACTTGTGATATTGTCACAAACATATCATCTCTTACCAAAATCATACCAAGTGGTAAAGTGGTGTATATTTTCTCTCCATCTTTAAATTCTGTTGCAGGAGAATCTACAACTATAAGTACACAATCATAATCATCATCAACATCAATATGTGCTTTTTCTGACATATCAAGAGGATATCTTAAAATATTTTCATCAATTTCAAGTTCTTTCGCGACTCTTTTTAATTCCTTTTCAGTAGGTTTAACTATGTTTATCCAACAACCTTTTGTTGGTCTATCAATCTTTTCTATTTTTCCAGTTTCAATATTAGTATTGTATATATCTATCACATTACCACTCCTTTCAATTTCTTGTATATTTTATTTTACATCTATTTTTAAATAATGTCAATTATTGTCAAATTATAACATCATCATCTTCTATTTTTCTATTATCATTATTCCTAAATATATCATCTATTTCTTCTAAAGAAACTGTAGGAAATTCCTTATCTAAACCTTCTTCAAATTCATCTTGAATTTCATATTCTTCTTCATATCCTAAATAATCAAATTCTTGTTCATCATATATCTCTTCATATGGTCTTCTTGCATCTTTTCTCGAAAGAGTGTATCTTTCCCTTTGAGATAAAGCTTGCTTTTTTATAAGATCAAGTACTGGTAAAGCATTTTTTCCCATACTAATTGGCAAAAATACTCCACCTATATTAGAACAGCTATCTGATGTTTTTAATATATGCGCTATATCTTCTGATAAAAGCTTAACATTTCCAACATTTTTATCATCTTCAAATAAGTACATTTCGCTTATCCTTATAAAGCATTTTGAATTTTGTATATCACTATTTGAGATATCATTAAATTCTATACAGTATTCAAAATCATTTTCTTGATCTCTAAATTTTTTTATTAATGAATTTATCATCTTAAGATTATCTTTTGAAACTTTTTTATTTTTTATACTATTTTCAAATCTATTATATACCTTTTGCATATTTCTACCATTTTCGTTTCTAAAATAAATAGCAAAAATTTCTTTGTCTATAACATTTTCAAAATATTGATATGGCTCTATTGGCGCAGAAGAAATAGTTACATCTAAATCTTCAAAATCTAATAATATAGATACAAGTTCCCTTGCCTCTTTACTGTCCTTAAAAGATAAATATCCCCTTATTCCTGCATGTTCTCCTTCATCATGTTCTAATAAATTTCCGCTACAACAAGCAAAGGTATGTATTCCATTCTCATTACAAAGTTTTATAAGTGGTCTAATACTAGGATCTAAAGTATTTAGAACATCATCACTTATATAACTTTGCTCAATATTAATATTTTTCTTAAATACATCAAATATTCCCAATTTTTCCTCCTACATATATAATATATATATTACATCAAAAATAAATAAATATCAATATATATTTTTCATATAATATAGAAAATATCCCACAAATTCAACTTATGTGGGATATTTAAAAAACTATTTTCTTTCGATAAGTTTTAATACATATAACAGTGTATATTGATATTTTTTTAATTTATCTTTTATCTTTATGCTTTCATAATAATTAAAAATATCATAAAACTCACTCTTAATTATATTAGAGTAATTTAATATCTTCTCAATAATTACATCACTTGGCTTTTTTATTCCTTTTTCAATTTCACAAATATATGAAACAGAAACATCCGTATTTTTAGCCAGTTCTCTTTTTGATAAATCATTTGCAATTCTAATTACTCTTAAAATTTTGCCTATAGCTACTTTATCCATTTCTATCCTCCATTGTATTTACAACATAATATTTTACATAATATTATATATTATACAATAATTTTTCTCAAATCTCAAGTATTATATAGTAAGAATTCCACCAGGTGTATCTAGTATTATTAGTATTTTTTCTTCAAGTCCTGTTTTAGCATTAACATATACAAGAAATTCTCTATCATCTATTTTACCCTTAAATTCATATGTTAGGATTTCATCTTTAGAATCAGTAGGAATAATTGCAAGCCCCTCAGACATTATATTAATATTTTTATTTATCTTAGATCTTGCATCTTCAATAGATATAGTAGGTGTTATATCTTCTCTTTCTCTATGATTAAAGGTATATCCTTGTGTTTCTAATGATAATATATCCCCTGTATCTAGTGCTACTTTTACTTTAACTAAATCTGGATAAATTATAATATTATCTTGTGTAGCAGCATAGTTTATAATTGCCATGTTTCCAACTTTTAAATAATATGTATCTTTTAAATTTTCCATGCCAAGCTTACTTAAAAACTTAAGTCCACTTTTTTTAGCCTCTTCAATATCGATCTTTTCTTCTGTAATTTCTCTATCACTAATCATTAAATATAGTCTTGCATCTTTTTTAGTTATTGATATATTTCTAATAAATTCCTCATTTTTTAATTTTACATCATAATTATATAAATCTATTCTACCATTTGACTCATTTAAATAATTTATATTTTCTATTTTATTTCTACCAAATAGTTCATATATAGTATTTCTTGCTACTTCTTCATTTACTATATTATCTGATAAAAATTTGGGCTTTAGAGTTAAAATATGATCAGAGAAAGCACCATCATAAATTAGCCCCTCATATTCTTGGAATGTCTTATTTATTTTATCAATATTTGAAATTTCATCAGATATATTATTGTTCCCTAGACGTTCATTTCCTATTTTTTCTAATTCATTCCATTTTATTTTTCCACTATTTAAATCGTTATATATATCAGAAAGCACTTTTGAAAATTCTTTTGAATTATCATACATATTTGATATATAATTATATTCTTCATCTGATATAGTTCCACCATTTACTATTTTTCTAATTAAAGTATATGAATAATCACTTACTTGGCTCAAATATTTTGAGGCATTTTGCATAGAATCTTGTGTAACTGGTAATGCTTCCAAGTTTGATTTTGCAAGATTTGATTGTCTCCAAATATCTGCAAGAGTAGTTATTTTTAAATTATCTGTACTTGTAATTTGTAATTTTTCAAGTTCGACTTTAACATTATTAACATAACTTACAACTTGATACATATACTTATTATACTCATCTTGTATAGCTTGTTTCTCTATTTTGTAGCTATTTAACATATTCATAGCAAACATAGTCATAGCACCAAAAATCATAAATAAAAATATACCAAAAAACTTTTTATCTACTTTATTTTTAATTTCATTTAATTTTTTCTCAAATTTTTCTATCATTTTACTCACCCATTGCAAATACATGCTTACCTATTGTCATTGTAGTTGGAAGTGAAAAAAGCCATTTGCTCTTAGTTTTGCTAGGGTTATAAAAATAGAGTGCTCCATTTGTTGGATCTGAGCCATTCATTGCCTCTTGTGCAGCCTTATACACTGTTGAATTTTCATCAATTGGCTCATTAAATTGTCCATCAGTTACACAAGAAAATTGACTTTTTTGGTAAATAACTGATGCTATTGTGTTTGGAAATTTAGGACTTTTAACTCTATTTAAAATAACAGCAGCAACTGCAACTTGCCCCTCATATGGCTCACCTCTAGCCTCACCATTTACAAGTCTTGCAAGTAAATTTACCATATCATCTCCAGCTGGAATATTGGTACTTGTAGAACTTTCATCTGTTACTACTGCAAAAATTTTATTTTTAATAGATAAAATAATTTCTTCTCCTAAACTATTTACATTTAACGATATTATATATACTATAATTAAAAAACTAATAAAAAATATATGTGTTGTATATTTTACCTTTTTCATAATTCCTCCATTTGTATTATTTTGGTTAAAAATGGTTTTTTTATACAAAACATATATTATTATTTTAAAAAATATAATTTATAACTATAAGTGCAATTACTCCAGGAATTCCTAAACTTCCTGCAACTATAGCAGTTACTATATTAAATGGTATATGTAGACCTATACTTTCTCCAAAAACATTTACAAGAAGTATCATAACAAGTCCAATTCCAATGTTTAAAAGTAATTTAAGTATTTTTTTTAGTGGCCATGTAAATATTTTAGCTATTATAATTACAGCAATTATAGTTAAAACAAGTACTAAATATTGCATATTATCAACCTCTCTTTTTATATTATATTTTCAAATAACTTTTTTATTCTAATTTGTCCTACATTAATAATTATATTATACTATATTTCCAAAAAAGAAAGTTTTATTCAAAAACATAAAAAATGTTTCCAAAATATTATTTGAATTTATACAAAGACATATTTTATAGATAATTTTTAATCTAAAGTATAATTATATATATAAAAATTCTCATGAGAAATCATCCCATGAGAATTTTTATTATATTATTCTTACTATATCATTATATGTAACTATAAGTGTAAGAAGTATCAAAAGCCCAAAACCAATATATGAAATTATTGCCTCAGCTTTTTCAGGTAATTTTTTTCTTGTAATAGCTTCTCCAATTACAATTACAACTTTTCCACCATCTAAAGGTGGGAATGGTAATATATTAGCAACACCAACTGCAAGACTAATAATTGCCATTAAATTGAAGAATTCTACTAAACTACTAGTTGTAGATACTACTTCACCTATTCCTACAATACCAGACATATCATTAACTTTTACTTTTCCTCTAAATAAATCAACATATGATCCAACTATTGTTGAAACATTTAATTTAGTACTTGCAAAAGCAAGATCTAGTGTAGTATTTGAAACTTCAACACTATCTATTTCCAAATTAAATTCTTTTTTAGATTTAGGAATTATAGTCTTTGTTATAATTTCACCTTTTCTCTCAATAGTAAATTCAGTTTCTTTATTTGCATTTTCTGCAGTTAATTTTTTAACTTCTGTTGATGTATTTGTAGGTATTCCATTTATATGTGTAATTTTATCTCCTGCTTTTAGTCCATATTCATTAGCAGCACCACCTGCTGCAACTAACTCTATAACATTTGTAACTTCTGTTTGATCTTCATTATATTGAAATGTTATACCTATATATCCAATATCTTTTACAGCATTTTTTACTACTGTACTATATACTTTTCCATCTCTTTCATATTCAATAGTAACATCACTAGATGCATTCTCATCAATTTTTCTATTTAAGATTTCTGCGGCAATTTTTACTCTTTCTCCATCAATAGACTTTATTGTATCTCCAACTTGTATTCCTGCATCTGCAAGTATTGAATCTGGTTCTAACTTAGCAATCTTTGTTGTAGCAGTTTTTGTTGAAAAAGCTACTGCAAGGAAAATTACAAGAGCAAGAATTGCATTAAATACAACTCCCATTACAAGTACAAATATTTTCTGAAATACATTTTTATTAGAGAAAGCATCATCTCTATCTGATGTTCCCTCTTCTCCCTCTATTGCACAATATCCACCAAGTGGTAGACATCTTAGTGTATACATTGTTCCCTTAAATTCTTTTTGAAATATTTTTGGCCCAAATCCTATTGAAAATTCATTAACTCCTATTTTACAAAGCTTAGAAGCTAAGAAATGTCCAAATTCATGTATTGTTGCTACAATACCTAAAATTACTAATAATTTAATTATTGTAATAATAAATGATATCAATTTTACTCCTCCTTGATCTATATAAATAGCATAGCTATTTTAATGAAAATATATACCATTGGAGCAGTAAATAATAAACTATCAAATCTATCTAATATACCACCATGACCTGGCATTATATTCCCAAAATCTTTTACTCCACAATATCTTTTTATAAGAGATGCAGATAAATCACCAAATTGTCCAACTATACTTGTTACAATTCCCATTATTATTATAAACAAATAATTTATATTCATTCCAAAATACTTGTTTGAAACAAAAGCTAATATAATATATGAAATCACAACGCCAACAATTCCAGCAACAGATCCTTCTACTGTTTTCTTTGGACTTATTTTTTCACAAAGCTTTGTTTTTCCAAATCTAGTACCAATCTCATATGCAAAAGTATCAGATACAGATGCTCCAAGTACTGCAAAAAGTATCCATATTCTACCATTTTCCATTAGCATAAGAAGCTTTAGGAATGAAAACATAAATGGTATATATATTAGAGAAAATGCTGTAATTGTTATATCTATAACACTATATTTTTCTCTTCTTGCCATAATGTATATAAATAATATTATAAGTAATAATGGGACTATCATTCTAAAAAGTACCATTTTTAGTTCTGCTGGTATTAAACCACCCATTAAAAGAATACTTAAGACTCCCACATATCCAATCCACGATATAGGATGGTATCCTTTAGTTTTAAAAGCTCCATTATATTCGTGTATACCAAATAGTGATATTAACACTACAAATAAAGTATCTAACACCTTATTATCTAATACTAATACCATAATTACTACTAAGGTAAATACAACAGCTGTTATTATTCTTTTTGTTTTCTCTTTCACCAAATCAACCTCTCGTATTTTATATCTCCATTACTTCTTTTTCTTTTGCAGATATTAAACTATCTACTTTAGCTATGAATTTATCAGTTATTTTTTGTATTTTCTCTTCTGCTACTGCAAGCTCATCCTCTGTTAATTCATTAGCTTTTTGTTTTGCTTTAGCATTATCAATAGAATCTCTTCTAATATTTCTTATTGATACTTTTGAATCTTCTCCAATAGATTTTACATCCTTAGTTATTTGTCTTCTTCTCTCTTCAGTAAGCTCTGGGAATGTAAGTCTTATTGAATTTCCATCATTTATTGGATTTACACCAATTTCTGCTACTTGTATAGCTTTATTTATTGGTCCAAGTAAAGATTTATCCCAAGGTGTTATAAGGATTTGTCTAGCCTCAGGTACTGATATAGATCCCACTTGATTTAATGGAGTTGCTGCTCCATAGTAATCTACCATTACTTTATTAAGTATTGCAGGATTTGCTCTTCCTGCCCTAATACCTGCAAGTTCATCTTCTAAATATTCAATTGCTTTTTGCATTCTTTCTTCTATTAAATCATATTCCATATTTTTCTCTCCTTTAAAAACATATAATATAATTATACAACAAATTAATTTAAAATCAAGACAAAACACTAATATCTGTTATCTTTTAGAGAAATATTTCGTTTAGTAAGTTGTTAGAAAATTTTTAATAAATTAAAAAACACAAACAAGTTGACATAAACATATTAATATAGTATAATATATAGAATTTAAAAATAATATTCTCACTCAATTAAGGAGGACTTTGTATGTCAAGAAAACTTGTCAATGTATTTACTTTTTTAAGCATCGTATTTGGAGAAATATATCTTTTATATATTAGTAAATTTTTTATCTCTACTTGTAATATATTAAAAGATAAAGTATTCTATGCTACTTCAGTAAAATATGTATGTATAACTTTTATTATTTTTATTTTTCCTATGATACTCAAATATTTAAGGGATAAAACTACAAGAGAAAAAACATTTATACCAGATAGAGAAGATATAATGCTTATGCTTTTTATTATACTACTTTTTGTAGCAATAGCCATTATAACATATATTTTAGCACTTTTATTTAAAAGCTACTATATTGCTAAATTAAATCTTTTAATGGAATATAAATTTTATAACATTAGTATATATATTAGTTTAATATTCATTAATATATTCTATGTAGTATTACATTTTTTTGATGTTAGATAACTATGTAAGGCCCAGAAAGCACTTGCTTCCTGGACCTTTTTCATCTTAAATATTATTAAAACTCTTTCTAATATCTTTAAGACCAATTCTTTTTTTGAAATCACGCATAAAAGTTTTATATTCTGCTTTTGGCAGACTATACTTAAAATTATCCTTCAAGTCTGTATATCTTCCATAAAATACTACATCACAATTATTTTCCTTCTTAAGAGAAGTAATTTTATAATGTGCAAACGTTAAATAATCATACTTCCTTGTTGCAATATAGACATCATCTCCTATTTTTAATTCATATTCTCCAGTATTATATTCGATACCATCAGATCTTACAAGAGTACTTCTGTAATCATTATTTACAAGTGATAAAAATAATTTCCCCTGTTTTGCTCTTGCCATATATAACGTATTTAAAGAATTTCTGGTTTCACATTCTTGTTGTGGCATAGTTTCAGTAGAGACTACTTTCTTACTACCTTCACTATTGAAAGCCTTTTTTGCAAATCTTCTCATAAAAGCTTTATATTCTTCATTTGATAACTTATCAACATCTTCAAGACTATAAAATCTTCTATGATAAACTAATTTGCAATTTTTTCTTTCATATAAAGAAGTAATCTTATAATGGGCAAAAGTAATATAAGTACCTTTCTTTACTGCAATTAGTACATCATCACCAATTTTTAACTTACATTCACCTTGTGAATAGGAAGTACCATTAGATTTTACAAGAGTACTTCTAATATTACCTTCCATTGCATAGATAATAAGTTCTCCATTTACTTTTTTAGTAAAAGCTAATGTATCACAACCTTTTTGATTTTTCTTCTGACTTTCTTGATTTTCAGCCATTATTTCTTTTACAAAATACTGTGTTTCAACACCATACGCTCTAGCTTTAAGAGCCATAGTATTATCAGCCGTAAGAAGTATAACTTTTCCCTTATTATCTGCACAATATTTTACAATGCAATCATCTTTTGTTGCAAGACTCTCATCTATGATAACACTCTCAAAATGTTTAGGATCTTGTGCAGCCATGGATAAAATACGTCCAGCATTTTTTCCGGCAAAATCATCATACTCTCTAGAGTCTTCAAGCTCATTTATTGTAATACTTGTAATTATTATTTTACTATTTGATAAACAAACTTTATCTATTATATTTAATGCATCTTTAACATCTACAATAGAGTTATCAATTACATAGCCTAAAAACTCTTCTGTCTGTTTTTCTTCTTCTTTTTTCTCCACACATTTAGAAGATTTTTCCTGCCTGTTTTCCTCAAGTTTTGCCATAAGTCTTTTTTCTACCCGAGGATGTTTGGCCAAACTGGTTTTTATCTCCTGGACTGTTAATCCTATTGCCTCTTCTATCCCTTTTACAGAAGTAATAAAAGATGTTTCTACAAGTTCCCTAATTTTTTTGTAATCATTTTCAATTTCTTTTGCTGTTCTCTTTGACATAAAACGCTCTCCTTTAATGAATTTGATAAAAAGTCTTTGATGCTTCTTTTTGTGTATAGTTTTTACTTATCACCTCTTTTTAAATTAAATCTAATTTAATAGTTATATAAAATCACTTAATATTATATCATCTTTTATAGTTTATGTCAACTTTAAAAGTTATTAATAGGAACTATAACAAAAATGCTATAGCTCCTTTATATTCCATATAAATATTCATTTCTAGCTTTCTTAAATTTTACAACTTTAGTTTTAATATAGCTCTCTAATTTATCCATAAATTCTTTAGCAGAAATTTTATTTTCAGCAACAAGAGTAAGCCCCTTTTCCCAACTTGCAGTAAGTTCTGGATTTAACATATCTGGCATAGACTTAGACACTATATCATATATAGCCTCACCTTTTCTTGTTGGAGTAAGAATTTGTGTTTTTTTATTTGACTCTATATATAGTATTTTTTCAAGCTTTTTAATAATTTCAGCACGTGTTGCACTAGTACCAATACCACTACCCTTTATTTGTTCTCTTAATTCTTCATCTTCTATAAGTTTACCCGCATTTTCCATAGCAAGAATAATTGAACCTGAAGAATATCTATTAGGTGGTGATGTTTCTCCCTCTTTAATATTTAACTCAACTAAGTCTATCTTTTCTCCTTTTTTTAGTTTTGCAAGTATATCTAAATTATTTACTTTTTCAGTTGACTCTTCCTCTTTTTTATTTTCATTTACTTGTATTTTATCACTCTTAGACACTTCTAAATATCCTTGTTTAGTACAAACTTTTCCATTTGCAAAAAACTTTTCTCCATCTATATTTATGGTTATTGCAATTTTACTATATTCAGCTGGTGGATAAAATATAGCAATAAATCTTCTAACGATTAAATGAAAAACTTCCTTTTGTAACTTTTCTAACTTATCATAATTTTCAAATCCCTGACCTGTTGGAATAATTGCATAGTGATCTGTTATCTTAGAATCATCTACATATTTTGTTTTTTCAAGTTTAGTACTATATTTTTCTTCTACCATTTTATTTAAGAATACTTTTATTTCATCATCTAATTTAGACTTAATAAGACCATTTAAATTTTTAGATATAACTTTTGCAACAGAACTAGAAAGCACTCTTGCATCTGTTCTAGGATATGTAACAAGCTTTTTTTCATATAATGCTTGTATTACTTGTAATGTTTCATCTGGACTTATTTTAAATTTTTTAGTACATTCATTTTGAAGTTCGGCAAGATTAAAAAGTAGTGGTGGTTTCTCTTTTTGTGTCTTTTTACTTACACTCTCCACTACTGGTTTCTCTTTACTACTTTTAATATACTCAATAAATTTACAAGCATTTTCCCTTTTCTTAAATCCACTCTCATTATATAATATTGGAGATTCAAAAAACTTTGATGTATCGGTACTTTTCCATTCTCCTATAAAAGAACTATCATTTACACCAAAACTACCTTGAATTTTATAGAAATTAACCTTTTTAAAATCTCTTATTTCACGTTCTCTTTTTACAATCATTCCAAGAACACATGTCATTACTCTACCAATAGATATAACTACCCTATCCTCACTTAATTTCCTTGCAAGATCTTTTGCATATATAAGTGATAAAAGTCTAGAGAAATTTATTCCTATAAGGTAATCTTCTTTAGCTCTAAGATAGGCCGCATCAGACAAAGAATTATATTCATCAAGAAGTTTTGCCTCTTTAATTCCATTTATTATTGCTTCTTCTGTTTGTGAATCTATCCATACTCTTCTTTTCTCCTTATTGGGATTTCCTGCCATGTTATCAACTAATCTATAAATATATTCCCCTTCTCTTCCAGAGTCTGTACAAACATATATACTCTCTACATCTTCTCTATTTAAAATATCACTTACTATTTTAAATTGAGAAGCAACAGACTCAATTATTTCATATTTATACTCAGTTGGAATAAAAGGTAGTGTACTCAAATTCCAATACCTTAATTTTTCATCATATTTTTCAGGATAACTCATTGTAACTAAGTGCCCTACACACCATGTTACAATATAATCATTTGACTCTATATATCCATTATTATTTGTTCCATTTATTTTTAATACTTTAGCAAATTCTCTTGCTACACTTGGTTTTTCTGCTATTATTACTTTTTTTCCCATTTCATTTCCTCTTAAATTTTCTAACTATATTATACGATATTTTTTACTATATTTCAATTTTATTTTTATATTTTATGAAATAAGAGCCTTTACCAAAAATGGTAAAGACTCTATTTATTATGTTATTCTATAATCACACCTCTCTTTAATTTTGAACTTTGCATATCATACATTTCTTCAATAGTAACAGTCTGAAAACCTTGATTTTGAAGTTCTTCAAGAATTCTTGGAAGTGCTTCTACTGTTGAGCCATGTACTTCATGTAACAAAATTACATCGCCATCTTGAATATTGCATGTAGCATTTTCATATACAGCATTTGGATCATCTGTATCCCAGTCCATAGTGTCAACAGACCACATGACTAATGGATAAGGAACATTTTCTTTTACTGTATCATTATAACTGCCATATGGTGGTCTGAAAAATCTTATTTCATATCCACCTGTTATATCATAGATTTTATCTTTTGTATCAATCATATCCTGCTTAATACTTTCTGCAGATAGTTTTTTAAAATTACTATGACTATAACTATGACTATTGATAGTAGATCCTTCTGTAAGTAAATCATCAAGTGTACTAGGCTCTACAAGATCGAGCCTCTCTCCAAGCATGAAAAATGTTGCAACACTATTGTGTTCTCTCAAAATACTTACTATTTCTTCAGTATATTTACCAGGTCCATCATCAAAAGTAATGGCAACACATGGTACACGGTCATCTACAGGACCAAATATCTGAGAATACATATACTCATCTTGCTCTACTTTAAAGTCAAGATATCCACTTTTAAAATATCCATACATATCATAATATGGTATTTCAAAACCAAAGCTTCCAGATACTTCCACTTCTTTAAAATCTTTCTTATCAAAGTAAAAAGTTATTTTGTTTTCATCACAAATAAATTTAGAAAAGTTTTCTAAAGATGGATAGAGTGTATCTCTCATCTTATCATATGATACATCTGTCTCATCAGAATAGTTTACTACAAGATCTTCAATATAACTTGAAATGTAATTTAAATATCTTCCCTTAAATATTTCATCAAGAGATATCTCCTTATCATTTTCAAAATCAAATACAAAAGTACAATTTTCTGTAGTATACTCATCTTCAAAAGCTTTTCTTTCACTAGCCTTTAACAGTACACTTACAATATTTTCCGTAGCCTCAAAGCTCTCATAGCCAATTTTCAAATCAGCCTTTGTAGTATCAGAAAGTTCTACATACTCATCATTTCTGCTTTTAAATGCATCTATGTATTCATTTACTTTCCTCTCTAAAATACTATCTATATTTTCTTTACCAAATACAGGATAAGAAACAGATATAAAATTATTATCATTTCTCTCACGAATACTATTTACATTATCATCTTGAGTATTACTCTCTACTTTAGGCTTTTTATAAATCGGATTTTTTGAATGGTTGTAAAGATAAGAAAAAGATACTACAAAAAAAAGTAATAAAAGCATTACTAAAATCATAGGACTTATCCGTCTGTGTCTTTTAACTTCTCTTTCCTCTTTTTTGATTTTTTCAGTGGTCATATAAAATACCCTCCATAAAATATTTTTAATTTATAAATACTACATTAATTATTATATCAACAAATATAGATACTAATAATTATATGTAATATCTTAAAATTCAACTGGTATATATTATATCATAATTAACTTTCAAAGTAAACAGTTTTACATAATAATATACTTTAGATATAAAAAAAGTGTATTGAAATATCATTAATTAATTTAATATTTCAACACACAAAATCATTTATCTAGCCTTAAAAAACTGAACCTTTTTTACATTCTCTGCTCTAAGTTCAAAGAAAGTAGCCTGAATATAACGATTTTCTAAAGTTCTATCCTTATCTACAAAAATCTTATCCCAGCTTGCTTCTTTTTTCTCTTTTGAGGCTTCTTCAAAATCTTCGAGTTCTTCATCTTCATCAAACAAATACATATCTCCTAAGACAAAGTGCCATAGATCAAAATCAGACAAAACTACTTTTTCATCTGGAATTTCAATCTCTAGACACACAAGTTCTTCTCCTCTTTCTCCATATCCTGATAACCGTAAATCTGGTTTTTTGTGTTTCCCATCGCTACTATACCAAGCCCACATAGGATATTTTACATTAGAATGACCAATCTTTTGTTCCATTTTTTTAGTCAGCCACTCATATGCTTTTTGAAACTCTTTATATTCTAAGAGAGAAGACTTATTTTCATCACAGGTATATATTCTGTCATTTTGAAGTTTTTCATATACCTCTTTTGACTGTATCGTCCAAAGTACCATATTTACCTCCTAATAATCATTCATCGGTTTACATATTGTTCCTTATATTATACCACTTTTTTCTATTTTTTTCAATACAGAAAAAATCTTTGAAAATGAATACATCTTCAAAGATTTATAATACTAACATAAATATGCTATCTTGAATAATAATATTTTTTACCATATTCCATATTTTCTCTACCCTCAAAAAGCTCTGATATAGTAACTAATCTATAGCCCCTATTTGTAAGTTCTTCAACTATTTTTTCACAAGCTTCCACAGTTGTTAAATATATATCATGCATAAGTACTATGTCACCATCTTTTACATTATCTAGTACATGATTTGCAACCATTTCTGCATTTTTACTTTTCCAATCCTCAGTATCTATATTCCATAAAATAATATATTTATTGTTCATTTTTGCAATATCTCCTACTTGAGTATTTGCATTACCATATGGTGGTCTAAAATATTTAACTTCAGTACCTGAAAATTCCTTTATTTTATCACAACTTGAATTTATTTCATTTTGAACTTCTTCTTTACTTAATTTATTTAAATTTTTGTGATCCCATGTATGTGTTCCAATCTCAGATCCTTGTTCTATTACTTTTTTAGGTATCCCATTATTTCTCTCAACATTTTGACCTAACATAAAAAATGTTGCTTTGGCATTATATCTATTTAAAATATCTAATATTTTTAAAGTATTTTGAGGATGTGGTCCATCATCAAAAGTAAGTGCTACTCTTGGTCTATTATCTGGAATATTAGGTTCTTCATTTTCCTCAATTTCTTTTAAATCTGCCTTAGGTATTTTAAAAATCTTAAACTCTTGTAATTCTAGTATAGTACTAGCTGAAATTGGTTCAACTCCAATTTCTACTGGAGATATAACTGAGACTGCCTCTTCTAATTTTCCATTTAATACTGTAGACAAAAAAATAGCTTCAAGACTTGCAATAAGTACAAAAAGTATAACTACAATAACATTTGCAATTTTATCCTTTTTACTATTTGTAACAGCACTTCTTACTTCATACATAGGTATCATCTCCTATATATATTATACTACTTTTTTAGACAAACTTCAACATAAAAAGACTAAGATATATTACCATCTTTTACTATATAATAATGGTTCTATAATAAATGTTGGGGTATAAATAAAAAAATTTATACTTCAACATTA
>CAOYAN010000027.1 GCA_948562205.1 uncultured Clostridia bacterium | reverse complement strand
GTTTATTTACATATAATTATACGAATAAAAAAGGAAATTAAGCTTTACTTAACTTCCTTTTTTATAAACAAAGTATAAAATTATATTTTAATATCCATTAATTGAATGAATATTTTTTCACTTACTAATTCATTATTTTCATTAATTAAAAACTCTGTTTCTCTTGTATCTAAAATTATATTTGTAGGACCACTTACAGCTTGGTAGTAATAATTACCAACATTTAATTTTTTAGAGTATGCAGTACCAGTTATATCTGTAGTTATTGTGTCTAAGATATTTTTACTGCTATCTAAAATATTAAATGTGACTCCCATTACACCAAAGGAATTTTCATCTATACATGTAAGTTTTAAATTTCCACTTGCATATCTTTTAATTAATGTCCGTTTTTCACAGTTATCATTCACATCGTTTATGTTAAATACATGTTTTGTATCATCATTTACTATTCCATTAGGAATGCTTACTTCTGAATAATAATATTTACCTACATCAAGCTCTTTAGAAATCGCTATCCCTGTATAATCAGTAGATATTGTATCAACAATAAATCCATTTGCATCTAAAATATTATATTTTGCATTTTCAACAGGTGAATAACCACTTGTTAGAGTGTATAAAATAAGTCTTTTTTTTAACAAATTGTTTATAACTTTTTTTGTAATAGTTTGATTTCTCTCAGATATTCTAAAAGGATATTCATATGTATCTGGTATTACTTCTAATGGAACACTAGCTTCCCTATAATAATATGTACCACCATCTAATACTTTTGATATAGCAAATCCATTTTCATCAGTAGTCATTATAGTTACAATTTCTTTATTTTCATCTAAAATATGAAATGTAACATTTTCAATAGGGATACTTGTATCATCTAATACAGTTATCTTTAAGTGTCCATATATTTTATTACTTAGATTTGTGTTCTCATCTGTTTTATTATCTAAGTTTGGTATTACTCTTTCTGAAGCATATACATTTTGCTTTATAAAAATTACTGAAACAGTAAAAATAAGTAGCAAAATAGCTTTTTTTAGTTTTAACATAAGTATATAACCTCCATAATTGATAGTCACAATTATAATTTATTATGCATAAATAATTATATAATTTCGTAAGTAAAAAGTCAAATATAGTCGAAATAGTTATATATAATAAAAAAATAAATATAATATATAAGTTTTATTATTCATCAAATTTAATTGGAGATATATCATTTTCTACCTTTAGATCTTTTAAATTATTTTCTATTCTATTTTTAATATCATTATTATAGTCTAACATATTTTCTATAATTTTAGCATAATATTTTGCTTTATCTAGATAGAATTTTCCATCTGTATTTTTTAGAATACATTCTTTATATAATTTATAGTATATATAAATTAATTCTTCTGTTGCCAAAGATATACCATTTGTACTTGCTTCATCTAAAAGAGAGATTGCCTTATTAATATCTTTTTTTATATTTAGTTCTACACATCCATTTTCATAGAAGTAGTGAGCTAAGTTATATTTGGCATAAAAACAAATTGAATATATAGATGCATCATTTGCCTTGTTATAATATTCAAAAGCTTTTTTTAGGTTTACTTTAGTAACAATTCCCATTCTATAAAATTCACCAACTTTATTTGAAGCCCAACTTTCTCCAAGATTTGCAGACCTTAAATAGCAATTAAAGGCTTTTTTTAAATCTCCTTTTTTTTCATATATAATACCTAAATTATTAAAAGCATAAATATAACCATTTTTAGAAGCATATTCAAAAAGTTTAATAGCCTTTTTTTCATTTTTCTTAATAAAAGGTACATTGCCATTTAAAAATATAATACCAATACTGTTCATTGCAGCAAGGCAATTGAATTTTCTTGCTTTATTAAAATGTCTAAAAGCGATAATTAAGTCTTTTCTAGATTTTGTGCCAATATATGCATTATAATGCATATATCCAATAGCCCATATTGCATTTGGATGATTTTTTTTAGCGGCCTTTTTAAAATAGTTATAGCTTTCAAAATATCTAGGATATCCAGTTATTTGTCCATATAGTTCAAGAGAACCCATTTCAAAACATGCATAAGGATTATCTTTTTTTGCAAGTTCATATATTCCTCTCATAGACCATATACCGCCATTTAATTGAATAGTTACAAATTCTATAATATCTTTAGAAGATAAGTTACTATTATATAATTCTTTATTTAAATTAGATATAAATTTATCCTCAAAATATATAGGTTGTTTTTTATCAACGATTGCAAAATATAGAGCTTTTATCATAAAGTTGTATAGATCTGCTTGCTCTAACAATTTTTTAAAATCATCTTTTAATTCTACATTTACATCACTATCATTTTTAGATATATTATATAGCTTTAAACATACTTTGTTTAATCTATTAGAATTATTTATTAATTCTAATGAAGCGTTAAAAGATATATCTAAAGTATCTATTGTTTTGGAATCTAGTAAAAAAACAATTCTTAATATTATATCTTTAAAACAGGTATTGTCTGTTTTTAATCTATTATATAAATTCATATATTTTTGTTTATAATTAGAACTTATAGAACGTATACCTGTACAATAATTATTGACTGTAGTAGAAGAAATATCGTCTATATCAAATATTATACAAAAAAGTTCTGTTTGAAGTGCACTATTTTTATCAATAGTTTCATCTTTTATAACTCTAAAAATATTACCTATAGATAGATGATTATTTGTAGTATTTAATTTAATATAATTTTTTTTATTCATAATTTTCTCCTTGTGGATTTAGTGTGGATTATACCAAAATTATGTGTTTTTTCGTTTGTAGAAAATATATAATTTTGTACGTATAATAATAGTATAATGTATTATTATTATATCATATGTAGTATTTATTTCAAAAAAATATATATATAAATATATAATATAAAAAAGTTAATATAGTTTGTGAGGTTTTATATGAAAATAAAAATAGAAAATTTGAATATAAATTATATAGTAGAAGGAAATGAAAATAGAGAAGAAATAATACTTTTACATGGTTGGGGAGCAAGTATAAAAGCTTTTTTACCTGTGTATAAATATTTATCTAAAAGTTATAGAGTATATGTATTAGATTTTCCAGGATTTGGAGAAAGTGATGAGCCACCTTGTACATATAAAGTAGCAGATTATGCAAGAATATTACTAAAATTTATAAATAAATTAAATATAAAATCACCAAATCTTATTGGACATTCTTTTGGTGGAAGAGTTATAATGAAACTTGTAGGAGATATGGGATATATTCCTAAAAATATAATATTTGTTGATAGTGCGGGCATAAAGCCTAAAAGACATATAAATTACTATTTAAAAGTATATTCATATAAGTTTTCTAAAATGGTAGTAAATATGCTATTTGATGAGAAAAAGGCAAAAGATATTATATCTAATATGCAAAATAAAAAAGGATCTAGTGATTATAAAAATGCAAGTGAAAATATGAGAAGTGTGTTTGTAAATGTAGTAAATGAAGATTTAAAATATACTTTAAAAAATATAAAAGTTCCAACACTTATAATATGGGGAGAAAAAGATTTAGACACTCCACTAAAAGATGCAAAATTAATTGAAAAACTAGTGCCAGATAGTGGGCTTGTTGTCTTAAAGGGGGCTACTCATTTTAGTTATTTAGATAATCTAGGTGAATTTTTAGTTATAGTGGATAATTTTTTGAAAGGGAGTGTAGCAGATGATATTTAATATATTGTACATAATTTGTTTTTTAGTACTTTGTGTATTACTACATCTTAATATGCATAAGTATTTACATATATTACAACAATCCTTTTACCATACAACAGATATGTTAAATAATATAAAATCATCAAAACTAGTAAAACTAAAAGGTTATGATATAGTATTATTTATTATTGCAATTAGTAGTATATTTGTTAAAAGTGTAACTATAAGCTATATTTTAATATTAGTATATATAATAATTTTAGTATTTGCGATAAGAAATACTATAAAAAATAAAAAAGTAGAAAAGAAAAAGTTTGTAATAACAAATAGAATAAAAATTATATATTCTTTTTGCTACAGTATATTATTAGTAGTATGTATCTTATTATATTATACAAATATTAAGTATGCACTATGTATATTTTCAATATATAGTATATCAAGTCTTATTATAGTAGCTTTCTCAAATGTACTATCTTTGCCTTTAATACATTTACTAAATTATAGATATATTAAAGAGGCAAGAAATATTATAAAAGCGCATAAAGATTTAAAAATAATTGGTATTACAGGAAGTTATGGTAAAACTTCTACTAAAAATATTATATATGAAGTATTAAAAGAAAAATATAATACAGTTATGACTCCAAAAAGCTATAATACAACACTTGGAGTTACTAAAACCATAAGAGAGGAAATTAAGTCTTATACAGAAGTTTTTGTTTGTGAGATGGGAGCTTCAAGACTTGGGGATATAAGAAAAATATGTAAGATAGTAAAACCTGATATTTCCGTAATAACATCTATTGGTATGCAACATTTATCCACTTTTTATAATATAGAAAATATTATAAAAGAAAAATTTAATATAGTAAAAATGTCAAATAAGAAAGCTGCATTTGTTTTAAATATGGATAATGATTATATAAGGAATAATTATGTTAGTTATGTAGATGGTAGAGAAGTTATAAAATATAGTTTAAGAGAATACGAAAAAAATTATGTTAAAAATATAGTTATGAATGAGAATGGTAGTAAATTTGATGTAGTTATAAATAATGAAACAATAAATATTGAAACAAAACTTTTAGGTATTCATAATATATATAACATTTTATGTGCTATTATTATTGCTAAGAAATTAGGTATGGAAAAAGATGAAATAAGAAGAGCAGTAAAAAAAATTAATCCTATTGAACATAGATTAGAACTTAAACATATAAATAATATATTAATATTAGATGATTCTTTTAATTCTAATCCAGAGGGATCTAGTAGTGCTATAAAATGTTTAAATATGTTTAAAGATAGATATAAAGTTTTGGTAACTCCAGGAATGGTAGAACTTGGTAAAGAAGAGAAAATATTAAATAAAAAACTTGGTAATATTGCTACTTCATGTGATTTTGTAATACTTGAAAAGTCGAATGTATCAGAATATGTAAAAGAGGGAATGGAAGAGAAAAATTATGAAAATTATGTTGTAGTAGATAGTATAAACAAGGTTTTTGAATTGTTAAGTAAAATTAAAATAGAACATGAAAATTTAATAGCTTTAATTGAAAACGATTTACCAGATTGTTATTTATAAAGGGGAGATAAAAATGAAAATAAATATTGGTGTATTTTTTGGTGGAAAAAGTGTAGAACATGAAGTATCAATTATATCTGCAATGCAAGTAATTAATGCTTTAAATAAAGAAAAGTATGATGTAATTCCTATATACATTTCTAAAGACAATAAATTATATTATACTAAAGACATGGTAGATGTATCTTATTTTAAAGATTTAGAAAAAGTAAAAAACGAAAGTACAGAAATATATTTTACACATAAAAATTCAACTATTTTTGTATATAGTGTAAAATCTATATTAAAAAAAGAAATAGCAAAAATTGATGTAGCATTTCCAGTAGTTCATGGATTAAATGTAGAGGATGGAACACTTCAAGGATTTCTTGAAATGTATAATATTCCATATGTGGGTCCAGATGTGTCAGCTTCTGCTGTTGGTATGAATAAAATATTATTTAAAAAAGTACTTGAGGCATCAAATATACCTGTAATAGAATATATAGATGTAAATTTATATGATTATGAGAAAAATAGTGATAATATATTTTCAAATATTAAAGAAAAACTTGGACTTCCAGTCATATTAAAGCCTGCAAATTTGGGCTCTAGTATAGGTATAGAAATTGTAAAAGAGGAAAGTGAGTTTAAAGAGAAAATAGAGAAGGTATTTTTATTTACTGATAAAATTTTAGTGGAAAGGTGTGTTACAAAGTTAAGGGAAATAAATTGTTCTGTAATTGGAGATGAAAAAAGTATAGATGTATCTTTGTTAGAAGAACCTGTAAGGATAGATGAAATATTAAGCTTTAAAGATAAGTACATGAGTGCTACCAATAAAAAATGTAGTCCAAAACTTGAGGGAATGGTATCTTTAAGTAGAAAGATACCTGCAAATTTAGATAAAAAAATAGAAAGTGAAATTTATAACTTATCTAAAAAAGTATTTAGAACTATAGGATGTAGTGGAGTATCTAGAATAGATTATATTATTGATGAAGAAGATAACAAACTATATGTAAATGAGATAAATACAATACCAGGATCTCTAAGCTTCTATTTATGGGAAAAGAAAGATATAAGTTTTGATAAATTATGTGATAGACTTATTAAAATTGCAATTGATAGAAATGAAAGAAGAAAGAAAATAGTATATTCTCATAATGTAAATATTTTAAATATGAGTGGAAAAAAGTAGAGATTTATATGTAATATAGTAAGAGTACATTTTATAAATTTTTGTACTCTTATTTTTTTGTATATAATTTATAAATAAGTCTTTTAAATACTATAAAGTAATATAGGTAAGTTGACAATAAGATTATTACATGGTATAATTTCTAAAATAAAATTATAATTTTAAATATAGTTATTTAAAAGGAGGAAAAGATGAAAGATAGTATGCCTATAGGTGAAATTAATGTTGATGAAATTATTGAAAATGCTAAAAAGTATAGGAAAACATTATTAAATCTAAAAAAAGAAGAACATAAAGAAAAAATTGAAGAATTAAATGAAACAGATTTGATTTCACTTACAAATAATAAAAGTGATGGAGTGTATAAGCCTTATTTACTTGAATTTGGACTTTTATTAAATAGATTAAAAGATAAAGATGGTGTTTATAATATGAAAGAATTACAGATAAGAATTGATATAATTGAGCAAATCTTAAAAATGAAAAATGTACCACCATTTAGTACTGAATGTCATATTGAAAGTAAAGATATTGATAAATGTACAAGTATTAAAAGTCTTGTTTTAAAGAAAATTTTTGGAGATAATAAGTACAGACTTATTTTTCATAAAAGGGAAGCTACTTTCCAAGATAAATACTTTAAATCAAATATTAAAACAAAATTTACTTTACTTACTATATCCGAATTTATATTATTAATCTTGTCGATTTTTGTTTTTAATAATTATATTCTTTTCTTAATTTTTCTAACTCTTATTTTATTTACTATGTTCTTAATGGCATAAATTAAAAAATATATTTAAATATTAAATTTAAGGAGGAAAACATGAAAAATTCAACCCCAATAGAAGAACTTAATGTAGAAGAATTAAAAGATATAATAGAACTTTCAAAACGGGATATTAAAAGGAAGTTAGAAGATAAACGTAAAGAAAGAGTTGAAGAATTAAATGATAAGTCTCTTTATCAAATCTCAAATGGTGGTAGTGGTTATTTACCATGTATTTTTGATTTTTCATATATATTAGAAAGATTAAAAACTGAAACAATTGGAGATAGACATGAGAGAAGAGAAACAGTTGAAGAGTCTTTGAAAATAAGAGTTGAAATATTAGAGCAAATTTCAAAAATGAAAGAAGTACCAGCGTTTGATACAGAGTGTCATATTGAAAGTATATATACAAATTTCGTTAGTTGGATACGTTATTTGTTTTTTGGAGGGATAGCGTACAGACTTGTTTTTCATGATAATAAAACAGATTATAATAAATTTTACTATAAGAAGCAAGGAAAATTTTCATTTTTACAAAAGCTTGTATTATTAGAGGCATTTATGTTTTTATTTTCTATATTATTATCAAATACTATATTAGTGACTTTCGATTTTGTTGCTATATTAATTACATTAATTTTTATAACATTAGGTTATATAGGAGATTGATATAATAGATTATTAATTATTTAAATAAAAATCTGGAATTTTAATTTAAGTTCCAGATTTTTATCATTTTTTCTACAATAGTATTGCAAGTTTATATTAATTGAAATTGCATAAATACCAATCAGCAAAAAGTTTCATTGAATTTACTTCACTATTTACCTTATCTCTTGTAGCTCTTTCTATATCATCCATTTCTGCAAGTGTTTTTGTATAGCCTACTGGTATAAATATATACCAAAGATCAGACCATTTTTTATCAGTGTCTGTACCTAGTATTTTAGTTGATAGTGTACCTCTATGATAACTTACAAACTGTTTTAAATCTTTACCATCATAGTATGATAAGCATTCTTTAAATTCACACTTTCTATTTTCTTTACCTTCCATAAGTTTTAAAATTCCATCAATACCTATTGTGTCTAAAGCAAAATTTACAAAAGAACGTGGAAAACCATTTAAGGCCTCTATAAAGAAACCTGCATCAAGTGATATACAAGGTTTTTTAACAAGTTCATATGCCTCCATTACTTTTACTTTTGAAATATAACATACATCATCACTTCGAGGTTCTTCCAAATCATATTCAAATACTTTAAAATTTACATTCTTTAAATGTTTTTTTGCAGATGCTATTTTTCCTTTATTATGTGTTACAAAGATAATTTCTTTCATTTTGACCTCCTAAATATTTATTTTAGTTTAATAAATTATATTTTAAATAATATCATATAAATAGGAAATATAATTGTCAATATTTTGTTATTTTAAAATTTTTTTGATATTTATCATTTAATATTTTATAATTTAGTATATTATTTAGCTTAAAAAGCCTTATTTCATTTCTTTTTTCACAAAATGCTGCAACATACCAATCATCTAAATATGAGAAAAGCTCAGCTGGATGAATAACTCTGTTAGTAATACCAGAATTTACAGAATTATATGTTATATCAATTTTATTTTTGTTATCAATAGCAGTTCTAAATTCTTTATATTTTTTACTAAAATTATTTTTACTTTTTTTAATAGTGTGTAGTTTAATAATATTTTTATTATTATTATTTTTTAGATATGCATCATATATTTTTGATACTATATTTGTATAATCATTTTTTCTACTAAAGTTTGTTTTATTTATAATATAATCATTTAGGGTATTTAGTAGGTCTATATCATTTGCTGTAAGTCCTATATCAATGTTATTTAAGTTACTAGATATAAAGTAACCACCTAAAACACCTTTTTTAGATTCAATGTATATACCAGATAGTTCAAGTTCTTGTTTATATACCCTAATCATTCTCTCGCTTACTTCAAGTTTTTTTGCAAGTTCTTTTATACTATGAATTTTACCATCCCTTAAAATTTGTACCATATTTAACATATTTGAAGTCTTACTCATTTTTTTCACCAAAGATATTTTAACATATTTTAAATAATATGTAAACTTTTTTGCTTTGTAATGAATAATTTACTAGATATTTACTAATAAAAAGATATAAAAATAGATATTATTTTGTTGACAACTAGAACATATGTATATAATAATGCAAAAGAAGTATTTGAAAAATTTTATTTTTGTTCTGAGAATATGGATAAACTTTTAGTAAATGTTACAGATTATAACTACAAAAATAAAGGTCAAATATTATATAATCATTTAAAATACAATAATTTACTTTGGAGTAATAAATATATTACTTTAATAAATAATAATTTTTATAAACATATAATAGATCATAGAAATTTTAATCCAAGACTTATATCACTTATATGTACTACAATAAAAAAACTAGAAAATAATGATATAAAAAATATATTCTACAAATGTTAAATAATCCATCTGACATTTGGAAAATTGAATATAATAAACTTACTAAAAATGAGAAAATATTTTTAAATCTTGTAGCTTTATTTTCGTATAAGCAAAGTGAAGAATTAATTTTAAATGAATTAATTATTTAATAAAATAAAAGATAGTGATAATTCTATAAATTTATCTAGAATAACTAATGAACCTAAAGTAAGAGAATATTTTGAAAAATTAGGATTATTTAAAAAATTAGATAGTCAATATATAAAAATTAAGAAAGCATATAATAAATTAAAGAATAATAATGATATTGATTTATATTTAAATTAAAATAATGTTATTTTAAGTTTAATTTTTCAAGTTATTTGATATTTTAGCATATTTATGAAAATATTTTTGTATTGACAAAAAAATTAATATATAGTAAGATAAAACTGTATATAATACAAATGAAAGGTATGTTATGAGCAATTTTTTATTACTATTATTTATAATACTATTTTTAATTATAATATGTATATTTACTTTTGTTTTGTATATCATATTTAAAGTGAAAAAAAGTATTGGAAAAGAACGTATTAGTGAACTTACTAATGTTATAAAAACATCTAGAGATATAGCAAGAGAAGAACTAAATAGAGAAAAATCTGTAGTTGGTATGACAAGTTTAGTATTGCCACAAGTTGTAAGAGATATTCCAGATTTTAATGTTAATGCTATATATAATACTATTGAGTCAAACTTAAATAAAATATTTTTAGCAATTGAAAATAAAAAACATATAAAAGATGAAGATTTGTTACTTTTAGAAGATAGTATAAATTCTAGTATAGATGATATGAAGGATAGAAATATAGATGTAAGGTATGATGATGTAGTGTTTCATAAGCATGCATTAAAAAGATATGAAAATAAAAATGGTGTTGCAACTCTTACTACATCTTCTACACTTGAATATTATTATATTGATGGAAAAAGAAAAAATAGTGATGTAAAGAGGCAAACAAGATACACTTGTACTTTCGTATATATTTTTGACTATAAAAAAATAAGTAATAAAAATAGGGAAAAACTTTTTGTTCTACATTGTCCAAATTGTGGAGCGCCACTAGATAGCTTTGAGACAGCAAATTGTAAATATTGTATGTCTAGAGTAGGTGATGTTTTAGCTAAAACATGGAAAATGATAGGATATAAAGAAGATTATGATATAAATTAAGCATATAAGATTTTAGAGGAGGTAATTTATATGGGTTTAATTAAGGCTGCTGTGGGTGCTGTATCAAGTACTTTACAAGATCAATGGAAAGAGGCTATAAGATGTGAGGATTTAGGTAATGATATCCTTATGAAAAAAGTAACAACTCCAAATAGAGTTATTTCAAATGGAAGTACTATTATAGTAGGTCCTGGTCAATGTGCTATTATTTATGATAATGGTAGAATTGTTGATGCTTCTGCAGAGGAGGGTGTATATACATTTGATACATCTAGTACTCCATCACTTTTTGCAGGTCAATTTGGAGAAACATTTAAGGAAATGTGGCAAAGATTTACATACAATGGTGCTACTGCAAAAGAGCAAGCTGTATTTTTCTTTAATTTAAAAGAAATAACAGATAATGGTTTTGGTACTAGTACACCTGTTCCATACAAAGATTGGGGACATCCAATAATGAACGCTAGAACTAATTCATATATTGGCATGAGTGTTAAAATTAAATGTTATGGTAAATATACATTTAAAATCTGTGATCCATTTACATTTATGTCTACATTTGCTGGAACTGCTGATGTGTATAGAAAAGATAAATTAGTAGAACAAATTAGAACTGAAGTTGTTTCATCATTTATAAATGTTCTAAATGCTTTATGTACAGACAAATATAAAGTAGAAGCTTTAGAAATTCCTAGTAAAACATTTGAAATTAAAAAATTAATGGATGAAAATGAATTTGATAAAGATATAAAAAATAGAGGTATTACTTTAGTAACATTTAATGTTGAGGGTGTAAGTCTAGATGATGAATCTAATAAAAAGATTGATCAGTATGAACTTGGTGGAGATGCTTATCAACAACAAGGTGCAATTGTTGAATCTTATGCTGAAGCAATGCCAGAAGCTGCAAAGAATTCTAATGGTGCAATGAATGGCTTTATGGGAATTGGCATGATGAATATGACTAGTGGTGGTATGTTTACAGGTGCTCAAACTAATGCATTTTCAGCCAAACCAATGGATCCACAAAATTCAAATACACAAGCTCCAAAACAAGAAGAAAAAAGTGATAGTTGGACTTGTCCTAATTGTAATAAACAAAGAAATGGAAAGTTTTGTGAGGAATGTGGATCTAAAAAACCAACAAAGAAATTTTGTAAAGAGTGTGGTAAAGAATTAAATGATACTTGTAAATTCTGTCCAGAATGTGGTAAGTCAATAGAAGATTAATTAAAAGTAAGGGAAAACCTTACTTTTTATATTAGTAGATGATATATTGGAAAAATATAGAAGATTTAAAGAAAATATTTTCTACTATTGGGACAAGTTTATATAATTTAGACTATAAAGAGAAAGTTAAATTAATAAATGAAAGGTTTTCAGTTATAAAAGAGCAAAGAAAAACAATATTAGAATATGGAAATGATTATGAACACCCATATGAGTTGTTACAAATTGATTCAGAGGTTACTGGAAAAAGGGAATTAATAGCAACTTGTAATGTATCTAGAAGTGCAATTCATATTCATTGTGGTGTATCAAGAGAACCAGTATTGGATGAAAATGGAAATAAAATAAAAAAATAGGTGCAAATGGTAAAGAAAAATATATTAAATATTTTACAAAAATGTTAGAAGATATGAGAAAACATTATTATGATGAAAATAAAGAGACAACATTAGATGAAAAGAAAATAATTATAGATAAAAATTATAGGGAACATATAGAACCACTTATTTATAAAACAATGAAAAGGTGTACTGAAATATTGAAAAAATATCCACATTTGGAAAGTATAAACTTGGATATTAATCGTAGTTTTATGAAATTTGTAGGTTCTACACTAAAAGAATATGGCTTTGTATATTTAACTAATACAGAAGAGCTCAAAAAAGAATTATTAGAACAATATCCAGATAGTAATGTTCCAAAAGATAGGAGAACAAGGGCAGTAATTTCAAGAGACAAAATAATTGAGTATGTTAAAAATAGGGAAGATAAGCAAAAATTTGATCATTGTAATAATACTTCATTCATTAGTCATGTAGTAATCAAAAAGAATGAGTGTGAAAAAACAAACAATGATATTATTGGAGATAATAATAATTCAGATATGCAAAAGTAATATAAAAGGAAAAAAATATGAAAATTATGGTAACTAAAACAATCACAAGTATGATTAAGCTACACACAACTAACATTAAAAAACACAATAAAAAAAGAAAAATTAAGGGTGAATTGCGCCTTAAAATATATACATAGATACTAAATAATAGTACCAGTGTTTTTGATGTGCAAAAACAAGTACAATAGGTCATTCAAAATTTTTTAAAAATGGTATATTATGTATAAAATAATAGAATAATAAATTTAAGTAAAAATAGGAGGTAGTATGAAAAATAAAGAAAAGGAAAAAATTAAGAGGAAGATATCAGTATTTACAATAATGCTATGGATAGCTTTAATTGCAACTATGACAGTAGTTACAATAAATGGGATAAGTAGAAGTAATGCATTAGAGGGAAATACTAGAACTATAACTTTAAAAATAGATTTTAGTGAATACTTAACTAATGAAAATTATAAATATTATGAAAGCTTTTTAGAAGAGTATGTATATGAAATTATTTTAACAAAAAGTAAAAATTTAGATGATTACCATGAAGTAAAAGTAGATTATTTAGGATCTGAAAATGATAGTATCGGAATATATGAAATAGAGGTACCAGAAGAAGCTAAATATTATATATTGGATTATGATAATTCATGGATAAGAGATTATTATAATTTAGTAAATTCAAATCAAACTGTTGAAGAAATATTATATTATAATGAAATATATCATGGATTTAAAATAGAAAATGATTTAGATGAATACAATATAAAATTAGTAGAAAAAGAAAGAAAATCAGTAAGAGTAAAAATAGATTTTAGTGAAGATCTAGTAAATGAAAATATAGAGGATGAAGATGAAATTAATGAATTCTTAAAAGATAAAAAATATAGATTTATTTCATTATATGAAAATATTATAAATAGACCTAGTGAGTATAATACTGATTTGTATAATAAATACAGAGGAAATGAAGAAAATAAAATAGGAATATATGATGTAGAAGTACCAGAAGGGGCTAAATACATTGCATTAGAAGAATATAATAATGATTATAATCTAGTAGGTGAAAATCATATAATAGAAGAAGTAAAAGATAATTATAATAATAAAATATATAATGGAATAAAAATAAAAGATGGAATAGAAGAATATAATGTAAAATTAGTAGAAAAAGAAAAAAGGACAGTAAGAATAAAAATAGATTTTGAAGAATATTTAAGAGCTGAGAACATAGAAGATGAATATGATATTGAGGAATTTTTTAAAGAAGTAAAAGAAAAGTTTATTGCAATAAATAGTGATGTTATAAATGAATCTGATGACTATAATACTAGTTTATTTAATAAATATAGGGGAAGTGAAGAAAATAAAATAGGAATATATGATGTAGAAGTACCAGATGAAGCAAAATATATAGCTTTAAATTTAGATTCGATATATTATGATATTTTAAGTAATGATAAAGAAATAATAAAAATAAAAAATAATTATAGGGAGGATATTTATTATGGGATTAGAATAAGTGAAGTATTGGAAGAATGTAATATAAAAATAACAGAAAAAGAGAAAAGAACAATAAGAGTAAAAGTAGATTTTAGTGAATATTTAGCAAATGAAAATATAGAAGATGAAGATGAAATTGAAAGAATACTAAATAATTATAATGAAAAATTTTTCATATCAAATACTAATTGTATAAATTATGATTATGGTAAATACTATACTGATTTAATATATCAATATATAGGATCTGAAGATAATAGTATTGGAATATATGATGTTTCATTTTTAAGTGAATTAGAAGTAAATTATTTAGGAGTATATAAAGATACAAATGGCAATCCGAAATATTATATTACTAATGATGATAATTTAGTTCAGTATATATATGGAATAGATATTTATTATGGTCAAAAAATGGAAGAATATATTAATGAATATAAATTTAAATTAAAAGTAAATAATGTAAAAACTTTAAATTTAGATATAAGTGAAGTAAGTGATTTGATAGAATTTGATGAATATAATATTAATTTAGAAATTAATAATAATGTATTTTATACTGCAGAACTTATTGAATTAAATGATAATTTGGCAACATTTAATATATATGCTCCTAAGAATACAGATTTTGATATTGTTTTTGATAATAACTATAAAGTATTAGAAAATGATGTAGAATTAGAAAAATATAATGAGGAAAATGGTAAGAAATATTATAAAAGAATAGAAGCAGATAAAATAGGAGATATTTATAATTTTAAATTATCTAAAAGATATGTTGAAGTAAATGTAAAAATAAATGGAATAGATAATATAACAGAAGAAATAGATGAAAGATTTAAAAATTTAAATATTGAAGTAAGAAATACAAATAATGAAATATTAGATAAAATGTATTATTTAAGTAATTCATCAAATGAGTATAAATATATATCAAATAAAATATATAGTGAATTAGAATTTGAAGGAATATATATTGAATTAGATGATTTAAAACAATATAGTATTGTGGAGCACTATGAAAAAATATTTGATGAGAACAAAGCATCCTATGAGTTTTATGAATATGATAGTATGACATATAATAATTATAATATAGAAAAAAATAAATGGGAGCATATGGAAGAGGTAAAGGCTGAAATAAGTTATACAATAAACTACAAAGAGAAATTAGAAGATGGTAAAAATGAAAAAATAATAGAATTTAGTAAAGATTTAGGAGACAATATACCAAAAGAATTATATGAAAATATTATAATTTTTCATAAAGGAAGTAAATGGATTTTTGATAGAATGGAAGGAAAACAATATATATATAAGATTGTAGCTACAGATTTTCCTTATGATACAGATGAATATGATATATACATACCTAAAATTTTAGATAATAATATTAAGGCAAAATTAGAAAATGTTAAATATTTGAGTGTAAATAATGTTACTATATTTAATAGTAGTTATATAATATTGGGAAATGAGATAGATTTTGGTGATAATATAATAATACAAAATTATGATGAAAATTCTGGAATATATAAAGACATTGAATTTTTAGATAGTAATAATGCAAGACTAAATTTTTCATATATAGCAATTGGTTGTATTGGTAAATATATAAAAACAGCACTGCATAGAGATAAATATTATAGTTCATATATATCAGAAAATGGGAATGGTTATAATAATTTTGAATATAAAATAGGAGATAATGATGATATTACAAATCTAAGTGGTGGATCTAGTAAAAGTTTTATATTGTTTAAGGAAAATTTACCTAAAGATTTTAAAGTATCAGATGAATATATAAATAATGATGAGTGGGTATTTTTAGATAATATATCAGATGAAGAATATTATTTACCAGATTGTAATTCAAATGGATTATCACTAAATAAAGATGTTATGAATGAGCTTATTGAAAAATTGAATCTTGATAATATATCAGCAAATTATTTAGAGTATACAGATAAAAAGTATGTTTATGTAAAATCTACTAATACATTATACTATTTAGTTGATAAAATAGGAATATCAGGTATCCAAAGTATAAATATTGAATATATAGGAAATGAAGATATTGAAAAAAAATACATTGTAAATAATAATGTAGATGCATACTATGTGGTTGTTGAAAGATATATTCGAGGAGAATCACATGATGTTTATAAAAGTTATATAAATAAATATAATTTGACAGAAGTGGATGTAGAAAAAAGATGGGAAGATAATAATAATATAAATAATGTAAGACCAGATAGTATAATAGCAGAACTTAAGAAAAATGGAGATACAGTAAAAGAAAAGAAATTAAGTAGTTTAAATAATTGGAAAGGTAAAATATATTATGTTCCAAAATATGATTATAAAATTGTAAAAGATAAAGATGGAAAAAATATTGTAGAAGAAAGAAAAATAGAGTATACTATAGATGAGAAAGTAGTAAGTCCATATTACGAAAAAGAAATAGTAGGAAATGTTATAACTAATAGATATATAGATAAAGGAGAATATAAAAATTTAGATGTAAATAAAAAATGGATAGATGAAAATAATAAATATAATATGAGACCAGAAAGTATAATTATTCAGGTATATGATAAAGATAAACTAGTAGCAGAAGAGGTAGTAAGTGAAGAAAATAATTGGAAATGTAGTTTTAAACTACCAAAGTATGATGAGAGTGGAAATAAAATAGAATATAGAATAGATGAAAAAGAAAGAAAAGATGGAGAACTTAAATATTATGATAAAAAAATAGATGGAAATAGTATAATAAATACATTAAATTATAAAGAAAAAGTAGATACAGGGGATATAAATATATTTTTATATATAGGAATATTAGTTGTAGCAACAATTATATTTTTAGTAGTTATAATATTTATAAGAAAAAAATTAATTTAATTATAAATTTAGGGTAAGATTAAAATTAGTCTTACCTTTTTTCTAATATTAAAAATTATGTGTATTTTTTACTTGAAAAAAGTTTATATAAATGATAGGATAAATATGTAATCAAAGAAAAAGGAAATGGAAATGATTATGGTAACTAAAAGTGATATAAGCATGATAAGACTACACACAACTAATATTTAAAAACACAAGAAAAAATGAAATAACAAGGGATTTTTATGTCTTAATATATATACACTGATACTAAAGAATAGTACCAGTGTTTTAGATAGGCAAAAACAAGTACAATAGGTCATGTAAATAAGCACAATAAGTCATTCAAAAATTTTAAAAAAAGGTATAATATATTAAAATAGGTAAAGAATACCAAATAGGAGGTAAATTATTATATGGAAGAAAAAAATAAAAAAGTTAAGAGAAAGAAAAGAATAAAAGAGCAAATATCGATATTTACAATAATATTGTGGATAGCCTTAATAGCAACTATGACAGTAGTTACAATAAATGGAATAAGTAGAAGTAATGCACTAGAAGAAAGTACTAGAATGATAATTTTAAAAATAGATTTTAGTGAATATCTAAAAAATGAAGATATAGCAGAAATAGAAGATATCGAATCTTTTATGGAGGAATATATTGATAAAATTAAACTATTAAATAGTAATGTTATAGATGATGATGAAGACTATTATGAATTTGATGAATATGATAAATTGTATTTAGGACTAGAAGAAAATAAAGTAGGGATATATGAGGTAGAAGTACCAGAAAATGCAAAATATTGTATATTAGATTATAAAGGATCTGATATAAATACATATTATAATGTATTATATCAAAATCAGATGTTAGAAGAAATCAAAGATAACTATGAAGATGGCATATATTATGGATTTAAAATAGATGAAAATATAAATGAGTATAATATAAAGGTAGCTGAAAAAGAGAAAAGAAAAATAACAGTAAAAATAGATTTTGATAAATATTTTGATAATAATAATATTACAGATCAAGATCAAATAAATAATTTTTTTCAAGAATATGGGAAAAAATTTATAGCATTTAGCGATAATATTAATGGTGAAAAATATGAAAAAATAAAAGCAAAATATTTAAGTTTAGAAGATAATAGAATTGGCGTTTACGAAATAGGTGTGTTGGAAGAAGTTAAATATTTGGCAATAGATTATTATACTACAAATACATATTATGATATATCAAGTAATGTAGATATTGAATATATTAAAGATTATGTAGACGAGTTTTTTGGAGTTAAAATAAATGAAAATATAAATGAATATAATATAAAACTTATTGAAAAAGAAAAAAGAAAAATAACAGTAAAAATAGATTTTGGACAATATTTTATAAATAATAATATATTGGAACAAGATAAAATCAATAATTTTTTTGAAGAGTATAGTAAAAGTATTGTAGCAACTAAAAGTAAATTTATAAATTATAAAGAAAATATTTATAATGATTGTACTAAATTTATTAGATCAGAAGATAATAGAATTGGAATATATGAAGTAACAGCATTAAAAGATGTTAATTATATATTAATAGATGCTTTTATTCCAGAAATGAATTATTATAATATATTATGTGATGATAGTAAAATAGAAAATTTTAATTATAAAATTGATAATATATATCATGGATTTAGAATAAATGAAAATATAGACAAATATAATATAAAATTTATTGAAAAAGGTAATAGTTCTATAACAGTAAAAGTAGACTTTAGTGAATATCTGGAAAATGAAGAGATTACTGATGAAGAAGAAATAAATAAAATATTAGAGAGATTTTATTTAGGAATATCAAAAACTAATATAATAAAAAGTAATGATGAGTATCATGGAAATATTAGATATATTGGAAAAGAAGAAAATAATATTGGAGTGTATGAAATAAAATTTACAGAAGAAATACAATATGTTATATTAGAAGATTTTAAATTAGGAGATTTAGAATATTATATATTAATTAGTGACAATAAATTAGAAGAAATTAAATCTAGTTATGGAAATGCAATATATAATGGATTTAAAATAGATAAGAATATAAATGAATATAATATAAAAATTTGTAATAGAGAAAAAAGAAATATAACAGTGAAAGTAGATTTTAGTGAATATTTAGAAAATGAAGAAATTATAGATGAATTTGAAATTAGAGATTTAATTTATTATTATAGTAGAAAATTTTCTTCAACAGAAAGTAATACAAATAATATAAGACTAGATTTAAAGCCATTATCTGTTCAAATTGAAAACAATACTATAGGTGTATATGAATTCACTATTACAGATTATATGAAATATGTTTATATTAGAGAGTATACACATAATAATCTACAATATGATATTTTAGACGAAAATGAAAATGTAGATTATATATTTAATGGAGAATATGGACAATATTTTGCTCAGAAAATATTTGATGATGTAAATGAATATAAATTTATATATAAGAAAAAAGATCCAAAAAAAATTAGACTAGATATAAGCAACATAGATGAAGAAATCGATTTTGAAGAGTATATTATAAAAATAGAAACAAATGGTGATGTATTATCTACTGCTGAATTAATAGAATTAAATGATAATTATGCAATTTTTGATGTATATACACCTAAAAATATCGAATACAATATAGTATTTAATCCATATTACAAAGTATTTTATGAAAATAAAGCTTTGGAGTACAAAAAAATGTATGATAATGAGGAAGGTTATTATTTTAAAAATATAACTGATGATTATACAGATGATTATGAGTTTAAATTGGAAAAAGTATATGTAGAAGTGAAAATAAAAATAAGTGGAATAGATGATATAACAGAAGAAATAGAAAATGAACTTAAAAATTTAAATATAGAAGCAAGAGATAGTAATACAGATGAGGTTATATCAAAATTATATTTTTTAAATAATACTGAAAAAATATATACATATACATCTGATAAGACTTATGAAGAATTAACAAATTGTTTTATTTATACAGAATTAAATGATATAAAAGGATATAGTATAAATAATAAATATAGTGGTAAAGTGGATTATGAAGGTGTAGGTGATTTTAATACATATAATTATTTTAATACTAAAAAAAATAAATGGGAGCATATAGAATATAGTTTTAATCAAGTAGATATTGAACTAGATTATGAAAAAATAGTTGATGATATTGAAGAGAAAAAAGAAATAAAGTTTAGTAAAAATCTTGGAATTGATATACCAAAAGATTTATATGAAAATATAATAATATTTCATAAAGGAAGTAAATGGATTTTTAATAAAATAGATGAAGATAAATATATATATGTTTCCCATAATGAACAATTACCTGATTCTACAGATGAATTTGATATATACGTACCTAAGATATTAGAAAACAATTTCAAAGCTAAAATAGAAGATAACCTGTATATAGGATCAAAATACAAGGGACTTTATGGTGATTATTATGATTGTAATTATGAAGTTTTAGGTAATAAAATGGAGTTTGTAGACAAAATAATATTAAAAAGTTCTGATGAAGATACTGGAATATATAAAGATATAGAATTTATAGATAATAATCATGCTAAATTAGATTTATCATATAATGCATTTACAAATTTAGATAATGTATCTAATTTATATATTACAGAAGAAAATAAGAATTCAAATTATTTTAGTAATTTAATAATATATAAAGAAAATTTACCTAAAAATTTTAAAGTGTCAGATGAATATTTAAATAATAATGAATGGTCTTTTTTAGATGATATATCAAATAAGGGATATATTCTTCCAAATGTTAACGATAATTTTACAAGTTCATTTAATATAATTGAAAGTGAAATTCCTATTAGTGAAGATGTAATGAATGAATTTATAAAAGATTATTATTGGGAAATAGATTATACTGGTAAAAAGTATGTATATGTAAAATCAACTAATACACTATATTATTTAGTTGATAAAATAGATATATTTGGAAAACAAAATATAAATTTAGAATATATAGGAAATGATAATATTGAGAATGAATATATTGTAAATAATGATGTAGATGCTTATTACATAACAATGTTTATTAGAGGGGATGTAGAAGGAAATGAACATCCGTATTATAGAACATATATAAATGAGTATAAATTAAAAGAAGTAGATGTAGAAAAAAGATGGGAAGATAATAATAATATAAATAATGTAAGACCAGATAGTATAATAGCAGAACTTAAGAAAGATGGAGAAACTGTAAAAGAGAAAAGATTAAGTAATATAAATAATTGGAAAGGTAAAATATATTATGTTCCTGAATATGATTATAAAGTAGTAAAAGATAAAGATGGTAAAAATATTGTTGAAGAAAGAAAAATAGAGTATACTATAGATGAGAAAGTAGTAAGTCCATATTATGAAAAAGAAGTAGTAGGAAATGTTATAACAAATAAATATATAGATAAAGGTGAATGTATAAATTTAGATGTAAATAAAAAATGGATAGATGAAAATAATAAATATAATATGAGGCCAAGTAGTATAATTATACAAGTATATGATAAAGATAAAGTAGTAGCAGAAGAGATAGTAAATGAAGAGAATGAATGGAAATGTAGTTTTAAACTTCCAAAGTATGATGAGAATGGAGATAAAATAGAATATAGAATAGATGAAAAAGAAAGAAAAGATGGAGAATTAAAATATTATGATAAAAGAATAGATGCAAATAGTATAATAAATACATTAACGTATAAAGAAAAAGTAGATACAGGTGATATAAATGTGTTTTTGTACATGTTAATCTTTCTAGTAGCATTTATTGGAGTAGTTTTAATGGTGTTTATTAAAAGAAAAAATATAGAATCTAAAAATCAATAGATTATCAATAAATTTTAGAAAAGTTAATTTATAAAAAATATGCAAGAATTTAAATTAAATTTTTGCATATTTTTTTCTTTTAGGTGTATTAAAAAAAATTTATATATGATACAATTTATACTAAGAGGTGTAAAGTATGGATGTATTAGATCATGAATGTCCAAGTTGTGGTGCAAACATTCCATTTAATCCTGTAACACAAAAATGGGATTGCAAGTATTGTGGTGCATCATATAATTTAGAGGATTTTAAAAAATATGATAATGAAATAAAAGAGGAAAATAAAAAGGAAGAAAAAATTGAAATAGATGAATATGAATGTCCAAATTGTGGGGCAAAAGTAGTTACAGATAGTAATACTTCTGCTACTTCATGTGTATATTGTGGAAGTACAACAATAATTAAAAATAGGCTTCAAGGAGAGTTTAAACCATCAAAAGTAATTCCTTTTTCACAACCTAAAGAAAGGGCTATCGAAGAATTTTATAAATTTTCTAAGAAGAAATGGTTTGCTCCAAAAGAGTTTTGTAGAAGAGAAAATATTCAAAAAGTCGAGGGTGTATATATTCCTTTTTGGTTATATAATTGTAAATCTAGTGGTAAGATACAAGCTGATTTAAAAAGGTTTACTACATGGAGTAGTGGGGATTATAGATATACTAAAGTTGATATATATGACTGCGTTAGAGAAGGAAATATGGAATTTATTGGTGTGCCTGTAGATGGCTCTACTAAATTTGCTGATGATATAATGGATTCTATCGAACCATATGACTATGAAAAAATGAAAGGATTTAGTCCTTCATATTTATCAGGTTTTCTTGCAGAAAAATATGATGTTGAAATGGAGGATGCATATTCTAGAGCTAAAAGTAGAATTAATAATTCTACTATCGCTGAACTAAAAAGTAATATTTCAGGATTTGATGTAGTCACTGTAAGAGATAGTAATATTGATATACAAAGAGACAGTGATGAATATGTATTACTTCCAGTATGGATGTTAAATATTATGTATAAGAATAAGATGTATACATTTGCTATGAATGGGCAGACAGGAAAAATGGTTGGAAATGTTCCAATTAGTCCAAAGAAACTAATATTAAAAGCATTAATAGTTGAATTATTACTTACAACAATTTTTGCACTTATAAAAATATTTATATAGGGGGAAGTATAGATGAGAAAGAAAAGCTTAATTTTACTAGTTATTTGTATACTAATGTCTTTTCAAACATTGTATGCTTCAACTAGTACATATGAAAGAACAGAAGATAATTTACAAATTTGGGATAATATAAATGTAAATAGTAGAGTAAAAAATGCAGTACTAAAAACACCCAAAGTAGATGAAAAAGAAAAAATATATGATTTTGCAAATCTATTTTCTGATACTGAAGAAGAAAATTTATATAAATCTGCTAAAGAGTTTATACAAGATAACAATATGGATATTGTTATTGTAACAATAGATGAAAATAATAAGTATAGTGCTATGGAATATGCAGATGACTTTTATGATTATAACTATTTTGGGATTGGTAGTACACATGATGGATTAATAATGTTAATTGATATGGATAATAGAAAAGTATGGATATCTACAACAGGTAAGGCAATACTTATGTATAATGATAGTAGAATTGATAATATATTAGATGTTGTGCAAGATAAATTAATAAATAAAAAATATTATTTAGCAGCATTAAATTTTATAGATTACAGTGATAGGTATGCAAAAAATGGAATACCAAGTGGTAACTCAAATATGAAAATTGATGATAATGGTAACTATGTAAAAAAAGGTAGCCTTGAATTTAATAGTATTAGTGATGTTGTATACTTTGTCGTTGGAATAACTTTTATACCTACAATTGTTACAATTATACTAATAATTATTGGTGTATGTTCTCACAGAAATGTAAAAAAAGAAGTATTTGCTAAACCATATTTAAAAAGAGGATCAATAAACATTACTTTAAGTAAAGATAGATTTGTTAGAACATATACAAATAGAACAAGAATATCTTCAAGTAGTAACTATGGTGGTGGTTCTTCTACTCATAGTGGTAGTAGTGGAACAAGTCATGGTGGTGGCGGTAGAAGTTTTTAGGGTACTTGAAAAAAGTAAAAATAAATGATAATATAAAAGAGTATTAAAGAAAGAGGAATGATTATGGAAACTAAAATACATGCAAGTATGAATGAACTACACACAACTAGAGCTTAAAAACACAAGAAAAAATGAAATGCTAAGGGAGAATTATGCCCTAAAATATATAGACTGATACTAGAGATAGTACCAGTCATTTTTGCGTGTAAAAATGTACAATAGGTCATTCCGATAGCTATAAAAATAGCGAGATAATAATAGTAGTTAAAATAAGGAGGAAAAATGGAAAGTAAGGAAGAGAAAGAAAAAAATAAAAGAAAAATATCAATAATAACATTTATTGTGTGGATATTTTTAATAGTGACAACGGTAATATTAGTAATAGGTGGGATAAATAAAACTAGGGCATTAGAGAAAACTGAAGATATACCAACAGTAGATATTGGAAATAATATAAATTTATATTGGAGTTGCAAATGTGAAAATGCTAATTTTTTGCTACTGTATTATATTATTGAAGATTATGTTATAATTGGAGATATAGTTGAGAGTGATAATTCATATGCATGCAACATAAGATTAAATAAAAATAAAATAAATGATATGATAGATTTATATAATAGAGAAACTGAAAATGAATATGGCAAGCATTGTTATAATTCAGATGCAGTTATAAAAGATGAAGTAACAGTATATTGGAATGGAAAAAGTTGGAACAGTTATGATGGTTTAAGTTTTTTAATTCCTATTAAATTAGAGGACTTACCACCCAGTCCTAAAAATGATTTGAGATATGATAATACTATAATGAGTAATATATATGATAGTAAAGTAAAGTTTGAATGTTTTGATGAACATGAGGAACAATATTTATATTTGGATGGATTTGATTTTTATGGAGCTTTTTATGAATGTTTTATAGTTGATGAGATACTTGAGAATACTGAAGATAAAGTTGGTAAAGGTGGTGGAATTATCCCTAAAGGGGAAATTCCATACAAGTGTACTATAAGAATAAATAAAAATAAAATAAATAAGATAATAGATATTTATAATGGATATTTTGAAAGTGAATATGGCAAACATTACTATTATATAAATGACGATATTTCTAAATTTGAAGAAACTTTATATTGGCAAAATCATGGTTGGAGACAATTAAATTCTCTTACAGTAAAAGGAATAAATTCAAATACAGGTAGACCTATAGTAGGATATGATGATGCTGAAATATTTACTATTCCAATTAGAGAAATGACTGAAACAACAAAAGAAGTAACATTATCATATGATGCTAATATAGGTGAAAATGAAATAAAAGTAGAAGTACCAGAAAGCAAGACACAAATAATATCTGATGGCGAATTAGCAGTTTTTGTAATTTCAGATATGATACCAGTAAGAGACGGATATAAATTTTTAGGATGGAGTAATTATAGTGGAAAAAATGATGTAGACTATAGAGTAGGAGAAAATATTTATTTAACTGAAAACAATATATGCAGTATGGGAAGAAGAGAATGTTACTTTAGATAAATATGGATCATATAAAGTAAAACATGAGTACTATGTAAAAGATAAAGATGGAAACATAACCTTGGAAAATACAGTAATATCAAATAGTATAAAAGATATAGAGGTAGGTAAAAAAATTGGAATATCAGATGAAGAAGAAAAAGTAGATATAGAACTAGAAAAGAAATTAGTTCATATAATAGATGATGAAGAATACACATATGAATATTTAGAAAATAGTGGAAATATAGTAATAGAGGAAAATGTGGAAAAAGAGATAACATTAAAATATATAAGGAATATATATGATAGTGCTAATACAGCAAATAGTAATGTTAAAACTTCAGATATAAATATATTGTTATATATTATTATTTTCTTTGTAGCAGTTATTGGATTAATTGTTGGTATAAATTTTGTAAGTAAAAATAGATTTGTGTGAATTTATTAAGTTTAATATGGTAGGTAGAATAATTTTACCTACCATATTTCTACATAAAAAATGTTTGGAAATATAGTATTTGACTAGTTTTGTCTAATGTGTGAAAATTTTAAAAAAATACTTTACAAATGGATATTTAGATGTATAATATTAACATCACTAAAATGTGTATTTTTAGAAATTTTTTTCTAATGTTTTAATTCAAAGGATTTTTAATTAATTATTTAATCTAGTAAA
>CAOYAN010000026.1 GCA_948562205.1 uncultured Clostridia bacterium | reverse complement strand
CTTTTACTCTTTCTATCTTTTTTGAGGATTTTTTACCCCAACTATTGACAAAGAGTCAGAGACTGTAGGCTGATATAAAAGTTTTATCGTCAAATGGAGCGAATCACATACAAGTTACTAACTAGGTTCTCTTTCTATGAGTATTATATATGAAATTTTATTAAATTTCAATGGGAGTATGGAGAATTTTGTTATTTTATTGTATAATATATTTAACTTGACTATATATAAGGAGGAGATTTAATGGATGTAAGATATGCTGTAAGAGTATTTGCATTTAAAGACAATAAAGTTGCCTGTATTAAGTATAAAAATATTAATAAAGACTATTTTGATATACCTGGTGGAAAAATTGAAGATGGTGAGACAGAAATACAAACTTGTATAAGAGAATTTAAGGAAGAAACAGGAATGGATATTAATGATTTAAGGTGTATTGGAAATGTTGAAATTATATATCCAGGTAAAAATAAAAAATTTGTTATGAAAACATACATAGCTAACAAAGTAAATGGCGTTCCATTAGATTTAGAAGATAATTATGCTTATTGGTTGCCTATAAATGAATTAACGAATAGTGAAAAGAGATTTGCTATTACTCATTTGTTAGATGATGATTTGATTAAATATTTTGAAGCAGAAAAAATTAATATCTTATTTACTTGTGATAATAATCATAATATTACTAATATGAAAATAAAGGAGGTATAAAAAATGAATACAAATTTATGGACTCAATTACTTATTGCAATAATTCCTGCACTTATTACTGGCATTGGAAGTTTAATAATTGCTATTAAAAAGTGTAAAAACGAAATTAATACCCTTGAAACAAACAATAAACATGAAATAGAAAAGCTAATGAAACAACACGAAATAGACATTGAAGCATTGAAAGAGAAACACAAACTTGATATGGAATCTAAAGAAAAAGAACATCAATTAAAAATTGAAGAAATAAAAGTTCAAAATGAACAAGAAATATTAAAGAGTGAAAAAGAATTATCTAATTCCGCAATATATTCAATGATGGGAGATGCAACTAAAGATTTGTTTAGTGGAATATTTAATTCAGCTGAATTTAAAGAAGAAATGAATAAAAAAATTAAAGAAGGATTCAATAAAAAATAATACTGCAAAGGGGATTTATGTATGAAAATAAAAATGATTGGAACAGGTGCTATTTCTGTTAAGGAACGAAGTGCTTGTTGCTTAATTGATGAAAGAATTTTAGTTGATTGTGGAAATGGAATTGTAAAAACTTTATTAGAACATAATGTAAATACAAATAAAATAGATACACTTCTAATCACACATTTACATGGTGATCACTTTCTAGATATACCTTTTTTAATAACAACTTACAAACCATTACAGTTCGTAAGTTGTTTTCAAATGGAGCGTTTTAGGAGGTTATTTGCGAAAAATATGCCTAATTTTCATAGTGTTCCTCCCACATTTAGCTCAAAAAAATAATTCGATTAATCAACTGATATATATAGCTTATCATTTATATTGTTAAAAGTATATAACTAAAAATTTTTTGTTATACATTATTTTTCTCTATAATAATAAATTGTACAGCTTTTAGTATAATTGTAAAAGTTAAAATAAATGCCAATATTTTCATTATTATTATATTACTATTATCATTTATCATAGATATCAAAATAAGTATGGAAAAGCTTAATATTCTACCTAGTGTAAGTCCAAATTCTCTTATAAATAAATGTTCTTGCTTATATTCATCCATTTTTTCTTGATTAATAATATCCATAGAATAGCTTTCACTTAAAGTTTCTATAAAAGGAAATAAAATAGCATATACTATATTATATATTACAATAAATGTAAATTGGTTTGTTAATATCATCAGTATCGATGATATATTTAATATGATAGCACTTATTAACATTGTTTTACTAAAATTGTTATTATTATATTTTTTATTAATTAATATAGTTGTAATTATTGTTAAAGTAGAAAATATTGTTGTCCAAATACTAAACTCAAATTCTCTTGTAACTTCTATAAAAACAATTAATTTAAGTACTATATCTAATGCACCATCATTATAACTAAGTCCTTCTAAAAAATCTGAAATGTATATTCTATAGAATTTTCCATGTCCTTTTATATTTTTTACAAAATTATTTAGTTGAAAACTATTTTTTTCATATTGTATATTTTTAACATATATACTTGTAATAATTGAAAATATTCCAACTATTATTAATATTAAGAATACTTCTCTATAAGATACAAATGTAATCATACTTCCAAAGAATAAAACAAATAATATATTAATAATATATTTACTCATAATTTGCATAGCCATATAATTTTTAATACCTTTAAAATCCTTTGATACATTGTATAAATATAATTGATATGTTCACCAATAAATTGCTGTTGTAAATGCTTCAAGTATTGCAATAATATAAGCATATCGTTGTATATCTTCTTTTAAAAATAGTAATATAGCAAATATCAATGTCATAGACAAAAAACTTAACCTATATATAATATTAATATTCTTATTACTTATTTTTTTGTATATCAAATAATAAAAAAATAAGTTAAAAGCGACATAGATAATATTATAAACTGCTAATTTTACAATATCTTCTTCTAATATTTGATAGAAATATAGTTCTAAAAATGTACTTTTAAATACACTTAATATTAACCTTAGATTATGTGCCCTTAATAACTTTTTTTGTTCTTTTTCTATATTAAATCTAAACATTTGCTACAATTCCTTCATCATTTTTTAACCAAAATTTGGTTTCTCTTTTTTCATCCATTAGTAAATTATACTCTCCTAACATTAATCCGACATAAGAATCAGCTTTTCTAAGTATTGGTAATACTTTTAGTTCATACTCTGTAAGTTTAGAATAATTTTGATATTTCTTTAAAAAATACTTTTCAAGTTCTTTACTATTTTCTTTATCATAATATAAAAACAATACCCCATTTAAAATTTTTACAATATCTAATATTCTTATTCCAGTACCGCTTTCAAAAAAATCAATTAGCCATAAATTTCCGTTTCTTGTCTTTCATAATATTAGAATTAATTAAATCTCCATGAATAAAGCAAGTAGGTAATTTTTTTAAATCTATCATCTTATATTCTTCTAAAAAATTTTGTACTTCATTTTTTAATTTTGGAGGAATTTTACAACTTGTTTTTCTATATACTTCATTAATTTTCATAAAACAATATTCATCATAGTCTATTTCCAATTTATCTTGAATTTTATGCATTGGAATTATAATATCTATTAGTTTATCAATATCATTTTTCGAAATTTTTTCACCTATTGTATATAAATCACTTCCTTCAATATATTCTATAATGCAACAATTAATATATAAGCCATTTATCTCAGTACTATAGATATGATTTCCTTTATTTAAAACTATTTTTGGTGCTTGTATTTTGTTTTTAGCTATAATATCATTTTTCTTAATAAATTGATTAATTTCTTGAATTGTTTTATTATGATTTATGATTTTTACGAGAAACTTTGATTTATCTGTATATAATATATATGATAAATCATCTATACCTACATTTTCTATTAGTTTATATTCAAAATATTTTCCAATATCATATACCTTGCATATTTCAATACTTAACCTTTTTAAATCTATTTTTCTTCCTATTCGACTATATATTTTTTCCATTTTTATACTTCCTTTTCTTTTTGAATATTTTTATAATATCATACAATTTGCTTTATTTCAATGTGTGAGCCTTTATTTAGTTTTCATAGTAGTAACATTAATTTTAAATTAATCATATAGCAAAAGGTTTTATATCTTTTTTAGTAGTTTTTTTCACATCATTAATAAAAAATCTAATACTTATAATTATTACTTATTGTAGTTTCGTTAAAAGGGGATTGGGGATTCCAAAATTTCGAATTTTGACTAGGGAGGAAAAATTCAGTGCTTGTTAGGAAGTGAATGGGAGTACAAAAATTGTATTTAGTTTGAATTTTTCCTCTAAACTTTTCATTTTTGATTACTAATTACTGCTCCAATTTTGTAATTTTCTTTCTTTGATTTTGAAAAAGTTTTGTTATCTTTTACAGCAACTAATCAAATTAATTTTTATTTTTCTTTGTTCAATTTTATTTCAATTTCTTCTTCAAAATCTTCCATTATCTGTTGAGGTATTTACATCATCTTTATCACACCAAATAGGTATTGTGTAATTCTAATTGTGCAATAAGTTCTTCTAAATCACGAACTGAACGAGTAACTCTGTCTATTATAGGCTACAATATAATTAATTTTTTCTTGTTTCATATCTGCTAACATTTCTTGAAATGCTGGTATATCTTTAATGTTTTTTGCTGATATTCCAGCGTCTTCATATACTCTAAATACTTCATATTCTTTAAATTTACAAAGTTGTAATAATTTTTCTTTTTGTTTAGCTAAACTAAATCCTTCTCTTACTTGATCTTCTGTACTTACACGAATATAAATTACTGCAATTTTCTTTTCAAGATAAAGGCAGCAAAAAAATCAACCTTTTACAGTTGATTTATCAATGTTTTCGTCTGATGCGACGATTTTACTTAATGGAGCGAATCACATACAAGTTACGAACTTCATTCTCTTTCTAAAAATTATTATATACAAAGTATCTCTAAATTTCAATGGGAATATGGTAAAATTGTTAGTTATTTGCTATAATATAACCAATAAAATAAGAATTAGCGAATTATAAGGAGGTTATATATGGAAGCAACAATTCTTGGTACAGGTTCTATATATTCAAAGTCAAATTGTGCAAGTTTAATTATCGATAATAATATTTTAATTGATTTAGGTCCAGGTGTAGTAAAACAACTATTAAAGCAAGATTATAATTTAAAAAGTATAGATACGATATTGATTACACATTTACATTCAGATCATATTTTAGATTTTCCAACTCTTATTGTTAATATTGAGGTATTAGGAATTAAACATAAAATAAATATCTATTCCCCAAGTGGTACTAAAGATAAGTTCTTAAATTTATTAAGTTTAACGTATGGAAATTATTTTAATGACTTTGCAAATAAATATTTAAATTTTATTGATATAATTGATAATAAATCTTTTATTATTAATGAATATGTATTTAAAGCAAAAAAAGTCATTCACACAGGAATTGATAGTTATGGTTTTATAGTAAACTCTAAACTTGGAATAACAGGAGATAGTTCATTATGTGATGGGGTTAAAGAAATATTTAGCGAATCAAGAACGTTAATTTGTGATTGTTCTTTAATAAAAGGTGATATATATCATATGGGGATTGATAATATTATTGAACTATTGAAAAATCACAAAGAAAAAAAAGTAATTTTAACTCATCTTAGGGATTCGACAAAAGAATTTGTGCAAAACATGAATTTAGATAATGTATCTATTGTCGAAGATGGATATAAATTTATTTTGGAGGAATAAATGATGAGAATAGGAATAGATATAGATGGTGTATTAACAAATGTAGAACAATTTTCTATAGATTATTTTAGTAAATATTGTTTTGAAAATAATATTGAATATAATATTGGAGAAAGTCACTACAATATATCAGAAACTTTTGGCGTTAGTTCTAAACAAGAAGATGATTTTTGGGATAAATATTTAGAATTTTATGCTGTAAATGAAAAAGCACGACCATTTGCTTCAGAAGTTATAAAAAAGTTAAAGAAAGATGGTCACGAAATATATATAGTAACTGCTAGATGGTTAACAAATAGGGATGATAGTATTGGAGAAAATATGAGAAAAATAGTAAAAAAATGGTTACTAGAAAATGAAATAATATACGATAAGTTAATATTTTCTAAAGGACTAAAAGAAAAGAAACATCAAGAAGTAATAGAAAATAAGATAGATTTAATGATCGAGGACAATCCTAGTAATATAAATGAATTATCTAGGATTGTTCCAGTAATATGCTACGATACAACTTATAATAAAAATTGTTCAAATAATAAAATATTTCGATGTTATAGTTGGTATGATATTTATAGAAAATTAAAAGAGATATCCAATAATGATATATGAAAAATTAGATTTGATTATTTATTCTAAAGGGTATGGGATTTCCCATAAAAGAAAACATGCGGGAGTAGGTTTTCAGTGCTGGCTAGGACATAATAATCCATTTGTCCTCACGCATTTTTAAGGTTAAATTATAAAGGACTGCTTATTTTGCAGTCCTATTTTCATACATAAATTAGTTCATTTAAAATAATTTCTTCAGCCATATTTTTATAATTATTCATTAGTTTTACCCATTCAAAGTGATTGTCTTTTTTGTTTTTTTCAGACAGTAATTTATAAGAATTTTTGTATTGTTTCATTAAAGTATTAAATCTATTTTCTGCTTCAATGCTCACTGAAACAAGATGATTTGTTAATTCATTTTTCATCCTAGAAAGAGAATTTTAAATCTTATATAAAATAAAAACTTACGAACTTGTTACAGTTCGTAAGTTGTTTTCAAATGGAGCGGATTGTGGGAATCGAACCCACGGCAAAAGATCGGAAGCCTTTTATTTTACCACTAAACTAAATCCGCATATTCCATATTTATATTATAATACATTTTTCTTATTTTTTCAAATATATTATTAATAAATATGGTTTATTTTAGTTATTATCTGGAACAAACTTTCCACGACTATTTCTATAAAAAGCAGAACCACATTCATAATCTAAATATGGAATTATATCACTATCATAATTACATATTGTATTTACCTGGTATACTTCACTATTGCTTGGATCATCTAAATATTCTTGTGTTTCATCTCCTGCAAGAAATCTCCAACCACTATCAGGATACTTTTCAGATGGCTCTTCTCTATACATATATCCTATCTTCATTCCATCAACAGTAATTCTGTCAGTAGCAATACAACCCTCTTTAGAATCAATTAATATTTTTATATCATTTTTAGTTAATTTATAATTTTTTCCCATCTTACTTCCCCCTTTTTAATCTCAACTATAATGAAATTCTATCATAGAACAAATTCAAAGTCAATAAATACTACCTATTAACTTTAAACATATACATATCCTTTGTATAAAAGCCTTTTATAGCATCTTTTAATATATCAGCTCCAATTACTGAATACAAAATACCGATTACTTCCAAGACCTAAATTACAAAAACAATTTGGCATGTTTGGAATTTCATCAATAATTGGTAGTGTATCTTTTGTAAGTGGACATGTTCCACTAAAAGCAAATTCAACATCAATATCATCAAGCCCACTAAAAGTTCTCTCCATAGAACTATAAAGTCTTCTATACTTATTTTTAGCAATAGATGATATATATTTTTCATCTAGTCTTCTATCATTTAATTTAACATCTTCCCCACTAAATATAATTCTACCATTTTCTGTAAATCTAATATTGTGATATGGCTCTGCAGTATCTCTTGCAGTAAAATTCACATTCATATCTTTTATCTTATCTATAGGTTTTGTAACAATAATAAATTTTTGATAAATATCAGTTGGAATATTTAAATACTTAAGTGTATTTATTCCAGATGTAAAAATTACATTTTCTGCAAGTATTTCAAAATCATTATTGGTTTTACAAATAACATTTTCATATCTAGGTTTAATATCTATAATTTCAGTATTTTCATAGACTTTCACATTTTCAAAAGAGTTTAGATATTCAAATAAATTTTGTGTGAATTCATAAGGATTAAGTATAGCACTAGCATTTTTTGTAAGTATTGCACTATTTAAATTAATAGTATGATGTTTTTCTAAAAATAAAGCATCAAATCCTGCATTTTTCCTTATATTATATTCTTTAGACATATTAGATTTTTGCATAAACTTATTACTATAATATAGAGAGTCTTGTCTTTTAAATCCTGTATTTTTATCAAATTTACTATCTATATCTTCTATTTTATCTATTGCATTTAAACATAATTTATATATTTTCTTAGCTGTATTTTCTCCAAGCATTTTCTCTAACTTATACATATTAAGGTCTAGTTGATACTCTAGTAGTGCTGAATTTGCAAGAGTACTTCCAAACCCTATTATATTTTTTTCCGCAATAATTACATTTAATCCTTCTTTTGCCAAAAAATATGCAGTAATTGCCCCAGTTATTCCACCCCCTATTATTAATACATCACATGATGTATTATTTGTAAGATATGGATATGTTTTTTGAATTTTTGTTTTTTCTCTCCAATATATATTTCCATTTGTATATTGCATTATTTTTCACCTCTATATTTATTTTTAAACTTTTTTAACAATTTATACCAATTTATTAATAGTATTTAAAATTTTACACAAAATATACTCAAGAGGTGGTATAATTGAATTTTTCAAGAAAAAAAGCATTAGTAGTTGGAATTACAATACTTATGGTAGTTTTACTATCAAATATATTTGGTTTTTCAGATAGCAATTTTAAGCCTGAATATGGAATTACAACCACAAATGTTAATTTAAGAAAACAAGCAAATTTAGATACGTCAAGTTTTGTAAAAACTATACCTAAAGATAGTAATATAAAAGTATTTGGTACCATAGGAGAATTTTACATAGTACAACTTGCAACAAATGAAGTAGGATTACTCTCAAAAGATTATGTAAAAATAACTGGAGAAAATGTATCTTCGTATAAAGTATATGAAAACTTTTCAAAATATTTTGCAACAGTAAATGGTAGCTCTACAAATCTTCGTGGAGGTCCTGGTACAAACTTTGTATCATATGGTATTTTAAATAAAGGTACATTACTTGAAGTAATTGGAAAAATAGATAATTTTTTAATGGTAGTAACTGACGATAATAAAGTTGGAATGATAAGAGAAGATTTGGTAAGTTATGCTAATAATTCTGCTCCTAGTGAAGATAATAATACTACAGTACAACCATCCGAAAACCCAGTAGGTGAAATGTTAAACTTAATAAATGAAGTAAGAATAGCAAATGGACTATTTCCTCTCTCTATAAATGATCTATTACAAGCAACTGCACAAACTAAAGCAAAAGATATGGTAGATAATAACTATTTTTCTCATACTTCTCCTACCTATGGTTCTCCATTTAATATGATGCAAAATGCAGGAATATTATATAAAACTGCAGGAGAAAACATAGCTGGTAATACAAGTATTAAAGATGCTTTTGACTCATGGATGAACTCTCCTTCTCATAAAGAGAATATACTTTCTAATGCATACAATTATGTAGGTATAGGTGTAGAAAAAAGTAGTACATATGGATATGTAATAGTTGTAATGTTTATTGGAAAATAATACAAAACGTTTAATTTAAAATTAATAAGTATTTAGAAGAAAGTTTATGCTTTCTTCTTTTTTATTTATATTTTAAGCTCACATATCTGATGTTTTCAAATTATAATTTGATTTTATTTTACATAACTATTGACATTTATACATTATAATGATATAATTTATACACTATAAAATTTGTTAGATGTATAACTATACATTTATATTTTTGTTAGTATATATCTAACTTAAATTCAAGGAGGTTTTTTAATTCATGAACAACAAAAAGGCACCATTTGATTTTACAACTTATTGTGAGATCATGCAAACAGGAGATGATCCCAAGGATTTTAAAGCATTTGAAGAAAAGGCAGATGAAATAAGAGAACAGATCGGAACTGAGGTTGTTGACGCTCTTTTAAGTTCAAATTATACAATGAGAATTCTGCTTCATTCCGCAAATGCTGGAACCCTTAAGACTTCTCGGTTCGTATTTGTTGCAAGTAAAAGCGTTGCCTATAAAAAGGCAAGTAAGGAAAATAAGCCTTTTGTTTTCCTCGATACCATTGTTCCGCATTGGTATGGAAATGAGTTTGGTGTAGAGTATCTCACATGCCGTGATAAGACTTTTAAAGTCTTAAACGTTCCGCTTCATGTGTTCTTAAAACTTGAAACATTTGAGGCTTTTAGAAAAGCTGCACCAAAACTTAAAAAATCGGCTATCAAAAAACTTTCAATGGTTTTAAAAAAGAGTGGCACTGATTTTACTTTAGAAGATATTTCTATTGCCCTCACAAAGTAATATAAGGTAAGCCAGCACAGATTTTGTGCTGGCACCTTTATTTTTCTAGCATTTCTTTTATTTTATCAATATTATTTTTTGTAGCATAATAGCCTTGATTTACAATTTTTCTAGTCTTACTACAATCAAGAAGTCCTACATCTTCTACATCTGGAGTAAGAATAAAATCAGCTCTAGATATTTCATCTTCATTTACTTGATGTCCCATAATATCGAAAGTTTTCATAGTTATACCTATTATATTCTTAGAATATGTATCACACTTATCATTTTTATCAAAGCATACTGCAAGTGTTTTTTTAGCTCCCATCTCTTTTAATATACTTATTGGAGTATTTACTCTTACTCCCCCATCTACAAGTATTCTTCCATCTAATATTTTAGGTTCAAAAACAGCAGGAAAGCTTGAGCTTGCTCTAACAACAGAAGCAAGATTTGCAGAGTATACATATGATGGAAAATCATCAAACCCCTGTGTTCTACTATTTATATTTTTATTTAAAAAATACACTACTTCTCCATTACTTAAATCAACAGTAGGAATAGCTATTGGGATTTTTGCTTGTGAAATATTATATACATTTTTATCTGCCAAATATTTTCTTAAAAGTCTTTCTAAATTGTCTCCTTTAGCAAGCCCTTTTATAGATATTTTCCCAGTAAAAAAAGTTCCAGCTACCTTAAATGGCAATTTTTTATCACAATCAAATATATGTGAACAATATGAATTAAAAATATCATATATGTTAAATGGATTATATCCAGCAGCAAAAAGTGCAGCTATAATACTTCCACTACTTGTTCCAGAAATATAATCAATATTTATATTTTCTTCTTTTAATGCTTGTAATACACCAATATGTGCAGCACCTTTTGCACCACCACCACTTAGTGCAAGTCCTAATGACATAAAAATACACCTCCTTTAAAAACTTAAAGTTAGTGTATTATATTAATTTTTTAATTTTTTGTTACATTTATATATGAGCCAATTCTACAACTATGAGTATGACAAATAGCTATAGCTAGTGCATCTGTTGTATCATCAAGCTTTGGCATGCTTTCTAAATTTAGAAATTTTTTAACCATATTTTTAACTTGAATTTTATCAGCTCTACCATAACCTACAATTGCAAGTTTTGCTTGCAAAGGAGTATATTCAAATATTGGAATACCATATGTCTCTAATGTATTTAATATAACTCCTCTTGCTTCTGCTACCTTTATAGCTGTTTTTGAATTGTTATTAAAATACAATTCTTCTATTGAAGATGCATCAATTTTATACCTAGATATAACCTCTGTAAGGTCAGTCTCTATTTTTTTTAACCTTTTTGGAAAATCACTATTGGGCTCTGTTGAAATGCATCCATATTCAATAACTCTATATTTATTCTTAGAATAATCAATTACTCCATAACCTACTCTTCCAAAACCTGGATCTATCCCTAGTACTATCATAATTTAACCTCTACTCTCATGTTAACATATTATATAGTCTTATCATTTCAGCATTAGTAAGTAAATCATATGCTACACTATCTATGTTTATACCCTTTTCATTATATACCTTCTTTATTCCACCATTAACATATTTACCAACATCTTGTAATAGCTCTTTTACAAGGTTATATGCAATTTTTTGAGAAGCTCGTGTCACACCATTTTGTCTTAAATTAGCCTTAACAAAATGAGCCATATATTTTGGATATATAAGTCCTGCATTTTTACTACTATTCTTTGATATTACACGAAGACCATATGGTGTGTATAATTCTTTAAATATAGTATCAAGTAATTTAATTGGCATAGTATCTACAATACATGGATAAGATAAACTTAAAGTATAAATCATCTCGATATTTGCACAAGGATCTGTATCATTTAAATTCTTCTTCATTATTCTTTTATCTTCACACCAAAACTTATTTATTATTAAATCATGTAAATATTTTTCTTCAGCTTCCATATTAGGATCTTCACAGCCTATCCAATTTAGCATATTAACATATATTTTTATAGCATTGTATAAGAGTGCAACTATCTCTATTTCATCAAGTAAATTTTCCTTTGCCTCTTTAGTTATTAGGGAATATATAATTTCTTTTACAGATTCAAGATACAAATCTATCTTATTTTCTTTTTGTAACATTCTGTTTACACTTTCTATATACCAAAGTTTAAGCAATACATATTTTTTATAATCTTCTATCTCTTTTATATCAAAATCTTCATAAGCTTTTATATACTTATATATTTTACTTAAAGTTCTCTTTGCCTCATTATATTTACCAAAAGAAATATACTGTCCCTCAATTGCTCTTACTATGTCTGTTAAATCTTTAAGATCTCTTTTTAAATCACGTATATTTTCTTTTCTTTTTTCTACATCGAATATATCATCATAATCTTTTCTATATGGAAGATATGGTATAAGTATATCTTCCATATCAAGATTATTAATAGACTTAGCAAGTTCCCTAAGTTCTACAAAATTTTCATCTATTCCTAAAACTACTTGCTCATTTTTTCTTTCATTTTCATAAAATATATCTTCTGCAGATATATTGTTTACATCTATTTCGCTACTAGATATGTATAGCCTTATAACTTTTGTCTCTAAACCTTTTACAATTGTCTCAAACTCTCCACAAAGTGCCAAATCTTCTGTATAAATTTCTTTTGTTAAATCTTCATTTATATATTCATGTTTTACATTAGTAAGACTTTGTGGTTCTTTAGTCCAACTCATTTCCTTAGATTTTAAAATAATATTTTCTTGATTTATTATACTAAGACTAATAACAGTTCCATCTTCTATTTTTCTTTGATTAAATTTTAACATAGAAGAATTTTTCATATTATGAAAATCTCTATATGTTATTATTGGTATTACTTTAAATCTAGCATTTGTCCTATCACTATTTTTTATTACATACTCAATACATAAAATATCAGATTTATTATCAAATGCAAGTTTTTTTGTATATGAAATATCTCCAACATTATATGAAAAAATATTCTTTTCTAAATCAATGCTAGTTATATATTCTTCACAAGATACATTTTGAACAGAAGTTGTAAGTTCTGTCATTTTGTATACCTTATCTTTTAGTTCTATTTTCTCAACTAGCTGAGCAAGCATTACTTTTCCATTTTTAATATACATTCCATTATATGGTTTTCTAAATTCTAAAAGACCTGACATTGAAAAGCAAGTTCTTACATTATCAGAAAAAGAATACTCAATCTGTTTAGCCTTATCTAAACTATTTACTCCTCTTTTGTATCTATACATAAACTACACCTACTCCTTTGATATCTTTTTCTTTATTTTGTCTATTGTAGCATCTGACTTTGCACTAATTTTTACTTCTTTATTTGTATTTGTTTTCTTTTTTTTAGATTTTACATTTATATCTTGATTTTTGTTTTTTGATTTGTTAGCTTGTACACTTTTTATCATATTAGAAATATTACTTTTCCCTGTCATTATTTTTTCATTTTGCATATGTTTCTTTTTAATTTTTACTATATTTAAATCACCAATTTTTTTAGATTTAGTAATAGCCATTATTATTTCTGCAAGTCTTTCACTATCATGTATAATAGCATTTTTAGCTGTTAGAACTAAATCTTCTTGTACAACAGATATAGCTCTGTTTTGAATATTTTCTAAATCAATTTTAACTGGTGTAGAATTTTCTTGATTAAAGTCTTTTATCATCTCAGAAGTTATTTCACCATTATTTACTATTGCATAATCTAGTACATGCTTTCCTATATATCTTTCTACTTCATTTATATATCTTGCAAGTGTATATCCATCAGTTTGTCCTGGTTGATTCATTATATTTGCTATATATACTTTCTTTGCCTTTGATTTTATAATTGCTTTTGACACATCTTCAAGCAAGAAATTAGATGCAACAGATGTATATAGTGCTCCAGGTCCTAGTACAATTACATTTGCATTTCTTATTGCTTCTATAACATCTGGTAGAGTTTTAACACTACCATCTTTTAAAAATATTTGTTTTATTTTACTTCTTGTCTCTCTAACTCTATCAGTTATATTCTCTTTACCTACAACAACTTCTCCATCCTCTAATCCAGCGCAAAGAATTAGTTCATCTGTTGTAACTGGATATATTTTTCCTTGCATATTAAATATCTCAGATAATTTATATATTGCTTTTGGAAAACTTCCTGTAATTTCTGTTAATGCTGTTATTATTGAATTTCCAATAGAATAATTATTATTAATTTTATCCTCTCTACTTTGATAAGTTAGAAGTTTACCAAAATCAGTCTCCGATGTTGAAAGTGCAGATATACACTTTCTAATATCCCCAGGTGTTAATTCTTCTACGCCTGACATTACAGAAGTAATAGTTGAATCGTCTTGTGATACATTAACTATCGCCGTAATATTTGATGTATATTCCTTTAGTCCTTTTAATAAATTTGGAAGTCCACTTCCACCACCTATTACTACAATTTTTGGTCCTTTTTTAAGTTCAGGATCCCCATATAATAATTTTTTTACTCTTACACTTTTATTTTTTCTTGAAATATTTTTAAGTGATACAAAAAGTATATTTTTTTGTGCTAGTATAAAAGAAAATATTATACCAAATATTGATATAGTTATAAGAGCTATATATGCAATAAGCATCTTCATAGATAAATCATACGTTGACTTTAATGTCACAATACAAAATATAAAAAGCCCAATTGAAAGTATTTGCACCGCTATATATCTTTTTACTCTAGCACCTGGTTTTAACCATTCTAAAATTGTTTTCATTATTTTTCTCCTCCAATAATTTTTACTTCTGTATTTAAATATACACCAAATTTTTCATAAACTGTATCTTGTACATATTTTATTAATTCTAATACATCTTTGCATGTTGCACCGCCTATATTTACCATAAAACCTGTATGCTTAGTTGATACTTGAGCTCCACCTATTGTTTTTCCTCTAAGTCCACTATCTGATACAAGTTTTCCAACAAAGTATCCCTCTGGCCTTTTAAATACACTACCAAAATTTGGATATTCAAGTGGTTGTTTTGTACGTCTAGCAGTTGTATTTTCATTCATTAATTTAGTTATATTATCTAAATTTCCATGCTCTAATCTAAACTTTACAGAAAGTATAATGTAGTCTTGATTATCAGAAAATATACTATGTCTATATGAAAAATCCATATCTTCTCCAAGCATAGTGTTAATATTTCCCATATCATCTATATATACTACCTCATCTACAACATTTACCATTTCAGAACCATAAGCACCTGCATTCATACTAACGCATCCTCCAACAGTTCCAGGAATACCACATGCAAATTCAAGACCTGATAATACATTTTTCTTTGCTATTTGAGCAAGTTTTGGCATGCTTACACCAGACTCTGCTATTATAATATTATCTTTTACTTCTACATTACAAAATTTATTTGCAATTTTTATAACAAGTCCTCTTATTCCCTCATCTAGTACAAGTAAATTACTTCCATTACCTATAATATAATATTTAATATTATTTTCTTTTGCATATTTTACTAACTTTTCTATTTCTTCAATGCTCTCTGGCATTACTAAACAATCACAAGGTCCACCAACTTTCATAGTTGTATGATTTTTCATATCTTCATTATATCTTATGTTTTCTTTTTTTATTATTCTCTCAAGCCCCATATATTTATTTTCCATAATCTCAACTCCTATTTACATTATATGCTACATAATTTATACAATTGCATCTACAAAAGATTTAGCATCAAAAATTTCTAAATCATCAATTCCTTCTCCAACACCTACATATTTTATAGGTATGTTTAATTCATCAACAATGCTAAATACAACACCACCTTTTGCTGTTGAGTCAAGTTTTGTTAAAATAATTCCATTTACATCGGTTTTTTCAAAAAAGTTTTTAGCTTGAATTGCTCCATTTTGTCCTGTAGTACTATCAAGTACCATTAATACTTCTTTTCTTATATTAGGTAAATTTTTATCTATTATCCTTTTCATTTTTCCTAATTCATCCATTAAATTCTTTTTATTATGAAGACGTCCTGCTGTATCACAAATTAAAATATCATAGTTACCTTCTTGAAATTTTTTAGTAGCATCAAATATTACTGATGCTGGCTCTTGCATATCTTTACCTAAACAAATATCTACATTTGAACGTTTAGCCCAAATATCTAGTTGTTCTATTGCCCCTGCTCTAAATGTATCCGCAGCTGCAAGAAGTACTCTTTTACCACTATTTTTATACAGTTTTGTAAGCTTTCCAATTGATGTAGTCTTACCTACACCATTTACGCCAACAACAAGTATTACTTGTTTTTCATTTGAATTAATACTATCATATTCGTCTAAAGATGCAGATTCTAAAATCTCTGCCATTTCTTTTCTTAATAATTCCTTTATTCCATTTTCACTTTTATCAAGTTGTTTTTTTAGTCCTGCTCTTAAATTATCACATATTTTTGTACTTGTATTAAAACCTACATCTGATAATATAAGTGTTTCTTCTATTTCATCTATAATTTCATTTATATCTTTTGAACTAGTAAATACATTACTAATTTTTATATCTAATGCTTCTTTTGTTTTTTTTAAGTTTTCTTTTAATTTTGAAAAAATCATTATATCCTCCTATTTCTACGACTTAATTATATCATATTTTAAAATATTTTCAATAAACAAAGTTAAATTTAAAAAGAATGAAAAAAGTAAAATACTATATATTAAATTGTAGCAAAATAAATTGACATAATTTTAATTTTATGCTATACTTATTTAACAAAACAATTAAACCTTAAAAAAATTTATAAGGAGAGAAAAAATGAAAAAAAGAATCAGTAAGAAAGCTAAAAAAAGTGTCCTTAAAAGATGGATAAATTTTCAAAAGGCTCAGTGGAATAGTATTGTTTGGTGCGGTTGGATGGCTATATGTCTTTCTTGTATGTGCTTTCCCGTATTAGCTTATCCTGGACAAATTCTTCTTACATCGTTTGCAAAATCATTTCTTTCTGCCATACCTGAACTTGCAAACTGGACTGTCCGCCACTTTTCTGTTTATGGTGATGATATGTTCCTTATTGCTTGTGCTGACTGCGGAAGAATTTTAGTACTTTCCTATGTATTTATAGCAGTTATTCAGCTTATATATGCTTTTATGCTTACCTACTTAAAGACTGAAAAGAAAGCTCTTAAAAGAGTAGCAAATTAATATTAATTTATATGGTGCCTACTACAAATGTAGATGGCACCATTATTTTATGTATTCTAAAAAGCATATATATTGCTATTTAAAGCCTATAAATTATACTTATTTATACATTTTTTTTAAAAATATCAAAAAAGTTTACAAAAAGTGTTGACATAATTAATTTTGTATGATATACTATTTGCGTAACAAGAAAACAATCCTAAAAAAATTTGAAGGAGGACATTATGGGTAGAGGACATCCGAGTAAAACTTATGTAGCCAAAAAAAATAATTGATCGCGGCGCCGGAGTGCCAGGAGTGCAGTTACGCAGGGAGGTATAAAATGCAGCATGCACGGGATAAGCCCTAAGAGCGTTACACCACAACCCAAAATAGAAATAATACCAGCGACATAGGTCGTAATCTATAAGGAGGTAGTGCAATGCGATATGCACGGGATAAGCCCTAAGGGCGTTACACCACAACCCAAAATAGAAATAATACCAGCGACATAGGTCGTAATCTATAAGGAGGTAGTGCAATGCGATATGCACGGGATAAGCCCTAAGGGCGTTACACCACAACCAAAAAAATAGAAGTAAAATGTTGTACCGCTTCAGGGGAAAAAATCTCACGGGCTTTTCAGTCCACCAATACGTGGATACTTCTTGTTTAGGATAAAAACAAACTAGTACCTAAGTGTACGACTTTGTTCCTCAAGAAAGATCCAGCAAAACGCTTTGGGAGAGTCGATCGATGGCAAAGGGCCACTTTCCACACCAGGGGAAGCTGTACAAATAAGCGACAAGGGTCGTAATCTATACAAGGAGGTATGTGCAATGCGGTATGCACGGGATAAGCCGTAAAGGTATTATATCCAAAAAAGCAGCGACATGTGACAATATGAAATTTTAGGATTGGGGCAGCTGGCCCCGTCCACTGGAGGATCATAGACTATGCGTACATATAATTCGCGGGATGCACCGTAAAAAGCATAAGAAGAAACGAACAAGCAGCGAATCGAAGGTCTCGAAAAAATGGGGCGGGAAAATTTTTTCCCGCTTCCTTTTTTATAATTTTATAGAGCCAGAGTGTCTCCACCCTGACTCTTTTATTTATTCTTGTATCTCTTTTACCTCTCTTGTCTCTCTTATTTCTTTTCTTCTTCTTTTATTTCCCATATTAACAGTTACAATATTAATCCCCAGTAATAAGCAAGTAATAGCTGCTATAAATGGTAAAATAAGCTGTTTTTTTGCCTCTTTAGTAAGATCTGTTTTCATCGGTTTCATTTTATCATTTAACTTAAGTGTTAGATAACTCACCTCTTTTAACAAATCTTCTGAGTCTTTTACATCCTCTATTTTATACGCATTTATTCCATTCTGATCAATGTTTGTAGAGACTCTTGCCTCTTTTATATCATCAAAATAAGTTATTACAAGATATCTTTGAGAATTATATTTTTTTTCTATTTCTCTTGATATCACTATATTTACATATTCTTTAGTAATATCAAACTGCGTTCTTTGTAAATCAAGTACTATTGCAACACTTGTCTCACTTGCCCGACTTCTTATCTGAGTTTCGAGCCATTCCTTAGAATTTGCATCTAAGAGACCTGTTGTATCTTGAATAAACTCAGGTGAGGTTTTAAATGTTACCTCAGGTGATAAGAACATGCAAAAGCATGAACATAACACGAGTATTGAAAAAATACTTATACATACTCCTGTAACTGATGCTAAAATTTTTCTAAACTCTCTTGACATACTATGTCCTCCTTAATCTTTTCTTGCTACTCATTAGAGTTAGCTTTATTATTTTAAACATAATAAGTATATCACAAAATATTTATTATGTCAATTAGACACTATATTTTAATTATTTTTAACATTTAATTTATTTCTTTCATATCATATTGTAGGTGGTGAATATTATGAGTATTGTTGTACAAAAATATGGTGGTACATCTGTTGCAACAAAAGAAAATTTAGAAAAAATATGTGAAAAAATAATATCTTATGCTTCAAAAAAAATAAAACTCGTTGTTATTGTATCAGCTCAAGGTAAAACTACAGATAATTTAATTGCAAAAGCCAATGATTATAGTAGTTCTCCAAATAAAAGAGATTTAGACCTACTTTTAACAACTGGCGAAATTCAGACTGCAGCACTTCTTTCAATGATGTTAAATGAGAGAGGATATAACTCAGTTAGTCTTACAGGATATCAAGCAGGTATTATTTCTGACTCTACATATGGAAATGCTAGTATTAAACATATTTATACAGAAAATATAACTAGATATTTAGATAGTGATAACATAGTTATTGTTGCAGGATTTCAAGCAGTTGATAAACTAGGTAATATCACAACTTTAGGTAGAGGTGGTAGTGATCTTAGTGCAGTTGCAATAGCATCTAGCCTAAAAGCCACAAAATGTGAAATATATAGTGATATAGATGGAATTTATTCAGCAGATCCACGAATTATTTCAAAAGCAAAACTATTAAAAAAGATATCATATAATGAAATGTTAGAAGCAGCATCAGCTGGTGCTAAAGTATTACATAACAGATCTGTAAATGTTGGTAAAAAGTATAATATGCCAATATATGTAAAAAATTCTATTAAACAAACATCTGGTAGTTTAGTTACAGATTGTACACTTGATGAATGTGAACCTATTGAAAACAATAGTATAAAGTTTATTACAAAAAAAGATGATATTTCAAAGATATGTATTGTTGGTGATATGATAATGTCAAATAAAAAAGCTATAACGAAGATATTTAATTTGGCAGACAAAGAAAATGTAACAATATATATGATATCATTTAGTGAGCTTGCACTAAATATTATTGTTGATAAAGAAAAAGCTCCAAGCTTTATGAAAAAACTACATACTATATTAATTGAAGAAGAATAATATATATAATTTTAGTGAACTTAATCAAAGAAATTTATAAAATACAAGTTCACTTTTTTATGTAAAATATAAAAATTAGTCCTTAAAATATATGCTTTAAGGACTAATAATATAATTTATTTTTTCTTTTTAATAAATATTGTTCCAATAATTATACCAACAATTGCTACCAAGAAAATCAAAATATATACAAATATATTTATATCACTTGTATCTATAGATGGTTCATATATACATTTATTTATTACGGTATATCCATTAATAGATTTTTCATAATATTTAGGAATATCTTTCTCATCTATTGTATATTCTATTTCATTACCTAATTCATCATATTTTGGAACTTCAAATTCATAAGACCAATTATTATCTGCCGATACTTTTTCTTCTGCAACTAGTTTATCTTTGTTAAACACCTGTAATACTACACTTCTAGGACGCTTTGAGTATTCATCATTATTGTCTTCCCATTTTTTTACTGCTTTTATTAAAGTTATTTCTTCTGGTACTACAAACTCATTTGTTACAGTATTTTTATCAGTAAGTATTTTTTTATAAAATCTGTTTTCATTATCCTTCTCATCTATATAATACTCTATTTCATTACCAAGTTCATCATATTTTGGTGCTTCAAATTCATAACTCCAATTAGTATTTTCTGATACTTCAGCTTCACTTACTACATTATCTCCTATTTTTAGTTGTAGTATAACGTTTAAATCCCTTTTTCCGCCTACATTATCATTATCATTCCATACTTTAGTACCAATTATTTTTACTCTATCTTCAGGTATTACAAATTTATTTGTTATAGTATTTCCAACTATATTTTTTATATAAAATTTACTTATACTTTCATTAATGTATTTTTCATCAACTGTATATGTTATTTCATTACCTAATTCATCATATTTTGGTAACTCAAATGTATGTCTCCAATTATTACCACTATTTACGACTTGTTCTGCTACTACTGCTCCATTATTTTTAACTTGAAGTATTATACTATCTGGTCTTTTACCTAATTTATTTTCTTCATCATCAAAAACTTTTATTACTTCTACATTTACCTTTTCATCTGGTACTTTAAATTTATTTGTTATAGTATTTCCACTTATATGTTTTTCATAAAACTTACTTATAGTACTATTTAAATCTCTCTCATCTACTGTATATTGTATTTCATTACCTAACTCATCATACTTTGGTACCTTAAATGTATGTTTCCAGTCATTATAGTTACCTACAGTACTATAGTCTACTATATTACCATTACTTTTTAATTGCAGTTCTATACTTGAAGGTCTTTTATTTGCCACATTATCATTATCATCCCATACTTTAACCGCTTCAATAATTTTTTGTTCTTTTAAAGTATTAATTACATTGAATCCTTCATATGACACATTATACCCCTCTACTGGTTCTTCTTCTAAAGTATATTCAAATACATGACCATTTTCATATCCACTATTTTGTTTACCATCTTCTAATATTGGAATATTATTGAATGTATAATTCCAATTATTACTAGATGTTGTTGTTAATCTATCATATTGTTCTCCATCTTGTAATAACCAAATAGTTACACTATATGGTCTATCTTCACTACTATCTCCAACCCATGTTTTTCTGCCTTGAATTGTTTGATCATTATTAAATGTGTTAGTTATGTTTACTTTAACGTGTTCATCATCTATTTCTTCAGTTGTATAATCCATATAATATCCTTCAATATAATCTTGTGAAATTAAAATTGAATAATATGGTCTTTCACTATACTTAGAATATTCTAAATCTACTGTATCAATACAACCTTGGCTTGTTGAGGTATATGTATATCTTTTATATATATTATTATCACCTGTTAAATCAAATGTTAAATTAACATTTGATGGTCTAAATCTTGGATTTCCTCCATCACCTATCCACTCTACATTTATATCAAAATGTATTGTATTTACTGCCACAGAAGTAGTATAACCTATACTATTATATACATAAAATATATATTCATTCTCACCCATTCCAGAAGTTTGCATAATAGAAGTATTACTTACAGTAACTGTATATTCATATATATCCTGTGGATATCCATAAATACAAGTGGCTAATGAGCCTGGTATAATCTCTTTTACTTCATATACATATTCAAGTCCATCTCCTCTATATTTTGGCCAATATCCTAAATCAACTTCAAAATAATTTTCTCTATTAGAAAAACTATTAGAAGTTACATATTTACCATTTTGATAAAGCTCTACTGTTATTCCAGTTGATTCAAATATTTCCCAAAATTTATCTAGTGCTGAAAGTGTTAAAGAGTCATCACTATCTTCAGTTTCCCAAATTTTTCTAGCTTTTATATTAACTTGCTCATTACTTGTATCACGAATAAAATCACGAGTTCCACTTATGCTTACATTATTATTCATCTTAAATATATAGTCATTATTCGCCTCTAATCCTCCTATAATTTCACCAGTTATATCATAATAAATTTGATAATAATAAACACCAGTATCTGCTCCCTCAATTGCTGGTTCATTGAAACTATAACTATATGATTGTAAAAGTGATGGCATATTCTCATATACATCATAGTAATATTCAAATCCAGCTTCATTATATTTTGGCCAATATCCTAAATCTATATCTAAATTATCTCTACTAGATAATTTTTCAGTATGTACCAAGGTTCCATCTTGATAAAGTTCTATATCTATTCCAGTTGATTCAAAATCTTTCCAAAATGATTCTGATATATAACTTACATCTCCCACACTTCCAGTAGTATTCCAATTCTTATATACTCTTATGTGTACTTGTTCCTCTTCTACGCCCTCTAACGCATTTGTATTTTTTACACTTTTTGTTACTATTGTTACCATTGTTGCTACTAGAAATATCCATAAAAATACTGTTATTATTGATATTTGTCTCTTTAAATTATGTTTTTTTATCTTGTTTTCTTTTGTTTTCATATTATTCCTCCCATTTATATTCTTTTCGTATCTTTATATATTATACTATTTTTAAAAAATTTTGAATGACTTATTGTACAATATTTAAATTTAAAAATTACTTATTAAATTCTAGTATCAGTATATATATTCTAAGGCATAATAGTCCTTATATTTTTCATTTTTTCTTATGTTTTTAGAACTTACTTGTGTGTAGTTCATTCAGTGTTTCAAGCTTTTTAGTTTCCATAATTTTGCCTTCCTTTTCTATTACACTTTTATCTTAGCATTTATTAAAACTTTTTTCAAGTATAATTTATAGAAAAAAAATTACAGAGATATCATATTTAAATATCTCTGTCCTTTTCTATTTTATATCTTCTTTATGTATTTTTTCTATTTTCTTTTCATCTTCAAGTTTCGTTACTTTTTCTTCCTCTTCAATTTCATAATCAGTACTAAATTTATATTTTAATATAATATTTATAATTGCAAGTACAGGTACTGCTATTATCATACCAAATATTCCCCAAAATAGTTGAAATACTATAAGTCCTCCAAGTACTACAACGGGATGTAATTTTACTGATTTTGCTACTATGTTTGGTTGTAAAATATTTGCATCTATTACTTGAACTAAAAATAATGCAACAAATGTAATAATCGCAAGTACTGGGCCGCCAACTGTTAAAGCATAAAGAGATGCTAATGTATATGAAAGTATTGCTCCAATATATGGAATTAAATTTAAAAACATAATAATTATTCCAAAAATTATTGCATAATCAAGTTTTAATACCATACATACAATAGTTGTCATTATACCAACAATGACACTATCTATGATGACTCCTTTTACATATGAGTTAATAGTACTATCAATTTCTAGTATCATTTTTCTTCTTCTGCTATCTTTACTACTCTTAGATAATATATCTATTATTGTTTCTTTAAATTTATCCATATCTTTTACCATAAAGAAAGATACAACAATAGCAGTTCCAATTGTTACTATAACACTTATTGCACTTTGAAGCGTAGTAATAGAATAAGTTAGCACTTGCCCCATATATTTTTTTACTATATCTAGATCTTTTAAACTATCTGAAATTTGTAATCCACTCTCTATTCCAAACCTGTCATATAAAAAAGCATTTATTTTGGTTACTACACTACTATATATATTAGGTAGCTCTTTTATAAGAGCAGTTAATTGATCTATAAACATTGGTATCATAATTGAAAAAACAGCAATAATAATACCAAATATGATTACAAGTGATATTATTGCAGCAAGGTTCTTACTAAGACCAAACTTTCTAAGTTTATTAGAAAGTGGCATAGATATCCAACATATTATAATACCTAAATATACTGGTGTAAGAGCAAGAAGTGCTTCTACTAATTTATCAAAAATACCAATATTTTTTAAAACATAATAAACAATAATAGCAGCTCCAATATACATTAATTTATTAAAAAATTTAAAATCAAAAACATTAGGTTTTTCACTATTCATTTTTTCCTCCTAAAATTCAATATATATATAATATTAGATTATTACGCCAATTATATTCCAATCTTTTGAATTTGTCAATTATTTCTTAATATTCTCATAATTATATGTATATAGAATAATATATAATAGGTGATTTATATGAATTTTGAAAATATTAATTATAATGACTTTGAGATAAATGCTCCATATCCAAAAGTTACTACAAAAGAAATAGATAAAAAAATAATTCCAGATCTAATTGATTCTTATTCTGGAGCAAAAGGTGAACTTACAGCATCTACACAATATATATACCAAAGTTTTATAGTAAAGCCAAACGAAAACTATAATGGGCTCTCTAGACTGCTTGAAAAAATATCTATAAAAGAAATGCAACATTTAGAAATACTAAGTCAAGTATTAATTTCTCAAGGAATAAATCCTAAATATTGTAAATATATAGATAATAATTTAAATATATGCGCTAATTGGTCTACAAATAATGTTAAATACTTAACTGATGTAAAAGAATTTATAAAATACAATATAATATTAGAAAAAGGTGCAATTACAGAATATACAAATATAGTAAAAAATGCAACAAATGAAAATATTATTGAAATAATTAATCGTATAATTCAAGATGAAGAGTCTCATTTAAAAATATTTAATAAAATTTTGGAAATAATTGATAAAAATTAATAGGGAAGATTTTATCCTTCCCTATATCCAATTAATTATTTGATTTTTTATATTTATTTGTATTTATTATTCTAATTCCAACAATCATTCCAATAATTGCTATAAAGATTGCTAATACATATAACCATATATTTATGTCTGATGTATCTGGTGACTCTGGTATCTCTACTGGATTTTCTACTATATTTGTTTCATCTGTTATCTTCTTTCCACTTGTTAATCCTGTATGTTCTACCACTGCCTTATTTGTTATTTTATCTACTTTTACATCTTCTAATACTACTACTTTAAATGTTACTTCTACTTCTTCTCCTGCTTCTAGTGTCTCTATATTCCATCTTAGCTCTCCCTTTGTTGCTCCATCTTCTAGTCCTATCATTTCTGTATTTTCTTTTGTTGATGTCATACTATCTACTACATATTTTGTTCCTTTTGGTATACTATCTTTTATTACTACACTCTCTGCTTCTTCACTTCTGTTTTTATATCTTACTTTATATGTTAGTGTTTCTCCTGGTACTACTTTTGTTCCATTTCCTATATCTACACTTTTTACTGGATTTTTTACTGGGTTTTCTACTTCATTTGTCTCCTCTTCTGTTAGTACCTCTCCTACTCCATGTAATACTTTTCCTCTATTTGTTATCTTATCTACTTCTAGTCCTTCTTCTCTTGTTTTTACTTCTACCTTAAAGCTTACTACTATTACATCTCCTGGATTTAGTACTTCTCCTTCTTTATTTTTCCATATTAGTTCTCCACTATCTGCCATATTTTCTAGTTCTATCATTTCTACTTTATCTTTTGCATTTTCATTATTTATTGTAGCAATCATACTACCTTTAATGTATTTTGTTCCCTCTGGTATACTATCTCTTATTTCAAATTTCTCTTTTTGTGAAGATGAATTTTTATATCTTATTTTATAAATTAATTCTTCACCTTCAATAACATAATTTCCATTTCCAATATTTACTTCCTTTATTGGATTTTTTATTGGATTTTCTACTTTGTTTGTTTCGTCTTCTACTGGAAGCTTATTGTATACTACATATACTACATTATCTTCTCCCTTTATTATCTCAACTGAAGATATTTCTTCTTGTATTATTCCATTTGAATAATCTTCTGGTCTTTTTAACTCTGTATCTATATTATCATAATTTATATGATCTCCTTCATTTCCTTCAAATTCTTGACTTCCTAAATACTCACCATTTTCTACATTGTCTTTATAATATTTTACTATATATTTTTCTTTTTCTATTACAGTATATAAAATATATACTATATCTCCATCACCTTTTTCTACAATCTTTGCAGATATTTCCTCTTGTATTTTTCCATCATTATAGTATTTTGGCTTTCTTAAATTCAAATCTATATTTTCAAATGGTATATTTTCTCCTACTTTTGCTTCTATTTTATATTCACCTAATATATTTGTATCATTTATACTATCTTTATAATATCTTACTGTATAACTATCTTTTGTCTCTTCTGGAATTTGTGGCTCCTTTGGTAAATATAATATATAAACTATATCTCCTTCTCCTCTTACTACAACCTTTGCAGATTCATTTTCTTGAAGTTCTCCATCTTTATATCCTTCTGGTTTCATTAAATTTTTATCTATTTTATTCCAATCTATTGTACTTCCTACATCTGCATCTACTATTATTTCTTTTAATAATTCTCCTGTTACTATATTATCTTTATAATATTTTATTCTATAACTATCTTTTTTATCCTCTATTTCTTGTTTTACATATAATATGTATACTATATCTCCTTCTCCTTTTATTACTATATTTGATGATATA
>CAOYAN010000025.1 GCA_948562205.1 uncultured Clostridia bacterium | reverse complement strand
ACTATTATTCTTCCTTTTGTTCTCTCATTTGTGTATACTGTTTTGTTATTTACCACTTTGTTTCCTAGTGGTACTGTTTGTTTATCATTTTCTTCTGTTACTGTTACATAGTGTTTTACTTTCTCTGTAGTTGTATCATTTGTAAAGTCTCCTATGTATGAATTTGGTGCTTCTTTTTCTATTATGTAATATCTACCATCATTTTTCAATGTTTTATATATCCAATCTGATATATATAACTCTTGTGTTCCAGCAGTTCTTGTTATTTTCTTTCCTATGACTAGATCCCAAGCACCTGTACTTTTATTATACTCATATATATCAAATTTTGCTTCTTTACCTTTTATTGTATTTAATGTTACACTATCTACTTTATCTATTGATACTTTTATTTTTTCTCTTTCTATAAATCCTGCATTTACATTACTATATCTTAGTATTGGCATTGTATCTATCATATCAACATTTAGACCTGTTTGTGGATCTGTTTCAGATATTAATTCTGGATAAGCTGATATTTCTAATTTTGCCTTACTGTTAATTGCATCTATATCTCCTACATCTTTTGCTGTTATTGCATATTGCTCTGGTACGTGGAATTCTACTATATAATTTCCTTTTCTTAGTCCATTAAATTCGTATTTTCCACTTTTATTTGTTCTTACACTTCCTACAACATCACCTGCTGTCGAATATGCTGGTCCACCTGCTGCATTTCTTATGCTTACTTCTATTCCCTCTAATAATTCTTCTCCAGAATTAAGTAATCCATCTTTATTTGCATCTACCCAAATTCTTCCATCAAGAATTCTTGTTCTTACTACATCTACTGCCATATTTGATCTTACTACTGATTTAAATTCCTCTGATGTTATTCTTGCTCTACTTACATACATATCTCCTGGTTTGTTTCCATTTGTTTGTAAATTATATGATACTTCTGCTGTTGACTCTGGATCTAATCTATCTTTTACATATATAAATGCTGTTGTATTTCTATTTACCGCTTCTCCATTCCTAATCTCTGTCCAACGACTTAAATCTATTTTTGATGGATCTATTTTTCCTGTTTCATCTTCTACTACTCCAACTTCTTCTAATCTATCTACAGGTGTAGTTGTATAATATACTCTTACTCCATCACCTATTTGTATTCTACTAAGTTTTGATGTTCCACTAAATTTACTTCCATTTTCATCTCCATTGTATGGTAATATATCTAATGTTCTTACATTTGTTAAAGATCCTAAACTTGAATTATACATTCTATATATAAAATGTAGTTCGTTATCTACATCTACTATTGGTGTTGATGTTCTCTTTATAGTCTGTATTCCTGACAAGTTTGCTATTGTCATTCCATATATACTTGTTCTTAATTTTTCATCTGATGAGTCTTGTGCTGTATCTATTACTACTTTATTTTCTATTTGTTCATTGTTTGCAACTGATGGATCTATTGTTGCTTTAAATGTTATTTCTGGATATTCTGGTGCACCATGGTTTACTTGCCATCCATAATACTCCCATGTAATTTTTGTAATTCCAGTATTTATATCTTGTTCTACACTAACTGGTTCTTTATTTGCTGATCCATATATATATGATAATCCATTTGGTAAATAATCTACTACTGTTACTTTATTTACATATTGATCATTATCTCTTGCTTGCATATTGTTTGTAAGTATTGGTGTAATTTTCAAATTTGCACACTCTTCTGCTACATCATATACTTTCTTTGGTTCTCCAACATTATCTACATCTGATACTGTAGTATTTATTCTTACTTGATATGGTACTATTAAAAATGTATTACCAATTTCGTATGGAGTTCCTGTGTTTACTATATTTTTGCCATCATATTCAGATTTTACATATTTTACATCTTTGCCCCAATAATTGTATGGATCTCCACCTTTATTTACTTCAGGATATATCCTTACTCTTTGTCTAAACATTTGGGTAGTACCTAAATATTTAGCATCATCTGTAACACTCATATAAAATCTGTATCTTACCTGTTCAGCTGAAAATCCAGTATGATTTGGATCATATATATATATTGCTGCAAGTTTACCATTTCTTCTTGCTTCATCTGCTGTATCATACCAAGTAAAATCATCAAAAAATGCGTTTTCTACTTCACTATCTGTTGTTGGCCCATTACTTTTATCTTTATTGTACACACCATATTTATATGTACTTTTTATCTTTTCTGCTAAAATTTCAGTACCAGTATAACGAGGTTCTTTATCATATTCTTCAAAATTGAATACATCATTTCTCCAAGTTATAAGTCTTTCTACACCTCCTAAATAAGGACCACCACTTACCTTAAATGTAGACTGCATGAAGAATTTTTCTCCAAGTGATACTGCTCCATTATGGAAATCAAAATTTGATTGTTTTCCATAAGCAGACTCAATTACTCCCCAAAATGATCCTTCAGGTCTTATTGAAAAGCCTTTTGATGCTAAATTATCTTCTGTATTTACATCTTGAAATACTCCATTATTAGATACAATACTTCCATTTGGTGTAGTTGTTGTATTAAATGATATACTATCAACATTGGCTGTCAATACATATTCATATGGTTTTTTACCATTATAATCATAATATGGCATAAAAACTTGTATTAGAGCAGCTCCAAAATATCCCTCTGTATCTTTGTAATTGATAACATTTCCATTAATTGAAGTATAAGCTGCAAGTTTAGGAAATATACCATTTGTTTTATAATCTCTAAATGTAACAGATAAAATGTCATCATTTAATGTTGCACTAATATTTCCTGAGTCATATACACTTTTAATATCTTCTGCTATTCCATATTTACCACATGGAATACCACCTACTGTAATTTTAGGTTTTGGATAAAAGTTAGGATTTTCTGCAGAGTTTGGTGCAACTCCTATAAGTTTTGTTCCATTTATGATGCCATAGCCCTTTGTATCTGTTGGATCAACACTTTTATAATCTCCTGTTGAACCTGATCTTTTATACTTATAATCAAGTTTTAAATTTACTGTAAAATCTCCCTCTGGAAATTCTATTCCTCTAAAATCTGATAGTTCTGCTCTATCTTGTTGAATTCCAATTGCAAGTCCATATTTTCCATATTTTCCAGGTATTCCATCTACTGTATTTGAAAATACATCTTCAGAATCGTTTATTATTTTTACGTTAAAAGCTGGTCTACCTGTAACATATAATGGATTTGAAACATTCAAATTATATGCTGTGCCTGTAGCAGATGCATTATCTGGTTTATTTCCATCCATCCATATTTCAAAACTTGGATTTCCAACACTTGTACTTGGAGAAGCTACACCCTTTGACTTAATTGTAAATGATAATGTCTGTATTCCTGGTGCTGTTTGTTCTCCACTAATTGATGTATCATATTCTGCATATATTGTTTTTCCATCTTCACTGATCTGTGCATTTTGCATCCAAGCATCCACATTCCAAATAAAATATGTACTATCTGGAAGAGTTGCTCTAACCTTTATAATTCCTCCTGTAAACGTAGTTGTATCGTCTACTCCTGGTGCATTTAGATTAGGATCTATTACTGACTCTAATGTATATGTTACTACATCGTTTGTTCTTACATAATCATCTTCTGCTGAATAATCCTGTCCTGCTCCAGGTACTCCTGATCCACTATCAAATGGACCTGTTCCTGTAAACCTACTTGCAAGTCTTACTTCTGATATATACATTTTATCTGATAGTTCATTTGCTACATATGCATTACTTTTATTTCTTATGCCTTTTGTTACTATAGCAACTGTACTAACAAATAAAACTGCTATTAAAAATATTAGAATAAATGTTATTTTACTTTTAGGTTTTACTCGTTTTTTCTTACTTTCATTTGTTTTCATAATTACCTCCTTTATTATTATCTTTCCATTTTTTTATAATATACCATTTAAAAAAAAAATTGAATGACTTATTGTACAAAATTATACATTATTTTTCATTTTTTAAGTATAATTATACATGAAAAGAGCTGGTACTATATAATAATAGTATCAGCCTATATATAATTTTGGACATAAACATCCCTTATTTTTTTCAATGTTTTTAAATATTACATGTGTGTGTGTGTGTGTAGTTCATTCACGTTTACGTGCATTTTAGTTACCATAACATTTATTCCTTTCTTGTAACAATTTCTGTTACAAAATAATTATATCATTACGATTTTAAATTTTCAATATGTTTTTGATATAAGTTTAAATATATATTTTTCTATTAATTATGTAGAAAAGATTTCAAAAATTTTTAAATCTAATTTGTAATTTTATCCAAGAATAATGTCAAGTAACATCATAACAAGAAAGCCAAGCGATACAAAAATAGTATTTATACTAGACTTTTTCTCTGGTATTAGTTCATCAAATATAACATATATCATAGTACCAGCTGCAAAAGATAACATATATGGTAGTATCGGTGTTACAAGTCCTGTTACAAATATAGTTAAAATAGCTGCAACTGGTTCAACAACTCCAGATAGTACACCATATAAAAAAGCTTTCTTCTTTGACATTCCACCAAGCTTTAATGGTATAGAAATAACTAATCCCTCAGGTATATTTTGAATAGCAATTCCAATAGCTAGAGCTATTGCTGATATAAGCGTTACTGCTATATTTCCTGAAATTACTGCTGCAAACATAACTCCTACAATCATTCCCTCTGGAATATTATGGAGTGTTACAGAAAAAAATAACATTGATTTATTCTTTAGTTTGTTGTTACTATTATTTTCTTTTTTCTTATCTATATATGCTACTAACTTTTTTAAAAATAGTAAAAATATATTACCAAGTACAAATCCTATAGTAGCTGGCAAAAAAGAAAACTTTCCATCTGACATCTCAATTGATGGAATTAAAAGAGAAAAAATAGAAGCTGCTATCATAATACCTGATGAAAAACACAAAAGCAAATCTTGAAATTTCTCTCCAACTTTATCTTTTATAAAAAAAACTGCTAAACTCCCAAGAGAAGTTCCAATAAATGGTATAAGCATGTAAGTTATAATTTGAATATTCATTTATATCACCCTTTATATATAAATTATATTCAAAAAAAATTGTGATGTTATTAAAAAAAAAAAAAGCCCAAGTATGGGCTAAATAGTAAGTTATAATATTTTTAATTCAATTATTTTCTCCCAGGCAAGATTTTTTCTTCCAAAATGACCATAATTCGTAGTATTTTTGTATATTGGCTTTTGTAAATCTAAATAATCTATTATTCCTTTTGGTGTTAAGTCGAAAATATTAGCTACTTTTTTAGATAGCTCTTCATCACTCATAATTCCAGTAGAAAAAGTATCAATATACACAGCTACAGGCTCTCTTATACCTATTGCATATGAAATAGATACCTCACACTTTTTAGCATATCCATTTGCCACAATATTTTTAGCAATAAATCTTGCCATATATGCAGCTGATCTATCAACTTTTGTAGCATCTTTACCAGAAAAGGCACCACCACCATGTCTTGACATCCCCCCATAAGTATCTACTATAATTTTTCTACCTGTAAGTCCACTATCTGAAAGTGGTCCACCTATTACAAATCTACCTGTAGGATTAATATAATACTTTGTATTTTCATCTAGTAATTTTTTTGGAACAATATAGTCTATTACATACTCTTTTATATCTTTTTTTAAAGTATTCATGTCTATACTACTTTTATGCTGAGCAGATATAACTATATTATCTACTCTAATTGGAATATCATTTTCATATTCAATTGTTACTTGAACTTTACCATCAGGTCTTAAATAATCTATTATATTTTCACGTCTTACAGTCTCAAGTCTTTTAGCTAGCTTATGTGAAAGTAAAATTGGTAGCGGCATATATTCTTTTGTATCACTACATGCAAATCCAAATACAGTGCCCTGATCTCCTGCACCATAATTGTTATCAACTCCTAGTGCAATATCTTCTGATTGTTTTGATATATTAACTATAATTTTACATGTCATATAATCCATATCTAAATTTTCATTATCATAACCAATTTCACAAATCACTTCTCTTACTATACTTTCAATATCTATATTTGCAGTAGATGTAATCTGCCCAGTTATATATATTTCTCCCCCTCCTGCAACAGTCTCTACTGCTACTCTTGCATATTTATCTTTTTGTAAATATGCATCTAAAATGCTATCAGATATAAAGTCACATAATTTATCTGGATGGCCACATGTAACACTCTCCGATGTAAATAATTTTTTCATAATACTTCTCTCCTCTCCAAAATATATGAAATCAAAAAATCCCTTGTACAAGTACAAAGGTAATAATTTATTCTAATTATCATCCAAAGTACAAACTTTGCTGGTATTAGCACCTTGAAAATACAGGTTGCTGTGGAGTCATAGAGCCAGTCTCTCGTCCACTCTTGATAACATATATTCTATACATACATTATATAATATAATTTTTAAAAGTCAAGATAATACATTGATTTTTATGTAAACAATTGACTTTGAAATCTTTTTATGATATAATATATTTGTCTATTAAAATATTTCAAAGAGATTTTGGAGGAAAAATTTATGAGCAAGAACATTATGGAAACCACAGTAAACTTTGACTTTATCGTACCATCTATGATGGATAAAGACTGCGAGTTTCCAGTAAAGGAAAGCTCAAAAAGGTCAAGGATGCAGCGCAAAAAAGCTGCAAAGAAAAACAAATTTCCTGTAGGTCTCAGAAAAGAGATCAGAAGTGGTCGGCGTAGTGTAAAAGAGATGGAAACCATCGCCTACAACAGAACACTTAAAAAATCTGAGGCAAAAGTCACCGATGTGATCCTGCAGGATGTATCTGAGGAAAAGGCAAACATGGCAAAATTCGGTGATCCATTTGAAAACCCGAACTATGAAGGTCCTTACGAGGACAAACTCTTCCACGAATACTGGAAATGGAGGGATGAGCAGCAGGCAAAGAAAGCCGAAGAGCAGTTCCTCAAAGAAGAGTTTGGCTATTAAATGAAAAATGATAGGTGCCCAAAATACGGGCACCTTTTCATTTTTATATATCTTTTTTTATGTAAACAATTGACTTTAAAATCATTTTATGATATAATGTATTTGTCAATAAAAATATTTCAAAAAAAATTTGGAGGAAGAATTTATGAGCAAGAACACAATGGAAAACGCAGTAGTAAACGGATTTGATCTTAACCAGTACATCACTGATGAAGACTGCGAGTTTCCGGTAAAGGAAAGCTCAAAACGTTCACGGACGCAGCGTAAAAAAGCTGCAAAGAAAAATAAGTTTCCGGTTGGACTCAGAAAAGAGATCCGTTATGAGCGGCATTTGGACAAAGCGTTTATAAAGGAAAGCTACGACAAAGCTTTCAGACGCTCTGAAAGAAGGATCTTAAACCTTGTCATTTCGGATATGATCCATGAAAAAATCGAGAAGGAAGAAGAACTTAGAAGATACCAGGAAGCAGAAGATTTATTCTATTCCAGGTTAATTGCCAGTCGCTACATGGATGCTGACCGCTTCAGTGATCCTCTTGGTTTTTCAGATGAGTATGCAAGCTGATCTATAAGTAGTATTTGTCTGTCGTGTAACAGCAAAGGTGCCCCAATAATACGGGGCACCTCTTTTTTATTAAATATTTTTTTCTAAAAGAGACTCATAATCAGGATAAATCATTTCCAAGAACTTCTTGTATATTGCAAGAACCTCTTCATCAGACTTCATCTGTCTAAATGCATCTTTTGTAAGAGTTTTACCTGTGCTCATATCATTTGCCCTTACACAATCCTGGCTAATCTCATCGATAACGATAATATCACCATTATAAAAACCAAACTCAACTTTCATGTCAATAAGCTTAATGCCTGCATCTTTAAAAAGATTGTTAACACGCTTACTAACCCATACAAGTAAGTCTTCTGCCTCATCAAACTGATTTTTATTTAAAAGTCCAAGACCAATGATATAACTCTCATTCATGGTAGGATCATCTACTCCACCAGTTTTAGATACATCAATTTTAATATCATATTTGTGAAGGGGATTATTAAACTTTTGTCCCTCTACAACATAACCAGGGAATAATCTTACAATACTACCTGCAGCATAATATCTGGTAATCCACTCAATTGGAATAGCTTTTGTAAGATGCACTAAAATACCATACTTTCCATCAATATTTACAATTTTATCATATGCAAGATGCGTAGGAACATAGTTTTCCTCTAAAGTTTTAAGAATTGCCATAGTTGCATAAAGTCTATACATATCAGTTCCTGGAATCATTCCAATTCTACTGTATGTCACACTCCGAAGATGTGGTTTGTATACCATAAATCCAGTAGTATCGTCTAATTTATAAATTGTCTTAGACTTACCATCTGCCACCACTTCGCATTTTGCAAGATCAATACCTCTTAAAGCTTCTAATCCTTTCATTTACAGTTCCTCCTTAAGCTTTATTTTTATATCTTCAATTACACTTGAAGCCTCTTTATTTACGTCTAATTCTACTACTTTTAATACATTGTTATCAGTTAAAAACTTTACTGCTCTCTCATACAACTTAGAGTATTCTAAAAGAGATTCAAAAGTGTCGAAAACATCTTTTTTACCTCTTTTTTGAGATCTTTCATATGCAATTTTTGGATCAACTTTGCAATAAAACAAAATATCAGGTAAAGGTTCAAAACACTTTATTACCATCATTATATTTTCTTTAGTCTCATTTATAGAGAAAAGATCAACAATAGCAGTAAGAAGTGATCTATCATAGACCATATTTACAACTCCATCTGCTCGCCAATGCATCTTACCTACACAGCTTGCCCAATCAAAGTATTTACCATTATTCCATAGGTTCATACTCTCTTTTCCAATTCTTCCAGAAAAAGGTTCAACAAGTACAGTAGGTGAAAATTTAAACATACCATTTTGAACAACGATTTTAGATAGCGTAGATTTACCCGAGCCATCAATTCCATCAAATGCAATACATTTCAAATCATTAGGCTTATCAATAAGTCCAAGATTTACAAAAAGTGGTATTTTATCTACCCTAGATGTAGCAAGAACAGCTCCAAACTTCATAACTTTGGTATGCTCTACAAGTCCATTTTCTAAAGCAGTCTTTCCAGTTTCTACCACATCAAATATACTGCTTGCCCAACCAAGTGGAATGCTAGCCTCAACACTACCCTCCATGGTTAAAATATTATCATCATTTATTCCTAAATGCTCCTTTAAAAGATTAGGATAACTTGTAGCTATTTTTTTATCCTTAAAATACATAAGTGGCATATCCTTTTTCTCTTTTGGAACAAGCAAACTCATTCTACAATTTTTTTGTTCAAAAAATTTAAGTGCAACAAATGATTTATTGCTTCTCTCAAGCCATTTATCAGAGCCATATATAACAAAGTCAAATTTGTTATAATTTTTAGTGATATCTGCCCATTTTAAAAGACTAATCCTTAAAATATACTTATCAGTCTCTATATCATAAACAAGTAGTCTATCACTAATATTTGGAATTTTTATTCCAATTGACTCTAAATACTTATGAAGTACTTTTTGAAGCCTTCCTTTAACAGCTCCAATTGTTACAAGTATTTTTTCATCAGATTTACTATTTTCTTCTACTTTAAATATACACTTTTCAAGTTCTGCCAAAATGTTTTTGTTTTCAGTAATATGGAAAGTTCTTAAACCCTCTTCAGTAAGTAATATCTGACTTGTAGACTCAGAAGTATTAGAGTATGCTTGACCTGCCATAGAATTTCCAATTAATGATAACATAGAGGAAATAAGGGCCTCAGGCATTGTAGGCTTTAATCTTTTTAAGACCTCAATTGTTTTAAGATATGCATCTCTTACAGCTTCATCACCGTTTTTAAAAGATTTACCAATACCTATTACTGCAAGTGCGTCCCTACCCGTTAAAGGTTCCTTTCCCATTATAAATATAGGATCTGTATCAAATGGCTTCCATGGTTTTACTAATGATACACTAAGAGTTACATTAGCAGATGCTTCAAGTGCTACTCCGCTTAACTCTCCATAGGCCTGTATTGCATGAACATCGCCAAGGTATAAAAGTGCGCCCTCTACCTGTACTGGTAAATAAATATCAACCCCCTCTTTTATAAAAGGATTGTCGAAATTTCCACCAGTAACACCAATGTGACCAGTTTTTATAAAGCCTTCTTTTGGAGCAGTTGCAATCATTCCAAGGCATGGTTCAAGCTTTAGCTTAATACCTGAATGATAATATTCTATCTTATCATCATTTACCTTACCAATTATTGCCATTCTATCAGAAAAAGAAAAATCTTCTTTTGAAACTGGCAATATACCAGCACTTTTTGATAACATTTGTGCCATTTCCAAGACTTCTATTTTTTCAATATGAACTTTTAACATATCTCCAGGCTTTGCACCCTCAACAAAAATAGGACCAGTTAATGGATGATGATGAATTTCATCACTATTTGAATTTAAAATATCTTGTAACTCAGATACATTAGAAAATTTCTTTCCATATGCATTAATAGTTTCTACAACAAATTTTTCACCAGTTTTTACACTATCAACACATTCTACATCTTTTGATATCTTTACTACATAGTTATAACATCGTATAACATGTGATAAACTCATATTTTACCTCCTATTTATACTGTAATAGATCAATACCATTAAATGGTAATTTGAGCGGTGAAATAGGTCTTAAATTAATATATGATGGTAATAAATTTTCAGGAAGATCTCTAAGGGCTATAATAGCTTCTCCGATTTCTTCTGGCTTTATCTTCCATTCTTCTTCAATACCATGATCACGGTTCTTAATTGCTCCAAGAGATAAAACTGTAGTTTTTACGCCATAGTGTCTTGTTTCTTCCATAAAACATTCGGCAAGTGCATGAAGTCCTGCTTTACTTGCACAATATGCAGCTCCTTGTGAGAAAGGATAATCTCCTGCATGTGATCCAATAAACACTACATATCCTTTATTCTTTACAACAGCATCCCTAAGGCAAGATAATACATAAAATGCACCTTTTAAATTTACATCAACAGATTTTGAGAACTCTTCCAAAGAAAGATTACCTACAAATCCAAAGTATCTAATACCTGCATTTAAAACAAGCATATCAACACCTTTTATCTTACTACATGCTTTTTTTACTGCATCTGGATCTGAAATATCACATGAAACATCAAAATATCTTTCAAGTTTTTCACCCAAAGGTGTCCTATTTAGTCCATAAACTAAATATCCATCCTTTAAAAGACTTTTTAACACTCCATAGCCTACTCCTCTGTTACATCCAGTTATTACTGCTACTTTCATACTTTTCTCCTTCCAGAATGATACTATAGTTTTAGTGTCATAAAAGGTATTAGAACTCTCTAATACCTAATATTTTTTACACAACTATTATATCATTTTTTTATGTAATGTCAAGTTTATAAAAGGAAAGTAAATATAATAATTAAAGGAAATTAAAAAATTAAGAGTAAAATATAATTAATGGTGCTCTAAATAATTAGAACACCACATAAAATACATATTATTCACTCATTAAAAAATCTATAATGTTAACTACTTCAATGCCATCAATTTCTTTATTTTTTACTTTATCCATCGTTAATATTACTTTTCTATAATTATCATTAATTGAAAGTAAAGATTTCTTCTCTCTTTCTTCTACTTTTTCATCAAGAATACTTCTTGAAACTTGAAAGTATATTTTTTCATCAGGTTTTATTGCAATAAAGTCTATTTCAGTATCATTATATTTACCAACATATACCTCATATCCTCTTCTTAAAAGCTCAATATATATTAAGTTTTCATAACTACTTCCTGTATCGTATGAGGAAAAACCGCTAATAATATTTTTAAGACCATTATCTACAAAATAATACTTTCCTTGTGTTTTTAATAATTGTTTACTTTTTAGCTCATATCTTGGAACCCTATAAATAAAATATGCATTTTCAATCATTTTTAGATATGAATCAACTGTCTCATTAGTAATATTACTACCACTTTTTTTCATAAATTCAGCAATAGCATTAGGTGTTGTAAGATTGCCTATACAAGTAGACATATATTTTATTAGATTATCTAAAAATACAATATCTTTAATATTATTCCTATTAATAATATCTTTTTTTAATACTACTTCTTTAATATCATTTAAATAACTTATCATTAAATCTTCATTATCATTCATATTTACTAACATTGGCATACCACCAAATTTTAAGTATTTATCAAATTTATCATATTTGTCTTCATCATTTTTAAAAGGGTATTCACTTAAAAACTCCTTAAATGAAAATGGATATATTTTTATAGTTAAAATTCTACCTGCAAGTAGTGTAGTAAGCTCACTAGACAAAAGATAAGCATTAGATCCTGTAATATAAATATCACAATCAATATCAACTAATAAAGAATTAACAGCCTTCTCCCACATACTTACATTTTGTACTTCATCTAATAAAATATAATTTTTACCTTTGTTAATGTTTTCTTTTATATAACTATACAAATCTTTATAGTCTTTTATATTATACCAATCAGCACTCTCAAAGTTCATATATATAATATTTTCTTTATTAATTTTTTGGGATATTAAATATTCTCTATACTGTAGTAATAGAGTACTTTTCCCACTTCTTCTAACACCCGTTATTACTTTTATTAAGTTTAAATCTTTACTATCAATTAATTTATTTAAATATTTTTCTCTTTTTAGCATATTACCAACTCCTTTTATAATATTTTACAATATTTAACGAGTTTTGTCAAGTTTTACGGTTGTAACCGTAAAACTTTTAAAAATATTTCTTTTTACGGTTATATTTTGAAAAATAAATTTTAATATATACAAAAAAGATAGAACATTTAGTCCTATCTAAAAAATCCTTTTTTCTTTGGACTTACTTCCTCTCCTAATGTACTAGCAAATTCTGTAAGTATTTCTCTTTGTTTATCATTTAATTTTTTAGGAATATCTACATCTACTGTAAATTCTAAGTTTCCTTTTCCTCTACCATGTATATTTTGTATTCCTCTATCTTTTATCTTAAATGTGGTACCTGAATTTGTTCCCTCTGGTATTGCAAATTCCATTTCTCCCTCTAGAGTTGGTATTTTAATAGTTCCACCAAGTACCATTTTAGAATATGGAATTTTAAAACTTGCAATTAAATCAAATCCGCGTCTTGTAAATATTTTATGTGGTGCAACATTTACAACTATAAATAAGTCACCTGTAGCTCCACCTTTTCTACCTACATCTCCCTCTCCTGCAAGAGAGATTGCTTGGCCATTATCAATACCTGCAGGTATTGATACACTAAGCTTTCTTGTACGCCTTACAGTACCTTTTCCAGTACATTTCTCACATGGTGTTTCAACAATTTTTCCTTCTCCACCACATTTGTCACATGTCTTAACACTAGAAAAAGTACCCATGATAGTATTTTGAGTTATTTGAACTTTACCTCTACCACCACATTTATCACAAGTTACAACTTTACTTCCTGCTTTTGCTCCACTTCCATTACAGCTATCACATTTTTCTTGTCTTGATATGTTAATATCTTTTTTAGTTCCAAAAGCAGCTTCTTCAAATGTAATATTTAGATTATATCTAAGATCAGCACCTTTCATAGGGCCTTGTTTCTTTGAAGCACCAAAGCCACTAAATCCTCCTCCAAATACACTGCCTAATATATCATCTAAGTCAATATCTACACCCATTCCATTTCCAAAGCCTGAAAAATCAAATCCACCATAATTACCATAGCCACCACCAAAGCCAGCTTGTTCAAAGTTTGATCCAAATCTGTCATATTGTGCCCTTTTATTCTCATCTGATAATACGGAATAGGCCTCATTTATTTCTTTGAATTTTTCTTCAGCTTTTTTCTTATCTGCCTCAGTGTGTTGTGCATCTGGATGATACTGTTTTGCAAGTTTTCTAAATGCTCTTTTTATTTCATCAGCAGTAGCTGTTTTTGACACTCCTAAAAGTTCATAATAATCTTTTGAGTCTGCCACAAAATTTCCCCCTATACTTCAAACTAGGGTGGCAAGTAAATTCTTCCACCCCTGTTTTACTATTTAATTACTTGTTATTTTCTTCATCTTCTACTTTATAATCTGCATCATGAACTACATTATCTGTATTTTGTTCTGTAGCATTTTCTTGTGTAGCATTTGCTCCAGCTTGAGAATATAGTTTTTGTGAGATTTCATAGAAGCTTTGTGTTAGTTTATCTGATGCAGTCTTAATTGCATCATTATCTGTTCCCTCTAATGCTTTTTTAACATTTTCAAGTTCAGCTTCAACTTTTGATTTTTCTTCATCAGAAATTTTACCTTCTAATTCTTTTAAAGTTTTTTCAGTATTGTATACTAAAGAGTCTGCATTATTTCTAATTTCAACTTCTTCTTTTTTCTTTTTATCTTCAGCAGCATGTGCTTCAGCTTCTTTTACTGCGTTTTGAATTTCATCTTCTGTTAAGTTTGTGCTTGCAGTAATAGCAATTTTTTGTTCATTGTTTGTAGCCATATCTTTTGCAGATACATGAACTATACCGTTTGCATCAATATCGAATGTAACTTCGATTTGTGGTACACCACGTGGTGCAGGTGGTATTCCTGTAAGACTAAATCTTCCAAGAGTTTTATTGTATGATGCAATTTCTCTCTCACCTTGTAATACATGTACTTCAACTGAAGTTTGACTATCAGCAGCTGTACTAAATATTTGTGATTTCTTAGTTGGTATAGTAGTATTTCTCTCAATTAATTTTGTAAATACTCCACCATAAGTTTCAATACCAAGAGATAGAGGTGTTACATCAAGTAATACTAAATCTTTAACTTCACCAGTTAAAACTCCACCTTGAATAGCTGCACCAATTGCAACACATTCATCTGGATTAATTCCTTTATATGGTTCTTTACCAGTAATTCTTTTTACAGTATCTTGTACTAGAGGAACTCTTGTAGATCCACCAACAAGTAATACTTTATCTATTTTACTAAATTCAAGTCCTGCATCTTTCATTGCTTGATTTACAGGTCCTACAGTTGATTCTACTAAATCACTAATTAATTCTTCAAATTTAGATCTTGTAAGTGTAATATCTAAATGTTTTGGTCCTGTTGAATCAGCAGTTATAAATGGAAGATTAATTTGAGCTTGCATTACACCTGATAATTCAATTTTAGCTTTTTCTGCAGCTTCTTTTAATCTTTGCATTGCCATACTATCTTGAGACAAATCAATTCCACTATCTTTTTTAAATTCAGCAACAAGATAGTTTATTATTCTTTCATCAAAGTCATCTCCACCAAGTTTATTATTTCCTGATGTAGCCATAACTTCAAATACACCATCTGCTATATCTAGTATAGATACATCAAATGTTCCACCACCAAGGTCGTATATCATAATTTTTTGTTCTGCATCTTTATCAAAACCATGTGCAAGAGATGCAGCTGTTGGTTCGTTTATAATTCTTAGAACATCAAGCCCTGCTATTCTACCAGCATCTTTAGTTGCTTGTCTTTGAGAATCACTAAAGTACGCAGGAACAGTTATAACTGCTTGAGTTACTTTTTCTCCTAAATAATTTTCAGCATCAGATTTTAATTTTTGTAAAATCATTGCAGAAATCTCTTGTGGTGTATAATCTTTATCATCAATTTTTACTTTTTTATCTGATCCCATATCTCTTTTTATTGATATAACAGTTCTGTCATGATTTGTAACAGCCTGTCTTTTAGCTACTTGACCTACAAGTCTTTCACCACTTTTTGTAAATGCTACAATAGATGGTGTTGTTCTTCCACCCTCAGCATTTGGTATAACTACTGGTTCTCCATTTTCAATTACAGAAACACATGAGTTAGTTGTACCTAAGTCTATACCTATAACTTTTGACATAATAATACCTCCTAAAATACAAAGTTATTTATATTATATACTCAAATCCATATTACAATACATAAATTTAAGTAAATACCAAATTTAATTTGCTACCTTTACCATAGCATGACGAACAACCTTGTCGCCTATTATATATCCTTTTCTAAATACTTCAACTACTTCTTTTTCACTAAAGTTTTCATCTTCTACATGCATAACTGCCTCATGTAAGTTTGGATCAAAAGTAGAATTTAGAGCTTCTATTTCTACTACTCCAATCTTTTTTAATACATCAACAAGTTGCGTATGTATCATAGAAATACCTTCTTTAAAAGAACTCTCTTCTGTCTCAGAATTTAGAGCTTTTTCAAAATTATCAAGTATTGGTAATATATCAGCTACTAAATCTGATGCAATTACATTATACATAGTATCTTTTTCTTTAGATATTCTTTTTTTGTAATTATCAAATTCAGCCATATTACGTTTTAAATGTTCAAAGTATTCATCTGTTTTCTTTCTTTGTTCTGCAAGCTCACCCTCAAGCTTAGATATGTATTCATCAGGCAAAATATCAACATTTTCTTCTGTTTCTACTACTTCATCGATATTTTCTTCTGATAAATTAGTTTCATTTTTACTCATTTTTTTCTCCCCTAACTTTATTTTCAGTTGAAAGTAAATTTTTAAATTTACTATTTATATATTTTAGAGTTGCTACTGTTTTAGAATAGTCCATTCTCTTTGGTCCTATTACAGAAATCTTTCCAACTGGTTTTTCTTCATCTCCAACACTTAAACTAACTATTGTATAATCCTTAAGTAATAATTCTTTACTCTCAGACCCTATTATTATTCCAAGGTTTCCCTCTTCTATTTTTTCTATTGTACTATCTATAATATCTTTTGTAGATAATACATTTACAAAGTTTTTAGCTTTTTCAACGTCAGAGAACTCTGGCAAATCTAAAATAGACTCAACATTTGCATTTAATTTTTTTCTATCTTTACTAAGACCATATTTTATTCCCTCAGATATATCTCCTAAAATTGTAGAAAATTTCTCAAGTTCTTTTTCTATAACATTATTTAATGCAATATGTAAATTTTCTAAAGGAGTTCCTAAAAGATTTTTATTTAGCACTTCAGATAATTCATCAATTCTTTCATCTGGTATTGTATCAGTAAGTTTTGCTATACAATCTTTTACAGTACCATTTTGTGACATTATTACAACTAAAAGTAGTTTTTCAGATATTTTTACTATTTTTATATGTTCTAATAAATCAGCTGATTTTAAAGTAAGTACTGTTGGTCTTAGAAGAATTTTTGAAACAACATCTGCCGCTTGTTCAAGAAGCTTCTCAGTATCTCCATAACCTGTTATAGTGTTATCTATGTAGTTAATATCTAGCATAGATAAATTTTTCTCTTTCATAAGATTATCTACATAATATCTATATCCCTTAGTAGATGGTATCCTACCTGCAGATACATGGGGTTGTTCTAAATATCCCTCTTCTTCTAAAAGTTTCATCTCATTTCTAATAGTTGCACTACTATATTCAAGATTATACTTTTCAACCAAAGTTTTAGATCCAACAGGTTCAGCAGATATAATATAATCTTCTATAACAGAGGATAATATTTTCTTCTTTCTATCATCTAATTTCATCTTATCACCTGTTTTAGCACTTAAAATGTATGAGTGCTAATAACAATATATATATTACACCTAAAAATTATGTTTGTCAAGCAAAAAGATAAAAAAATTTATATATTTTTGTGAAAAAATTGTGATAGAAATAAAAAGAAAAAAAGATAAAAATAACCAAATAGTAACTAAATAACAGTTACTATTTGATTATATATTAATATGTTAATTTTAGAAAAGTACCATTCTAGAGCCATTAAAATCCAAATAATCAACAGGATGTGAAATACTATTACTATAATCATCAGTACGCTTACTTGCAAAAGTATAACTACCATACGTTCCATTTCTATATTCTCCTCCACGAGAAGCTCTACTATGTGTACTATAAGCCTCTAATGTCCAATCGTTAAGATTTCCTGCTAAATCGTATATATTTTTTACTTTATAATCTTCAGACTTTCCTGTTGCCTCTATTCTTTCTTGAGATTTTTTACTTCCATCAGCATTTATTTTATAATTTCCCATTCCTATTGAATTTAATATATAATATGAATTTATTGTTTTTACGTCTTTATTATTTTTTACATTTTTCATCCATATCATAATTTGGTCCCACTGACTTCCCCATATCATACTACTTGTTGATTGATTTGATATATCTGCAATTTCAGAATATTTTTTTTGTTGTGCATACATTCTATACCATGTTATATTTCTTATTCCTTTTATTGTTCCTTTTATTACCCTTACTCTATTTAAATTATCATCTAACGAACTATTAATCATATTACTTGTTTCATACCTTCCTACCCAGAAACCTTTATTTGAACTTACCTTTTCTATCATTATATTGAACTCTTCTTGTAATATATCTTTAGTTATTAAACTAGTTGAAGACTTATCTCCATTTGTAGAATCATTCAAAATATCAGGTTCTCTATTTAAAGTACCTAGAGGTCCCCATGTTTTACATGGTAGAATTTTTACTTCATTATTAGTATCATTCATCTCATAAGAATATAATACTCCAAAATAATTTGTTTTATCTTTTTTTATTGCCATTGGATATCTTCCAGCATCTATTTCATTTTGAACTACTGCTTTTATATTATCATTTGTTGATAATGCTTCTTCATTATTACTTAAATCAAGTATTGCGTTTTCTACTGGTATCCATACAAACTGATCATAATTTTCTTGTACATCTAGTATTCCATTACTATTTGTATCTGCATTCCAATCTGTTATTTCTTCTCCTTCTGGAATTACATACATAACTATTCCATCATCAACACTTTCGTATTCTCCAGTTAATCCTGATATTGTGGCTCCTGATGGTATTGTTACAACTTTATCATCTATCATTACTTTTGTTTCTGTATCATATCTTTTTCCTGCTATTGTTTCTGGATCAACTGGTTCTACTGGTATTTCTGGTTCTGACATATCTTGTGCATATTTTATTGATACACTAAGTCCTGTTATTTGTACACTCTCACTTGGCATACTCTCTCCTGTGTATGCAAGTTTTAATGTTAAGTTTTTAACTTCTTCTGCTTTTAGTGTATCTCCAACTTTTACTTCTTCTCCATCACTATATGTTAATGTATAAGTTAGACTTTCACTAACTATTTGCGCATCTGCTATTTTTTGTGCTTCATCTTCTGCATTTCCAGTACACACTGGTGTTTGTATATTTAACTCTTCTATTTTAGCGTTTAATTTTCCATAATTGTGTATATCAAAATTATATACTACTTCGTCTCCTGTTCTTTTTAATACTACGACATAATCACCTATTTCTGTATCACTTTTAATTGTTGGTGCTGTAGTTTCTTGTGCCGCACCTTTTAGTGTTACGCTTGCTAAATTTTCAAATTTTATATTCCATGCATCTGTACTTACTAGTCCTGCTCCCTTTATTTTTAAAGTTGTACTCATAGCAGCAAATACTATTGTCATTGATGTTATTGCTACCACTAACAAGGCTAGTAACATTGTTTTATTTTTTCTATTTTTTTTCATACTTTCTCCTCTTTTATACTTCCATAAAATTTTTCTCTTTTACTTTATATCTATATATTTCATTATTATTTTTTATAAAAAAGATTGTCTCTCTTTCTTCATTTTCCTTTTTATCTTTTATATACATTATTGGCTGATTTATTGACTCATATATTCCTATTAATTCCTCAAATGTCTTTACATCTACTATATCTGCTTTTTCAAAATTATACTCTCCATCGATTTCTACTATTTGAGCTTCATACTCTCTTAATATCTTCTTTACATATGTCTCATATGGTGTGCTTGTCCATACTTCTCTTCTTATATATTTTATTGTTCCAACAAGTAGTATTAATGCAAATATAGCAGGTATTATCGCTACTCCATATAATATATAACTTATATTTGTTGTATTTATTTCTGTCTTTACTATATTGTCATTACCATCTTTTGTATTTAGTTTTACATCTATTGTTGGTGTTGTAAGTGGTATAGCAATATTTGTTGTATAACTATCTGAAAAACTATTTTCAAATATATTAGGTTTTGTTTTAAAATCTACTTTTAGTTCTATTAGTAGTGTTGCATGTGCATTACTTGTATATGCTGTTTTAAATGATTGGGCAATCTTATTATATTTTTCATAATCTATTCTTACATTATCTAATATTTCAAAACTATTTGTCTGTTCTACATTTGAATTTTTATCTCCTACTAAATTGTATTCTTTTGAATACAGTACTTTATCATTGTTATTTGTATCTGTTATATTTAAATATCCTTTTATAGAATAGTTATAGTCTAAATCTGAAATATCATTTATACTAAATATTGATTTAAAATCTACATCAATATATTTTATTAGACTTGCTACATACTGCATATTTTCTTTTAAGAACTTATCTTCATAAAACTTATTTTCCTTTAAATATACTTTATACCCTATATCATTTTTCTCATTATATGATACCTCTTTTTTTACTCTTGCTATAATTCCTAAATATACTAGCAAAGCAGATATTAATACTAATATCACGATTCTTACTATTTGAGATATTAACCTTTTATGAGTTCTTACATCATTTTTTACTATTTCATCTTTTGTTTCTATTTAACTCACCTACTCTCTAATATTTCATTTAATATCACTGTTGGATACCCTATATATCTTATTTTTCCCTTTGCAACTCCTACTACGTTTTCTATACTTATTGGATATCCATCATATGAGTTATTGTTATCCCCTTTTGTATAAAAATAATATTTATCTTCAGTTATTTTATTTATTTGTACTACCCTATGTACTATTGTTACTCCATCTTTTTTAAATACTAGTATTTCTCCAACTTCTATATTTTTTATCTCTTCTACACTTAGTTTTTTTACTATAACTGCATCTCCCTTATTTATATTTGGTGTCATTGAGCCTGATCCTACAGCTATTGCATGATACCTAAAAAGACCACTTGTTAGAGCCATTATAACTAGCAATATTATAACTATAATATAGAAGAAGATATCATATGTTTTTTTACTTTTAATCTTCTCTTTTTTATCTTTATTTCTATATAGTTCATATGATAGATAAAATATAACTGATGGTATTATTACCTCTATTGATGAGTTTACATATATTCCTAAATTAGGTAGTATAGGTAATATATACATTGGTAGTTCCATTAAACATCTATATATTATATTTGCTCTATATCCTGCCATGTAACTCTCATATGTTAAAAATACATTTTTAGTTATTGATGGCACAATAATACTTGCTATAAAAGTTATCAATACTTGTAAATCTGTTAAATTATATCCTTTTATTTTAGTTATAACATCTACTAATATAAAAAATATTGCAGATAAAACAATTATTACTTTATTCTTTTTACCTTTGCTTATATATTCATATCTTAGCATTTCAGATATTATAATTAAAACTAAATGTGGAAATAAATTTTTTATTATATATACAAATTTTATTATATATGAGCTTTGTACAAATCCTATATATAACCCTAGTAAATACGTTATAAAATAATACGAAAATATTACAATCAATATATTTAATATATTTTCTCTTTTATACTTATCATGTTTTTTCTCTATCCCAAAATATTTTACAAGTAATAAAAGTTCAAGAGCTATAAACCCTATTATATAAAATATATTAGTAGATATATTTATTAAAAATAATATAAATATAATAGATATTATCTCTACTGATAGTAACAATTTATAACTCTTTTTCATTTCCTACCTCTTATCTAGTTTTGCCCATATACAATATCTATATCTAGACCTGATATTTCTACATTACTACTTGGTAGAGATGTAGCCTCTTCACTATATGCTACTTTTAATGTTAAATTTTTTGTTTCTTTTGCATTTAGTGTATCATTTATTGCTACTGCCTCTTTTGTATCTGTATATATTAATGTATATACTAAATTATCAGATACAATTGTTGTATCAGCATCTATTTTGCTCTCATCTGTTGTAGTTGCGCTAAATACTGGTGTTGCTTTTATTATATCTGTTATTTTAGCATCAACACCTCCACCATTTACTACATCAAATGTATATGATACTGAGTCTCCTGGTGCTCTTAACACTACATCAAATCCTGTTATTGATGTATCATCTGTAAGTGTTGCCTCACTTGTTATACTTGCAATTCCTATAATTTTTGCCTCTCCTAAATTTGCAAAATGTACATCCCATTTATCTGGATCTACCAAACCAGTTCCATTAATTGTTAGTGTTGTACTTAGTGCAGCAAAGGCTACCGATAAACTAAGAAGTGCTACTACAAGTAAAGTAACAGCCACTTTCTTTTGGCTTTTTTTCTTTTTCATATATTTTAACCTCCTCACAAAATTATAATATTTCATACTATTTTTTTATTCAATAATTTGTCTAAAAAAAGTCTTTTATGTCGCCAAAAGTGATATATCACTTTTGATATAATTACATTTTTTAAATTGTCTTTTAAATTTTTTTGATATATAATTTTTTTAGGATGTGAGATATATGAATTTTAAAAAATTAACAGATTTTAATGAAAATATTAAAGAAAGTATAGAACTTGAATTAAATAATCAAAACTCTATTTATGAAGATTTAAAAACTACTCAAAATGAGATAATTACACTTAGTAAAAATAATACAGATGAAATATTTGCTAAATGTAAATTATTAATACCTGATATTGAAATGATTTTATCACTTATTGATATTTCTAAAAAAATACTTACTAATTCTCTTAGTGAATACTTAGAAAATAATGATAAAAATTATTTAATATCTAAGATTGATGTATATAATTACATATGTGATAAATTAAATAATTTAGTGACTAAGTTAAATGATAACTTACAAGAATTCAATAATTTTAAAGAAAGTGTTGATATTTCAAATGGTAATGAAACATCAAATATTAATACAAACTTACTAGATAATAACACTTTACTTATTTCTGAGAAAAGGAATGCAGTAATTTTACCATACAAATATGAAGAAATTCAAAAACTACTTGATACAGGAAACTACAATAGTGAAGATGAAGTAATTGAAAAGTTATATACCATTCCATTATCAGAGTTTAACAATTCTGCTATTTCTAGATTTAATGAAGGATACAAACTTATAACTAAAAAAGAAAAGGGCTCTTTTTCTTATGCTCTTGATCTTGGACTTGAATTAATGTTTAAGTCAAATTTACACCCAGCACTTATTAGAGCTTGCAAAAATATAAGGGAACTTGATTTTTTACTTGACTGTATAGATCAAAATAGACTAAGTGATTTTAGCCTCTTTAAAATTAAATTTGAAATGTGTCCAAGTATTATATAATTATTTAAATAAGTATTCTGAAAATAACAATATTTTTTAATTAAAGATGCAATAAGTAATTACTGCATCTTTAATTTTATTTATCTTTTTCATTTTTTAGTCTTTTCTATGTTTTAATTTTAAATATCCAAGTTCTTCCCAACTATTATATGCAAGATTTAGTCTAAATAAAATTTTAGGCTTTGCTCCTGCTCTGTTTTTATCAACTACACATGCATAATATCTTACATCAGGATCTTCAAATTTTTCAAGTTCAAAAAATTCTGTATCTACTTCTTTTAAAGAGTAAATATAATCATCATAGTCATCCCTATTTATTTGTTTTATTAAGCATAGTGTATCTAGTACCTCTTTTACAGTTCTACTAACTGCAAGATCATTTATTGTTAAATTAATAGGTAGCGTTGAGCTCTCAGTAAGCTGTAATGTAGCAAAGATAAATACTTCAAAGTTTTGTGCAATATTAGACAGTATTGTTGCAGTCTTCTTTAATTCTTCACCTATTCCAATATTTGCTGTATCAGTCTTTAGAGTATCATAAAATACATATTGTATTTTTTCTTTATAAAAATAGTTTATTATAACTTTTTGTAGTTCTTCATTTGTATGATCTGTAATATTTACAAAATAAATAGAATTATTTATCTCTTGATTTGCCCAATCAGTAACTGCTATAACATCATTAAACTCAGTAGAACATCTCTGAAGCCTTGATACAAAAGCCTCTTGTGTTTCTCCATCTTCTTTTAGTATAAAACCATCTTCATCAACTCTAACAGAACTTGCATCATCTGGTCTAAATTTAAACTGTAGTAGTTCTCCCTCAGATTTTTTTATTTTTTTACCATGTATTTTTTGAATATCTGGATTATTTAAAATAGTAGTGATAAGACAAAGTCTCATCTTTTCTTCTGACATTTCATTAGATATAATTAATACTTTTTTCTTATGAACTAGTGCTGTATATGTTGCAATATTAATTGTATATCTACTCTTACCAGTATTAGATGGCATAGCATATGCCATTGTCTCACCTTTTCTAATTCCCTTAAATACACTAGTAAGTATAGGGAAAGGAAGAGATAGCCCATCAGTCAAGTTATTAGAGCCTTTCTCTAAAAACTCTGTAAGATCTTTATTTAAAACTGCTTGTTTAAACTTTCCAGTTACATTTACCTGGTTTATGGCTGCCTCTACTTCTTCTACAGACATTTTATCATATAACTTATAATCTATTATATCAACTACTTTATTTTGTAATTCTTGAAGCGGAGTCTCTAGGTAACTTTTTCTTAAAATAAATAATTTTTTTAGTTCTACATATGTTTTCTCCATACTATAGCCCTTACCTTGAACTTCACTAATTAAAGTTCTTTTAAGTCTTTGAACTTCATCAGTAATTTTAGCAAAACTAAATCTTTTTTTGGCTACTTCTGGAGTATACATTGCACCCTCTGTAAAAAGTACACTTTTATATATATTTAACATTTCAGCACTTTCAAATAGACAATCATCGTATAAAAAGAAATATTTCATAATAGCCTTAGGTGTCTCTAATAAAAGTCCAATATATCTTCTCTCAAGAGTAATATTTTTAAGTCTTTCTGGATATTTTTCCTCTTCAACTTTCTCTTCTACAACAACCCTTTTATTTTGTGCAATTGTACTTTGCCACTTACTCAAATTAGGATCTGTTTTTACCTCTTCTTTTTTTATATATGAATTATCTACTGGTTGCTTTTTCTCAAGCATTTCTTCAAAACTTTTTAAATCTAAACCTTTTCCATTTTCCATATCTATTCCTCCATTTTCTACTTTTATAATTTACAATCATATTATATATTATACATTTTTTATTTGCAATAATTATAATAATATTTTAAATCTTTTGATTAAAAACAAATAAATTTAATAAGTATTATATCTATTTGTAAGAAATAATTTGTATAGTCAACACTTTTTGGCATGAATATTTTATCAAAAGCAACACTTTTTTGGCACGAAAAACTAAAAAAGTGGGGAAAAATTCCCCACAAAATATATTAATCTATATTTATTAGTTCATATTTAGTACTTCCAATACCAAGTTTTTCAGCATATTCTACAGTATGAATTCCATGTTTTGATTCAATTCTCTCTATTAAACGATATTTTCCTTCATCTTCTGAATTATATACAAGGTCTAATCCTGCCATATCACACGCAACTGGATCAGTGGATGCTACTATACCAATATCTTTCATACATGGATCTTCTGGATTACTATCACAATCACAGTCTATAGATAAATTATTTATAACATTTATATATAAAATATTACCTTTCATATAACTTATAACTGACTCATCAGCTTCTGCCATTGATTCTAAGAAATGATCTTGCTCTGGTAAATTTGCCCAAAGTTCTGATGGATTTCTTGTTTTTCCAGCAGTATGTATCCATGCTTTTCCTTCACTTGATGCAACACCAATTGACATATTCTTAAGTGCTCCACCAAATCCTCCCATAGCATGACCTTTAAAATGTGATAACATAAGCATTGAATCATAATTTTTAAGATTAATACCTACATAGTTTTCCTTTAAATGTTTACCACCTGTTACAGGAAGTGCCATATCTCCTTCTGCATCCATAATATCTACATCTGCAATAGCAGTAAATCCATGATCTTTTACAGTTTGCAAATGATCTTCTACTACCATTCTTTTACCACCATATGCAGTATTACATTCAACAATTGTTCCATTTAGTTCTTGTACTAAATCCTTTATTAAATTAGGATTTAAAAAATTGTGACCTCCAGGCTCTCCAGTAGAGATTTTTACAGCAACCTTTCCATTAAGCTTAAATCCTACAGCATCATAAATTTTAATTAAACTCTCAGGTGTAATCTCCTTAGTAAAATATACTTTTGATTTTTCCATATAATCATTCCTTTCTTTATATTTAACACTATTTTTAGTGCTATTAACTTTTAATATTATTTGTATATATTTATTTTTTATTTATACTTATCTCTAATTCCTTTTTATTATATAAATCAATTTTATAATTTAGCTTATCATATGCCTTTTTCATATCCCTCATTTTATTTTCAAGATTTTCTTTTTGTAAAAGTAGTAACTTTTTTCTCTCCTCTATTGTTGAATCTCCAATATCAAATAGTCTCATATACTTTACAAGATTATCAATTGGCATATCTGCCCCTCTCATACATTTTACAAACTCGATCCTATTTATATCATCTACACTATAGTCTCTAATTCCACTCTTACTCTTTTTAATAGGCCCTATAAGTCCCACCCTTTCGTAATATCTTAATGTATCTTGTGAAATATCACATTTTTTACTTACTTCATTTATCTTCAATGCTCTCACCATATGTATTATATCATTTAGAGTTTACTCTAAGTCAATAGTTTTTATATAATTTGTTTAAAAAATCTTTTGTAATTTAATCATTAATAAAACTAATACTTAATATAATCTAATAGAAAGAGAGGTAAATTTATGTTTAAAGGATCAGGAGTAGCCTTAGTTACACCCTTTACAAAAGAAAATAATATAAATTATACAAAACTTGAAGAATTAATAAATATGCATATACAAAATAAAACAGATGCAATAATTGTATGTGGCACAACTGGTGAGTCTTCTACACTATCTAATGATGAAAAAAAGGAACTAATAAATTTTTCAGTAAAAATTGCAAATGGTAAAATTCCAATTATTGCAGGTACTGGAAGTAATAATACAAAGATAGCAATCGAAATGACAAAATATGCAAAAAAAGTAGGTGCAAATGGTGCACTTGTAGTAACACCATATTATAACAAATGTAATATGGAAGGTTTATATGAACACTACTTAGAAATAGCAAATGCTGTATCAGATTTTCCAATTATATTATATAATGTTCCATCTAGAACAGGTGTAAACATATCTGTAGATACTATAAAAAAATTATCTAAAATAAAAAATATTGTAGGTCTAAAAGAAGCTTCACCTGATATTTCTAGGATTATAAACATACGAAATATAGTAGATGAAAATTTCCTTATTTATTCTGGAAATGATGACTTAATTCTTCCTATTTTATCTGTTGGCGGTAGTGGCGTAATATCAGTTTTAGCAAATATTCTACCAAATGAAGTACATGACATTTGCTATGAATACTTTGATGGAAACTCAAAAACATCTAAAAATCTATTTTTTAAAATATTTGACCTTGCACAAAAATTATTTATAGATGTAAACCCTATTATGATAAAAGAATGTATGAATATCTTAGAATATGATGTTGGAAAAACAAGACTTCCACTTACTTCTACTTCTAAAGAAAATATAGATATATTACTAAATACATTAAAAAATATAGAGATAAAAACAAATTAAAACGAGCTTTTTGGCTCGTTTTAAAATACATGTTCAAATGAAAATCTTTGTTTATCTACTATTTGAGATACTATAGCTTTTAAAATCATACTAGATTTTATAGCACTATCCTTATCTTTTAATTCTATATCTGCATTTAAAGTTTCTATTGCTTCTTCTAAATCATCTATTCTATCATGATTTACAAATATATTCCATACATCACTTACATCTCCCCAAGTATTTTTTAACTCATTTATCTGTTCTTTTGCTGCGTCAAAATCTCCTTTTTCTACTTCATGTTTTACATAATCAATATCTGTCTTAATATATCTTGATGTATTATTTAAATATTTTAACTCCCATACACCACCAAATACTAAAAGAGCAACAGATACAATAAAAATTATAATTTGTTTAGCCATTTTGTATCGCCTCCTCTTTTAATTGATATAAAAATTTAGAGTTCTCATCCATTGTTCCAACAAGAATATCTTGCATACTTAAATTATTTTTACTAAGTAATTTTTCTACATCTGCATTTGTCATATTAAGTATCTCTATATTTGCATCTGATATTTTACCATCTTCAATTATGTTTAATGGAATGCTATTCATATTGTCACTACTTTTTATAACACTTATGTTTCCATTATTTTCTATCATTGCACATTTAACATCTTGTATCTTAAATACATCTTTTTCTCTCAACTGACTCATAAGATCTGGTATTGTGTATTGAAGTTTTGAAAATTCTTCTTCTACTATTTTTCCATCTTCTATAATTACTGCTATCTTACCACAAACTACATCTTGGACTTTATTACTACTTTGAATAAGAAGTGTAAATATAATATATGCTACAAGAAGTGTTACTATTGGTACAACTCCATCAAATAGGGATATTCCTCTAGAAGACATTGGTGCAGATGCAAGATCTGATATAAGTATTATTATTGCAAGTTCAAATGGTTGAACTTTCGAAAGTTCTCTTTTTCCCATTAGCCTTATAACTAAAAAAACTATTGCATATAAAATTAAGGCTCTAAAAAATACAATTAACATATAAATCACCTAAAAGTATTTTTTGCATAAAATAAAAAAATATACAAATAATATTAATAAATTTTAAAGGAGGATTTATGGAACATAAATTAGATACATTAAGATTATCACAAATGGCAATTAGATTTCTTACATCTTTATCAATATTTGCAATAACTGTATTTTTCACACCAAATTTTACTATATCATCTTTTCCAATTTTAATACTTAGTGCTACTACAATAATTATACTTGATTATTTAATGGCAACAGTTACAGGAATACACGATATTCCACTTGGAAGAGGACTTGTAGGTTTTACTTCTGCATGTATTATTATATATATAACTCAATTTTTTGTAAGTGGATATTATATAACTATAACAAGTAGTATAATTGCTGCTGCAATATATGGAATAATTGATAGTATGATACCAAATAAACTATAAACTCCCCACTAAAAAAATTAGTGAGGAGTTAAATTAATTATTTATAATTATCAAAATATGCAGATGCTAAGTTAGTAACATAAGCTATACTATTACTCTTATGAGTTAACCAAACATTTTCTTCTATAATTTTACCTTTCAAAGAATATATATCAACAAGACTAAGACATATATTCTTAGTTGCTGGCATGATAATCTCACCAGTCTTAGAGAATATTACGGTTTCCTGATCACAATATGCTATAATGCAATTTTTAGTTATACTTATACTACCCTAATCAAATGGAAGAATAAATTTATGAAGCTCAGTTGAATACACTGCATCTATATCTTTCATTTTCAAATGATGACCAAATGAGGTATAAATAATTTATATGACTACTTGCATTAGATTCAACTTCTTAAGCTGCTAATATTATAAGCTTATGTCCTTCTTTTCCAAGTCTTTCTTCACCATTAAAAGTAACATTGCTAAAATCAATTAAATAATCTGTAAATTTTTGATAACTATAAACACTCATAATATTTGTTTGGCAACAAATATCTGCTACTTTGATTTTTTTCATTTTCTTCATTTCTTTTCTACTGTATTTATAGTGAAATTATATAGTTATTTTAGATATTATATCTTAATTAGTACTATTTGCCAAAATCGAGTAGAGAATAAATAATTATTTTACTTATTCCCTCTCACACCACCACAT
>CAOYAN010000024.1 GCA_948562205.1 uncultured Clostridia bacterium | reverse complement strand
GTTTTTAGCAAACAAACCTCACTTTCAAAAAGTGGGGTTTGTCTACACTCTGAAATTAGTAGTAAGCAAGACTTACTACTAATTTTTTAAATTTTCTCTATATTTGTACCTTTATAATAATAATTTAAAATTTCTTTATAATTATAACCTTTATTTGCAAGCATATTTGCTCCATATTTACTCATTCCAACACCATGTCCATTTCCTCTCACATCAATTATAACATTATTATCAGATAAAGTAATAGTAAAGTCTGCCGAATTAAGATCAAGTAATTTTTGGATTTGTGATCCATCAAATATTTGTCTGTTAATAGAAATTTTACTTATCCTATCACCAATGGTTTTTGCTGTTATTTCTATATTTTTTAAAGAGCTTTCTTCGATATTAAGTTTTTTACAAAAATCTTGTTTTGGTATTACTTTTTGTGAAGAATAATCTTTTGATGTTATATCAAATTTACTATCAACACTTTTTAAATAAGGGGTGCTGTCTCCCCATACATTAATAGAGTCCTCAGTTTTTCCATTACTAACTAAAAAATAAGGAGTAGAGGCTAGTTTATTATTATACATTAAAACTTCATTAGATGTTGAAAATACTGCGTTTTTAATTTTTGTATAATAATTGTTAAAAGAATCATTCCAGATCTCTTTTAATTCTTTTTCACTCATATATTTTTGTATTTTAGAGTTTTCTTCAAGTACTATACCTGCAGAATTTTTTCTTAAAGTATAAGTTCTTGAAACTACAGCTTGTGATTTTAGAGATTCAATATTAAAATCTATAGGCATTTCAGATGCAACTACACCTATAAGATAATCATTGATTCCTATTTGTATTATATTTCCGTTTTGTAACTTTAGTGGTATTATTGTATTAGAGTTGTTATATATTAGGTTAGATGTATTTATAGAATTTACTGTGTCAGTTTTTATAGTAGGTTTTTCATTTGATATTTTTAAATCTTTAGGGTTAGTCTGAACATTTTGAATTTTTGTTTCTAAAACGCTTGGTACTTTGGTTTTGTTTATAGTTTCTGTTCCAGTATTTGTTACTAATTGTGTTAACATTACTGTCCCAACTACTACACCATTTAATATTAGTAGTACTGTTTCATTTGTAAATTTAGAGATATTATCAACTGCAAATTCTCTAATTTTTTCTGCTACTCCTACAATTCTTGTTTTTATTTTGTCAAAATCTAGTCCAAATTCATACTCTGCAGGATAATATACATATACTACATTTTGCAAAGTATTTTCTCTCATTTCTAATTTATGAATTATATTCATTAAAATCACCTATATTTATATTGTGTAATAATTGATTTTATATACAGATAAAGTTAAATTTTTAATTTGACAAAAAATAAAAAATAAGATATAATTATGTGAACTGTTAATCTATCATGTGATAACTATTACAAGAGTTTAGGAGGAAGAAATGGCTATTAGTGTAAAAGATGGTAGTTTCAATTTTGTAAGTGGAAATGGTTCAGTAATAATTGAAAATGGAAAAGTGATTAAAAATGATAAAGAAAAGATGAAAGAAATTGAACAGAAAAAATCAATTTATGCAGAAAATATTCGGATTATAAAAGTGGAGTCTTGTTCTGCAGATTTACAAGTTATTTGTGTTAATAAAATATCAGAAATTAAAGCAATTTTAAGTGGAAATGTAAATAAAGATTCTAATATTGAATTAAGAGTTATAGAAAAGGAAAATGAGATAAATATTTTTATTAATTCAGATAAGGGCTATAGATCTACTGGGCTTAAGCTTTGTGTATTTATACCTAAAATAGAATATGAAAAAGTTTCTTTAAATTCAGTATCTGGTAATATTTCTTTATCTGGAGATTTTTACTCTGATAAGATAAAATTGAATACAGCATCAGGCAATATGTCTGTTTTAGGTAGAGTTCATACTGCTAGATTAAATGCTGATTTAGCATCTGGTAGTATAAAAGTAGATAAAGATGTTATGGCTGATAAAATAAAAGTTGATTGCACAAATGGAAATGTAAAAATTGATGTTAATGCTAAAAAAGATATTGAAATAAAAGTGGATACCGTAAGTGGTAATACTAAAATAAATTTAAAAAATATCGGAAAATTAAAACTTATTACTGATGTAATGAGAGGAAATGTAAAAGATAATTTTAACAAAAAAGGTGAATTTAATGCATTAGTAAAACTTTCTACCATGTATGGAAATATAGAGATAAAATAAATTAAATTAAGGGAATGGATTGTAATAGATCTATTCCTTTTTTTACGTATGAAAAATTAAGTAACATTATTATTATTAAGGAATATAATAACTATGAAATAACTTTTAAATTATATGTAAGAGAGGGTTGATTAAATGTTAAAAGGAATAGATATATCAAGCTATCAAGCAGGTATAGAAAATTTTAAAAATGATGTTGATTTTGTTATTTGCAAAGCTACAGAAGGTGTTGGATATGTGGATAAATACTGTGATAGTTTATACCAAAGGGCTAAAAGAGATGGTAAATTACTAGGAGTTTATCATTTTGCTAGACCAGATTTAGGAAATACACCTGAAGCAGAAGCTAAGTGGTTTGTAGATAATATTAAAGGATATTTGAATGAAGCAATACTTATTTTAGACTGGGAGTCTGGGGATCTAAGTAATACTTATTATGCTAAAAAGTTTTTAGATACAGTGTATAGTTTAACAGGAGTAAAGCCATTACTTTATGCTTCAAGTTCTGTTATAAATAGATATAATTTTACAGATATAGTAAATTCAAATTATGGTTTGTGGGTTGCCCAATATGGTATAAATAATGGAAATGCAAATGAAAAACCAGTAGTAAAAAATTGGAATTTTTATGCACTATGGCAATATACATCAAGAGGTAGAATACAAGGGTATGAACAAGATATTGATATGAACTATTTTTATGGAGATAAAGAGGCATGGCTAAAATATGCAAATGCTGATAGAAGTAGTAATGAACCTATAGAGGAAGTTAAAAAATCAATTAATGAAATAGCACAAGATGTTATAAAAGGATACTATGGTAATGGAGAGGAAAGGAAAAATAAGTTATCAAATGATGGATATAATCCAAAAGAAGTACAAGATAAGGTAAATGAAATATTAGGTTTAAATAAAGAAAAGGTATATACTATAAAAACAGGAGACACATTAAGTGGTATAGCGAATAAATATGGTGTGACAGTAGATTATTTAAAAAATAAAAATAATATACAAAATGTTAATTTGATTTATGCTGGGCAAGTCATAAAAATATAGAATATTATATTAAATATTTAATAACATAAAAAAGCAGGTATAAAACCTGCTATAATGGTGACCCATACGGGAATCGAACCCATGATTCGACCTTGAGAGGGTCGCGTCTTAACCGCTTGACCAATGGGCCATTATATAGATATTATAACATATAGTTTTATAATAGTAAATATTTTTAGACGAAATTTTCAAAAAAATGATATATAAAAATATAACTAGTATAATAAAAATAGCTTATGACTTTTATTATACTAGTTTTGAATTGTAAAATTATAAATATTTTTTTAGGTTTTCTATATTTTTTTGTTGTAATCTAACAAAGTCTTCAAGAATGTTTTTAATTTGTTTATCTTCAAATTCCATATTATTTAATAATTTAGTACCCTTTATAACCCCAATATCGTTTCCTTGAATTAGTATTTGTGCTATTTGAGAATTACTTTTATTGGTAAGTGTATTAAGTTCTATTCCCATCCATGACATTACTTTTTGAAGAGTTTTTGTATCTTCGATGTCTTCACTTTTTTGTATAAGAATTTCTTTAGTTCTGTCATAAATATTTTCATATTCATTTCTTTCTTTGTAAAGTAAGTCTCTTAAGTCATCACTTTGGACTTTATCAAGTGTAAAATTTAATCCATCAATACCTGTTTTAGCATTTTTATTAATTTCTTTTAAAATATCTATTTCATTCATAATTATCACCAATAATATTATTAGTAAATTATGTTAAAGTATACATTTTTATGAAAAATTATTATATTACATAAAATAATACTGATATAAAATGACAAATACTACCTAGTAATACAAATATGTGCCATATAGAATGGAAATACTTTATTTTTTTTATTGCATAAAATATTATACCAACAGTATAGAAAATTCCACCAGCAAATAGCCAATAAATACCATTAATTGCATTTAAGCTTGTCATAGTTTGTATAAGTTCTGGAAATGCAAATACTATAACCCAGCCCATTATAACATATGATGCTATATTAAATATTTTAAATCTTCTTGGAAAAATAGCATATATAGTAATACCAAATATTGCCATTGCCCATATTACACTAAATACTAGCCAGCCTTTATATGAACTTTGCCTAAGGATTACAAGTGAAAATGGCGTATAGGTTCCAGCAATTAATAAATATACTGATGAATGATCAAATATTTGTAATACTTTCTTAGCTTTTTCATTTGTTATAGCATGATATAGTGTAGACATTATATAAAGTATTAATAAAGTTGTACCATATATAGAAACACTAACAATTTGCCATGCATTTTTATTAATACTTGCAAATACTATCATAACAACAAGAGCAGCTATTGATAAAACTGCTCCTATTCCATGAGTTATTGAGTTTACTATTTCTTCTCCTTTAGTGTATTTCAAAAACTCATCTCCTTATACTAATTCAACTTTTATAAATGTTTTTTTACCTTTTTTTACTACAATGAAATTATTTTTAAATATATCTTTTGAAATATTATATTTTATATCTGTAATTTTTATATCATTTATAGATATTCCACCTTGTTCTACAAGTGTTTTTGCTTGACCTTTTGATGGTGCAATTTTTATTTTTACTAAAAGATCTAATATTGTCATATTTAGTTCATTTTCATTTATATTTTCAGTAGGCATATTATCACTATTGTTTAAATTTTCAAATAAATCTTCTGAAGTTTTTTTAGCTTTTGTAGCTTCTTCTTCTCCATGTATTAACTTAGTTATTTCAAAAGCTGCTATTTTCTTAGCTTCATTAATTTTTTCTCCTTCAAGTGAGGATAGTCTGTTTACTTCATCCATAGGAAGAAATGTAAGCATTTTTAGTACATCTCTTACTTCAGAGTCTTGTATGTTTCTCCAGTATTGATAGAATTCATATGGAGAAGTTTTTTTAGCATCAAGCCAAAGTGCACCATTAACTGTTTTACCCATTTTCTTTCCTTCAGAATTTAGAAGTAGTGGACAAGTAACACAAAAACTACCATTTTTATGTATTTTACGGATTAGTTCAACACCACTTAACATATTAGACCATTGATCATCTCCACCAATTTGAACTCTACATTCATGTTTTTCAAAAAGTTGTAAAAAGTCATAACTTTGCATTAACATATAGTTAAGCTCAAAGAAAGTAAGTCCTTTTTCCATACGTTGTTTATAGCATTCAGCTGAAAGCATTCTATTGACATTAAAATGAATACCATATGTACGTATAAATTCCATATAATTTAAATCTAGTATCCAATCGCCGTTGTTAACTATTATAGCTGCATTTTCTCCTTCAAAAGATACAAATCTGCTTACTTGTTTTATAATATTGTCAACATTTCTGGAAATATCTTCACGTGTTAGCATTTTTCTCATATCTGTTTTACCACTAGGATCTCCAATAAGAGCAGTTCCACCACCAACTAGGATAATTGGTGTATGTCCACATTTTTGAAAATATGACATCATCATAAGTGGTATAAAATGACCAATGTGAATACTATCAGCTGTTGGATCTATACCAAGATATACATGAGTTTTCTCTTTTGATACCATACTTTTAAATTCATCTTCAAAAGCAATTTGTTTTATTAATTCTCTTGATTTTAATATATCATATACATTCATATTATTAGTTATTATTTCGTTCATAATTTTCCCACCTTTAAAACTATATAGATTATAACATAAATATGTATAAAATTAAAGAATAAATTATTAAATTGTATATATATATTTGTCTAAATGTAGAAAAAACATTGCAATTGGTTATTAAATATAGTAATATATAATATGTATAAATAGGAGGAAAAGACATAAATGACAAATGAGAAAAAGGTAAGTAAAATTTCAAAATTCTTTAGAAATTTTTATCCTACATATACTTTTGATAAAGTTGAAAATATTCCATATGATTTATTAAAAGAACTTGGTATAAGGCTCATTTTACTTGATATGGATAATACATTAATAGATAATAGAGGAAACTATAGTAAAGATCTAAAAAAGTGGATAAAATATATAAAATCAAAAGGAATAAAGACATATATTTTAAGTAATTCAATATCTGAGACAAGAGTAAAAAAAATAGCTAAAGAGCTTGGAATGAAATATTATTATAAAGCAAGTAAGCCACGACTTAAAGGATATCATCATATAATAAATGAAACTAAAATAGATAAAGAAAATATTCTTATGATAGGAGATCAAATGTTTACAGATATATGTGGTGGAAATAGGTTTGGTATAAAGACTGTTCTTGTAAAACCTATAAATAAAAAAGAAATAATTATTAGTAGAATAAAAAGACCAATAGAAAAAATGATATTAAAACATTATGATAAGAAAAAAGGTGAAGATTTAAACTAAATAATTATGTATTTCTTATTAATGTATAAAGTAAAAATCCTTGATATTATTCTCAAGGATTTTTTACTTTTTAATTGTTAGGATTTTTGCTATAAAGTTAATAAAAAAGTGTGTAAATTTGCTATTTTTTTCTTTCCAGTTGAAACTTCACTTATTTTATCATATAAATCTTTACTAATTGGCAATCCATATATTAAATTTTCAAGAATAGTTTTAGTATTATAAATATCAGAAGAATATGATAAATCTGATTTTTCATAAACTTCTAAAAATTGTTCTATTGGAGAAGAGATAGTTCCATCATCTTTGATTTTATAATTATTAATTAAATAAAATGCATCAATTCTATTACATCTATCTACTTCAGTTTCATCTTGAGAACCATCTTTCGATATTTGTACATCTCTATTAGTAGTGTCTAAATGGTTCAAATAGATAAATTTATTTCTTATAACTGAAGCCATTGCATCTGCGTGGTGTTCATGTGGGAATAGTCCATGATATTTGTAATAAAAAGGTCTATTTTTTTGAGCTTCTCTAGAAATCTTAGTTATTTTTGCTAATATTGAGTTTGGATTTTCATCTAATTCTTTACATTGCATAGCATGCATTATTTCATGATGTATGTATGCAAATAATTCACTATAAATAACTTCATAATGCCACTTGTTAAGTGGAGTAGAATATCTTTTTAAATCTATAACATCTAAGATTATTTGCTTTATGTTTACTCTTATTAATTTCTTTTTTAAAGAATATACTGCTAAAAACCGATGATTTAATCTGGGATCTATAATAACTTTTTTTATATAATTTTGTAATTCATATTCTTCTACATAATGATTAATTAAACTATATATGAACTGGTTATCAATTTCTAATCTATTAACAAAATATAAAAAGTCTTTTTCCTTACTAAAATCAATGTAGTTTTGAATTTTCATATATACTTTTTCTCCTTTTATTTTAGTGTATTTAATATTGATATTAATAATATTATTAAAAATTTATTTTATATATAATAACATAAATTTATGTAAAAAACAATACCACTTAAAATAGTGACTACTTAAGGAGAGAAAATTTTAGAAAAAATTTTTCTTTAGTTTACAAATTTTTTTGATTATTGTATAATAATGAGGGATTATAATGATTATTTATATAATAAAAAATATAAGAAAAAGGTGAATAATATTAATGAATATAATAATACATATTATTATAACAATATCTGCTATTTTATGTGGCCAATGTGCAAAACATTTAGAAAAAAATTTAATTCCTTTATGTATGGAAGAAATAAATCACAAGGAATTTTTTATAAGATTAAAAAAAGAATTTAAATTTGATTTTATATATTCTACTATATTAATATTGTTATTTAATTTACTTTATTATATAAATGGAAATGTGTTTAGTACATATATTTATATGGCTCTTTTAGTTGTACTTTTGATTATTTTTAGTATAGATTATAAAGTGCAATTAATACCTGATGAAGTACATATATATATAACTATACTTTCTGTGATAAATATAATTTTTAATGTAAATAATATACTAGATTATATACTTGGTGCACTTACAGGAGGTGGCATATTTTTTGTAATTGCATATGTCTCATATTTAATATTAAAAAAAGAAGGTATGGGGTTTGGAGACGTAAAACTTATGGCATCTCTGGGACTTTTTTTAGGAGTAAAAAACATACTTGTTATAACGCTCCTTTCTTTTATTATAGGAGCTATTATTGGCATAATCTTACTTGTTATTAGGAAAAAAGATAAAAGTTCATATATACCATTTGGGCCATTTATTGTAATAGCAGTAATTATAATTATGTTTGTAAAATCAGATTATATATTAGAGTTATATATTGCATTTTGTAGTATGCTTGGTACAGTGATGACTGATGTAATATATTATTTTATGAAAAAATAAAAAATTAAAGACTATAATTTATGTTAATTATTAACATATTATAGCCTTTTTTTAGCTAAAATAAAGTTTACAAATTTAATATTATAGTGTATAATATATACGATATATAATGATTGAAATAAAATAGTATAGTTTAGATAAAATTTAAGATAAATTGATCTAAAAAATATATATGTATTTTAATATATTTTGTGGTTATACTATTTACAGTATTTATAAATAGAAAAAATATTTTGTATATAGTTACGTGTAATATGATTATTTCTAATATTGTTATACTTTAAGTTTAGAAAAAGTTTGAAAGAGAGGAATTAGTATGAAAATTGAATTGGTCGGAACTGGCTCTATTTGGTCAACATCAAATAGTGCTTGTACTATAATAAATGATAAGGTGCTTGTAGATGTACCTAATGGAATATGTAAAGCACTAATAAAATCAGGGCATAACTTGCAGGACATAGATGGTTGTATAATAACTCATTTACATGGAGATCATTATTTTGATTTACCATTTTTGTTAAAATTACAATTAAATACACTGGAAAAAAGAGAAGAACAAAGGGAAAAGGAATTTTTTATAGTTGGTGTAAAAGGAATAGAAGAAGAAATAAAAAATTTAGTAGAACTTGCATTTAAGGATAATTATGAAAGAATGCTTAAAAAGCTAAAACTAAAATTTATAGAATGTGAAGAATTAAAAGATTTTGAATTATTTTCTGATATGAAAATTACAAGTATTAGTGTTGAGCATAGTGATAAGTACATCTCATATGGTTATTTAGTTGTAAATGATGGTTTAAGTATTGGTTTTACAGGTGATTCAAAGATATGTGATGGCGTATATGAATTACTTGAAAAATCAGATATCTTAGTTGCTGATATGTCTTTAGATAAGGGAGATAATTCACATATGGGAATAGACAATATTGAGACTTTATCAAGTAAATATCCAAGAAAAACAATAGTTGCAACACATATGAGAGATGAAACAAGACTACTTGCTGAGAGAATAAACAATAAAAATATTATTATTCCATCAGATGGTTTTGCAATTGAATTAAAAAAGGTGGTTAAATGATTAAATTTGGAGTAGCAGGAAATCCAGATGATTTCTATGATAAAAAATATAAAGTGTCTGAACAAATGCCAAAATATTTATCTGATATGGGACTAGATGCCTATGAATATCAATGTTCAAGGGGTGTAAGAATAAGTGATGAAAAGTGTACAAAGTTAAGAGAGGAAGCAAATAAGTATAACATTTTACTTAGTGTACATGCACCATATTATATAAGCCTTTCTACTCAAGAGGAAGAAAAAAGGGAAAAGACAATAAAGTATATAACTGATACAATGGAAGTAGCAAAAAAGATGGGTGCTACAAGAATAGTAGTACATGCAGGCGCTTTGTTAGGGCTTGATAGAGAGTATGCTGTAGAGAGTAGTTGTAAACTTTTAAAAAGAGCATATGATGTGGCCGATAATTTAGGACTTTCTGATATAATAATTTGTCCTGAAACTATGGGGAAAATTAATCAACTTGGAAGTAGTGAAGAGATTATAAAAATGTGTTTGGTTGATGAAAGATTAATTCCTACTATTGATTTTGGACATTTATATTGTAGAAGTATTGGAAATTTAAATAGTATAGATGCTTGGGAAGAAGAACTTAAAATGTATATTGATAAACTAGGTTATGATAGAATGAAAAATTTCCATAGTCATTTTAGTAAGATGGAATATACACAAAATGGTGGAGAAAAAAGGCATGTTACTTTTAATGATAAGGAGTATGGACCACATTTTGAACATGTATTATGTGTTCTAGATAAGTTAAAATTATCACCTAGAATAATATGTGAATCTGCTGGTACGCAAAGCTTTGATGCACTAAAAATGAAAGAAATGTATAAATGTAAGGAGAATATATTATGAAGAAAATAGAGTTACTTGCACCTGCTGGAAGTATAGAAAAAGCAAAAATTGCTTTTATGTATGGAGCCGATGCAATATATGCAGGAACAGCAAAATTATCCCTTAGATCAAGGGCTGAACTTAATAGTGATACGTTAGAAGAGACTTGTAGATATGCTCATAGCTTAGGCAAAAAAGTATATGTTGCATTAAATATTTATGCAAATGATACTGATTATGATGAAATAGTAGAAGAAGTAAAAAGACTTGATAAGGTGGGAGCAGATGCTATAATTGCTAGTGATCCTGGTGTTATTGATACTATAAAAGAAGTTGCACCTAATATGGAAATACATATAAGTACACAAGCAAATATAGTAAGTTTACATTCTGCAAACTTTTGGCATAAATATGGTGCTAAAAGGGTTATTCTTGCTCGTGAGCTTAGCAAAGAGAGAATAGAATATATAATGAAGAATAAACCTGAAGATTTGGAAGTTGAGATGTTTGTTCATGGCGCTATATGTTATGCATATTCTGGAAGATGCTATTTAAGTAAGTATTTAGCTAATAGATGTGCAAACTTAGGTGACTGTGCTCAGCCTTGTAGATGGCAATACAACATTACTGCTACTGAAGTAAATAATAAAGATAGTGTTATAAATTTAGATTTTGATGAAAATGGTACTTATTTATTTTCTTCAAAAGATATGTGTTTAATAAAACAAATTCCAACACTTGTAGAGATGGGAATAGATAGTTTAAAAATTGAGGGAAGATTAAAAACAGATTACTATTTAGCAACTGTTGTAAGAGTATATAGACAAGCTATTGATGATTATATGAAATTAAAAGAAGAAGGTAGAGAAGATAAATATAATGCTGATAAATATTTAAATGAGCTTTTAAAAGTAAAAACACGTGGACTTTCTGAGTTTTATTTTTCTGACGATAAAAATCAAGATATTCACGATTTAGATGGAAAAAGTGAGAATATGGAATATGAATATGGTGCAAAAGTAATAAAAAAAGATAGTAATGATATATATGTTGTTGAGATAAAAAATAAACTAAGTATTGGAGATAGACTTGAAATACTTAGGGAAGATAGTTTTGATGAATGTACATTTAATATCGAGGAATTATATGATATAAAAAATGGACAACCTATTAACACAATTAATCCTGGTATAAAAGGACAACTAGTTAAGATTAAAATACCATTTGATATATCAAATGGTGTAGTTATAAGGAGAAAAAAATAATAAATGGAAGATTCAATATATAATAGAACTGAAATTGTTATTGGTAAAGATAGTGTTGAAAAATTAAAAAAATCACATGTACTAATTTGTGGGATAGGTGGAGTTGGCTCATATGTTTTAGAGGCTATTGCTAGAGCTGGAGTATTAAATATTACTATAGTTGATAAAGATATTATAGATATAACAAATATTAATAGACAACTTATTGCACTAAATAGTAATATTGGAAAAGATAAAGTAGATGTTGCAAAGTCTAGAGTAATGAATATAAATAAAGATGCAAATGTGATTGCGATAAAACAAGACATAACGCCTAACAATATATTTTCTCTATTTCAAGGTAAAAATATAGACTATGTAGTGGATGCAGTAGATAATATTGATGCAAAGATTGCTATTATAACAGAATGTCAAAAAAGAAATATAAAATGTATTTCATCAATGGGCATGGGAAATAAACTAAATCCTTTAGATATAAAAGTTGCAGATATATATAAGACAAATACTTGTCCACTTGCAAAAACTATGAGAAAAAGGTTAAAAGAGATTGGTGTAAAGAGGCAAAAAGTAGTTTTTTCTACTGAAATACCAGTAGAAAAGAAAATAGATACCAAAGTACTTGGAAGTGTATCGTTTGTACCATCAGTTGCAGGCCTTGTTATAGCTTCAGAAGTTGTAAAAGATTTAATAAAATAAATGTATAAAGTAGAATTATAAAGGGAATATTAGAGAGTGTGAATACATTCTTTGGTATTCCCTTTTTCCATCTATTTAAAATATTATTTTTTATTGTGTTGTTTTTGTGTAAAATGTTGATATATTATTTTGAATTTGATAGAATTAAAATAGTTAGGAGGTATATATGAGTACAAATAGGTTTATGTTAAATGAAACTTCTTATTTCGGTAGAGGTTCAAGAAAAATTTTATCACAAGAAATAAAGGCAAGAGGGTATAATAAAGTATTTATTGTTACAGATAAGGCTTTAGTTGAGGCTGGTGTTACAAGCAAGGTAGTAGAGATACTTGAAAAATCAAGTATTGATTATATAATATATGATGAAGTAAAACCAAATCCTACTATAAAAAATGTACAAAATGGTATTGAAAAGTGTAAAAAGTTTGGAACAGATGTAATAGTAGCAGTAGGTGGAGGATCTGCAATTGATACAGCAAAAGCAATAAGTATTGTTATGACAAATCCCGAATTTAGTGATATTGTATCATTAAATGGTGTAGCAAATACTAAAAATAAAGGTTTACCTTTAATTGCTATGCCAACAACTGCAGGTACTGCAGCTGAAGTAACAATAAATTATGTTATAACTGATGAAGATAAGGAAATAAAAATGGTATGTATTGATCCACATGATATACCAATTATTGCAATTGTTGATTCTGAGCTTATGGAAACAATGCCCAAATCTCTTGCAGCTGCTACAGGTATGGATGCTCTAACACATGCAGTAGAGGGATATATAACTAAAGGTGCATGGGAAATGTCTGATATGTTTCATTTGAAAGCCATTGAGTTAATATTTAAGTATTTACCAGATGCGGTAAATAATAAAAGTAAAGAGGCTATTGAAAAAATGGGACTTGCGCAATATATAGCTGGTATGGGATTTTCAAATGTAGGTCTAGGTATTGTTCACTCAATGGCACATCAATTGGGTGCTGTGTATGATACACCACATGGTCTTGCAAATGCTATTTTGTTACCATATGTTATGAGATATAATGGAGCTCTGTGTAGTGATAGATTTGCCGATATATTAAGAGTATTAGGTATATCAACTGAGAACATGACTAAAAATGAAATAATAGCTACTTTTATAAATAAGATAAAAGAACTTTCAGCATCAGTTGGAATAACACAAAAATTATCTGATGTTGGTGTAAGAAAAGAAGATATACCAATGCTTGCTAAAAAAGCTATGAAAGATCCATGTAAACCTGGTAATCCACGTGACCCAAGTGTAGAGGATATTATTGAGATATTTAAAACTGCATATTAACAGAAAAATATTTAATAATTAGAAAATAAATATACTTAAAATCCATATGTTAATGGACTTTAAGTATATTATTTTATTTTTATTCCTAATATTTTTATAAAATCTAATGCTTGAGTTTCGTTCAATATTACACCATATATATCATTAGGATATACTGTAATTCCATCAATAATTGAGTCTGATAAATCAATATTTTTAAGACTTGTTTTACTTAAATCACATAGAGTAAGATCAGATTTTATAAATAAGGTTTCTTTAAATTTACTATCGCTTATAATACTTTCTTTAAGTGTTGTATTATTAAATTCTACTTTATTTAAAGATGTATCATCTAAATAACTATTTTTTAAATTACAATCAATAAATTTAACATTTTCAAAATATGATGATCTAAAATTTGTACCAATTAGTTTACAGTTTTTAAATAAGACTCTTTTTAGTGTAGATTTATTTAAATCTATATTTGATAAATCTACATTTTCAAATATTGTATTAAAAAAATAAGAATTTTTTAAATTACAATCTATAAAATTTACATTTTTTAATGTACAAGAATTAAATTCCATTTCATATATATTTAAATTTTTCACATCTTCATCTTCAGTATTTATGTTTTTTAAAACATCATTATTTTTAAAATAATTTTCTATATTAGAAAAATTTTGTATTATAAGTGGCATTCTAGGTTCTATAATCATAATTTTACCTCACTTTTATTATTTATTTTTTGAATTATACTAAATATTATTAAACCAATAGCAGATATTACAAATGTTACAATAAATGTTATAATTGTAACATTAAAATTTCCACTTGTAATATTTGATCCTGCAAATGTTGATGTAATAATGGATGGAAATCTAGCAAGTGTTGATATAAGTAAAAAATTCATAGGTTTTATTGGAATAAGTCCACCAATGTATGTAAATATATCTTTAGGAGTTCCAGGTATAAAATATAATATAAATAATATTAATTCTACTTTTGTAGCGTTTTTAAATATTTTGTTATTTATAACTTTATCATATCCATCTTTTCCAAAAAAAGTAATAATAAAATCTTTTCCAAATTTTTTAACAGAGAAAAAAATTATAACACTTCCTAGAAATACACCAATAAATATTAATATCATACCACCAATAGTTCCATAGCACATTCCTGCAAGTATTTCTAAAGGTTCTCCAGGTAAAAAAGCAAGTAATAACTGTATGAATACTAAACCTATTATCATAAAGGCTCCAAGTGGTCCCATTGAATCGATTTTTGTTTTAAATAAAGCTCTTCCTTCAGAACTTCCTAAATCTTTAAAAAGCGGAATTAACTTTATTGTAAAAAAAGTTACAACTACCAAAAATAATATAAGAAGTATTGCTTTTATAGTTTTCATTTTCTTTTTTTGTTTTGTCATTTTTTTCACCCCACATATTATAACATATAACGACTAAATAGTAAAAAAGTAACAGTTAAATATAATAAAATTTAAGAAGTTTTTATCCAGCTAAATTGCTGTAATTTAGTAATATAGCTAAAGTTAAAAATTAGAAATCGCTGGAAAAAAATTAAATAAATGTTGATATACTAAGCTTTTTATTATATTATATATTTATAAAATGTTGTTTTTTCAATGGTTTAACTTTAACAGTAGTTGTATTATTTTCTTTTATATACTGTAAGTATAGTAAAAATATAATCGTTTAACTTTAACAGTAGTTGTATTATTTTAGAAGTATTTATTAAAATTAAGTATTCATATTTCATAAATATACAGACTATGATATAATTAATCTCAAGTGAGGTTGAAATATGAAGAAAAATGAAAAAAATAATATTCCAAATTCAATAAAAATACTATTTGGAATTATAGTTGTTGCACTTGCAATTTTTGGTAAAGTAATTATAAATGATGATGGTACTATTGATTTTATAACAGATAGCTCGGTAAATAATAATTCATTTGTTGATTTAGAAAATTTAGAAGGAAACTTACAAGTACATTTTATTGATGTTGGCCAAGCAGATGGTATACTTATTACACAAGGTAATCATAATATGTTAATAGATGCTGGGACTAATGAAGCTGCAGAAATAGTGGTTGATTATTTAAATGAAAATAAAATAAATGATCTAGACTATGTTATTGGAACTCATCCACATGAAGATCATATTGGTGGATTAGATAATATTATAAAGGGATTTAATATAACAACATTATTCTTACCAAAAGTTACATCAAATACTAAAACTTTTAAAGATGTGGTAAAATCTGCAAGTAATAAAAATTTGAAGCTTACTGTTCCTAAGGTAGGATCAAAATATAAACTTGGCAAAGCTACATTTGAAATACTTGCTCCGAATTCTGAAAGTTATGATAGCATAAATAATTATTCAATTGTAATAAAACTAACATATGGTAAAAATAAATTTCTATTTACAGGAGATGCTGAAACTATTTCAGAAAATGAAATACTTTCAAATGGTGCAGATATAAGAGCCGATTTATTAAAGGTGGGTCATCATGGATCATATACATCAACTAGTGATAATTTTTTACAAGCTATAAATCCTAAATATGCTGTTATTTGTGTAGGTAAAGATAATAAGTATAATCATCCAGTAAAAAGTGTTATGGAAAGATTAAAGAAAAATAATATTGATGTATATAGAACAGATGAGCTAGGCAATATAATTGTAACAAGTGATGGGGAAAATATAACTTTTAATGTTAATAAAGGAACATATAATTATATAGGGACAAAGTAGGATGTGATATTATGACGGTTATAATCGATAGATTTGAGGGTGGATTTGCAGTTTGTGAATGTGATGATAAAACTATTATAAATATAGAAATAAAAAAGCTACCTAACAACATAAATGAGGGAGATGTATTAGTTATTAATGGAGATAAGATTATTGTTGATTATGAAGAAACAAGTAAAAGAAAAAGAGAAATTCTTAATTTAACTAAAAATATGTGGGAATAAAAAATATATAATTAAATATAAGTTTTTTCTAGTAATTTATAATAATTTATGATAAACTATAGTATATGGAGGAGATAGTATGAAAAATAAATCTAAAGTTTTTATTGCTGTTTTTTTATTAGTAATAGTTGCAGTTATTTTATTATTTGTATTCAAACCATTTAAAGTAAATAATAATGAAAATAATATTAATAAAAATGATATTTCTACAGAATATGTAGATTTAAGGTATGATTATCATGTTATGGAGTCAAACATTTTATCTGAAGATCAAAATATTATTATATCTAATTATGAAGATCTAAAAAATTATATTAGTAGTGTTGAAGATATGCATTTGCTAGATATGCTTAAAATGTATGATGAAGAATTTTTTATGGGACAGTCTTTAATTATTTTAAGAATTAGAGATGATTTAGAAATGGAACCAGTAAAAAGTGTAAAAAAAGAATTAAATTCTAATGTTATAAATATTTTAATCGATGATAGGGAGCTTGAAGAATTTGTGACACCTAATATGGTTACAAATAATATAGTAATAGAAGTAAATAGTGAATATGTACAAGATATAAATGGATTAGAAGTTAAAATAATGGAATAATGTTTTGATATATTTATAGGCGATACAGTTAAGTATCGCCTATAATAGATTACACTTTTTCCAATTCTTTTTTTATTTCTTTAATTCTTAAATGTATATTATTTATGATAGCATCTTTTATATCATTAGATATGGGTACAGATATACCTATAGGAGTTTTTGTATTAAAGTTGTGAAAGCTAGAAAATGAAGCTGTAATTGAAGCATCATAATTTTTTGTAATATTAATTGCTTTTTCTAATTTTTCCAATTCTTCAATTAATTCTTTTACTCTCGTTAGATTTTCTTTTTCAATGTTCATGAATAACCTCCTATTTAATTTATTATTAATAGTTGTTTTATAAAATAATTATTTATAAATATTATATTTTAAAGTACGATAATTTTATCATAGTATAAAAATAAAGTCAAATTATGTTTTTAGTACAAGAATGACATGCAAGAATATTCTTAAGTTACATAGATATATATCAAGTATTGTTTGGAGGTATTAAAATGTTTCTTGAAATTATACAAAATATATTGTCACATATTTATTTATTATTTGGATATATTTCAAATAATAATCTTTTTCCTGAACCTTTAAGTAAAACTGAGGAAGAATATTACTTAAGACGATATTTTGAGGGAAGTAAAGAGGCAAAAGATAAGTTAATTGAACATAATTTAAGACTTGTTGCACATATAGCTAAAAAATATACATCAGATGAACAAGAATTAGAAGATCTTATCTCAATAGGTACTATAGGTCTTATAAAGGCTATAAATAGTTTTAGTTCAGATAAGGGTTATAAGATTAGTACTTATGCTAGTAAATGTGTAGACAATGAAATATTAATGTATATACGTGCTACTAAAAAGCAAAAAGCAGAGGTGTCTATGAATACAATTATTGGTACTGATAAGGATGGAAATGATATGGAACTTATGGAAACATTAGAGTCAAATACAAAGGATGCTATTGATACAATATACAATACAGTTATAAGTAATCAAATTATAGATTATATAAATAATAAACTACCTAAAAGAGAAAAATATATAATGAAACTTAGATATGGAATTGATGGAACTAGTCAGAAAACACAACAACAAATTGCAGATGAACTTGGAATATCACGTTCTTATGTATCAAGAATTGAGACAAAAGTACAAAATAAACTAAAAAAGCATATAAAATATGAAAACTAAAAAATGGCTTCATTTGTAAATTTGAGTTTTATTATTATAAAAACTGAAATTTTGTATATTTTTCCAGCTAATTTCCTAAAACTCAGTAATATAGCGGAAATTAAAAAATCTATAATCGTTGGAAAAAATTTGAATAATTATTGAATTACAAGGGCTTTTGTAATAGTATACATTTATGAAGTGCTGATTTTTCAATGGTTTAACTTTAACAATAGTTGTATTTATATGATTTTTTACAATAATTAATTATGATAATATAAAAAGACTGAGATTACATATAATTGCAATCTCAGTTAAGTTGTATTAAGAATATTCTTCAAGAAAGCTTGATATTTCATTTGATAATATTGTGTTGGAGGTTTTATAGGTATTAAAAAAATTTTTAAAGTATTCATAATTACCAAATTTAACCTCATTTTTGGATACTTGAAAACCAAAAATAGCTTCAGAATTGATAGTTACTTTTCTTTGTGTATCCTTTATATTATGTTTTATATTTCCTAAGAATGTTATTTTATCTAATGCATCTTCTTTTATTTGTATAAAACATATATTTTTTAATTTATCTTTATCATCTTCACATTGAAAATATAATTTTTTATCTTCATCGTATTCAAATACAGGATATACAAAATCTGGTGTTATATCAAACATATTAAGAAATCCTACTAATTTGTAATTATAATTCATTTAGTATCCTCCTACAAAATTTTGTTAAGTAGTATAAATTTAGTAAATATATAGTATCACAATTATATAGCATTGTAAACATTTTAATAAAATTTAATATAAGATGTATATTAAATTTTTTAAATATGTGATATATATAATAATAGATAAAATATATTTTACTAAACTAAACATTATAAATTTAATATAAAATAAAGAAATTAATAATTAATAGGGGGATGTATGAAACCAGAAGAAATATTAGAGAAAATGCCAAAAGATTTAGATGATTTTGAAAAGGCAAGATATATTTATATAGAGCTTGGTAAATATTATTCATATGATGAAAAATATTTAATTGCAGATTCCATAGAGGAAAAGCAAATTATTTTTGATAAAAGTATAGAAGATATAAAAGATAATAAAGCTATATGTTCTTCTATTTCTAAAATTTTTGTAAAACTTTTAAATGAAGCTAATATAAAAGCGGAAATTGTGTATGAAGAAGGTAAATTTTGTGGGCACATGTTTACAAAATTAATAATAAATGGCAGAGAATATAGGGCTGATTTAATACATGATTTATTAGATATAAAAAAAGGATTTAAAACTAAATATTTTATGAAAAATTTAGAGTATGATAAATCTTTTAATGAAATAGAAGATAAAAGATTAATAGATATAGATAAAAAAATTGGATATTCTAAAAATGGAATCTATATGGATGATGTAATAAATATGTTAAAAGAGGAAATGATACTTTTAAAAGATAAATCTTCAAATGAAGCTATTGCCCTAAGAAGAGAACTTGGTGTAGCAGATTTAACAAGTAAGGAATTATTAGAATATAAAATAAATTTTGTTAAAAATTATTTTTTAGGAGATGAGCTTAATTGTACAGATAAAGCTGAGTATTTTCAAACAATATTAAAAGAAATAGTAGATTATGATGAAATTGAAAGTTATGATTTAAGTAAATTTTCTTGTATAGATGATGATTCTAAAATGAGAATATTTATGGTTTTAAAAGATAAGAATATAGGAGAAAATTATATATATACATTTTCTGATACTGATTATGCAAATAGAGTAGATGAAGAATATATAAGAACAAAGTTAGAAAAAGGAATGAGGCCTTTATCTAAAAGAGATGATGTAAAAAAAGAATTAATAAAACTTTCAGAAAGTAAAATTTTATCTGAAAAACAAACTAGTAAAGAATTAATAGACAGTGCCGTAAAAGCTTCTGAGAGTATAGTAACAGAAAGTATGATAATTGACCAAGAGAAAATGACTGATAGTTTAGAACATAAAGAGAAAATAGATACAAAAGAAAAAATTACTATTTAGTAGGAGTTGATATTAAATGAGTATACCAAATTCAACTAGAATTGCATATTCTGAAATTGATAATTTTTTGGAATTATTAGATATTGAAAATAGAGAAAAAATACCTAAAAAGTTAAGAGATATATTTAAAAGAGAAAAGGATATAAATTATATTAAAAATATAGATAGAAATATATCAATTGATAAACAAAATTTAAAAGAAGAAACACTTGCACTGATTGCATTACTAAATTTGAAATATTGGTGTAATGATGAAAATGAAAAAGAAAGATTAAAGAAAATTTATGAAAATAATGAAGTAAAATATAATAATGAAATTAATAAAAATCAGATAGGATTTAATTTTGATGAAGTTTTACAGGTAGAAGACAATGAGGTAGAAACTAAATTAGAAAAAGAGTTAATACCTAATACAAAAATACCATTACATATAAAGTTGATTAATAAAATAAAGAAAATATTTGTAAGATAAAAATAGCACTGTATAGTTTTTTATATACAGTGCTTTATATAGCTAGTTAAAAATCTAAAAATTCTATTTCTATATTAGATTTTTTGTTTACTAAATTAGATATGTTTTCTTCTTTTATTATTTTCATATTACCTTTATAGAATTCAAATAAATCAATTTCATTTCCATCATAAAACATATACCCATTTGGAGTACTGCCTAAGTCATTATATCCAGGATATTTTTTACATTCTTCTATACGTTCATCTAATTTTTGATTTTTAAAGTTAGCTTGATTTATTATTAAGAAGTATGTAGTCATTACATTTTTTATTATTCCTGATCTGTATTTTATATACGATACTATTTTTCCTTCTGGAATTGAAAAACATTTACCATGCCAAAATATTTTATTTTCTTTGTATATATTATTGAAAAAATCAAAAAAATATTGAGAAAATAAGGCTATTATTTCATTTGCATAATTTGAACTATCACTATCTAAATCTTGTAATAGTGGCATTGGTTCTGGAAATATGAAACTTATTTCGTCTGAACCAAAAATACAGTATCCATTATATTTTTTTGTAAAATATATGGCCGTTTGTTTTAAAGAATCTACAAATCCATTTTTGTAATTGTAAAATAAATTAATTTCTTTATTTTTAGTGACATCCTTTCCATCAAATCTTATTACAAGAGGAGTCTTTGTACTAATCCTCATATCATATTTTGTTTGCAAATTAAAAAAATAATTACTCCACATTAAATGTTCCCCCATATTCTAAACAAGTAGGGAATAAATTCCCTACTTAATATATGTAATTACTAATCTTAAGATTAGTTCTACAATATAATTCGTGGATATGCTCCAATAGCTTAAATTACATATATCTATATAATAACATATATTTTAAAATCTGTAAAGTATAGAATTTAAAATGTTAGTGACACAAGTAATTTATAATAAGGATGAATAATGTTTTTTGAAATTTTATATGTAGTATAGTAGTGTAAAATATACTAATTTAAGTTTATAGTACTATAAAACATTTATGCAATTAATATTGCAAAAGATGGTCATTTATACTAATCTAAGTTTACAGTACTCTAAAACGCTAATATCTCTATATCTCCTAATAAAAAACATTTATACTAATCTAAGTTTACAGTACTCTAAAACATTTATATTAGCAGATGGGCTAAAGTATAACATTTATACTAATCTAAGTTTACAGTACTCTAAAACCAACAGATTAGTATATATATCTAAACATAACATTTATACTAATCTAAGTTTACAGTACTCTAAAACCTTTGTTTAACTTTATCTTCCATAGAAGCTCATTTATACTAATCTAAGTTTACAGTACTCTAAAACTAACTAGTAGTGAATATAGATTTAAAGAAACATTTATACTAATCTAAGTTTACAGTACTCTAAAACTGGTAGACCAACGGCTTCACAACCGTTTACCATTTATACTAATCTAAGTTTACAGTACTCTAAAACATGTATAAATCTGCTCTCTCAGTACTCTTGCATTTATACTAATCTAAGTTTACAGTACTCTAAAACCTATAAACTATTATACAGTATTTAAATTATAAAATCAACTTTATGTTTCAAATCCCTTTAAATTAAGTATATTTAAGCGTTCATTACAGATTTTTTGTAATTTTATTATCTTATTTTCATTCATTTTATCAACCCCTTCGTTATTTATAGAAGTAATAAAATATTTTTCTATATCTTCATCATTTATTTCTTTATTATGGAATTTTATTAAATTATATAATTCACTACCAGATATTTGGTAGAACATATCTTTTACAAATGTTATATTATCACTTTTAGAAATTATTGATTTTTCAGAACATAATTCAATTTTTATAGCATTTTGATAAGTTATATTATCAATATATTTTTTAATTTTAAAATCATCTACAATATTTTTAGAATATATAATAATATATTGTTTTATTGAGGATTTTTCAATAACATATTTTAATATTTTAAAGAAATCATATTCTGTATTAATTTGTATATTTGTATATTGCCTAATAATTTTATCTATATCAATTGTGAAATCTGTATCATATAATCCTTTATAGTTACTATTTAATATTTTAACTATCTCATTATTTAATATACATTGTTTTATATCTCTATCATTATAATTTTCAAGTTTAGTTTTTATATATTCATCTTTTAATTTTACATTTCCATATATTGTATTACAATATGATGAAATTGAAGAAAAATCTATTATCATTGTATTTTTATCATTAAGTACTAAACCATTAACATCAATTTTTGCTTTATTAATGTCTTTATTATTTATTGAAATTATAGCTTTTACAAAATTTAAATAAGTGGATCTATCTAGTATAACAAATTTATTTAATTGCTCTAAAAACAATTCCTGATTTAATATATTTAACTTAATCATTAAAAAACCACAATATTCTTATTTGAAATTTTCTTTTCATGACTATTTTGTGCACCAGATAGAAATATCATATTCTCATATTGTTTCTCTGTAACTTTGATAACTCTAACTTCTCCTTTTTCAGGCATAACCTGTTTCAATTTAGTAATGAAAGAGTTATAGTATATTTCATTTTTTAATACTTTAGCATAAACTGAATATTGAACTAAATAGCAACCTAATGATAAAATTTCTTTTCTAAATTTAATATAATGTTTTCTATTTATAGTATCACTCATTGGTAAATCATATAATATAAGTATTCTCACTTCTTTATATGAAGTCATTATTATCAAAATTTAGTATTGGATATTCAAAATTTGATTTACCGTCTTTTTCCATATATCTTAATATTGTACTAACATAATATGGTATTACATTAAGTATACTATATATTTTCCCTGAAAACTTTACTTTGTAGTTTGCAACATCTAAAAGACATATTTTTAAATCTTTATTTATTTCTTCTAAGCCTTTATATTTTTCTTCACTTAACAAATTAAAAACATAGTAATCTACTATTGGTCTAAATACTTCTATAATATCATCTGATAGATTAAATGTATTATACTGACTTTTATGATTTATTCCAAGTGTGGTATTAAATCCCCTTGATATTATCTCTTTACTTATTATAGTTCTAACAATATGATAACATAGATTTAGGCATCCATTTTCAAGATTATCATCAAAACGTATAAAATCATTATTGAATAATTCTTTAAAATATATTCTTGCAGATATTCCTTCCATATTAGTTCTATCTCCATCCTCAATTTTATCAATATTATCTATAAGCATTTGTAATTTTGTAGTCCTATTTAATAATTTTAAAGTAATAATTTGATTTGTAATTTTAGCTCTTATTATTTCATTCCATAATTTATTTTTTGTTTCAATTTTCCAATTACATTGTTGATATATCATTTTTGTAGTTCTAACATTATCTGATATTGGCAAAAATTCTCCAACAGGCATTTTATTCATTCCTAATATTAAAATTGCAATTCCTTGATTTGCTAATTCTATCAAAAGTCTAGTTGTTATAATTGATGTATAATCTTCTATAACAATAGCAGCAATTTCTGTTAGACTTACAAAATATTTTTCATCTTCTTGGATTACTTGTAATGAATTTAGATTTAAACTTAATTTATTGGCATTTGTAACATAAATTATTCTCCACGACATTATAATTTACTCTATTAAAATAAAAAAGAAGAGAGCCTATAAAAGACCCTCTTTATTACAGTTTTCACTTATTATAATAGAGATCACTGTAAACTTAGATTAATATAAATGTTGTAGTCATTTCTAACTACAACAATATTATATCATTAAATATTTAAGTTGTAAAGACCTAATATATCACTTTTTATTTTTTTTATGTTTTTAGATGTAGATGTTATACTATTAGAGTTTTTAATTTCTACTTTATTAAGTGTTTTATGGAAATACGAAACATATCCTTCATTTATATTTCCATTTTTATCTTCAAATCTAACATAATCATTATTAAATAAATCTATTACAAAATCTACATTTTCTTTTCCAACATATATATTATATATAGTTTTATAATAATCATTATTAACATCTATTTTGCCTGTTTTTAAATCAGTAAATACTTTATACATAGGCAGAAAATAATATTTTTCACCATCTGTAAATATTCTTGTTCCATATGAATTTAAAGAAGTTCTTATATTTATAGTACCATCTTTTTTATTTACACTCTTTTTATCTAAAATAAATGGTGTATTAACTTTAGTCAGAAATCTTAGTTTTATAACAACATCTGAATTCTGTTTATTGGTAACTCTTATTCCATGAATACTAGGATTAAACACAGTGCTCGTCCAATCAATATCTTGATTTTCTTTGCAAAATTCAACAAACGGATTTCCCTTAGAACCTTTATATTGTTCTACAATATTTTTTAATTTATCATATAATTTTGGATTTTTAGTTTTAATTAACAGTTTTTTATCAAAAATCTTTTCTACATCTTTTTTAGAAAGTTCATAAATATTGTCTATTTGTTCAATAAAGTAATATTGATTATCCAACATAATAGCTTTTCGAATATCCGCATCAAAGAGTTGTCCATTTGTTCTTTTTACTACTTCTCTTGAAAATCTTGTATTAGACCAATCTGCATTTTTTAATTCATTTATTAATAATTTATTCATAAAAATATTGTCAAACATTTCATTTTCATTTCTATAATCTTCCATATTAGATACCATCCAATATTTATCTTTATGATTTTGGATCAAATCCATTAATTTTCCGATTTTTGTATTAGCATAATTTGCAATTATTACTGCATCAACTGCATGATGATATTCTTCACTTCTATCCTTTTCTATATTAAATTTTACTCGTAAATTATGTGTAAATTGTCCAGGTATTCTTAGTACTTGGGTTTTCAAGTCTTTGTTTCTACTTATAGTATATGCTTTTTTAAATATTTCAATTTGATTTGAAAGCTCATTTGTAGCATATGCTGTGTCATTTAAGTTTCTATTTTTAAATTTCTTTTCATATTTATTTAGTTGCTCTTCAAAAGTCATGTAATATTTCTTTTTATTAGAAAATTCCTTATTTGATAAAGTTCTATTTTTATATTCATCATATCTACCATCATTTCTTAGATATTGATATGGAGTTTTATTTTTCTTAATGTTATTACAATTATGACAAGAAACCGTTTTATTATCATATGAATCATCTGAAGTTATACTTAAAGGTAAAATATGTTCTATTTCGCAATTTTCTACTTTTAAATCAATTCCACAATATGCACATTTATTGTTAGTCTCCTTTAACAACATATATTTTATTATATTAGTTTCTGTAGCATTCTCTCCAAGTTCTTCTTGTGCTTTTTTTCTAAGCCTTGCATTATCTAGTGTTTTTTTCTCATATTCTTTTTGTCTATCCTGGGAAAGAAGATCTCTTGTTGTTTCTATACAAATATATTTAGGGTAGCCATATTTTGAAAACAATTTATTAAGTATAGCTATAGCTTTTCTAAGAGATTTTTTAGTTGCAGGTGATGATATTGTATCATCTATAAATTTATCATTTATGTATTTTAATTCACCATCATTTATATTAGCTAAATATTCATCAATTATTTTATCTTCAAAATCCGATGCTATTTCTTCTTTATATATTCTTTCTATTTTAGAAGAGTTCATATTATCTCTTAACATATATTCAAGATAAATTTTTAGAGCTTTTTCAGAAAAAGAATGATATTTATTATCTATTTCTATTTCACTTAACTCATTAATAAAATCTTCATTATTCAATTCTTTTACATTGCTATTTTTTAGTATATCTTGAATCATTTCTCTTCTAGATGTAATATCTGGCGAGATTTGAATCATATTTACAATTTTATTGTATATATCTTTATTTTCAAAAAGCATATTATATAAATTTGTGTTAGTTATTTTGTTTCTAATTTCTTTAGTATTTTGAAATCTTGAAATTTCCATAGATCCTTTAGAATCTACTTTATATCCTAGAAATTCTTCAATTCCAAACATTTTTTTAATTATTTTCTTTATATCAACTCTTTTTTCTTCCATTATTTGATTGGCAATCATATATATGGCTTCGGTTGTAAAGTTGTATAATTTAGATTCATCTTTTCCATCTGCATAACTTAAGTATTGAATATTATTTTCATTTACTTGTGATTTTGGAATTCTTAAATTTACAAAATCGTTATAAAAATTAAAAGATTCAGCATAATAGTTTGCCATAGAAGCTCTTTTTTCATTTGCATATACGCTACAATTACCTATTAGGTCCTGAAATAAATATTTTCTATAATTTGGATTTTTATTATATTCTTCTAGATCTATTTTATTTCTATATCTTCCATAAGGAGATAAAGCATCTTCTCTTGGAGCACCTGGTCCCTCCCAAAACTTTCTTTTGGTATTAATTATATCTATTACATTATTTATAAAGTTTTCATTAATATTATTATAATATTTAGATTGTACATTGAGTATTTCTAGTAATTCTTTTTCGAAATCTTTGTGAAGAATTGGATTTTCTGTACTTCTATATTTATTATTTATCTTCAATAGTTCTTTTTGAATTAAGCATGGATATTCATACTTTTCTTTAAGGTTAATAATTAATTCACTTTCTCTATCCTCTTTTTTAGTAGGTATGTATCCTCTATGTAAAGTAAAATAATAAATTATGTTTGTAATATCATTTAATTCAATTTTTTCATTTAATGCTTTTATTCTTTTATCTAATAATTCTGAGTCTGTATTTTTTTTACTTGGCATATTATTTTTTTCAAGTAAAATTTGCATTCTCTCTAATCTATATTTTCTTCTATGGTATCTTCTTCTAGTACACCTTGCGGTTCTTCTATCTTGAGCAGAATTTGCTTGAGTAAATTTATATACTCCTTTATCTATTATTTTTTTATCATTGTCCATTACAGCCCATCCAATTGATCCTACTCCTAAGTCTATACCAAATATTAAATTATCTTTATATTCCATACTAAATCCCCCTTTGCAATGAATATATTTCATTATAATAAATATTTCTATTTACAAGTACTATTGTACTGGTATTATTGTACAATAATACTTGTTTAATATCAACATTTTAGAACAAAATACGTGTTTTTACATTTTATTTTTCTAATTTATGAAAAAATTTTTATTTAATAATATAAAAATATGTATAAAAAAGATAGCGTAAAAAATATATTATAATTGTACTTTTATATAATTTATGATATTATATTATAAGCAAAGGAATTGCTAAATAAAATATATAAATATAAGGAGGAACTTCTATGGAAACAAGAATATTAGGAGATAGTTTACCTGTTGTTACATGTAAACTTAAAAAAGGTGAGTCTATCATTACTGAAAATGGTGGTATGAGTTGGATGGATGATGGATTTGAGATGTCTACTAGTACAAATGGTGGAATAATGAAAGGATTTGGCAGAGCTTTAGCTGGTGAGTCTATTTTTATGAATGAATATACTGCTACTAAAGATGATGCTGAGATATCTTTTGCTTCTTCTTTTCCAGGTCAAATTTTAGAGTTTGATTTAGCAGAAGGAGAAACTATTGTAGCACAAAAAAGAGCATTTTTATGTGGTGAGAAAAGTGTAGATATTTCTATGCAATTTAGAAAGAAACTTGGTGCTGGTTTCTTTGGTGGAGAAGGATTTATTATGCAAAAGATAACAGGTCCTGGAAAGGTATATCTTGAAATAGATGGTAATGTAGTTAAAAGAGAACTTGCAGCAGGAGAAAAACTTAAAATAGATAATGGATATTTAGCTGCTATGACTAAAGATGTTGATCTTAATATTGAAACAGTTAAGGGTGTAAAAAATATTCTTTTTGGTGGAGAAGGATTATTCCTTACAACACTTACTGGACCTGGAACAGTTTGGATACAAACTATGCCTATGTCTAAGCTTGCAGGACTTTTCTATACAGGTACTGCTAATTAAATTAATTTAGGTGAACTATGAATAAAGCAGAAATATTAAATAAGTTAAATGAATATAATTTTGATACTAATGAATATATTGTTATATCTAGTGCAGCCCTTGTTATTCAAGGAGTAAAAGAAGAAACAAAAGATATTGATATAAGTGTTACGCCAAAATATTATAAATATTTAGAAGAAAACTATAATTGTGAACTTGAAAGATATGATGAGAAAAATAATATAAATATTTATTATATAGATGATGTAATAAATTTTAGTACTAATTATTATAGTGAAGATAAAGACGATTTTATTTTGCTTGATGGAATTAAAATACAGAGCATATCTTCTGTTACTAGACTTAAAAATATGTTAAATAGACCTAAAGATATGAAAGATATAGAGCTTATAAATAAATTTTTAGAAAAGAGTAAATAAATATAAATACCAATTATTATGTTAAAAAATAATAGTTGGTGTTTTTCTAATATATTTAGATTAATAAGCACTAAAGAAAATACTTTAATAATTTATTTATATCATATAAATTTTCTTATTTCAAGTATTTTTATGTATCATTTCTATAACATTATTAATATGTTTATAACAAGTAAAATTTATATACATATAATTATAATGGGAGGAAAAGATATGCGTAGAATAAATAATAGAAATGTAAGAATAGATAATTTTGCTTTAGCTAAGATAAGTGGAAGCAATAAATATCCTAATATAAATGGAAAAGTAAGTTTTAAGCAATTAAAAGATGGAGTTTTAGTTACTGCTGAAATAAAGGGATTACCTATGGATACTATATGTAATAGTGGTATTTATGGATTCCATATACATGAGGGAGATAGCTGTACTGGAACAGACAAAGATCCTTTTGCCGATGCAAAAATGCATTATAATAATTCTGAATGTGAGCATCCATATCACTCTGGCGATATGCCATCTTTATTTGGAAATAATGGATATGCATATATGTCTTTTTTCACTAACAGATTTAGTGTAAAGGAGATCATATATAGAGTAGTAGTTATACATAGTATGCCAGATGATATGAAAATTCAACCAAGTGGTAATTCTGGTGAGAAAATTGCCTGTGGAAAAATATATGCTATGTAGGCTTATTGACAAAATAAAAAAATTAATATATTATATATTTGTATGAGTAGCACTATAAAACATAGGCTAATATGATAAGGCAATAGGCCGTAAAGCTCTGACCACTGCTTTTTTAGTAGTGGTCATCTCTATGGTGCGACGGGCATGTCGTTTAGTTAATCGGTGAAAGTCCGTAGTGGAGG
>CAOYAN010000023.1 GCA_948562205.1 uncultured Clostridia bacterium | reverse complement strand
ATTTCTGAAAAATAATTTACGCTTTTTTATGTGACATTTCTGAAAACTATTGACATTTGTGATACCATTTAGCCATCTCATATTATATTAAGTTTATGACAAAATATACATGATATAATAAATACTAAAAAATAAATAATTAACACAAGAAAAATAGAAAATACACATAAAGATAAGGTCACCAACTAAATATAGTTAATGACCTTTTTTAAATCAAGCCTAATTTTCATTATGCAGTTCAAGTATTACTGCAAAATAACCTTGATGCCAGTGTCCCATTTTGACACAGCTATAGAGTCCTCTTTTCTCAAGAATATCACTAAGATCAAGAAATTTTTTTAAGTCTACATTTTTCCTCCCTGAAAATTGTTCCTTACTACAGTGTTCCATTCCATATTCTAATGGAAGATATTTTGGATAATTATGCCAATATGTACCTTCTTTTGCCATTTTTTTAATTGATTCTTCTTCAGTACATATTTTAGCATCACTAAAGTTTAAAAAATCCCTGCTAATTTTTTCAAAATATATGCAAATATCTTTTGTTTCCTTGGAAATCTCAATTTTTTCTAATTTAGCTTCGAACAAGTCTAAAATATTATCAGCAATCTTTTCTAAAAACTCATCTCCCTGCTTAAAATCAAATTTTACTACTTTTCGCAAACTATTTGCGTCCTTCATAAAACTACCTCCTATTGTCGATTGTTTTAACAGTTTTGTTAATATTATACTATAATTTTTAAAAAATATCAAGTATTATGTAATCTTGCGGCGATTAAGAATAAAGAAATAAGGTCACCAACTAAATATAGTTAGTGACCTTACTTTTCCTTTCAAATTATTAATCCAATTATTTTATAATTCAAGTACTACTGCAAAACAACCTACTTTATTATTAAGCATTTTGGCACAGCAATAGAGTCCCCTTTTCTCAAGGTTAGCACTAAGAGCAAGAAATTTTTTACGATTTATCATTCCTACGCCGGAAAATGTCTTACTCTTACAACGTTCCATTCCATCCTCTAATTTAAGATAGCTTTTATATTCACAGTCAGAATTTTCTTCAATGATCTCCTTTATTGATTTTTCTTCAGCACATACGCTAACATGCTTTTTATCAGAAAAATCATCGCTAATATATTCAAAATATATACAGATATCTTTTACATCATATGGAACACTATATGTTTTTAATGCAGATTCGCAAAAATCTAAAATTCTATCTGCATCTCTTTCTAAAAGTTCATCTCTCGTTTTACGATTAATTTCTACTACTTCCCGCAAAGTATTTGCATCCTTCATTAAACTACCTCCTATTGTCGATTGTTTTAACAGTTTTGCTAAATATTATACTATAATTTTGGGAAAATGTCAAACATTATGTAATCTTTGCTCATAATTTTTAAGAAAAAATTATAATACTTCAATTGACAACACAAAAAGCTAAATTAAGTGTAGTCTGCTTCATTTAGACTACACTTAATTTTATACTTTTTTTAACATTATATTTATTTTATCATCATTTATTTCAAGCTCCACACTTTCAAGAGAGACAATAAGTCTTTTAATTAGATATACTTTAGATGAATTTATTTTTGATATATTAGTACTTGAAATATTAAAATACCAATTATCTTGATCCTCCGTAAGTACAAATAAAATACTACTTCCACTATTACTTATTTCCATAATTTCTCTTAATATTTCACAAACAATAAATAAAATATCATTTACTGCTCCACTTATATAACTTCCTGCTTTCAAAGATACTTTTGTATTTAATTCTATTCCCTTATCATAAGATGTAGTTTTTAACATGAGTTTTATAATATCAACAATATCACTATCCTTCATAACTTGATTTGTGGCATTATTTGATTGATTTATAATAGCAGTAAGTACCTTGTCAACTCTTCCAAGAGATTCCCTACTTCTTATATATGAACTATTTAATTTTTCTATATTTTCATTTTCTATCATTAAACTTTTATCTTGAATTAACATGTTTGTCACTTCAATTCCTGCACTTACAGATAAAAGATTTGCCTTTATTTCTTGAGCTACAGAAGACATTAAATTAGCTATTGCATTTTGTCTGTATCTATCAAGTTCTATCTCATTTTGTTGATTAAATATTTTAACTGCGGATATAAGTTCTAGGTTTAGTTTATCAATTCCTTCAGTTTTATCATAATAATTTTGTATATTTAGTGTTTGCATTGTCTCAACTGGAGGTTTTTGTCCAGAAAATCCAGTTTGAAGTATTATTATTATTTCCTTATCAATATTTCTTACTTCTTTAATTACTTCTTCTCCATTCATCTCAGGCATAAAGTAATCAAGTAGTAATATTTGATAATTTTTTCTATTTAGCATTTCTAAAGCATCCTTACCATTTATTGCAGTATCAACATTATATCCTAGTTGCTTTAAAAAAGCATTGGTCATAATTAAATAATCTTCATCATCATCTACTAATAAAATATTTATATTTTTTATTAATTCACTATATGTCATCATAATATCAATCCTCTCATTTTATATTATTATATCTTATATTTTTTAAAAAATAAAGAAAATTTTTAAAATTAGAAAAAATATAAAATAGATTGACAAATATGATATAATTTAGAAAAATATTTTATCTATCAAACTTGAAAGGATGGTATAATTATGAACTATAATATTAGAACTTTTAAAGCTATTGATTTTGCTACGAAAGCTCATGATGGTCAAATTAGAAAATCAAATGGGCTTCCTAAAATTATTCATCCCTTTGGTGTTGCTATGATACTTCAAAGTTATGGATATGATAATGATGTAGTTGTAGCAGGCCTACTTCATGATGTTTTAGAAGATTGTAAAAATATTACTGTAAATGATATTATTTCAAATTTTGGAGTTAGAATAGCTTCATATGTTTTAGATCTTACTGAACCACCAAAAAATATAGAGTGGAAAAAGAGAAAACAAGAACATATGCAAAATATAAAATATGCATCTATTAACTCTAAAGTAATATGTGCAGCAGATAAAATACATAATTTACTTACTCTTCAAAAAGAAATAAAAACACAGGGAAAAATTATTTGGACAAAGTTTAATGCCCCTAAAAAAGATATTTTATGGTACTATTCTTCTATGTGTAATAGCATTATATATGATTATGAAAATGCTAATATACCAATATTTAATGACTTAAGAAATATTGTTAATACTTTCTTATTAGAAAATGATGACAAGTAACAGCAGACCAAAAGTCTGCTGTTATCATTTCCTATATAAAGAAAAATAGTAATACTATTATACCAAGTACAATTCTATACCAACCAAATGCTGTAAAATCATTTTTCTTAATATATCTCATTAAAAATTTAATTGCAATCATTGATACAATAAATGCTGTTATAGTTCCAAAAGCAAGTACTCCCCATTCTGTAGAACTCATTGCTACACCTTTTACAATGAATTTAAGTAATTTGTATAGACTTGCTCCTGCCATTACTGGTATTGCAAGGAAAAATGTAAATTCTGCTGCTATTTCTCTTGATGTTCCAATAAGTATTGCACCAAGAATTGTAGCTCCTGATCTAGAAGTACCAGGTATTAGTGCAAGTATCTGAAATACTCCAATTATTAATGCTGTCTTTAAAGTTATATCTTTTAAACTATTAATCTTTGATTCTTTACCTTTATTTCTTTTTTCAACAATTATAAATAATATACCATATAGTATTAGCATTAGTGCTACTGTTATAGAATTATATAAATATTTATCCAATATATCATCAAATAAAAGTCCAATTATTCCAGCAGGAATACAAGCAACAAGTACTTTTCCCCATAAAATCCATGTATCTTTATTTGAAGTTATTTTACTTTTTCCATCCACTTTCTTCAATTCAAATGGAAATAACTTTTTAAAGTATAACACTACTACTGCAAGAATTGCCCCAAGTTGTATTACAACTAGGAAAAATTCCTTGAATTCATCAGATATATTCATTTTCATGAATTCATCTACAAGTATCATATGTCCTGTACTACTTATTGGTAGCCATTCAGTAATTCCCTCAACTATTCCAATAAAGATAGCTTTTAAAATTTCTATAAACAAGACTCACTCCCCCTTAATTATCAAGTAATTCTGTACTTATAAGTTTATTATCTTTTGTTCTAAGATACATAGTATCTCCTTTTACAGCTTCAAATGTTACATATTTAGATAATTTACCTATTCTTTTGTATGGATCCTTTCCTGATACATTTAATATATATGTTGGATATATTAAATATACTCCTTGATAATTTGTATATGTATCTACAATATCGCTATCACTAAGTTCGATAGTATTTATAAGTTTATTACTATTTACTACATATACTTTATTTTTTGTTTCATTATTTAAGAAATATAAATTATCATCTTCATCTAAACCTATCATTGTAACATCATCTTTAAATAGATTTAACGTACTATATCCTCCAGAATATATGTTATAATATGTATCCTCATAATATATCCTATCTTTATGTTGTAACATAAACATCTTATCTATTATAACACCTGATTTTACTTGTGACATATTGTTAAATAAATCTATTTTATAAATAATATTATTGCTTGAATATTGTGTCTTAGTCTCTACATTAATATATATCATATTTATAAGTGGTGACATACTCATATCTTTTATTTTTGAAAAATTATACACTGTAAAGCTATTATACTCTGCCTGTCTTTTTGAATCAATTTCATATGTATTAAGTGTTAATGTTGAGGCTGCTCTGCCCTCAAATTCTACAAAATACATTATCATATTTTTATCATACAATAAATTATAATAACATATAGGATACTCTTCTTCAATTATATGAATATTTTCTCCAGTTTTTAAGTCATTTATATATATTTTAGAATCTTTTAAATATGTATAATATTTATTGTTATATGATATTTGAAGATCAGTTGCACTATCATCTAAGGAAATATTTAATGCATTTGTAATTTCTTCATTTTTAGATGTTCTTACTGTACTATTTATGCTTGATTGAGATATTTTATAAATAAAATTATCTATATACATAAGAGTGGGTACAGTTATTAAAGTTCCTATTATAGTAAATGAAATTATATATTTTAAAATTCCCTTTAATCTTGATTTTGGTTTTCTTTTAATCTCATCGTTAAAACTACCTTCTCTTCTTCCCATTAATTTACCTCACTTTTCTTAAGTTTTATATCTATTTACTTGCAGTATTTTTAGATTTTGGCTTTGTTACTATAAATGCTGAAGAAACATATCTTTCTCCCATTATATCACTTGGATGATTTACAAGTTTTGAATCAAATACCATTGTAGCAGAAGCTCCACCATCTAAATTAAACGCATTATATGCACCATAATCAAGTAATATGTCTTGAACATTTTTAAGTGTTGCTCCAATACTGTCAGTTTGTCTTCCATCAATAACTAACATAAGTATTGTTCCATCTTGTCTTTGAGCTATAGCTGTTCTTGGTTGAATTCCCCAACCACCATCTCCATAATATATTGTTGGCTGCCCATTAACTATAATTACAGGATTAAAAGATACTGCATCTCTTACACCTAGCTCTTGCATTCTTGCATATGTTATACTATTTGATACTATCATTCTATTTTCTTTATCAAGACCAACCGCAGAAAATGTACCATATACTGCATCAGGAGTTTTTAATTCTCCATCTTCTATTAAAAGACCTGATGGTGTACCACCATTACTTAGTGCATCATCTTCTATACCACCTGCATTTATTCCTGCAATTGCATCATAAGATTCAACAATTTGTGAAGTTGTAGCACCAACTGTTCCCATACGAGGTGCTGTTGCTATCTTAACACGTGATGGATCATCTACTATCATAAGCCATCCTTTATATGTACTAGTACTAATATCTACTATTTCAATACCTTCTTTTGCATCAGTTATATTAGTATTTTTGTTTGCGATATCAATTTTATCTAAATCTTGATCATCAATTTCTTCTTGTGGTCTATTTCTTTTTAATATTTCTTGAATTTGCTCCTCACTTAAAAACCATGTTGCAAAATATTGATGAGACATTGTAGTCATAGCTGTAGTTACTATCATCTCACGTGTATTTTTAAATGGTCCATAATATACAAGTCCAATAGCTAAAAGTGGAATATATATTATCTGGAATATTAAAAATAAAACAAATACCTTTAAAAATTTTTTCATTATTTACCCTCTTTCTTAAATTATATTAAATAAATTGTAATATAATAACACAATTTATCTTACAATCAAATATAATTTTAACAGATTATATATTTTTTTGCAATATATAACAATAATTTACTATAATTTATACTTAATTTCTAAATTTATAAAATATATTTGAGTCTTAAATATAACAATTAAAAACCTACTTCAATGAAGTAGGCTTTATATATTTAATGCTTTTTATTATTAGTTTTTTTATCATCATCATCATCGTCGTCATCATCATAAATATTTACATTTGGCTTTGATGGTTGTTTTGTAGTATGTTTATCACAATTTTCAGTTGGTGCCATATAGCTCCAGTCATTTGGTAATATATATGGTACACTATCTCTTGTAATAAATGATTTTTCACTAGTTGATGGACAATATTTAGTAGCTATTTTACCTGTCTCATTACAAACTTTTACCATTTTATGTACTGTACAAGTCTTAGTAGGTACTGTTCCGCTTGCAAAAATATCAGTTTTTGTTCTATCACCTCTAGGATCAGCCTTACAAGCATCTGTTGCTACAAGTCCTGAATCTCTACACACTGCTCCCTCAACTATTCCTACTGGTCTTTCAAAGTCTTTCCATGTTTGACCCTCACTAATTCTTGTCATTATTCTTTGGAATAGAGTCATTGATGTATATGGATATGTTCTCCATGCATCTACACTGCTTATTGCTTTTGTTCCAGGTTTTCCACCTACCATATCATAACCATCCCAACAAACGACTGTATAGTATGGACTAAATCCACAAAACCATCTATCTATATCCCCATTAGTGTTACCAGTTTTTGCAGCAACACTCATATTATTTATTTTGATATTTCCATCATATGCAGTACCACCTGGCTCAAATACAGATTGTAGACAACTTGTAAGCATATATGATGTAGTATCTTTCATAGCTCTTTTTGGTTCTGAAACATTTACTAATACTTCTTCACCATGTCTATCTAAAACTTTTGTATAGAATTTTGGTTTTATATATAACCCACCATTTGCAATTGTTGAATATGCTGATGCCATTTCAAGAACTGTAACACCATTTGTAAGTCCCCCAAGTGCAAGAGATGCTGGATTTTCATCATTTGAGTTTTTGTTCTCCTCAGCTGATACTAAGTTAAGTCCACAATTTTCTGCAAAGTTAAATGCATATTTTGCATCAACTCTCATATTTGCTCTAAGTGCTGGTAAGTTCATTGAGTATGCTAGTGCTTCTCTTGCTGTAACATAGCCTTTAAAATGACCATAATAGTTTCCTGGATTATATGTTCCATATGGTAGTGGTGAATCATCTAGTCCACCTCCTGGATATGCTACTCCAAGTTCAAATGATGGTCCATACGCACCAAGTGGTTTCATACAAGATCCTGGTTGTCTTCTAAGTTGTGTTGCTCTATTAAATGTTAGAGCTCCAGTTTTCTTATCTGCTCCACCAGTAATACCTAAAACATTACCATTTGAATGATCCATTACAACAGCTGCTGATTGTAAAAAGTCACCTGCTTTATCTGTGTAGAATAGATTTGGATCATCATATACCTCATCAATTACTTTTTGTACACTTGGATCAAATGTTGTATATATTTTATATCCATTAGTATATATCATTTTAATAGCTACACCACGTTCAACATTTTTTTGTTCCATTATATCTGATATTACACTTTCTACAACTGCATCTATAAAATATGATTGTACTTCCCCAACAGTTATATTTTTTACTTTAAATGTTAATTCTTCATCTACTGCTTTATCATATTCTTCTTTACTTATTTTTCCAAGATCTAACATTTTACTAAGTACTGTTTTTTGTCTTTTTAATAATTTTTCTTTTGCTTCATCGCTAGTAAATGGATTTGTTGCTTCTGGAGACTGTATTGTTGCAGCAAGACATGCTGCCTCTGCTATATCTATCTCTTTTATAGATTTTCCAAAATATCTTTGTGCAGCAATTTCAATACCATATGCACCATTACCATAGTATATAGTATTTAAATATGTTTCTAATATATTTTCCTTATCTAATTTTTTCTCAAGTGTATATGCTCTATACCACTCTCTTACTTTTCTCTTCCAGTTTGCATCATCATCTTTTGTGATATTTTTAACTAATTGTTGTGTTATTGTACTTCCACCAAAATTAGATTTACCACCATTTAAGATGTATGTTACAATAGCTCCTGCTGTTCTTTTTATATCTACGCCATGGTGTGAGAAGAATCTTTCATCCTCTATTGCGACAACAGCATCAACTACATGAGTTGGTAAATCTTTATACTCAACAGATATTCTATTTTCTCTATCAAATAAAGATCCCATTTCATTTCCGTCTTTATCGTATAAAAATGTTGTCAATTTTAAAAGTTCTAGTTCTTCTAAATCTACACTTTCAGTATCATCTATTATTCCTGTAACAATACCTAAAACTATGCCTGTTGCTATTATACCAAGTGCAATACAAGTAAATAGAAATACTCTAAAAATTTTCCAACCAAGCTTTTTATTTTTCTTATGCTTTCCATCTACAGTATTTGAATTTTTACCTTTAGTATTTTTAGTTTTAATGTTTTTTGGTCGTGTAGTAATTTGATTTTTATTCCTATCGTTTTTACTCATTTTCTCCTCCTGATTACATATATAATATGTATCTTACCAATTTTTGAACAACTCATCTAAACTATATCTAATACTTAAATTTTTCTTTATTGCGTCTTTTACTTTATTTAATGACACTCTATCAATTCTTCCAATTTTTGATTTTAGCCTAGATTTATCAAGAGTCCTTATTTGTTCAACTAGTATAATAGAATCTTTTGGGATATCTGTAATACTAGCATAAATTGGTATATGTGTAGGTAGATTAGTTCTTTTAATACTAGTAGTTATTGGAATACCAATAACTGTAGGACTATATTTATTTCCTATATCATTTTGAACTATTAGTACAGGACGAACTCCATCCTGCTCACACCCTTTAACAGGATTTAAATCCGCATAAAAAATATCTCCTATTCTAATTTTCAAAATAAAAGCACCTACTTTCATATATTATACACTATTTTTAATAAAAATCAAATAGTTTTTATTTAAATTAATTTAAGGAACAAAATTTATCATATATTATGTCGATATATGCATTACCTTTAGTATCATATATTATATATTCACATGGAGTATTATTTTCTTTATTAATTATAAGTTCCATTTTAGATATTTTTTCAAGAAATAAATAATTATCATCTATCTTTTTTTCTTTAAAATCAATGTTTATTTTATATGATATTTTATTATCATATTCTTCTATATTAATACTAAAGAAATCATTTTGTCCTAAATCAAACTTTCTATAAAGATCTAGAAAAGTAGAAAGACTTATAACATTTTCTTTTTTTATTATATAATCACTTAATGTATACTCTAAGCTCTGATTATTTGACTTTATATTCAAACCATTACTATCTATTGTATATGTAATAACATCGTTTTCGTTAAATATCCTAAATATAAATGCTTCAGTATCACCTTTAGTATATTCTTCTTCTACATTATAATTATTCTGATTTTTATTACTTTTTACATTTATTTTATAGCTTGCTTTATATGAATATATATCTTTTATATCAAAACTACTTATATTTTTTTCATTAAGATTACTATATACTAATATAAAAGACATAACTATAAGAAATACTGCTATAGTTATAGCACCAAGGATTATTAACCATAATCTTTTACTTTTATCATATCCAATTTTAAAACCTTTTACATACATAACAATTACACCTACATATAATAAATATATGCTTTGAGTTTAATACTATGCAAATGAAAATTATTATATAAAAAAAATAAAAACGAATGAAAACAATATATTCTCATTCGTTAAATTTCTTTTTCACTTTTATTTATTTTTATTTTTAATAATTACTAAAACTATTACAATTATTATAGCAACTATAATAGATATTACAGCAACCCCTACATATAACCATACATTTATATCACTTGTATCTTCATTTTCAATGATTTTTATCTCTTTATATTTTGCTATAAATGTTGTATCTTCTAATATTACATATTCACTAGGATCTACTTCAACCTCTTTTCCATCTTTTATTACTACCCATTTATCAAATTCATATCCATCATTTACTCTAATATTTGGTACATTTACTGGCTTATTTCCCTCCATTACTACTTCTTCTAATTTTCCTTCTAATTTTCCACCTCTTTTGGTTTCATATCTTACTAAATATGGTTTCTCATTATTTTCACTTATTGTTACTATGTCTTCATATACTTCTGTTGCTACTAAACTATTATCTTTATAATAATCTTCTCCCATTCCTTTTCCTATATCTTCTGATAATGTTATTAGAACAGTTTTTAGTCCACCCTCTACATTAATACCTAAATATCCTTCATTTGCTAATGTTGAATATACTGATGATATTATGCTATTATTCGATAATATATTATACTCTTCTTTTTTATTTACATTTTCTAATACTTTATTTTTGTTATATATTAATTTATCATTTTCTATTTTATTTCCACTTTCATCTACTTCATATATATAATACTTTTTATTTTCATCATATCCATCAAATTCTATTTTTACATTACCTTTTCCATTTACTACATCTATTTCATATATTTTATCTGTATTACTATCATTTTCATTATCAAAAAGCCCTACATAATATATTTTATTTTCTTCTTTATTTTCTACTATTTTATTTATTATTATTCTTGTTTTTATATCTTCATTATATGTTATTTGCTTTTTTGTCAATGTACTTCCAACATAAGACTGTTCATAAAAACGTTCACATGGATTAATTTGATTATTAAATAATATAGATTTTGTATTAAAATTAAATACTTTATCTTTTTCATCTTTGTCACAATTATATTCTAAATTTACAGATATCATAATATTTGGCTTATCTGCAGGTACTAAACAATATAACATATTTTTATCTTTTATATATATATTATATATTTTTTCATTACTTTTTATATATGTTTCGCTACTCATTCTATCAAATATATTAAAATTATTTAAAAATAGGTTTGCATACACATACTCTGGTATATATTCATTATTTTCTAAATCTAATTTTAAATATTTTTTTGCATATTCTGGTATTTCGAATTTTGTATCTTTTATCTCCTCCTCATTTGCTATTAACCATTTAGAGTCTTTCTCATATTCTTCTGAAATCTTAAAATTTTCATCTAGTTGTTCTATAAATACTACATATTTATAATAATAATAATCATCATGAGTTTTATAAATATCAGTTTCATAATAACCTGAAAAATTACTATATCCAAACTTCCCATATTTTCCATAAAATAACCAATTTTCCCTTAATTTAAATTGTAATTTTGCATGTTTATCATCTTCCCATAAAATACTACTTTCAAATTGACCATTTGTTTCAAAAGTATACTCTGATTTATTTTCTCCTTGTTTTATTGTTCTATAATAACTATTTATTTCCACACCAAAGTATGGTGTATATACCATTTTTTGTTCTAATTCTTTACCATCTTCATAAACCCCTCTATATTGATATTTATATTCTCTATTTCCATAATAATCTGTATATACATCATATGGTTCAAATATTATATCATATTCACATCTATTTGATTTTTTAAAATTAAATTTTCCATTTCTACCCCTAACATATTCAATAGTTTTATTCGTATGATTTAGTACCCCTATGCGTGTTATTTCTTCACTTGTATTTATAATTATTTCTTCCTTTTTTTCAAGTACTATATCATATTTATCTACACCATCTAATATTTTCTGCGCATATAATGCAAAAGCCTTAATATTAATATATCCATTATCGCCTCTCGCATTACCAATAATATCTAATATTACTCCATCAAGAAGTGCATCATATTGTTCATAAGGAACTGATATCGTTATACTCTTAATATCATTAGTTACTCCTACTTCATATACTCCTATTGTACTTTTTTCACTACCCATATATTTTGTTTTCAAAATAAAGCTGTTACTTATTCTCTCATTATCTATATTTCCCAAAAAACCATTATAACTTTCCAATAAAGTTTCTATTTCTGACTGTTCTGTTATTCCTCTATCCTTTATAAGATCTGTAAAATCTATTTTTATCGTTACTATTTTAGTATCTTTTTTTCTTGCTATAAAGTTATATTCACCTATACTTTCTGATAATTTTTCAAAATAATATCCTTTTCCATAGTTACAATATAACTCTAATAATTCATTATTATTTAATATCTCATATTCATTTGACTCTATTCTTATATACTTTGCTTCATTTACTATATTTATTTCATATATTCCTATAAAATTTTGTTCACTTCCAACATATGTTACATCCGCATTTACTATACTAGTACTATTATTTTCATTTGATACTTTTATTTTTTCACTATATTCTTCTAAAAATGCATCTATTTCTGTTTGCTCTGTTATTCCTACATTTTCTATTATTTCTGTTAAATCTAATTTTATAGTTTTTACTCCTGTTATACCTGAGTCTTTAACACTTTCATCTTCTAGTGCATTACTTTTGCTTATTCCGCTTATTACTACTACTGACATTGTCACAATTAATGCTAACCATAAAAATATTGTAAACATTGATATTTTTCTTTTCTCCTTATTTTCCATAATTTTTTACCTCCTATTTATTTTTTCTTAATATTATTACCCATATATTTATCTACCATTTTAAAACATTTTGTAACGACTTATTGTACAAAACTACATGACCTATTAATAAATTTCTAAACAACAAAAGAGCTGGTACTAGTTTTACCTAGTATCAGCTTATATATTTTAAGGCACAATTTTCCCTTACTATTTCATTTTTTCTTATGTTTTTAGAACCTAGTTGTGTGTGTGTGTGTGTGTAGTCTTATCATGTTTGTATCTCTTTTAGTTACCATAATTTTCTCCTTTCTTTTTTGATTATATTCATATATTAACATTAATACTTTATTTTTTCAAGTATATGAAAAAAACTTCCAATAGTTTTTTTACTATTAGAAGTTTTTTATTAATCTAAAAACATATTATTTGATTTTCTAGCTGAGATATTTAGTACAATTGCTATTGCAATACCATTAGTTATAAGGCTACTTCCACCATAGCTTACAAATGGCAGTGGAACACCAGTAATTGGTAAAAGTCCTATTGTCATACCAATATTTTGAATAAAGTGAAATGCAAACATACCTGCAATCCCTATAACCATATAACTTGCAAAATTATCTCTTGCATTACGAGATATATTAATAATTCTTAAAAGAAGTATTGTAAATATTACTATAACTACTACTGAACCAACAAATCCAAACTCTTCTGAAATTACCGAAAATATAAAGTCTGATGATTTAATTGGTAAATATCCATATTGAGTTTGAGTACCTTTTAAAAATCCTGTTCCAAAAAGCATTCCAGATCCTACTGCAATTTTTGATTGTATTGCATTGTAACCACTACCAAGTGGATCTAGTGATGGATCTAGAAATACATTTATTCTTTCTTGTTGTATGGGATTTAAAACAAAAAAGTATACAAGAGGTATCAAAACTAGTGCAATACAAAGTATTAGTAAAATATATCTATATTTTATTCCCATCTTAAATATCATAAATGCAGTTATTGATAAAAATACTACTGCAGTACCAAAATCTGGCTGTAATAATATAAGTATTAGTGGTACTATTAAAAGTATAGCCATTGAAACAATTATTATTATTTTATTTTTCTTATCATTTTGACCAAGTTCTAAAAATTTACTAATTAATTTTGCCATACATATGATATATCCAATTTTCATAAGTTCCGATGGCTGATATAAAATTCCTCCAATATTAAACCAGCTACTAGCCCCTCCAAGACTTGGCATAAATAGTACTGCAATAAGTAATATCAAATTTATTCCATATATTATATATCCGCCTATTCCAAATATTGAATAATCAAAAGCCCATACCACTATCATTATTACAAAAGTTACAGAAAACCATACTATTTGTTTTATATATTCACTTTTATTTAATTCTGTCATATATCCTGCACTAAATATTGCAATAACTCCAATTATAACTAAAAGTAACATTGCAAAAAATGCAATATAATCCGTATTTTTTAACAAGTTCTTAAACAAATTATCACCCATTTCTAAATATAAGATATATTATACACTCACTTCTTGATTTTTGCAATTATTATTTTATTTCTTTTACTTTAAAACCAATATTTTCTATTTTATCTTCTATTTCTTTATCTTCTACATTTTTGCTAAGTTCTATTACTGCCTCTTTATTTTCCAAATTTACTATAGCACTTCTTATACCATCAATTTCACTTAGTGCTTTTTCTACACTCATTTTACAATGATTACATTGCATTCCATCTATATATATTATTTTTTTGTTATTTTCCATTTCTTTCTCCTCCATATAATTTACTTTAAATCTCTTAAGTCTTAATGCATTAGTTACAACACATACAGAACTTAGACTCATAGCAGCAGCACCAAACATAGGATTTAGTCTAAGCCCAAAATTTAAATAAAATACACCTGCAGCAACTGGTATAAATAATGCATTGTAGAAAAATGCCCAAAATAAATTCATCTTAATATTTTTAATTACAGATTTACTTAAAAGCTTAGCTGTAACAACATCTAACAAACTATTCTTAACTAAAACAACATCTGCAGACTCTATAGCTATATCTGTACCATTTCCAATAGCAATACCTACATCTGCTCTTACAAGAGCTGGACTATCATTTATTCCATCACCCACAAAAGCTACGCATTTTCCCATATTTTGTAATTTTTTAACTTCTATTTCTTTGTCTTGTGGCAAAACATCAGAAATAATATTTTTAATTCCAACTTTTTTAGCAACTGATCCTGCTACATTTTTATTATCTCCAGTAATCATATAAATATCTATCTCTTGCCCTTTTAATTTTTCTATTGCAATTTTACTATCTTCTTTTATAATATCTGTAACAGATATTATACCAATTATTTTATTAGAATTTGCAAAATATAGCATCGTATTATCACTTTCATTTATACTACCATCAATTTCTATATTATTTTCTGCCATAAATTTTAAATTACCACCTAAGTATAACTCACCATTTATTTTTCCCATTAAACCTCTACCTGGTACTACACTAAATTCTTTTATATTATACAAATCTATTTTATCTTCTTTTACTTTTTCAAGAATAGCAAAAGATAGTGGATGTTCAGACTTACTTTCAAGAGTTCCTGCAATTTTTAAAAATTCAGTCTCATCTATATACGATAAAATTTTATCTACTTTTAATTTTCCCTTAGTTATTGTACCTGTTTTATCAAGTACAACTATATCTACTTTTTCTAAAAGTTCTAAACTCTCAGCAGATTTTATAAGTATTCCATTTTCTGCAGCCTTTCCTGTCCCCACCATAATAGCTACAGGAGTAGCAAGACCTAGTGCACAAGGACATGATATCACAAGTATGGAAATTGCAGTAGTAAGTGCAAATTCAAAACTTTGACCAAGCACTAGCCATACTATAGCAGATATTATAGCAATAGCAATTACTACTGGAACAAATACAAGACTTACTCTATCTGCAAGCTTAGAAATTGGAGCTTTTGAATTACTAGCCTCTTCTACTAATTTAATAATTTGTGAAAGTGTTGTATCTTCACCTATCTTAGTCGCTCTCATCTTAAAATATCCATTTTTATTAATTGTTCCAGAAATTACACTATCTCCTATATTTTTATCTATAGGGATACTTTCACCTGTTATAGCAGATTGATCGACTGATGTTGCACCCTCTATTAATACACCATCTACAGCAATACTTGAACCTGGCTTTACTACAATTATATCATTTAGCACTATATCTTTTACTTCTATTTCAATTTCTTTTTCATCTCTAATAACTGTTACTGTCTTAGGTGCAAGATTAATCAATTTTTTTATTGCTTCATTTGTTTTACCCTTAGATTTAGTTTCAAGATATTTTCCAAGCGTTATAAGAGTTAAGATTGTACCTGCAGATTCTAAATATATATCACCCATATAATTTTTAATTAAAGCCATATTAGAGTTTCCAAGTCCCATACCTATCATATATATAGCAAAAATACCATAAAGTATTGCAGCACCACTACCTAAGGCAATTAGAGAATCCATATTAGGACTACCTTTAAATAGTTTTTTAAAACCTATTATAAAATAGTTTCTGTTTACATATATAATTGGAAGTAATAATAGAAACTGTGTAAAACTAAAATTAATTGCATTTCTCTCACCATGAAAAATAGATGTTATAATCTGTGGTATAGGAATGCCAAACCATTCATAAAACATATGATACATAGCTATATACATAAGTGGTATTAAAAAACAAATAGATACTATAAGTCTTTTTTTCATAGACTTTATATTTTCTTCTATCCTATCTTCTTTTTCTACCTTTTTATTATCACTAAAAACTCTTGCATCATATCCTGCATCTACAACACTTTTTATAATATCATTTTCATTTGTAATATTTTCATCATATTCTACTATCATACTATTTGATAGTAAATTTACATTTACTTTTTTTACCCCATGTATTTTACTTACTGCTCTATCAACATGAGAAGAGCAACTACTACATGTCATACCTAATACTTCAAATTTTACTTTTTTCAAACAATCACCCCTTTATTGTAATTTTTTAACAAGGCTCATTACCTCATCAAGTATTTCTAATTTATCTTCTTTAATATCACGAACTACACAAGTATTTAAATGATTTTCAAGTATATTATTCCCTAAACTTTTTAAAGCATTACAAACAGCAGAAATTTGTATTAAAACATCACCACAATATCTATCATCTACAACCATTTGATTTATTCCTCTAATTTGTCCCTCTATTATATTAAGTCTACTAATTAATTTTTTCTTTTCATCATCTGTTCTATTTGTTTTTTTATTACTACAATTTTTACATTCCATATTACTCACCAAATAAATTATATACCCTATAGGGGTATATGTCAAGTAAAAAATATGCCTCCTTAATATTTTTATTAAAAAGACATACTATCTTAATTTAATTAAAATGGTAATGCAACATCGTCATCATCTTCACCATAAAATTTTCTTGCTTCATCTTCCCATCCCTCGTCAAATTCATCAGGTGGTGTAACAATAAATGAAAGCAGTGCTAAAACTTGTGAATCACTCATTTCATCTATCATTATTTTTAACTTATTTCTTATAGCTTTTATCTCTTTTTCAAATGAAAGATTGTTTTCATTGTTATTCTTTTTAGCCATGAATATCCCCCTTTCTTTATATAACCTTAAAAGTAATTAAACTTCTTTTAATTTATATAAAGTATATCATCTAAAATATATTTTTTCAACTTTTCGTTCACATTCGTTCATTTTTATTAATTCATATATCTCAAAATTTAATTTTTAATACCATTATTAAGTAGAAAATCTACTATATTTTTATGAATTATGCCATCTCTACTATAATCTAATTTATCCATAGTAATTACATATTTAGGATAATTATCTGAAACATTTCTATATGCATTAAACTCTCTTTTTACAACTTCTTCTGAAGAAAGATAATCAGCAACTTGTATATAAAATATATTTCCAAAATCATTTACCACAAAATCAATTTCACCTTTATCTGTTTTTCCAATATATACTTCATATCCTCTAGCAATTAATTCATTATACACGATATTTTCAAGTCTACCACCAATCTTTTTTTCTATTGGAGATTTTTTTAGTTGGAGTATTCCTAAATCTGCAAGATAATATTTTTCTAACAATGACATAACAATTTTTCCTCTTATATTATATCTGTTAACTTTATTTATAAACATTGAATCAGTTATAAAATCAATATAGTTTAAAACTGTATCAGTTGTTGTATTAATTTTTTCTGTTTTTAAAAATTTAGTAATAGAATTAGCGGATACAACACCTCCTATATTTTCTATAACAAACTGAATTACTCTATTTAATAAATTTATATCTTTTATATTGTGTCTTTCTATAATATCTTTTAATATAACAGTATTATATAAATCATTTAAATACATTTTTTTCTCAATTAGAAAACTAGCATTATATATTTGTGGCATTCCGCCCCACTCTATAAATTCTAAGAAAGCTTCATCAATATTTTCTATTTTTTCATTTTCATTTCTAGCCTCTAAATATTCTGAAAATGTAAAAGGCATCATTTTAATACTTACATATCTTCCTGCAAGTATTGTAGATAATTCACCAGATAATATTTTACTATTTGATCCAGTAACAAATATACTAACATTTAAAGTTGCTCTAAATGAGTTAATTACTCTTTCAAATTCATTAACATTTTGAATTTCATCAAAAAACAAATAATATTTTTTATCATCAATAATTTTAGATTTTACAAATTCATTAAATTTCTTTAAATCAGTATATTCATAATTATCAAAATCTTCAAAATTCATATATATAATATGATTTTCATCAATACCTTTTTGTCGTAATTCGTCCATTATTTGCATTAAGAGCACAGATTTTCCAGAACGTCTAGCACCAATTATTATTTTAATTAATTCACTATCATATAAAGTTCTAATTTTTCTTAAATATAATTCACGCTTAATCATATTACTACCTCCATTATATATATTCTACTACATATTCAGCACTTTGTCAAATCTTTCGAGTATAGAAGAAACTTTTTTATTATTTTAAAAACATTAGAACTTATTCTAATCTTATCAATAAATATCCCTTTAATTTTTATATTAAAGGGACATAATTTTTATTTATTCTTTATATATTAATTTTCAAAAAATGCTTTATATGCCATATATGTCATATATACATCAAACTTAGAAGTAACTTCAAAAGTAGAATGCATAGCTAGAACAGGTGTACCACAATCTACTACTTCGACACCCTTGTTTGCTAAAATGTATGCGATAGTTCCGCCACCGCCCATTTCAACTTTACCTAAAGTGCCTACTTGATAGCCTACTTTATTACTATCAAATATTCTCATAACTTCTGCAACATATCTTGCATTTGCATCACTAGAGTTATATTTACCACCAGATCCGCCATATTTTTCAACTGATACTCCAGATCCAATAATACTTGCATTTTGCATATCTTGAACTTCTTCATAATCTGGATTTACACCTGCTGTTACATCTGCTGATAACATTTTAGAGTTATAATATACTTCAAGCTCAGTTACATTTTTAGTGTCTGATTTTTGTATTAATTTTTCTACAAATAAATCAAATACTCTAGAATTCATAGAAGTATTACCAACACTTCCAATTTCTTCTTTATCAACTATTAGTGCAATATTTGTTTTTCTTTGAATTTTACTTGATGTATCAATTAATGCTTTTAGAGTTGCATATGAACATACTCTATCATCTTGACCATATCCACCAATTAAAGCTTTATCAAATCCAATATATTTAGCCTTAAATGCAGGTACTAAAGATATTTCACTTCTTGCAAAATCTATTTCTTTTATACCATATTTTTGATTTAATATTTTAAGTATATTAGATTTTACAGGATTTTCTTTAACATCTTTTTCTTTAATATTACCAACAATTACAGACATTTTTTCAGGATTTATAAACTTATCTGCATTAGCTTTTAGTTGTTCACGTGCTAGATGTGGTAGTAAATCAGCTATTGTAAAGCATGTATCATCATTTTCTTCACCAACAGATATAACTATCTTTTCTCCATTTTCATTATATATTACGCCATGCATAGCAAGTGGAATTGATAACCATTGATATTTTTTAATTCCACCATAATATTGAGTTTTCAAAACAGCAATATTATCTCTCTCAGTTAAAGGGAAAGGTTTTAAGTCAAGTCTTGGACTATCAATATGAGCACCAATAATATTCATACCATGACTTAGATCCTCACTTCCTATAACTGCTGCAAAAAGTGATTTTTCTCTATTTATAAAATAGACTTTATCTCCTGCTTTTAATGTTTCTTTTTTACTAAATTCTACAAATCCATTTTCTTCTAACATCTTTACTGCTTCTTCTACACATAAATACTCAGTTTTAGCAGTATTTATAAAGTTTATGTATTCATCAGTATATTTAGTAGCACTCTCAATCTCTTGTTCTGATAGTCTTGAATATACATCCTCTTTTTTATAATTTAATTTCATATTATCTACCTACTTTCTAAAATTTATTCTACTATATATAATTTCTTTTGAGTATTGCAAAGTGGCATACCACCATATTTTGTTACTTGTATCATTTCTTCAATAGAACCACCATTTACTATATTTATTCTTGGTTCTAATGTATATACACCATTTTCAACAAGACTCATTTTTGATCTTTTGCTTCCCTTAATACTTATTATAGCACCAACATCATGAACATTCCTGCCAACTGGATGACCTGTTGCATGAGGATAATCTGGATAACCTTCTTTTAAGATTTTTCCTCTTACAATGTTATCTATTTCATATCCTTTTACTTCTGGTCTCATTTCTTCTATTCCGTTCTCTACTGCATAAACTAAAGTATTAAACACTTTTTGTACATTTTCTGGTATAGAATCTTCTTTTTGTTTAGCATATCCCATTCTTTGCATATCTGTATATAAACTAGTGTTATCATTAAATGTAACTTTTATACCAAAATCAAAATATATTGTATCATTTATCATAAGTTTTTTATCACTTGGTAGTGAATGTCCACCTTTTTCAAGATTTTCTCCAGTAAGTACTATTGGACAATTTTCCCATGCCATATCATATGATACTATATCATTTGAACCAATATATAATTTCATAATATCTTTTGCACACTTTTGTGTAAGAGATACAATATCTATTTCTGTCATAGAAATTTTTATCTTCTTAAAAGTCTCTTCTAAAATTCTATCAGTTATACTTGCTATAAGCTTTAATCTTTTTATTTCTAAATCTGTTTTCTTAGCTAATATATCATACATAATGTTTTCTGCTGAATCAAATTTTACTTTTCTTTTATATTTTAAATATATATACTTAATCTGTTTTGTAATATATAAATATTTTCCATGAGATATAATATCTGTATTTACATCACCTATTGTAGAATAGGAAAGTGATACAGTATTTGGAAATGAACTTTTTGCAAATATATCTTCTAAAATATTTAATAGTTCATCTTTTGTATTAAAAATATACACATTATCTCTATCTATATTTATAAAATTTACATTTTCTTCATCTAGTTTATTAACAATAAGATATGATTTTTCTTGTGTAACAATACATATAGTATATGTGGATAATTTATCTGTTATGTTATTTTTAAAAAAATAATCAGAATTCTCATCATTTAACATAACCCATATTTTTTTATCATATTTTTTAAGCAAATTTTGTATATTTTCTAACATTTTTCAACCACTTCAATAGTTTGTTTTGCAATCTCTAATTCTTCATTTGTAGGTATCATATATACTTTTATTTGGGAATCATCGGAAGAAATTAGTGCCTCACTACCACGTGCTTTTTCATTTCTTTCATCGTCTATTATAATACCTAGTCTATCCATATTATCTATACATCTTTTTCTTTCACAATCGTTATTTTCTGCAACTCCACCAGTAAATACAATAGCATCTACTCTATTTAGCTCAGCCATATATGAGCCAATATATTTTTTAGTTCTGTTACATTGAATATTTCTTGTAAGTATAGCCATCTCATCTCCAGATATAGCAGCCTCTTTCATTTGTCTAAAGTCTCCAATACCACAAAGACCAAGTCTTCCAGATTTTTTATTTAAAATATTATCTACTTCATCTGATGATAAATTTTCTTCTCTCATAAGTTTTGTAACAATTGCAGGATCTAGATCACCTGATCTTGTCTCCATTACTAAGCCCTCAAGTGGAGTAAATCCCATAGATGTATCATATGACTTACCATCTTTAATAGCACAAATACTAGCGCCGCCACCCATATGACAAACTATTGCATTTATTTCTTCCTTTGGTTTATTTAGTATTTCTTCAAGTCTTGATAATATATACATATATGATGTTCCATGAAAACCATATCTTCTTATTTTATATTTCTCGTAATATTTATAATCTATTGCATAAATATAGTTAAAATCTGGTATTGTTTGATGAAAAGCTGTATCAAATACAACAACATTTTTTAAATCTTTTGCAACTTCTCTTATAGCTTTTATTCCCATAATACATCCAGGATTATGAAGAGGTGCAAGTTCTGATAGCTCCTCTATAGCTTTAAGTACTTCATCTGTTACAAGCTCAGATTTTTTAAACTTTTCTCCTCCATGTACAACTCTATGTCCTACTGCATAAATCTCGTCTAAATTTTTAATAACACCTATTTTATCATCTTGTAGTACATCTAGTAATACTTTCATTGCCTCTTTATGATCTGGCATTGCTACAGGTACTTCATCTAAACTTTTATTATCTTTTAGATTTTTGTATATTATGTTTGCAGCATCATAGCCTACCATATCACATCTACCTTTTGCTATTACTTCATTTTTTTCCATTTCAATTAGTTGAAATTTTATTGTAGAACTTCCACAATTTATAACTAAAATCTTCATATTATTTTTCTCCCTTCTATTTTTCTTTTATATTTTACATTAATTTTCTACATATTACAAGTATAATTATATATACTTTATTTATTATTTTGAGCTTGAACACATGTAATTGCTATAGCTCCAATTATATCTTCTACACTACATCCCCTAGATAAATCGTTTATTGGCTTTTTTAAACCTTGAGTAATAGGTCCAAAAGCTGTTGCTCTACCAAACCTTTGAGCTATCTTATATCCAATATTTCCGGCCTCTAAATTTGGAAATATAAGAACATTAGCATACCCTGCAACACTACTTTTAGGTGCTTTTAATTTTGCAACCTCAGGAATTAGTGCAGCATCTAATTGAAGTTCACCATCAAATTCAAAATCAACATCCCTAGTTTTTAAAATTTCTATAGCATTTACGACTTTATCTATTGCTTCATTTTTAGCACTACCTTTAGTTGAATATGATAAAAATGCAACTTTAGGTGTATTTCCTATAAGCATTTTAAAGCTCTCAGTTGAGGCTATTGCAATATCTACCATTTGTTCCTTTGTTGGAAATTCTATAAGTCCACAGTCGGAAAAAATAAATGAGCCATCATATCCAAGAGTTTTATCAGGAGATTCAACTAAGAAAAATGATGATACAGTATTTACACCCTCTCTTGCTTTTACTATTTGTAATGCTGGTCTTAATGTATCTGAAGTTGAGTGAATTGCTCCACTTACCATTCCATCAACCTCACTTGAGTTTACAAGCATTGTAGCAAAATATACATTATCTAATATAAGCTCATTTGCCTTCTCTTTAGTCATTCCTTTTTCTTTTCTTAATTCATATAATGTATTTACATAATCTTCCTTTTTTTCATCTTTTAGTGGATCTCTAAATATAACATTATCATCTTTTATTGATATATTATTATCATTGCATTTTTTTAGTATCTCTTCCTTATTCCCTATAAGAACAATTTTTGCAATATTTTCATTTGTTACTATTTCTACAGCTTTAAGTACTCTTAGATCACTAGACTCTGGTATTGCAATAAGTTTTATATCACTTTTTGCATTATTAATTATTTTTTTTAATATCCCCTTAAATTCCATATTCTAATCTCCTATTCTATCATTTAATTTACCTACATTTTCTATATTTTCAAAAATATTAAAATATCTAATATTATCAAAGCCTGTAATATCTTTTTGATATACTACATTTATATTTCTTGCTAGTATTCCAATACATGCTACTTCTTCAGATAATACATTTTGTAAATTTTCTATATTTGTTTGTAAGTTCTCTATATTAGAACTACTTACTTGTAATAGTGCATTATTTGTTTCTTCATTTATATTTAAATATTCTTGTAAATATAATGTATCAGGTATATTATCTATTAAAACATCTGCCAAGACAATATCGTAATCTTTATTTTGTACTTTATTTGAAATCTCATCTTGTGATAAACTTTGTATATTTATTAAAACTCCTGATTTATAACACATATCTTTTATTTTCTCTGCAATTTTCATTTTAGATGCATCTTCACTATTTACAAGAAGATTTATCTCAGCTCTTATAACATTTTCATCTTCTTCTTTTTTAAATATTCCATCACTATCTTTTTCCCATGAATTTGCAAGTAAAACATTAGATGCTCCATATATGTCATATTTATATTTTATGTTAGAATATATAAATGGTAGATCTATTATCTCACCATAGTTACTATTTACCTCTCTTACAATTTCCTCTCTATTTAGAGAATATACTATTGCTTTTCTTATTTCCTTTTTACTATAAATTTTTGAATTCTTATTTCCTAAAATAAAAATGGTTTCTCCATTTCTATATTTTTTAATATTTGATTCATGTTTTCCAATTAATTGCATAGCATTATTTGATGAAGCAAAAAACATATCAATTTTACCATCTCTAAAAGCTTCAACCATCTTATCTGTATCATTATAATTTTTTAAATTAATACTTTTAATTGTACTTTTTAAATTAAATCTTTCAAATAAAATATTACTACCATCTAAACTTCCAACTTTATATTCATAATTTTCATCACTAGAATAAATTGGAAAATCTAACACATACACAAAATATGGATCATCTTTTAAAAGTTTTATTTTAAATTGTTTTTTAGAAATTTCTTCTATACTTTCTACATTATTTATATATTTATAATAAATACTATTATTTTTAGTGTTTTTTATTTTATCAACAGAATTTTTTATATCTAATATAGAAATATTTGATTTATCATTTAAAAGCACATTATATTCTTTATTTGATATCTTATCTATTGTTTTTGCACCTACATATTCTATTTTATAATTACTATCCACTTTAATAAGCCTTTTAGTAGTAAACTTTTCTAATTCCTTTAAAACAACATTTTTACTTGTTAATAAATCTGTTGTATCTAACCCTGAAATTCCAACTCTTAAATCATAATCTTTTACAAATTTTTTACTAGCATCCTCTTTACTTGAAAAAACTTTTACAATTGGAGACTCTTCTACCTTTACAATTTTCTTAGATATAAATGCTATAATAACTATACATAAAACAAGGCAAATTATTAAAAAAGATTTAGGAATATAAATATTACTTCCTCTTAGCGTTCTATCTATACCAAGTAAATTATTTACATTATTTTTTGACTCATTTAATCTTGAACTCTCAATATTTAACATCTTTTTTTCTTTTTTCTTTTTTTGTTTTATATATTTTAAATCATTTTTCTTTTTACTATTTAAATATTTATACTTTTGCTCTTTTTTTATATTAGCTTTCTTTCTTGTAGTTTTTTTATACCTGTGAGAATTTATAATTTTAGCACTCATTATATCACCTACTTTTTTATTAGTATTTCACATGTGATAAAATTATATCATAGAAAAACCCAAAAAGATAGTTTTTTTTATCTTTTTGAGTCCTATATTTTTTAATTATAATTTAGGTTCAACAACAAATTTGATACCTGTTTTTTCTTCATTATCAATTGTAACCTCTGTAAAAGCAGGTGAACATACTAGTTCAACACCAGTTGGTGCTACGAATCCTCTTGCAATTGCTACTGCTTTTATTGCTTGGTTTATTGCCCCTGCTCCTATTGCTTGCATTTCTGCCTTTCCGTTTTCTTTTACTAGTCCAGCTATAGCACCTGCAACAGAATTTGGGCTTGATTTTGCTGAAATTTTTAATATATCCATTTTCTACCTCCTATTGATTCTTATATTTTTTCATTTGTAAAATATGATGATATATAATCATATTACAACTAAATTATATATAATATAAAATAAAAAATCAAGAGATTTTTAACATTTGTTTAAAAAAGGTTATATATACAAAAAAAATACTATAATTTGCTTTTTTTATACATTTAACTTATATAATTTTACCTATTTTTTATCACTTACCATTTGCTTGTTATTTTTTAAAATTATACTATAAACTATACCAATTATTGATATACAGAAAATTATTACATAAACGAATACATTAATATCAGATGTATCAACTTCTGGTTCATATATACATTTATTTATTACTGTATATCCTGATATCCTTTTTTCATAGTTTTCATCTGTATATTTTTCATCTACTCTATACTCAATTTCATTACCTAAATCATCATATCTTGGTACTTCAAATTCATATCTAAAGTTATCTCTATCAGTTACTTTTTTCTCAGCTACCAATCCATCTTTATTAAATACTTGTAATACAACACTTTTTGGCCTTTTTTCATACTTATCATTAAAGTCTTCCCAAAGTTTTACTGCAAGTATTTTTACTTTTTCATCTGGTACTTTAAATTTATTTGTTACTGTTAAATCATTTGTTAACTCTTTTTCATAAAATTTAGGGGTTGTTCTCTCATCTATATAATAACTTCTCTCATTTCCTAATTCATCATATTTTAGTACTTCAAATTCACAGCTCCAATTTGTACTTTGACTAGCTATTCCCTCACTTACTACTTCTTCACCTTCCTTTATCTGCAATATTACATTATCTGGTCTTTTTAAAGCTTTATTATCATTGTCTTCCCATATTTTTTGTCCTGTTATCTTTATTTTTTCATCTTTATCTATGTATTTATTAGTTACTGTATATCCATCTATTTTTTTAACATAATGTTTATTATATTGATCTAGACCGTCTTCAGTACTAAAGTTTGGATCTGTAATCCATTCTCCAGCTGCAACAAAGTTTAAATTTTTAGGCACTTCTTCATCTATTCTATATTCTATTTTACTTCCATCTTCTCTATACATTGGTAAGCTTATTGTTTTCTTTAAGCCAAAATATTCATTACAACCATCAAGCCATGCAGAATCTACAATTTTTTCTCCATCATATATTTTTATTAATAAATGTTGAGGTCTTAATCCTTTTTCATTATCATTATCTTCCCATATTTTTTCTATTTCCATATCTACGGTCTTTAATTTATTAGTAATATTGTACCCATCATATATTGTTTCATACATTGGTACTTCTACCTCTTCTACACTATATTCATATTCTTCTAACTTATCATTTTTATATACTGGTACATCTTCAAATGTATAAGCCCACTCTTCTTTATAAGAACCTACACTATCTTCTTCTGTTACTTCTTTTCTCATATATTCTATTCCATCTTGTAATAGCTTTACTGTTATACTTTTAGGTCTATAAGACATATACTGCCAATCATCTTTCCATGTTTTCTTTCCAGTTATTACTTTTTTTACATTCTCTAACTTATATATATTAACATTTAGCTGATTTGAATATATTCCCTCTACATTATCTATTATTTCTCCTTTTGGATCTATTGCTCTCCAATTTGTTTTAAACATATTATTTGCTGATGAGATTATAGTATCATCTTCTGATGCTTGCATATTTATTAGTACAAATACTACATTACTTGATGAAAGCGCCATTTCACTTCCATCTTCTTTATATCTTAAATCTACACATATTGATTTTACTGTAGTTTTATCAACTTCATCTGTCAGTTCCATCCATCTTTCTGGTACTTCTGTTAACTTTCCTGGATTTTTCTCCTCTGAATAATATACTTTAGGTGCATATCCTTTTGACATTGCATATGATGTATCTACATTTAAAAGTTTACCTTTCCATCCACTACTTATCTCATTTCCACTTTCATCTACTATTGTCTCTAATGTATCATAAATAATAAGATCTTTTAAACTATTTGCTCCTGTTGTAACCTTTAACTTATATGTATATTTTCCTCCTACATTTACCTCTGCCTTATCTGATATGAAAGCTCCATTTGTTCTATCTGTTCTTATTTGTTGTATAACTGATTGTTTAGATGCTACCGCATGGGTTATGTTTAATGTGTTAAAAGCATATGCTAATTGTTCTGTAGTATCTCCATCATTATCTATATCTCTTGCAAGTGAGTCAGAGTAGCCTTCATCTTTTGTTACATGATATTGATAATCATAATTATTTGTATAGTTATAGTCATATTCTTGATTATTCCACATTGTATATACATAATTTATATATTTTGCTCCATATTCTGATATACTATCATATGGTATTTCTGTATTTAACACTACTCCTATTTTCATCATTTTATTTTTTAATGTGGTAGGCCATTTTATTTCATTTAAATTATATATTATACTTATTTTTGTTCTTCCACTTTCTCTATAGTCGTAATCTATTTCTACTGTCATATTTTCCTTTATATATTCTAATAATTCTTTCTCTGTAGAAAATTTTGTACCATCTTTTAAACTTAAATCTCTAAATGGAAGTATATCTTTACTTTTTATTGAATTTATTATATCTTCTTTATTACTTGAAAGATTAACACCTAAAGGTAATATATCATATTGCTTTATTATACAATCCTTATCTACCTCATAATAATTTATATACAAATCACTATATATACTATATTCTACTTCATACTTTTCATTTTCTACATTATTATTTTTTATACGACTAGTTTTTGAGGTATTAAGCTCAAATTCTCCATCTTCTATTTCCTTTTTACTATAACTCCTTTGCATATATTTTTCATATGTATCCATATCATATTCTGCTATTTTTAATGTTGATGGCGTACTATAGCTATCAGATTCTACTTCGTTTGCAAGAATTCTATTTCCATCACTATCTTTATTATATACTTGTAAATAATTAAAGTTATAAAGAGCACCAGCATCACAATCTTTTGGGTATATACAAAGTGAAACTTCTAATTCTCCATCATATAATGTTTTATCTAAATTCTTTATTATAATCTTTATTCCTTGCACTTCTCCAGTATAAAAAACAATTTCTCTTTTTTTATTTTCTGTTACTCCTGTTTCATATGTCACATATTCATTTGTCTCTTTACATCTTATTTGTACTTCGTAATCATATCCTATTAATGCCTCTCCTTTTTTCTTACTGTTTTCATCATATGTATAAAATACTGGTATATTTATATAACTAAAATAATACTCATCATCATTTAACCTTGTTACTTCTCCATTTTCTCTTGTTATATATAAAATATCATCTCCTATTTCTACATCCATTTTATCTCCTGTATTAAATGCTATTGCTTTCATTAACCAATCACAAAATTTCATATTAATATTATTCTTATACAATTTTTCTTCTATTTTGGATTTTTTAGTTATATTATATAATTTACCAGTATATTCAAAATCAAATTCTTTAAGTATTACTGTTTTACTTACATCATCTAGTTTTTGTATTTTTTCTTCATCTTCATATCTTCCCCAAAGCTCTGCTGTATTTGTTACACTATCTCCTATGTCATATTTACTCTTTGGATATCCTACATAATAATATTCATTTCCTTTTAGATAATAATATGTATTGTTTTCTCTTGGTTCTACTTTTTTTAAATTATTATCATATAATACACATTCCTCTGGTAACTCTTCTTTTATACAATTGCCTTCTTTTCCACGATTATTAGCATTATCTATTGATAAATTATCTTCTCCATAAGCCAAAATTACTTTATCAAGACTACTACTATAAGGAGAAAAATGATATCTTACCCAATAATAATTATCTAATATATCCTCGATTTTTGTATAATCCATTTGTGGTGCTACATTTGTACCTAAACTTAAACTATAATCTTTTTTTATTGATGTATAATTAAAACTGCATATATTTGACTCTTTTGTTATTATTTCTTCTGCACCTTTTATATCTTCTTTTATTTTTGCTCTATATTCTAAATTTGTCTCTATTTTAAATTTTGGTTCTAAATTATATACTATTTGTATTGATCCCTCAAAATGTTCATTTTCTGTTATCTCTTTGTTATTTGTAAATGTATATATATTATTTTCTTTATCATAAATATAAGTGAAATCATATTTTTTATTTACATCAATATATTTATCTGCTGATATAGCTATATTATTATTTAAAAAATAATCATAGAATTCTAGATATTCACCACTATAATACTCCTCATAATTCCTCCAATACTCACTAAAACTATCCTTTGATATTCCTGGTATTGTTAGCTCTATTTCTCCAGGTTTATATCCTTTATTTGTTGTACATACATAATTTATTTGCATAACTAACTCTTTTGTTTCATTTCCTTTTTCTGCATTCCATGTAAACTCTGTTATACCTTTATTTGGCATGTCACTACTTCTATCATACATTACAAGACTTATATTCCAGTTTTCATCGTCTACTTCTAATGCATTTGTTTTTTTTGTACTACTTACTACAACTGTTGTAATAGTTGTAACTAAGAATAACCATAGCATTACTGTAAATATTGATATCTTTCTTTTTATCTTATTTTCTTTTTTCTTTTTCTTATTGTTAATTGTTTTCATATAACAACTTTCCTCCTATTTTTATATACTATACTATTTTAATCTTTTGATAACTACTTATTGTTCAAGACTCCACAACCTATTATCTTTGTTTTTTATACGCAAAAAGCACTGGTACTATCTCTAGTATCAGTGTATATATTTTAAGACATAATCTGCCCTTGTTATTTTATTTTTTCTTGTGTTTTTAAATATTAGTTGTGTGTGTGTGTGTGTGTAGTTTATTCATACTTATATTACTTTTAGTTACCATAATTCTTTTCCTTTCTTTTTTCTTTGATTACATATTTATAGTATCATTTATAAAAACATTTTTCAAGTAGTTTTAGAATAAATTTTAAGAACCCATAACATATAGTTACAGGTTCTAATTTTTATTTACTTAATCTACTATTTTCTCTTAGTTCTTCTAATAGCTCTTCAATTGATACATTATCTTTTTTATCACCATTTCTCATACGAATAGAAATTTTATTTTCTTCTTTTTCTTTAGCGCCAAGTACTAACATATATGGTATCTTTTGAAGTTGTGCATTACGTATTTTATATCCTATTTTTTCATTGCTACTATCTGTCTCAACTCTATATCCATCTTGTAATAATATTTCCCTTATACTATTTGCATATTCTACTTCATTTTCTGAAATAGGTAATATTTTTGCTTGAACAGGAGCAAGCCAAAGTGGAAAAGCACCTTTAACTTCTTCAATTAAGAAGCACATAAATCTATCCATTGATCCAAGAATTGCTCTATGGATTACAACAGGTCTGTGTGGTTTACCATCTTCACCTATATATTCAAGCTCAAATCTCTCTGGTAATAAAAAGTCAAGTTGACAAGTAGATACAGAAACATCATGACCTACTGCTGATTTTATTTGTACATCTAATTTAGGTCCATAAAATGCAGCTTCACCTTCTGCCTCATAAAAATCTACTCCAAGTTCTACAAGTATTTCTCTAAGCTGTGATTCTGCTCTCTCCCACATTTCATCATCATCAAAATACTTTTCTTTATTATTTTTATCCCTTAGAGATAATCTAAACTTATAATCGGTAAATCCAAAATCTTTATATACAGAAAGTATTAGTTCAACAACTTTCTTAAATTCTTCTTTTATTTGATCAGGTCTAACAAATAAATGAGCATCGTTTTGACACATTTCTCTTACTCTTTCAAGACCACATACAGCACCACTGTCTTCATATCTAAAATCATGAGCAAGTTCACCTATTCTTATTGGTAAATCTCTATATGAATGTAATTTATTTTTATATACTAACATATGATGAGGACAATTCATTGGTCTTAAAACAAGTTTCTCACTACCTATTTCCATAACAGGGAACATATCATCTTTGTAATGATCCCAATGTCCACTAGTTTTGTATAATTCTACATTTGCAAGAGATGGTGTATATACATGATTATACCCCATAGCAACTTCTTTATCTACAATATATCTTTCAAGTATTCTTCTTATAGTTGAGCCGTTTGGTAAATACATTGGTAGACCAGAACCTACAAGTTCATGAGTCATAAATAGTTCTAATTCCTTACCTAATTTTCTATGATCTCTTTGCTTTGCTTCTTCTAAATCTGATAAATATTTTTCTAAATCCTCTTTTGTTGCAAAAGCAGTACCATAAATTCTTTGTAACATTTTATTATGTTCGTCACCCCTCCAATATGCCCCTGTTACATTGAATAATTTAAATACTTTTAACGCTTTTGTATATGTCATATGAGGTCCAACACATAAATCAGTAAATTCACCTTGTTTAAAAAAAGATAACTCCTCATCTTCTCCTAAATCTTCAATAAGTTCTACTTTATAATCTTCATTTTTTGATTTCATAAAGTTAATTGCTTCATCTCTTGAAAGCTTAAAACTTTCAATTTTTAAATTTTCTTTAATAATTTTTTTCATTTCTTCTTCAATTTTTACTAAATCGTTTTCGGATAATCTATAATCTAAATCAATATCATAGTAAAAACCTGTATCAATTGCAGGACCTATTGCAAGTTTTGCATCAGGCCATAATCTTTTAATTGCTTGAGCCATTATATGAGATGCAGTATGTCTTAATACTTGCAAATCAAGCTCACTTTCAAAAACTTCATTATTATTATTTACAAACTTTGGCATAAAAACCACACTCCTTTAATAAAATTAAATATTTTCAAAAAATGTACCTCTATAGACAAATACATTTTTTGCCTATAGGGGTACAAATTATTATTTGCACGGTTCCACCCTATATTTTAACTTCATTAAGATTGTACGAAATCAACGGTAGTTTCCTACAGACTCAGGGGTAGTCTTCAAAATATTCTTACTTAAACTAGTTTACAGCCACGACTAGTTCTCTCTTGAAGCAGTGTTTATTTCTACTCGTCCCTTCAACATCTATATTATTATACCATAATTTGACTATAAAATCAATATATTTATGTTAATTTAAAATACATATAAAAAGAAACGCCTAATTGGCGTTTCTTAAGAAATCTTAAATAGCATTATTCTTATTGTTTTTGTACTATTTTTTTGTTACCTTTTTATGTCTCTTTTTATTTGTATTAATTATTCTAACTCCAACAACTATTCCAATAATTGCTAT
>CAOYAN010000022.1 GCA_948562205.1 uncultured Clostridia bacterium | reverse complement strand
GTTTTTAGCAAACAAACCTCACTTTCAAAAAGTGGGGTTTGTCTACACTCTGAAACGTTGGGGAAGGTTTTTCCCCAACGTTTTGTTACTTTTAGTAGGCCTTTACGTCAATATATTTAAGGCCAAGAGATTTCGCCATCTCCTTGGTACACCTGCCACCTTTACCGATGACAATTCCTGCCACTTCTTTTGGTACAGCAATCGGAAGTACTCCATCTTTGGCAAAATCACTTATTGCCGCCTTCTTAATGACAAGAGTTTTATTGGTTCCCCTCCATTTGTATGGTTTCTCGATGCAGAAAAGATGATAGTCGTCATTCTCCAAAAACTCTGGAGTTACCTCGTAGTTAGTTTCCACGATTGTTGAGACCCCATCTGGTGAAATATGGATCATATTCTCAATCTCGCCGATCAGAGAAGTTCTCAAGATCTCTTTTGCAAGCATCTCAGAATACTCTTCGGACTTCTTTACCATCTTGAGTGTCGGAACATGCTTTATTATACAGGAAGAACCCGTATAGGTATATTCCTTATATCCTTTACCTTTACGATAAAGTAAAACATCAAGATCTTCGTACTCCTGGCAATTAGGATCAAAGAATTCAAAGATATTACCTTTTCTGCAATAGGAAGCTTCCATCATTTTGTAGACTTCCTCATACAGATCCGCTGTCTCCTTATCACCCAAGTCCTGCTGAGCAAGCTTCCGCTCCTGTATCAAAAATTCACTGCGAGCATCAAATACATGGTACACGCCGACTTTCTCTTTTACAGCAAAAGTGAATCCTTTCTTAGGTTTGTTAAAAACGTTAATTACATGCATAGTTTTCTTGATCATAGTGATCCTCCTCTTAAAAAAATTATTTTTTATTTTACTACACGTTACAATTAAAAGTATATCACATTTTTAATATTATGTCAACTTTTTGAAATAAAAACAAGAAATGAATTAATCACTTCTTGCTCTTTTAATTATTCTTCTGTTAATTCTACCTCATCAGTCTTAGGAATCTTAGCTATATTCATAACTTTTCCACCATCTGATGTTCTCATTAATGTAACACCTTGAGTATTTCTACCAAGTACACTTATATCCTTTACATTAATTCTAATTACAACACCTGTATCTGTAATCATCATTACATCATCAGTATCATTAACAATTTTTATTCCAATAATATGACCTGTTTTAGCAGTAGTTTTATAAGTTAAAACTCCTTTACCTGCTCTACCTTGACGTCTATATTCTTCAACTTCAGTTCTCTTACCAAAACCATTTTCAGTTATTGCTAAAATATAACCATTTTCATCACTAATTGGTTCCATTCCAATAACTTTGTCATCTTTTGATAAAGTTATACCTTTAACTCCCATAGATGTTCTACCAACAGATCTTACATCTTCTTCAGTAAATCTTATAGAAAGTCCACTCTTTGTTACCATTACAACATCATTAGATCCATCTGTAAGTCTTACATCAATTAACTCATCATCTTCTTTTAATGTAATACCTTGAATACCAGTTTTTCTAATATTGCTATATTCAGAAAGTTTTGTTTTCTTGATAAGTCCATTACGTGTAGCCATAAGAACATATAAGTCTGCATTATAGTCTGCAACTGGAATAACTGCAGCAATTTTTTCACCTTGTGCAAGTTGTAATAAATTTACTATTGCAGTTCCCTTAGCAGTTCTACTAGCTTCTGGTAATTCATAAGCTTTTAGTCTAAAAGCCCTACCAGTTGTAGTAAAGAACATAATATAGTTATGTGTAGATGTAACAAATAGATGCTCAACAAAATCTTCTTCACGTGTATTCATAGCAGTTAAACCTTTTCCACCACGTTTTTGGCTTCTATATACATCTGCTGCTATTCTTTTTACATATCCAAAGTGAGTTATAGTAACAACATTAGTTTCCTCTTTTATAAGGCTTTCAATATCTATATCTCCTTCACCATGTGTTATAGCTGTTCTTCTTTCATCTCCATAATTATTTTTTATTTCTAGTAATTCTTCTTTAATTATATTTTTTACAAGTTCTTCTGAAGCAAGTATTTCTTTTAAATGCTTAATCAATTCAACTAAATTGTTATACTCATCTTCAATTTTTTCTCTTTGTAATCCTTGTAATGTTCTAAGTTTCATTTCAAGAATTGCTGTAGCTTGAATTTCAGAAAGTCCAAAAGCTTCCATAAGCCTTTGCTGTGCATTATCATAAGATTCTCTAATTATTCTAATTATTTCATCTATATGATCTAGAGCAATTCTTAAACCTTCTAAAATATGAAGTCTAGCTTCTGCTTTTCTTAAATCAAATTTTGTTCTTCTAACAATTACATTTTCTCTATGTTTTATATACTCACCTAGTATTTCTCTTAATGTAAGTACCTTTGGTTGTCCATCGACTAGTGCTAGCATTAACATACTTTGTGTAGTTTGTAATTGTGTATGTTTATATAACATATTTAAAACTACATTTGGATTTGCATCTCTTTTTAATTCAATTACAATTCTTAAACCTTCTCTATCAGATTCATCTCTTAAATCAGATATACCCTCAATAGTCTTAATTTGAACTAATTTTGCAATATTTTCTACTAAAGCTGCTTTATTTACTTGATATGGTATTTCTGTAACTATAATTTTGTATCTTCCTCTACTATCTTCTTCAATTTCAGCTTTAGCTCTTACACATACTTTACCTCTACCTGTAGTATATGCATTTTTTATACCTTCTTTACCAACAATTATACCAGCAGTTGGAAAATCAGGTCCTTTAATATATTCCATAAGTTCTTCATTAGTTATATCAGGATTTTCAAGTTGTGCTATAGTTCCATTTATAACTTCAGTTAAATTATGTGTTGGAATATTACATGCCATACCAACAGCTATACCATAAGAACCATTTATTAACAAGTTTGGTAATTTTGCTGGTAATACAGATGGCTCCTTTAATCTTTCATCATAGTTTGGTACAAAATCTACAGTTTCCTTATCTAGATCTGCAAGCATTTCAAGTGATATTTTATAAAGCTTTGCTTCTGTATACCTCATGGCAGCTGGTGGATCGTTATCTATAGAACCAAAGTTACCATGTCCATTTACAAGTGGGTATCTTAAAGAAAAGTCCTGAGATAAACGAACTAAGGCGTCATATATTGCAGCGTCACCATGTGGATGATAATTACCCATAACGTCACCAACAATACTTGCTGATTTTCTAAATGGTTTCTCAGGCCATAGGGATAACTCATTCATTACATATAGTATTCTTCTATGTACTGGTTTCATTCCATCTCTTACATCAGGCAAAGCACGTGATACAATTACACTCATGGCATAGTCTATGTATGATTTTTTCATTTCATCTTCTATTTTTACTGGTACAATTTTTTGTGCCGATAAAAAGTTTTCATCATTAATGTCCATTTATTCATACCTCCATTTTTTACAACCTTATTATACAGGAAAAAAAATAAAAAAGCAAGTCAAAGTTCTTGAAATTTCATTCAAATATGATATAATGTAAAAAAGTTGAAACAATTAGTTTTTAGAGGGGTAATATATGAAATACAAAAACTATTATGAGATATTAGGTGTGTCAAGAAAGACACCACTTCAAGAAATAAAATTAAATTATAGAAAACTTGCCAAAGCATATCATCCAGATACAAACAAAAGCCCTGAGGCAGAAGAAAAATTCAAAGATGTAAATGAAGCTTACGCTACACTATCAAACGAAGAAAAAAGAAAAAAATATGACAGACAAGTAGCAAGACTAGGATATGGATTTGTTGATTCTAACTCAAGTTTATCTAATGTAAAATATGAATTTAAATCTGGCGTAAATGCTTTTAATGATTTACTTACTACTATTCTTGGATTTAAGAAAGAAAATAATGAAGAGGAAAATAAAACTGAAACATTAGATAAAAAGCAAGAAAGCACTAATCAAACTAAAAAGAAACCTATTAAGGGAACTGATATTATAACTCATTTAGATGTAACTTTAGAAGAAGGATACTTTGGAGTTGAAAAGAAAATTGCAATTAAAGCTTTTAAAGCTGGCATGAGAACATTTTCAGTAAAAGTTCCTATAGGAATAAAAAGCGGAGATAAAATTCGTTTAGCAGCTTTAGGCAATCCTGGTAAAAATGGTGGAAAAAATGGTGATTTAATAATAAATGTAAGACTAACAGATGACTCAGACTTTAGCTTAGATGGCGTAGATTTAGAAAAAGAAATTGAAATCACTCCTGCAATAGCAGCACTTGGAGGTAAATATAAACTTCAAGTAATGGATGAAAAATTATTTGTCTCTCTTCCAAAACATTTAAGAGATGGAGAAATTGTCACAGTACCTAATAAAGGTTATATAGATGAAAATGGGGATAGAGGAAATCTAAATCTTAAAATACATATAGACATGCCTATAGATATATCTGAAAAAGAAGAAGAGCTATATCAACAATTATTAAATCTTGAAACTAGAAAAGATAATATTTATTTATAAAAGTAGCACCATAGAAACTACATCTATGGTGCCTTATTTTCTTCTAGAACATATACTATCATATAAAAATCACTTCAATTTGCATCTGAAATATTTATTTATTTCTTTAGTTAAATATATTTGTAATAAAATTAATATACATAGAATAACTATATAAACTATTATACAAATAATATCACTTAAATTAATAAAATAAAAAATAATTATAAAAACATAAGAAAAATTAACACTTAACATAATTAGAGGATATAAAACAGGATATTTTCTACTAAGTATTACATATATTAATTTATTATCTTTTACTTTATCATTTCCTTTTATAGTCTCAATAATTATCCCTATTTCTGCTACTATAAAAAATAAAAATCTCATTTTATTATTAAAGTTATATAAAAAACTTGAAATAGCTAATCCTAAAAGAAATATAGCATATAACATAAGGAATATATTATTATTACATAAATATATTACTATGTTTCTTAACTTGTTACTTATTCTTTTATTCCGCATCATCACTCATTTTCCTTTCACTAATTATTTGCATATTATTTTTAGATCATTATCACTTTTTCTAATTAACTTCTTTTTATATTTTTTTGCTATTAATGTTGATAAAATTATCGATATTAACACTGATATTACATATACAATAATAAATAGAAGTATATACTTTCCATTTTTTTCTATATTCAGTGAAAAATTAAATAAATATGCTATAATATTATATACTGAAATATCGATATACGTAACCAATAATATTAATGGATATATAATGGGAGTAAAACTACTAAATATTACATGTCTTAATTTATTTCTTTTTATTGTTATTTTGTCAGTTATTCTTATGGTGCTAATAATAAAAAATCCCTCCATCATAATACAAAATAGGCAATCAAAAATTTTATTATTACTGAAAATAACCCAAATGAAGATAATTTCCATTAGTATAATATAACATATTATAAACTTTAAATTATCACATAAATATAACATCAAATTCTTAAATTTATTAGATATTCTTAAGCTTTGTCTCATTTTTTCTCCATTCCTATTTTAATTTTTTTCTATATTTTTCGTTTATTTTCTTTAAAATCTTTTCTTCAAAAGCAATGAAGATTACTAAAATAATAAAAAAAACAAAAGCTCTAATAAAAAAATTAACTGCTCCACTTCCCAATTTTAAATAATAAAAAATAGTATCATTTATTATACAATCAATTATAACAAAAAAGATTATTAAAGTAAGTGATATAGGATTTCTCTTACTAAATAATACATATCTTAATTTGTTTTTCCTAATAACTTCATTATCAGTCTCTTTTATTGTATAACAAATAACTACAGTTTCTGAGAATATAACTATTAATAAAGCGATAATTATAGCAAAAATAGACTTATCTTCAAAAATAAAATTATTAAATATTCCTAAAACAGACATAATCATTAAAATTGAACAAATCATCTTTAAAAAGTATTCACTATTACTTAAATAAATCAATAAATTTTTGATTTTTTTAGAAGTTCTCTTACTTTTCTTCATGCTATCCTCCATAATCTTTTAAAATAATCTTTTAAAATTAATAAAGTTTGCAGATATTATATCATTGCTATTATAAAATGTCAATATTCTAACACATGACAGTTCTATTGAATACATAAAAAGGCACTTCGAATTGAAGTGCCTTTTCTACTTTATTCTTTTATTTTTTTCTTAAAATGTATATTAATATATTTTGCTAATTTGTCAGATAATATAAATACTATTAAACTTACTATAATATTTATAATTGTATTTCTCAACAAATATTTAAAGGAAAATCTAACTATAAAAAGCATAAATAATACAATAACCCACCATACTGGGCTATAATCACTTAATATAATATTTAGCAAACTATTTTCCATAATAGTATCTTCATCATAATTACTTAATGTACCTAAAATTTCTATAATTGCTAAAATTACTAAACATAAAATCCATAAACTTATACCAAACTGTTTAAAAAATTCAAAATAACATATTAAAAAAGAAATCAATACAAATGCAATCAAAGCAAAAATTTTAAGTTTAACTATTTTTTCATCCCGACTTAAGCTGATAAGAAAATTTTTGATTTTTTTCATTTTTTTCCTCCTTATAGATACTGTTTTTTAGTATTATAAAATATCATATTCATTATTAATTTTTGCAAGTAAAATATTATAATCTTTTGGAAATACTCTAATATAGTCTTCATCCTTTAAAGAAGTCTTAAGATGTGATGCAAGTATCTTTTTTACTCCACTATCTATTAGATCTTCTACTATTTCTTGAGTTTTTCCATGATAACCAGGTAATGTTTTGGCACTATCTTTGTTTGGATGCCCTGAATCAATCAATGCACAATTGGAATTTTTACAAAAACTTCTAATTTTTCTTGATGCATATGCCATATCTGAAGTATATACAAAATTATCTTTACCTTTTTCTATTTTTGTTGCATATGATTCCCCCCTATGCTCAGCTTGACAAAAGCTAAAATTATAACCATTTATTTCAAATGTTGTATCTTCATTTATAACATGAAAATCAAATACATTTGAAAACAATTTTACATAGGTATATATCATACTCCTTTTAGGTAAAAAAATTTTTACTTTTTTATTGTTTTTATCAAGTAATTTTCTTTTTAAAAGTAAAAAACTAAGTGGTATCATATCAAAAGAATGATCTATATGATTATGTGAAATAATTAATATAGTATTATATATATTTTCATTATTTTTCTTTAACTCCTTAAAAAGTTTTGGTAATATTCCAACACCTAAATCAAGTATTATAGGTTTATCTAATCCTTTTATATAATATCCTGAACAAGGGTATTTTTTTATACTTTTTAAATTTGGAGCATAATTTCCAAGTACTTTTACTTTAATTTCAAAATTTTTCAATTAAGACTCCTCCTTAAAAATTATTTTTTGCAGAATTATATAAAAAAATCCATATTATTATATCATATTAAATATTTTTTTGCAAAAAAAGCAAAAAAAAAGAGCCAAAGCCCCAATTATATAGTTATAGCAGATATTTTAATTTTTAAATTATCTAATTTTACTTCAACTCTTTCTACTACTTTTACTTCTACTTTTCCATTTACTTTATATATTTTTAATTTAATCATATTCATCACCCCTACTACTTATATATTATAGCATATTTTCAAGCAAAAGTCAAATATTATGTAATCTTTTGTGTTAGGACTTATATAGTAAAAGGTGATTACTCACTAGTAATCACCTGCAATATTTAACCATATATTTTTTTCTTTTTAAGTCTTATATCTTCTCCAATAAATTTACAAATTGTAAAGCTTCCAATAAGTCTTGACATTACTCTTTCATCATATTCTTTATATAGTTCTTTTAAAGTAAGGTTTGTAGAAATAAGCATTTTTTTATTCTTTAAAAGCCTTGTATTAATAATATTAAAAAGTTCTGTAAATTTATTATTACTCATAGTCTCAGTACCAAGATCATCAATAATTAGTAAATCCACATTAAATATCTTATCATATTGTTCCTTTTCTATACCAGTCTTATTATATGAAAATTTATATTCAATTACTTTATCCATTAGCACTGGTGCTGTTTGATATACCACAGTCTTTCCTACATTAATTACCTCACTTGCAATACAATTAGCAAGAAATGTTTTACCAAGACCAGTATTTCCAACAAAAAGTAAATTCTTTTGACTAGGATCATTTATATTCTTAGAAAAATTATATGCAATTTTTCTTATATTTTCTATATTTTCCATAGGGGATTTCTCTATACCATATTTTTGTTTATCGGGTATCTTAGAATAATATCCTAAATCAAATGTTTCAAAGTTTTCTTCATCTAATTTATACATATTTACTTGCTTATATGTTTCATTTATCATTGCCTGAGAAAAACAATTACACATACTATAGTTATTATTATTTAATACTACACCTGTATCTTTACATTTTTCACACTCAAATTTTGCCTCAAAATCATCTCTAGTTATTCCAATCTTCTTTAGTTCTCTATCATATTTTTTCTTTAGTTTATCTAATTTTAAAGCTAAGTTTTCTTGTTCTACTAGTCTTGTTAATTCATCTGAATTAAGTATTGTTTTAGTAGTTTTTAAAGCAATCATATTTATTTCATTTTCTATCTCCTCTAAAATAGGATATTTTGCATAAATTTCTTGTTTATATCTTTTTGATTTATCTATTGCTATTTGTCTTTTTAAATCATATTCCCTTTTGATTTCTCTATATATACTATTATCCATAGCAAAATCCTCCTATTTTATATATTATCATAAAAAGTCTCAATATCTTCATACTCTCTTTGCTCATAATTTTTATATTTAGGTTTAGATTTTGTTGAAACTTCTTTAGCTTGTACAACATTTTCTTCTCCATTTTTAATATCTTCTAATGTCTTATATCCTTTCTTATGCCAACTTGTAAGTATTGCATCTACATATTTTAGTGAAGGATTTGACTTTGCAACTGTTCTTTTTAAAGCTTCCTCAATTATATTAAATTCATATTTATAATCTTTTATCCATGTATCAATATATTGTTCTTCATACTTTGTAAAATTACGATTAAGCCTTAAAGCTTTCTGTATTTTTTGTTTTATCTTTTGTATATTATCATAACTTTCTAAAAATTCTTCTAATTGTTCAAAAGTCTTTACACCACCTCTATACCAATTTTCTGCAACTGCATATACATATTTTCTATTTAATGCTTTTCTTTCCCTACAATAATGAAACAATGCTATCATAACTTCCTCAGAAAAAGAATAATTTTTAAATAATGTGCCAATATCTGTATACCATCCAAGTGACATTATTCCTTGAAAAAAACTTTCATTGATAGCAGATGCTGCAGCCATTCTTTTTCTTTCAAGTTCTGATTGTACCCTATTTACTTTAGGTTCCATTTTAGGTATATATGATTTATTAACTTCAACTTCTTTTAAATCTACTACAATAAATCCTTGCGACGTTTTTGTTATAAGTTCTTCTGCTTGTAATACATCTAAGCTATTAGATATAGCAGACTCTGTTACCTCTAATCTTTTGGCAAGTTCAGATATATCAAGTTCTATATGATTTTTCAAAGCAAATAATATATAAAGGTATAATCTAATATCTAAACCTTGTAATGAATTCATATAATTTAATATAAATAAATCTGATATATTTGTATCACTAAGTTCCATTTTATTTTTTGATATAAATTTCATAAAAATCTCCTACTAAAAATCTCTTTTATAATTGACAATTATATCATTAGTTTGAAATTTTTACAATATCTACATATAATATAAATTTAATGATATATATCTTTATTATTTTTATAATATGTTTTATCTACATATATACCTTTACTTATAATGAATTTTAAAATACATATTATAACATTTATAGTACTTTCATTATTAATATTAATAAGCATAATAGAAATTATTGGAACAGTTAAAAATAAAAAAACATATAATGACTTTTCAAAATCTAAATTAATTAAATCTAAAATATTTATTACAAGCCAAATATATACTAAAATAATACATAAACTTTTATAATCTATTATTCCAAGCCACTTATTACTTCTTTTATAACTAGTGTACATTACTTTTTCATTAATTTTATTTCTCATGTATTTTTCCTCTCAGATATTTTTGAAAAAATGCTACTTATAAATGAATTTATCTTATATAATAAATAAAGTGAGCCGAGTAATATAACCTTATACATAGAAGACTTTGTATCTTTATATACAATTGGTATAAGTATTACAAGTTTTATAAATATTTGCATAGACAAATTTATAAATAGTGTTTTAAACCATATTTTTGAAAATCCACTAGTGATATTACTACAAAGACAAATTATAGCAATTGGAGAGATTAGAAGTAAAAGAATTACTGTTACATATCTAATAGATAGAGTTATAAGAATTGATACAGAACTAAGTGATAATGTACTTTTTATTAAGCCCTCTATACTTATTAAATCACTTTTATCTATATCTTTTAATTTATATATATTTTCCTTTAATACAGAAAAAGTAATATCTTTATCAATAAAATTTTTACAAAAAATATCTATTGCATTTGATAAACCATTAAATACTTTAAGAATTAGTTCACAAATAAAATAACTATTATTTACTAAAATACCAATTATTATTATTTTGATTATAAATTGATAAATATTTTCTATATTTTTACCATTATATATACTTATAATTTGAGAAATTATAAAATGTAATATATAAAACAATATTAATGCATTTGCAATTAATATTACACCATTTGTTTCTTCTTTTGTAAATATAGTTTTTAAAGGCTCCTTATTTAATATATCTGGTGTTATATTAATTATATTATCAAGTGTTGCATATACTTCTTTTTCAAGTATTTTAAATATTTTATTAGAAAGTAAATTTAAATTACTTATTATATTTTGTTCACCCATTATTTTAATATTGTCTCTATAAATTTAATTATTAAGTTTAATGATAAAATAACTCCATAACAAAATATTGCATTAATTATTACTTTTTTTCCAATACGCATTTTTTCTTCATCACCAAAGCTAAATTTTCTAATCAAGGCACCTGCTGCTATTGCAACGCCTGCTGCGGGTGTTGATAACTTTACTAAATAACTTTGTATTTCTTTTAATGCTGTATTTAGTTTATTAACAAGTGTTGGATCTGTTTTAGCATAAATATTACTACTAAATAATATTAATGCAAGTATAAATATTGGACAATATTTTAAAACTTTATTTTTTTCTTTCATCACATCACTCCATTCTTTTTAAAGTACACTTTTTATATAATTTAATATTTTTACCATCTGATATTAAACAAGTGGCTTCAAAAGTTTTTAATCCAAGGGTAAAGAAATCTTCAGAAAAAATATAATCATCTTTTTCAGAATATGAAATACTTTTTGCAAGTGAAGTATTATAATTTTTAAATTTACTTGATAAAATATTAAATCTACTACTTCTCGCATTTTCAGAAAAGTTTGTTGTTTTTAAATCTTTTTTCTCTTTTCCAATTTGTTTAATTATTTCATTAATAGTATATACATCATCATTTCTAAACCAGATCTTATTTACTAGATTTTGAATTATTACCCTTGCTGAATATTCATTATTTAATGAATTTAAAAGAGAACTATAACTTTGCATACTTATTACATTTACGCATTTATATTCCCTGGAAATAGAAAAAAAGTGAGCATCTTCAATATTTGCTATCTCTTGATATTCATCACATATAAAGAAAACTTGCTTTTTTAAGAAAAAATTTGATAAGACTTGCTTTTGAAAATCTAATTTTAAATAAGTAGCTATTACTTTTAATAACTTTGGATTTTTTCCAATATCTATTGATAATACATAAATATTATTATATATATCAATATAATCTGATTTTTGACAAAACTTATCATATAATAATTTATCAGACACAAATACATTTGTTATTCTAGTAATCTCAGATTTAATAATAGCAATTGTTCTTTCATCTAACTTAAAATATTCATTTTGTATATTAGATATAGCAGAATTTATATTAAAAAGGATCTCTTCGCTAAATTTATTTTTTAATATTTTTGATTTTATACTATCAATTATATTTAGTAAATACTTTTCCTCATTAACAAGTTTATGAATTTCATAAAAACTTACTATTTTACCATCTGCTCTAATTAGTGTTATAAAATCACATAGAAAGCTTTCTACTTTATCTAACCAATATGAATCAGACATTTTTGTCTCTGATAATAGGGTAAGGACTAGCCTTAGCTCATTTGCAAGTTCTATACTAGTTTTATTTGGTTTATCTATAGGGTTATATTTAAAACTATTATTAAGTGAAATTTCTATAATATTAATATCAATATTATTGTTATTAAATATTTTTCTTAACTCATTTATATAATTTCCTTTAATATCAATTATTAACCCTGATATATTATTTTTTACTAATTCTAATACAATCCTTGATATAGCTGCACTAGTCTTACCACTTCCTATGCTTCCAGTTATTAAAACATTTTGAAATATTCCATTATTTCTAATATATACTTCATTATCTTCAGTATCTCTTCCAATAAATATTTTTAACTCATCATTTTCTACAATGGATTTTTTATTATTTTTTTTATCAATATAATATGAAACAAACTTATAAACAAAATTCATTACAAATAGTGAAAAGAATAAAAAATAAAGAATTTTAAATAAGATAAAATGTTTATCTAACATAGAACAAATATCTATATTTTTTCCAAAAATATTTATATATAAAAAATTAGTTTTAATGAAATCATAACTAAAAGCAATTTTTACAATCACAATATTAATAGTTATTAAAATTGTAACACTTATTTTTTTTGGTGATATCAATGATTTAATATTATTTTTTGAACAAAAATATTTGAAAAAACTATTTTTATTACGAATATAATCAAAGCTGTAAGTTATATTTTGTAAATCACTTTTAATATACTTATCTAGTTTTGCTCCAGTCCTATTGAGTATATAGAAATTATCTACAAGGGAATATAACTTATATAGAATAAAAAATAACATGATTAAAAATTCAATGAAATAATTCATTTTAATCACCATCGTCATTCTAACACTTTATTTCCCCTTTTTCAACTATTTTTTTGAAATCTTACAAAAAACAACAAAACTTCTATTTTTTCGACAAAAATCTACATTTAGACTAAATTTTATATAAAATTTAATTAAATTATATTGAAATCTAAAAAAAAACTTAAAAATAATAAGAAATTTTTAAAAATCTATTGACAAGTTTAAAAAAATATTGTATTATATATGAGCAAGCGATATTACATTTTATGGGCTATTAGCTCAGTTGGCAGAGCACTTGACTTTTAATCAAGTTGTCCGCAGTTCGAACCTGCGATAGCTCACCATAAAATGGGCCCGTTGGTCAATCGGTTAAGACACCGCCCTTTCACGGCGGAGTGAGGAGTTCGACTCTCCTACGGGTCACCATTTTATATATAATGAATATCCTTGTTTGCTGGAATAGCTCAGCTGGTAGAGCAACGGTCTTGTAAACCGTAGGTCCTCAGTTCAAATCTGAGTTTCAGCTCCATTAAAAATAATTGAAATATAGCACTTTTTGAAGAGTGCTATATTTTTTTATATTTCTATTATATCCATAAATTGTGGCGATTTTGTGGCGAAAGATTTATCATAAAAAAATATTCTATAATAAATTTTAATATCTTAGTTAACTTCGCTTTTTAAAAAATTGTTCATTGTTTCTGCTATTCCCTTAAAACTTTCATCAAAAAAATGTGAGTATGTATTATAAGTTATCGCTGTACTTGAATGTCCTGCTCTTTTAGATATTAATTGTATAGGTATATTGCTATTAGCTTGTAATGATATACTTGTATGTCTTAATGCATGAAAATTTATATATCTTAAATTATGCCTATTTATAACCTTAGATAATATCTTTGACGGTGTATCCGGGTGCATATCATAGCCATAATCAGTTGTAAATACCCTTTTACTATTACCCCATTTACAACCTAGCTTTAATCTTAAACGTAACTGTTCCTTTTCGTATTCTTTTAATATATTTATAGTTGTTTCTGAGACAACTACTTTTCTTGTACTTGTTCTGTTCTTTGGCTCTTTTTCAAATATTCCATATCCTTTTACATATTGTGTAATCTTATTTATATTTATTGTAGCTTTTTCAAAATCTATATCATCCCAAGTTAGCCCTGTTATTTCTCCTCTTCTTGCACCAGTATCCAAAGCTAATAATATTAAGGCTTGATATTTTATAGACTCATTTTTTAATGCCCTTATTAGTTCTTGCACTTCATCAGGTGTATAACATAGTACTTCTTTTTTCTTAACCTTAATATGTTCAACATTTTCATTTACATTAATTGTTACATAACCCCATTTTCTTGCACTATTTAAAATACCATTTACTATTGTATAAATATGTTTTATTGATAACTCAGCTAATGTTGTATTAGTTTTTAAATCGTTATAAAAATCTTCGAGTAGTTTTACATTTAAATTTTTTAGCTTTATATGCCCTATACATTTTTTAACATATTTATTTATATACATTTCATATGTCTTGTAAGTTTTTATTGCTACTTTATCTCTCTTAAACTTTAACCACTCATCAGATAACTCACTAAAAGTCATCTTATTTTTCATTAAAGAGGCGTTATTTTGATATTCCATTTTTATCTGATTTTCTCTTATAACAGCCTCTTTTTTACCACCGACAAAAAGTTTCTGTATGTCTTATCTTCTTTTTACCATTATAACCTAGTACTACTTCTATTCTATATTTTTTATTCTTTACTATCTCTTTTACTGACATTATTATCACCTACTTTTACTGAGATTTCTTTTGTAAATACTATTTCATCATCAGAATATGTAGTAATCTTCATCTTTTCAATGCTATCATATTTATTTACTATTTTTTCAAAATCACCATTATATACTAATAAATCGTTTTTTAAATAGTCAGAAAATATATCTGATAAATTATAAATAAGAATATCTCTATATGCCTCTAAACCAACTTTTAAACTTTTTAAGTTTTGAAAAATAACAATATAGTATTCTCTAATAATTTTCTCATATATATCTTTTAAGTCATCCCAATTTTTATCTTTTTTATTATAATCTTCTCTATATTCTCTAAACTTTTCATCAAGCGAACTTATTTTTTTGAATATAGCTGATAAATATTTATCAAAGTCAAACATTTTAAAAATCGTACCTTGTTTTGTATTATCAAATAAAGATGTATTTCTATATATAAAAAATATAATAAATTTTTTTAATGATAATGTTTTATCTCTTATATATTCTACAAATTTATTTGTTACTTGCTCATCTAAATAATTTAAATCAAATCTATCTTTTACTTCCACTCCATCTGAAATTAATAAAATAATAGTTTTAGTGTGATATATAAAACTAGTCAATTCTTTAATTGCTTTAAATCTAGGTAATAAATTATACATAATATCATTTGATACAAATTCATTAAATATATCTATTTGTTCAAAACTCTTAAAATCATATATAGAGTCTATTGTATTTTCTGTTAAACCTAAATCTTTTTCAAGGCTGATATTTTCTTGTTTTCTATTACTAACGGTATCATCGAGTAAATATTCTAAACTAACATCATAAAATTTTGCCATTTTAATTAATATTTCATTTTTGGGTATTCTAGGTGAATTTATATTTTCATAATTTCTTATAGCTGTTAAAGAAATATCAAAAATTTCTGCCACTTCTTCCTGAGTAAGACCTTTTTCTTTTCTTAAAAGTATAAGTTTCTCTGCAATTTTTGTTGTACTATTTCCACCATACATTTTTATATTTGGCTTCATTTCTCCTTCCATTTTTATACCTCCTTGTATAACATTTAAACATTTTTGATTATTGCATTGACACATAACAATTTTTGTGATATTATATATTCAAACAAATGTAATTGTTGTAATTATTGTAGTACACATTTGTTGTAAAGTCAATAGAGAGGAGTGAAAAAGTATGAAAACTAATAAAGATATAAGAGAAAAAATAGAAAATGGCAAAATAAAATATTGGCAAGTAGCTTACAAATTAGGCATTGACGATACAGCATTTTCTAAAAAGCTAAGAAAAGAGTTATCCGACAAAGAAAAAGAAAAAATAAACAAAATAATTGATAACTTAATAAAAGAAAAACAAGAAAATGAATAAAATTAATTTTACAATAATACATCACTTTAAAATCGTTATTATATTAAATTATAATAAAAAAATAGTATAAGAATATACCTAAGTATAAAAAAGTGATTAAAATGTAAATATGAACGTTATAAATGAAAGAGGTGTAAAATAATGGATATAATGAACGTAAAAGAACTAGCAAAATATTTGAAATGTTCTGAGTCAGCTATAAGAAATCTTGTAAGAGATAATGCTATACCACATTTTAGAATAGGTGCAAAAATAAACTTTAATAAAGAGGCAATAAATAACTGGATCTCAAATCAAGAAAAAAGAAGTACTTTAAAAGTAGTAAGTCAAAATGAAATAAGAAGTATAAAAAATGTAATGTAATTAAAGTAAGAGGTGTTTATATATGTCAGATAAAAAAATACAAGGCTTAAACCGTCATTTAAAAGCCTTGATATCTATTCCAAAGAATAACTATATTATACAATACCTCTTTTAAAAAGTAAATAGTTTTAAGTAAACTTTATAGTTAAAAATATAGAATAAACAAACGTTTTAAAGGAGAAAATAACAATGAAAAAAACAAACAAAGATAAAATAAACCTACTTAACAGAAGTAATATAATAAAGCAAACATTAGCAAATTTTGATAATGGATTAACCGCAAGAGAACTTGCAAATAAGTTGCATTTTGTTGAAAGAAACTCAACAGCTCCTAGATTAACAAATTTAGTTAAAAAAGGAGAAGTAATACAAGTAGGTAAAAGATACGATAAAATAACAAAAAGACTTGTTACAGTATATAAAATAAAAAATGAGGTGACAAGTAATGGATAATGAAAATAATACTAAATCAAACAAAAAAAGTTTTATATTATATTATGATAATCAACATTTTTTTGAAATGTTAGAAAATTCACAAGCAGGTCAACTTATAAAAGATATATACAACTACGAAATAAATAATATAATACCAAACTATGAAGATGATAAATTACTACAAATGGCTTTTATGTCAATTCAGCTATGTTTAGATAGGGACAAAGAAAAATATAATAATAAATGTGAAAAAAACAGAGAAAATATACAAAAAAGATGGAAGAGCAATACTGAAAACACAAATAGTAACAGTAGTAAACCAGGAATACAAGAAGATAATGAAACTGATAATGATAACCTTGATAATTATTATAATAATACTACTAATAATGAAATATTATCTTTTACATCACATAGTGGTAAAACGTTTCAATATAAAGATATAGCAAGATTAAAGTTAAAATGTGATTGTATATCAAGTGAAACTAATACAAAATGTGATAAAAATGCAATATGTGAAGTAGATAACAAAAAATATTGTTTTAATCATCAACAAAGTGAACTTTATGAACAATAATATAATTTAGTAAAGAGGCAATATATAAACGCCTCTTTATTTTTGTTTTATAATCTACAAAAGGTTATACGAAATAGTACCAATGCTTACCAAGAAATGTAATCGTATAATGTGGTATCTTAAAAAATACGATGGTATAATTGGTATAATTTGGTATACGAAAAAATACGACTGTATAAAAAATAGCAAATCATATTACATTTAAAATTTTATAGTATGTGTTAAAAAGCTAATATTTAATACTATTACAAGCTTTTTTATAGATTTTATAAAAAAATAAGATGCTACATTTTAGTATACGAAAAATACGGCCGTATAATTGGTATTAAAAAAAATACGAAATATACCGATAATGATACTGATAATGTAAATGATAGTGATAGTGATAATGATAATGTAAATGATAATGTCTATCTATCAAAAAAAAAAGAAAAAAAGTAAAGGGGTATACGCAAATTAATACACGTTTTTACAATTACTAAAAATAGAGTAATAGTATAGTTCATATTTCAGTCACTAAATTGATGACTAATTTTTACTATTAATCAAATTTGAGCAAGAGTATAACTAATATCATTTAATTATTATACCTGATAAAAAGTTTAGCTCAAAATTGAGCATAAGTAATATTATAGCTGATGTCATTTAAAATGACACTTGATATTATCTACAAGTATATTATAAACCACTACCTTAATTTAGGGTACTGATTTAATTTTATTTATCTAACAGAACGATTTGTTCAGTCAGCTTATCTTCTCCATCAATGTGAATTGCTATTACATTTTTTATTTATAATCTATACTAATACTCTTATTTAAAATAATAGTATTCTTTTTTGTCATTATATAATTTATTCTCATATATTTTATAATAATGTATAATTAAAATGAGGTCATTACTAATGAGGTAGGGGTACAAAATGCGTACCCAATCAAAACAATAAATAGTCAAACGCACTAAGTTTAACTTAGGTCGTCAATTAATATTAATTTTGTATTAATATTAAATATTATCATTAACAATATAAAAGTTAAAATTTGATACCTTTTTACTAATATTTAATACATAAATTATTATATACTCCCCCCTCTTTTTATATATTCACTTTTTAAAATTTTTTGACACGTACTGCCTACCTTCGCTTTAAAAAAATTCCCAAAATAGACTTTTTAAGTTAAATTAATATAATTGATTAATTTTTGACACTTATATATCACATTTACTTTAAAAATTTTCCTACATCAGCTTTTTTTATGTATAACTATAATGATATAATTTATAATATAAGACAAGCCAATTTTGGACAGTCATTTTATAAATAGTTATGGGGTCGCTACTACCGAGGTAGGGGGACAAACTAATAATACTTATATTCGTTTTTTAAAATTTTAAAAACAAACACGAACATAAGATATAAAATATATTTAAAGAGGCTAAATATCAATTGTTTTATAAATTTTTATCTACATTTTTTATGTTATACCCCACCCCTTATAAAAATAACCTGCGAGTTTTTTGAATGCCCTCTCACCGTTCTCCCACATCATAATATTTTAGACAAGGTAGGGGGGTTATATGCGTAAATATATTTATTATTTGATAGTATTATAATCGTTCTACTTTCTTATTTGCCTCTTTAAAACATTATTATTTTAGTCTATAACAAAATATATTATTTATTATTTTATTGCTCTTTTTTTCCTATTTTTTGCCCTTTTTTATATATTTTTGGTGTGTTTTTAGCATATTTTTTATACTTTTTTTGATATGATCTTTCTATATCATATCTTTTTAACTACCCATTCTGACTACTCAAAAAAGATTTATTATTTTATATTCTAATATAGCTTTAACTTTTCACAGAAATTAACATATTTTTTCATAACAATTGCTATGATTTAACACTGCTACATCTTTTAAATATAAATATACTGTATCTTTTCATAATGGTATCAAATATCTATTTTTATATTTAATATAATTAATTTTGCTTTAATTATATTAAAATCGATTTAAAAGCTATTTATGAACTTACGTTTGATATAAGTATATTACTTATTTTTTTACTAAACAATAATTAATTATGGTGTCACGAATTGTTACTCCATATATTATGAACTTTCTGAACTCCAAAAAAGCATACTCATTTTTAAGTATGTATTATTTTAATGGTACCTAGCGTTTTGTTAGGTACCATATGCCTCTTTAATTGATTACTTTTGTAATCGGCTAAATCTAAAATATACCAAGCCAAAATTGGCTTAGTTAAAAAGTATTGTATTTTAATATAACACATTAAAATCATAGCTTAGCTTATGTTTACAAATTGATAACACGTAAACTATTTATATTTTATTGCCTCTTTATTTTAATACTAATAAAAAGAGTAATCGAATGACTACTCTTTACATTTTATATTATTCTACTATATATTTCATCTAATATATCTTTATTACTTATATATGGATTTACTAGTATTGTTAGTCCTAAATCAGATCTTTTTGCTTTTATTTCTCCTACATCTAAATAATAGGCTCTTTTTATAAGATATATTCTACCATTTAAAACATAATAGTTTACTATCTTTTCTACTCTTTCTTGTTTCCATTCTTCAAACCAAGCCTTTATTGTTTCTTTATTTTCTATTAATATCTTTTGTGTATACTCTTTTTCTTTATCTTTGTTTCTTTGATTAAATATACAACCAAACTTACAATCTTCTATATTGATATAAAACTCTACTGGTGTATCGCTATAATCATCAAATATTATATTTTCAAACATATTATCAACCTTTCTTTATTATTATACTTCTTCTTCGCTTTCATAATATGCGGTTATTACATCATCTAAATCTTCCTTAATCTTTAACAGATAATCAAATGATATATTTAAAAATGTTCTAGTAGCATAATACTTATTATTTGCTTTTCTCAATTGCTTTTTTAATTTATCATCTTTTTTATCTATATTTTCAATAAGTGTACTATCTGAATATTCATTGTTTAAAAAATATACTAATAAGTCATGTACTAGTTTTACATCAAGTTTTATTCTTTCAATATCATCAATTCTTATCTTCATATCTAACACTCCTTATAACTTTCTAAGTTAAATTTTATAATATCTTCTTTATTTTGCAAATCATCATTTAATAAAAAGTCTGCCTCTTTATCTATAATATCTATATAATCACTTAGTATATTTAAAAATATTGACTCATTTTTTAAATATAATGTAGTATTATTATCTTCTACCTCTATACTTGCTTTAAAATTTTCGTCCATCAAAAAATTTATTATATCTTTAATTGTAGTTGATTTACTACTTATTTCTTGTATACTATTTATTTCTTTTTTTTTCATACCTTTAACCTCTCTTTGCTTTATACGCTCTTTTTTGAGCGTCTACTTTTTTATTTATTCCAACGGGTGAAGTTTTCCACCCGTTAGATTATTTACTTATTCTTCAATGTAATACTTACTTATATGATTTTTAAAACTATTATAAATACTTATTCCTGTTATTTGATATACTAGTGTATGTATAGCTAATAGTATTATCATACTAGGTGTAAATTTTATAATGATGTTTATTATACAAGCTATCATTAATATAAATACTTCCAACATAAAAATTTCCCCTTTCAAATTAATTTCACACTACTTGAAAAAGGTATCTATCTATGTTATAATCTTACACAGAAATTGCTTTTACAAGTAGTTTTGTTTGTTTGATATAGTGTTTTGTTTAGCGATGTGACACTATATCATTTTTTGTTTTATATCTTTTTCTATTATATCATCTCCTTTCAATTCATATATTTCTATTTTAAACTATAAAGTTTCTTTTGTCAACATTTTTGTTAAATATTTTATATATTTTTTAAATTATTATTTATATTTTTAAAAAATATAATTGACTTTTTAAATATTTAAGTTTATAATATATAATATAGGAGATGATAAAATGGGAATGTCCGAAAAAATTAGAATACTATTAATAAAAAAAGGGAATATGTCAATAACAAATTTAGCAAATTTATTAAATACTTCTGCACAAAATTTAAACTCTAAACTTAAAAGGGACAACTTTACCGAGAAAGATTTACAAGAAATAGCAAAAGTATTAAATTGTGAATATAATGCTGAGTTTATAATAAAAGAAACTGGGGAAAAAATATAATAACAATATATATTTCGCTTACCAACTTTGAAAAGCAAGTATAAAATACAAGTTAAATAAAATTTTAATTTAAAGAGGCAAAAAAAGGAGGTTAAAAATGAATAATGATAAAAATTTAACAAATACTAATGATAAAGACATATCAATTTTTGAAAATAAAAAAATAAGAAAAGTAGTATATAATGATGAGTGGTATTTTTCTATAATTGATATTATAGAGATATTAACTGAAAGTAACAACCCTAGGAGATATTGGACAGACTTAAAGAAAAAGCTTGAAAATGAAGAAAATTTTGAGATGTACGAAAAAATCGTACAACTGAAATTAAAATCAAATAAAGATAATAAAAACTATAATACTGACTGTGCTAATAGAGAAACTGTATTTAGACTTATACAAAGTATACCATCGCCAAACGCTGAGCCTTTTAAACTATGGTTTGCAAGATTAGCAGAGGAAAGAATACAAGAAATAAATGACCCCTCACTTGCTATTGAGAGAGCTAGACAAACATATTTAAGAAAAGGCTATTCAGAAGACTGGGTAAATCATCGTTTACGTTCAATAGATACTAGAAACGAATTAACTGACGAGTGGAAAAACAGAGGAGCAAAAACAAATGATTATGCAATACTTACAGATGAGATTAGCAAAGGTACTTTTGGAATAACTACACAAAAACATAAAGACATAAAAGGACTAGACAAGCAAAATTTAAGAGATAATATGTCAAATTTAGAGTTAGCATTAATAACACTTGCAGAGGCTACTACAACAGAGTTACACAAAACAAATGACTCACAAGGAGTAAAAGAATTAAAAAAAGATGCAAATAAAGGCGGTAGTATTGCCTCAATAACAAGAAAAAATATTGAGAAGAATATAAAAAGACCTGTTGTTACATCTGAAAATGCAAAAGATTTTACTAATAAAAATAAATTAGATAAATAATATTTTAGGAGTTAGTCCTTACTTGTATATGATTTAATATCATATAGTCAATTTAAGAGGTTAGAATAATAAAACTAGCCTCTTTATTTAAACCCATCGAAATCGACGGGTTTGAACTCATATATTTTTTATCTATGTTGAAATATGTAAAAAGTTTTTTCTCACGATAAAAAGATATCTTTATTATTTTATTTATACTCAAAGAGGTCAAAATCGACCTCTTTGAATTTACAAACTTACTAAAATTTTAAAATCTTATTTAAGAATATTTCTATTTTATCAAATTAAGTCCATATACATACTATAAATCAATTTTTATACTTTAATAATGATATTACACTATTTTTTATTTTAATTATCATATATACTTAATATAGGCTTTTATTTTTTCATAAATTTAATTTTAAAACATATAAAATTTTTTTAGTTATTTACTTTTCTTTTTTAAGGAGTCAGAAAAATCAGTATACTTACTTTTTATACTTAGTAAAACTTAGTATTTTTATAACTTGACAAAACTTGACTTTTTGTTTTTATATTTATTATATTCTTATTTCAAACTATATACTCCCCTATTAAATCTCTAATATATTTATTCTTAAGGAGAGCAGGTGTGTGGTCAAGACTAAACAACTTTTTTATTTTCTCACATGAAAAGGGGTATCTGCAAAGCCTTATATTTTCAAAATATTTTGAAAATATTAATGACTTTTTTATCTACTTATTACTCAAAAGAAGATCCATATTTCTATTTTAAAAGCTTTTTTATTATATGGCATACTACTTATATTATTTACTATTCACCGCAACAAGTTGCGACGATTTATACTGTTAGTCCTTTTTGACTAATAGTAATACATTAAACTTTTTTCTAAAATAGAATAAAGTAATATAATAATCTTTTATATGGTGTAACTAGTAGTTACATCATACATAAATTAAAAGAGAGTCGTTATTACCGACACCCTTACAACTATATAAACTCAATTATGGGCTCACAAAATGTTAGGTCATTAAATGATGACAAATTGTCACCACTTGCTATTATATACATATTATATAAAATTTACTGGACTCAAAATTGCGCTCAGTAAAATATTAATTATAACATGAGGACAGCTCAAAATTGCGCCATCCTTTTTTTAACATATAATAATATCGTAGCCACAAGTGGCTACGCAAATATAAAGATACTACCGAAATGGTACCACCCTAAATTAAACTTAGGTACTTATTATAATTTAAAAATATTTTCGCGTTTCGCTACTCCCTATGTTTAACATAGTCACCTAATATATTTTATTAAAGAGGCAAAATAACTTTATTATCAATTACAAATTCGCAACAAGTTGCGAAAATAAATTTTTATTATAGACATATATTTTATATCAAATATGAAAATATGATATTTTCTGTGAAAAGTTTAGACTATCTTCAAATATTTAATCTAAAAACGTGTGGCGAAATTGTGGCGAAAATTTTATAAAAGTAAAATATGCTATATAAATCCAAAATATAAAAAAAGTCCAAAATACGCTATATTAAAGCATTTATTAACATTTTATAATAACACAAAATATTCTATTTAATAGACTTGTAAACCGTAGGTCCTCAGTTCAAATCTGAGTTTCAGCTCCATTAAAAATACTGATATATAGCACTTTTTAAGAGGTGCTATATTTTTTTATATTTCTAATCTATCAATAAAAAACTAACAAAAAGCCAACACTTTTTCAATTTACTCATTTATTATCTTTAATTATGTCTATAAATTTCATTGATTTTTAGCTACATTTATTGTATAATACCTTAGATATATTTTTAACTCTATATAAATTTATTAGGAGGAATTTATGACATTAAAATTATATGAAGTATTCAAAATTTTTGAACAAAAATATTTAGACGATATCAACAAATTAAAATATAATGATACATTACAAAAGGATAACAAATTTATCTACTTATCTACCCTTAGCATTTCATCTGGAGATTTAACAATTGAATTTAAATATGATAAACTAACAAATAGTCAAAAATTATGTTTTAAATTAGCTTTTCCATCAAAAAATGTTATTATTATTAGTTTAAAAAAAGAATACTATAAATCTTCCGAAATAGATATTAATAATGAAATATTTGAAATAAAATATAAAATAGATGATGCTATATATTTTACTAAACAAATAAATGATGGTATAGAAAAGAATTCATTAAATTATACAAAAAATGGTGTGACATATTATATTACACAAAATAATGAAATAAATAAACAAATCTCAAAAGAATCTATACAAACTCTAAGTGAAGTTAGAACTTGTTATACTTATAAATTTATTAATGAATATTTAATAGAATTAAATATTTTTTATAACTTACAAATTTTATTTAATATTAAAAATAATTCTATACAAATTATTTGCAATGGAATAACATTAAATTATAGGGATTTAAAAAATTTTCTCGACTTACCTCACTATATAAATGATAAGATTAATAATTTATTTAAAGAAATTGAAAATAATGGAATATTTTATAGCGAAGAAATTAAAGATTATATTTTAAGAACAACAGTAAAAGAGCTAACTGCTCCTTTCTCACCTATTTCTACATCCTCACATTCTATAGAGGCTTTAGAATATTATATTGATGATTTTAAAAATAGTTTTAATACTTTAAAAAAATTAAATATTTTGTATAATGATTTATGTGAAAAAGAAATATTTAAAGAAGATATAAATAATTTAATTGAATATTTCAATTAAATTAATAATTAAGAGGAATAAATTTGTTTTCTATTTATTCCTCTTATATTATTACTTCATTCCATCTTTAATATATTTTTTATAACATTTTCTACATACGGATTTATACGAATCATTACCACCTATAAGTATTTGTTCACCTTTATTAGTAGCCTTTCCATCAATCATTCGCATATTACAAGTTGCTTTAGATCCGCATTCACAAACAGTTTTTATTTCTTCTATTTTATCTGCAATTTCCATTAAATATCTAGAACCTTCAAAAAATTCTAGTCTAAAATCTGATCTAAGTCCATAGCACATTACTGGTATACCAAGTATATCTACTATATCACTAATTTGATATACATGATCCTTAGTTAAAAACTGTGCTTCATCAATTAATACACTATCAGGTAGATACTTATAATTCCTAACTAACTCAAAAATATTAACATCACTATTAAATATTTCTGCCTCTCTTTGAAGTTCAATTCTAGTAGTTATTTTTCCCACACCATATCTATCATCGATACCAGCAGTTATAATAATAACTCTTTGACCTTTTTCCTCATAATTATGAGCAACTTTTAAAAGATCTATAGATTTTCCAGATCCCATTGCTCCATATCTAAAATACAATTTTGCCATAATTATACCTCCTCATAGATCATAAATTTAATTACAAATTTATACAACTTTTTTACAAAGTAATTATAACAATTATATATATGATAGTCAATAAAAATTTTATATTTTTAATAAAAATATAAAAAAGAAAAATGACATTTTAATTTAATTTTAAATACCATTTTTCTTTAATAAATTTATTCCTTTTTCATAATCTTCTAATTGCACATATACTGTACAATTAAGGCTATTATCTAAATTATATATAGGATACATCTCAAGTTGATTAAAATATTCTATATTGTTTTCTTTTAATATATCACAGCACTTATTATCATATCTTTTATCATACGATAAAATACTATACTTATATAATTCTACCCATTCAAAATTATTATCAATTTTTTTCCTCATAAAACTTCTCCTTAAGCTTTATAATATTTTCAAATTCATCATAATTATCAAATATAAATCCATCACATTTACTGCTATATTTATGATACTCATCCATACCTTTTAGTGTCCAACCAATCAAATAAATTCCTTTTTTGTTATACTTTTTATACATTTTTTCACTTATATCTAAAATATTATATGCTATAAAATCTGGCTTGGTAAAAATGTTAAATATCATATTACTTAAAAAGAAATTTAATGCTTTAGAAATTCCATCTATCTTTTTAGCAGATAATTGCCCCCTTACAATATTCTTATCATGTCTTCTAAACCAAATTAGTGTTAAAGGATTAAATGATTCAATTACATATTCTCCATTATAATTTTTTAATATATTATATAATTTATTTTCTAATCTTCCAACCCTACCTTCATTTTTTATTTCAATAACAATAGGGACCTTTCCATCTACAATATCTAAAACCTCATTTAGTGTTGGAATTTTATTATTAGTATTAAATAAATTCATCTTTTTTATTTCGTCTAAATTCAAATTTTCTACTATTTTGCTAATACCAGTTATATTTTTTAAATTATAATCATGTACAACAACTATTTCATTATCTTTAGTTATATGCACATCAAGTTCTATTGCAACATTTTTATCTACTGCAAATTTAAAAGCAGGTATAGAGTTTTCCACATTATCAACATTTTTACTATGTATTCCTCTATGTGCTATAAATCTATATTTTTCTATATTCATAATTTCACCTATTATATTAATATTTTATATTATATTAATATATTTTTCAATATTTACAAATTATTTATAATATTTATATAATCATTTATATTCAATTCTTCTGCTCTTGTATTTAAGCTAATATTATTTTTAACTAATAATTTTTCTATTTCAGATTTATTCATATCCATGAAGTGTGTAGATTCAAGTGAATTACTTAATTTTTTTCTTCTTTGTGCAAAGGCACTATGAATTAATTTAAAAAATAATTCTTCATTATTTACACTATATTTTTTATTTTTTACTAATTTTATAACTGCTGATGTTACATCTGGGGCAGGTATAAAACTTGTATTTGGAACAATAATTTCTATACTTGCATCTGATAAATATTCTACCATAATTGTAAGTATTCCATATGCTTTAGTTTTAGGTTTTGCAACCATTCTTTCTGCAACTTCCTTTTGTACCATTACTGTAATATCATCTATTTTTTTTGAATCTTGTAATACTTTAAATATTATTGGAGTAGTTATATAATATGGTAAATTAGCAACTACTTTTACATTTTTATATTTTGTATTATTTTTAAGCTCAATATCATCAATTAATTCATCGATATTTATTTTTAATATATCATCATTTATTAATAAATAATTATCATAATTTTTAAGTCTATCCTTTAATATTTCTTGCATATTTTTATCTATTTCAATTAAAATTGCAAATTTAGAATTATTTAATATATATTCAGATAAATTACCGAGACCTGGCCCTATCTCTATAACTAAGTCTTCCTTTGATATATTAGAAGAAAAAATAATATTTTCTAAAATATTATCATCTATTAAAAAGTTTTGTCCAAATCTTTTATTAGCTTTTATATTATATTTATTCATAATTTTTTTAGTTATATTTAATGTATTAATATTCATAAACTCTCCTTAATTTTAAAATAATTGCCAGCTTAAAAAACTGACAATTATTTATTATTATAATCCACCATTTGAAATCAAAATTCCTCTATAATTTAATACTGAATTTCCATATGAATTATTTGCTATTCTTCCATTATATGCATTTAATGCTGTTACAGTATCACCATACATACTAATATAATGTGATAATAAATATGCACCTGCAGTCATATTATCATATGGATCAAAGAAATTAGTAATTCCAAGCCTTGCCATAAGATTGCTGTGATTTGAAACATGTATCTGACAAAGTCCATATGAATTTCCACCACCTACAACACCTGGTCTATAAGTACTCTCTTTATACATCATTGCAAGGAATAATTCATAATCTATTCCATATCTTTTACATATATTATATGCATATTGTTGTTGTTCTAAAGGTAAAGCTATATTATATGATCTAAAATCACCATCTACTGGAGATGAAACAACAGAATTTACAAATGAACTTCTAGATACTGTAACTCTTGTTCCAACCTCAACAACTCTATTTTTAGCTTCTGATAACACCTCAGAATTTACCTTTGCTCTTTCAATTTCTTTATTATTATTATATCTAACTATATAACTAGTTGTTTTCTTTCCCTCTACACCTTCTTGTACTGTTTGTGTAGTTCCTTTATCAATTTCAGGATTATCTTTAGTTTCTTCATCATATGGTATAGTTTCAATCACTTCTTCAAATTTTGCAACCATAGGCTCAAAATCAGATTTTATTTCATCTATATCAATCTTAGCAAGTTCTTTATTAGATGAAATAGTAATTTCCATACCATTTTTTATCATATCAGTTTTACCTGGTGATACTAAAGTATCATCATTTACATATATCTTATTTTGTAATAAGAAACTATCTATAGAAGACGCAAGTGTTCTAACAGTTTTTGTATTACCATAGTAATTTAGTGTAACTGTTTTTATTTGTGTTGTTATAGATAATAAACCAATAGTAGCAAATACTAGTATCATACTCATTACTGAAAGTGTTTTTCTAAATATATGTACTATACTGTCTTTCACAAAAATTCCTCCTAATCCTTTTGACACTGTTAATTATACTATAATTCTTATGCATTGTCAATTTTTATATTACTATAAAAGCTCTAAAACCAAATATTAAAATGCTGTTTTTCATTGAAAAATTAAGCTTTTACTTAAAATATATTATTTAAATTACAATTTATCGTTACAATATAATTTCTAAGAAATTATTTTTATTTATATTTTATATTTTAAAATAATTAAATATTATTTTATAAAATATTTTTAAATAAAATAGTAAATAAAAATTATTAAAATATATTTATATTTAAAAATTTTTATGATACAATTATGAAGTTAAAATTTTAAATTATATATAATTTTTAAGGGGGAAAATATGAAAACAAGAGGATTTGAAATATGTAAGGGTTATGAAGATAAAGGATTAAATCTACCTGAGAGAAAAACTAAAAATTCAGTATGCTATGATATAGAAGCTGCAGAAGATACTATTATTCCATCAATATGGAAAACAGTTTTTGAAAATTTTAAAATATTTTTGTCTGGATCTAGAGAATTTAAAGAAATAAAACCTACTTTTATATCAACAGGATTAAAATCATATTTTTTAGAAGATGAAGTATTATTTCTTGCAAATAAAAGTTCATTTCCAATAAAAAAAGGACTTATTAGTGCAAATAGTGTTGGTATTATTGAAAGTGACTATTATGAAAATGAGTCAAATGATGGTCATTTAATGTATACTTATTATAATTTCTTTCCTACTGATACTATAATAAAAAAAGGAGAGCCTTGTGGACAAGCCTACTTTCAAAAGTTTTTAAAGGCAGATGGAGATATGGCTACTGGAATTAGAAAAGGTGGCTTTGGAAGTACATCAAAAAAATAAATTTATTATACCAATTAACTAGGTATATATTTTTTATATACCTAGTTATATTAATTTTTTATTATATATTCTCATTTCTTATTGTATCAATAATATTTAATTTTTCTGCTTTTTTAAGTGAGTATCTCATTGTAGCCCAAACTATTAAAATAACAAATATTATACAAATAATTATCGCTTTATATGGTAATTCATATTTAAAACTCATAGAAATTCCTACAGCTTTTGATATGAAATACGATAATATAATTCCTATTGGTAAACCATAAAATAATGATTTTAATCCATAAAAAATACTTTCAAAATTAATCATTTTTCTAAAATCTTTATCTGTCATACCAATTGATTTAAGTATAGCAAATTCTTTATGTCTAAGTGACATATTAGTTGTAATTGTATTAAAAATATTAGTTACACCTATTAGAATAATTACTGTAATAAATCCATATAAAAATATTGAAATAACAATTTTTATAGAATTATTTTCTCTTACAGCTTCTTCAATATTATATACACTACCTCTTATATATCCATCAACTTTTTCAATATCTTTTTCAAGCTTTGTTGCATTACTACTATCTATTAATAATGAACTTATACCATATTCTAAATTTTCTATATATTTATCTGAAACAATAATAAATGGTGAATAAAATTCTTTATTTACTGCAAAAGGCAATTCTTCAGTAATTTTTCCAATAACTATTTCCCTTTTTTCTTTATTAGAATAATCATAATATTCTAATTTATCATTTTCTTTTACATTAATATAATCATATTCTACTCTTTTATCATCTAATATTGTCATACCTCTATTAATTAGTATTCCTTTATTTTCATATTCTTTTTCATCTAAACCTAATTTATTTAAATAATCTTTATAATTTTTATCACCAACCGCTACAAAATAAATGGTCATATTTTCTTGATCTACTTCTTCTCCTTCTTCATTATACACTTTACCACATACCTTTTTCGCAACATCTGTAGCATATTTTTTAAGTTCTATGCTTTGTATTGATTCTTTTCTTATAGAATAATTATTAATATTATCTAATTTTATTATATTATTAAAATATTTTAAGGTATCATCATTATCTTCTACAGTATAATTTACTCTAATATTGTAATCATATTTTTCATAATATGTATTTGACATACTAAAACCATATTCAATAAATGTATTAAGCGATATAAATACGATTATACTTACTGCAATAGATACAACAGTTGTTCTATATTTTTTCTTACTTCTTTTTAAATTTTTAAGTGCAATTTCTCCCTCAATTCCAAATAATTTTTTAAATAATTTGGAAATCTTTAATTTTTTACCTTTTATTTTTATATCATTATTTGATCTTATTGCTTCAAGTGGAGATATTTTAGAAGCTTTTATTGCAGGTATATAACTTGATAAAAATATTGTAACTTCTGATATTATAATTGCTATAATTATTAACATAGGTGACACTGCAAGTACTAAATTAATATTATCTAAATAATCTCCAATTATCATATTTACTACATTTAGCAAAATAAATATAGCAAATATTCCAGATATAATACCTATTGGAATAGAAATTAGTCCTAATATAAATCCTTCATATAATACATTTTTCTTTATCTGTTTTGACGTAGCTCCAACACTTGCAAGCATTCCATATTGTCTAAATCTTTCAGTAATGGAAATATTAAAACTATTTCTAATTACAAATACAGATGTTATTACAATAATTGAAATAATTATAGCCGATAATATATATATTGTAGTATTAATATTATCATTTTTTGATACTCCTGAAAATCTAAGTAAATCACTGTTATATTCATAATCATATTCTTCCTCTGATGTTTTCTTGTCGTCATTTTTTCCTGATATTTCTTCAGTTATTTTATATGTATCTCTTACATCTTTATATAATAGTGAAATATCCGCATCTTCATATATATTTTCATCTAAGTGTGAAATAACTATATAACCAGCTGATGAATATGATTCGTAATATGGTCTTTGCATAATTCCGACTATTTCATATTCTTTATCCATCTCAACAACTAATTCTTCATCTTTATTTTCATCTTCTATCCCATAAGCAAGTTTTGATGAAACAATTGGATTATATTGATTTAGTACATCACCATCTATCATTCTTTTTCCAACGCCTAAAGTAATTTTATCTCCGATTTTTAATTTTACTTCTCCATCTGATATAATTCTCTCTGATATAACAATTTCATTTGAATTTTTAGGAAGCCTCCCACTAACTAAAACTATAGGTAAATTTTTGATAGCATTATCATCAAATTCTCTTATATATACATATGGCTTTAATACATTTTTACTTCCATCTAATTTAGCATATCCAAGATCTTTTGTTATCATTGAGCTTTTAACATTTATATTATTTAATAAATATTTTTGTTTATCTTTTGGTATATTTTTAAAAATTGTATGATAATTACCATAAGCAGTTCTTGCTCTTTCTACTAATGCATTTTGAAAACTAGTAACAAGGGTTGCAACTCCACAAATTAATGCAGTAGAAAGTATTATTCCAATTACAGTTACTATTGTTCTTTTTTTATTTAATAAAAGGTTTCTTTTTGTAAGTTTATTTAATATGTTCATATTACTCACACCTTTCATCTTTTATAATTTTACCATCTTCAATTGTAATTATTCTATCAGCTTCAAGTGCAATATTCTCATCATGAGTTATAACAATTAAAGTTTGATTATATTTTTTGTTAGATAATTTAAGTAAATCAATTATTTCTCTTGAAGATTTACTATCTAAATTACCAGTTGGCTCATCTGCAAGCATAATGGCAGGATTATTTATAATCGCTCTACCAATTGATACACGTTGCTGTTGTCCACCTGAGAGTTCATTTGGTAAATGATTTCTTCTTTTTTCAATACCAAGTAATTTTAATAAGTCATCTAATCTTTTTTTATCTACATCTCTTCCATCAAGTCTACATGGAAGTGCAATATTTTCTTCTACATTAAGTATTGGAATCAAATTATAGAATTGGTATATAAGTCCTACTTGACGACGTCTAAATATTGCAAGTTCATCATTATTAAATTTATAAATATCCTCTCCATCAATAAATACTTTACCAGACGTTGGTCTATCAACTCCCCCAAGCATATGTAAAAGTGTTGATTTTCCACTACCACTAGCACCTACTATTGCTACAAATTCTCCTTTTTCTATACTAAAAGAAATATTGTCTAATGCTACAACCTTTGTATCTTTTTTTCCATATTCTTTTGTTAAATTTTCTACTCTTAAAACTTCCATAAAATAATTCATTCCTTTCTCGCTTGGCTCAAAGGCACACATAGATAT
>CAOYAN010000021.1 GCA_948562205.1 uncultured Clostridia bacterium | reverse complement strand
AATGTTGAAGTATAAATTTTTTTATTTATACCCCAACATTTATTATAGAACCAAATATATAATGGCATTCTTTATAGGATGCTATTTTTTTATTATGTAGGTGATGTTTATGAAAGATAAAGTTTTAGAATTTGAAAAAAACTTTTAAAAACTAAATATATGCAAGATAAAAATTTTTTAAATGAGGTAATTGATGATAAATTTATAGAATTTGGAAAGTCTGGATATTTTTTTAGTAAATTTTATACTATTAAATCATTACAAGAATGTATAGAAGATAGAAAAATAAAGATATATAATTATGAATGTGAACAAATAGATACTAATACATATTTAATTCATTATATTACGAAATCTTATGATAAATTTATATATCGTATATCAATTTGGATTATGAAAGATAATTTAAAACTTTTATTTCATCAAGCATCTATGTTAAATGAAGAATTAGAATTAAAAGAGTATTAACTATGTGATAATTTTATTTAGGCATTATGAAATATTACATAAAATTTGATTTTTAGACTAAAATATGATAAAATATTCATACTAATTTATAAATCTACTTAATTAAGGAGGATATTTTATGAGTGAATTATTACAAAAAAATGATGTTTTAAGTATTGAAAAAGGTTGGAGAATTTATGCCAAAATTCCTGACAAGTTTATAGTTTCAAATAGACGGCTTTCTAACAAAATGGGTAATCATGATTTTATTGTAGGAGAAATTTTAAACGTATCAGACAGTGAGAAAAAACGTGAAATAAATGCATTAATAAGTAGTATAAAGGAAGCATTTAGACATCATGGAATTGATGTTACAGATTCAAAAGTTATTGAACTTTTAAAGTCATTTAGATTTGATATGAAAATTGAAGAGTTTGATACTTCTATTTTTATAGGTAAGTATATTGTAACGCAGACTGAATTTATGAACGATGGTTTGTATGGAACTCAGTTAAAAGTTACTCTTAAAAAAATGAAAAATGATAAGCTTGATCCAAATGGATTTGAAATATATTTTTATCAAGATGTTTATTAAAAATAAAAACGTTGCTATAACCAAAATAGCAACGTTTTATATAATTATTGGTTAGGTTGCCCAGCTTGCATTTGGTTAGCAGATTGTGCTACCATTTTTTTAACCATTTCGCCACCTATAGAACCAGCTTGTTTTGATGTTAAATCACCATTATAACCTTGTTTTAAGTTAACACCGATTTCATTTGCTACTTCATATTTGAATTTGTCTAAAGCAGCTTTAGCTTGTTTGTTAGTCATTTTACTGTTGTTTGCCATTTGTTTCACCTCCATTTGTATATAATTTGTGCATAATTTTGAAAAATATACAAAAATTATGAAAAAATATAAAAAAAACCAAAGATTTATTTAAAAACTATCTTTGGTTTTATAATTATTTTCTTAATTATTGATTAGGTTGTTGAGATTGCATTTGGTTAGCTGCTTGAGCAACTAATTTTTTAACCATTTCTCCACCTATAGAACCAGCTTCTCTAGATGTTAAATCACCATTATAACCTTGTTTTAAATTAACACCAAGTTCGTTAGCTACTTCATATTTGAATTTGTCTAAAGCTGCTTTAGCTTGTTTATTAGACATTTTACTGTTAGAGCTTGCCATGTAAATTCACCTCCAATATTTTAATGTAGTAAAACAATTTTGTTTTACACTATTAATTTGTGTAAAATTTTGAGAATAATACTGGTAAAAAAAGGAAATTTTTAAAATAATTGACGTTTTCGCTATTTTTCGACAAAAGTCGATGAGAGAATATAGCAAAAATACTTGATTTTTGGGTTAAATTTTTATATAATAGGAGTACGCTATTAAGTAAACCAAAGGGGGCAAATTATGAGTAATAAAACAAAAGTTATGATAGTAGATGATAATAAAGAATTTGTAAAATTATTAACTATGTTTATAAATTCTCAAGATGATATGGAAGTGGTAGAAACATTATCTGATGGACAAAATGCAAGAAGTAGAATAAAGGAAGTTCAACCAGATATTTTATTATTAGATATAATAATGCCAGAAAAAGATGGATTAGGTGTATTAAATGATATGGCAGATGATAATGATATATATGTTCCATTAACTATAGTAATGTCTGCAATTGGTCAAGAGAAAATCACACATAAGGCTATTTCTCTTGGAGCAACATATTATGTTGTAAAGCCATTTGATATGAAAGCTTTAGTAGAACGAATCAGAGATTTAATTGACTGTTCTAGTGAAGAGAAAAATTCTATTAATACAATAAGTTATTCTTCATATGATAAGAATAATGATACTGTAAAGCCAATACTTTCACTTGAAGTAAGAGTTACTAATATGATTCACAATGTTGGTGTTCCTGCACATATAAAAGGATATCAATATATAAGAGAAGCAATAATGCTTGCTGTTGAAAATGAGGATATAATAAATTCTATAACTAAAACATTATACCCAACACTTGCTAATACTTTTTCAACTACTCCATCAAGAGTTGAAAGAGCTATTAGACATGCAATTGAAGTGGCTTGGAATAGAGGTCAAATTGAGATGCATGATAAAATTTTTGGTTATACTGTAAATTCAAATAAAGGTAAACCAACAAATTCAGAATTTATAGCTATGATTGCAGATAAATTGCGTCTAGAAGATAAGGCTACTGTATAAGTAGCCTAATTTGGATTTCTTTATTAATTTTAATAAAGAAATTTTTCTATATATTAAAAATATCTAAACTAATGTTTTTTATATGTCGAATTTTGCGATCAAAAGTGTGGAAAATGTAGAAAAAAGTATTGTAAAAATTAAGATATGTTAGTATAATTTTAAGAAAAAGTAAAAAAATATTAAGAGTTATTATAAATATTTAAAATGAATATGGTATTGTAAAAGAACCAACACTAGAAAAGCTAGTGTTGGGAGTCAATAAATATTTATTTTTATTGTAAGATAATAGTTTGATAATAGTATAATAATATATTTAATACTATTATTGTGTATTAAGATTATTCTCAATACAATAATTAATCATACTTACAATTACATTATTAAAAGAAGTGTTATTAGCAATAGCTATTTGATTTATTTTTTCAATAGTCTCATTACGAATATATATAGTCTTATAGCTAGCACTTACTTTGTGTTTTGAAAAATCTAGTTCTTTTTTCATTATAATACCTCCAAAATTTATTTTACACTATAAAATTTTAAAATAATATATTAGAAAATTCTATTGTATATATTGCCATACTTGAAGTGTTATGGTATAATATTATGTAATATTTTATTCTTGAAAGGAGCAATAGTAAATATGGATATTAGATTGGTTTATATATTATTAATAATATCTTTTGTTTTAATTATTTCAGTAGCAATAATTGAAAATAATAATTTAAAAAATATTATTAAGAAATTAAAAATAGAAGAAGAAAACAGTAAAAATTTAAAAGAAATTTTAGATAAGTATTTGAAAAAGTAGAATAATATTGATTAAATAATAAGTATTTAATATAATATATAAAAAGGAGTAGACTATGAAATTTAAAAATAAATTAATATTAATATCAATTATATTAGTTATATTAGTCTGTATTTTATTTATTATATTTAAGTTATATGATAATAATAATAATAACTTTAAAAAAGTAAATTTAGTATCTGGTCAAATTGAGCAAACAAAAGAGTATAAATTGTATGAATTTGGAATAAAAGAAAATTCGGTTTGTAAATCAGTTGATAATATAGTTGAAGAAGTTGTAGATAAATATATAGAAGATATTGATTTTGAGTACATAGATGTTACAGAAAATATGTCATTATCAAACTTATATTCAATAAATTCAGTTCCAACTTTTATAATTATAGATATAAATGGGAATGTTAAGTATAGAAAATCTGGAGTTATGACAAAAGAAGAATTAATTGACTTTATAAATAATATAAAAAAGTAATGAGAATCTAAATGATTCTTATTTTTTTCTATTTTTTAAGTATATTTTCTAATATTGACAAATCAAACTAAAGATAGTACAATATAATAGTAGAAATGAATTTAGATAAGGATGTTTTAAATGGGTAAAGTAAATAAGAAGAAGTGGCTTGATTTTAAAGTTTTTTCTGTTAGAATTTCAATTCTTGCAATAATTATATTAATCGCTGCTTTTATATCTATAATAAAACCAATAACTCTATATATAGATTTAGCAGTAATTTTACTTACTGCTTTAATATGTATATATGTTTGTGTTGTTGAAATTAAAAATAGGAAGTATAGAATTGATGAAATTTCTAAAAGCTTAGATATAGTATTAAAAGATAGCTTTAGTCTTATTGACATACCTATGGTTATTTTAACAGATAAAAATAAGATTATATGGCAAAATAATGCTTCAAATCATATTTTACCAAAAGATATAATAGAGGAGACAGCTTTAAAAATTACTAAACAGAAGCAACATATGCAAGTTACAAGTACTATGATAAATATAGGTAATGATGAAATATATAGTGCCGTTGGTAATTATATAAAATTTGATGATTCAGATTGTTTATTAATATCATATATTAATAAGACTTATGAAAATAATTTAAAGAAAGCTTTAGAAGATACAAGAGTTTCAGTTGGCGTAATTTTTGTTGATAATTATGAAGAGACAATGCAAGGGTTAGATGATATAAAAAAAGCTGAGATTACTTCTATGATTGAAAAGGAACTAAGAGATTTTACTTCTGAAAATAAAGGAGTACTATCTAGAGTAGATAAAGATAGATTTATATTATTTGTTGAAAAACAGTATGTAGAAAATATGGAGGAAAACACATTCTCAATATTAGAACGTATGAAAAATATTACTAATATTACAAAACTACCTATAACTGTATCTATTGGTATGTCATATGCAGAGGATACATTAGAAGAAAGATATAAATCAGGTTCTTCTGCTTTAGATATAGCTTTAGGACGTGGTGGAGATCAAGCAGTAGTAAAAAAAGATAGAAAGTTTGAATTTTTTGGTGGTTCAAATATTGGTCTTGAAAAGACAAGTAGAGTAAGAGCTAGAACCATTGCACAAGCTTTAAAAGAGATAATGGAAAAGTCTGATAACATATACATTATGGGACATAAAAATACTGATGTGGATTGTATAGGTTCAGCTATTGGTGTATATAAGATTGCAAAAAGTCTAGATAAAAAAGTTAAAATAATAACAGATTTTAAATGTAATAGTAGTACAAAAAGTATTATTAATAAAGTAAAAGAAGCAAATGAGTATGATGATGTTTTTATTACTAGTACAGATTTAAAAAAGATTGAAGTAACAAATAATGATTTTATAGTAGTTGTTGATACACATAAGAAATCTTATTTAGCTTATCCAGATTTTTTAGATAATTTTGAAAAAATTGCAATAATAGATCACCATAGAAGAGGACCTGAATTTATTGATAATGCATTACTTACATATCATGAAATATATGCTTCTTCAGCTTCAGAACTTGTTACAGAGCTTTTGATGTATTTAGAAAATATTGAACTTACACCAACCGAGGCAGAATGCTTATATGCTGGTATAGTAATTGATACTAAAAATTTTATGTTCAAAACAGGTGTTAGAACTTTTGAGGTAGCTGCATATCTTAAAAAATATGGAATAGATGTTACAGAAGTAAAACAGCTTTTCCAAAATGATTTTGAAACTTATGTAGCAAAAGTAGATATTGTAAAAAATGCGGAAATAATTAAAGGAAAAATTGCTGTATCAGTTTGCGAAGAAAAACATAATGATATGCCAATAATAGCAGCACAAGCTGCAGATGAATTATTATCTATATCTGGAATACTTGCATCATTTGTTCTTTGTAAAGTTGATGATGTAGTTATGATTTCAGGGCGTTCAATGGGAGATATAAATGTACAAACAATTTTAGAAAAAATAGGTGGTGGAGGTCATCTAACTTTTGCAGGTGCACAAATTGCGGGTATCTCAATTGATGATGCAAAGAAAAAATTACTTGATAGTATAAATGAGTATTTTTTAGAATAAAAAAGGAGGGCGTGACTAAAGTGAAAGTAGTATTAAATCAAGATGTAAAAGGAATAGGTAAAAAAAATCAAATTGTTGAAGTTAGCGAAGGCTATGCAAGAAACTTTTTAATACCTAAAAAAATCGCAAGTATTGCTGATAATAAGGCAATAAGTGAAGCAAAAAATAAGGTTGAGTCACAAATCTTTAAAAGAAAAAAAGAAATAGAAGCTGCTGAAGGATATAAAAAAATAATTGAAGAATCATATATAGAATTTAGACATAAAGTAGGTGAGGGTAGTAAATTATTTGGTAGTGTCACAGAAAAGGATATAGCAAAATCTATAAAAAATAAATTTAATATATGTGTAGATAAGAAAAAAATAAATATAAAAGAACCAATTAAAAATCTGGGGACTTATAGTGTTAGTGTAAAACTATATGAAGGAGTAATAGCAAAATTAAAAATTGTAGTAGTTGGATTGTAGGTGTATGTTATGGAAAATGGAGTAGTAAATAAAGTTCAACCAAACGATACCATCGCAGAACAAGCAGTACTGGGATCTATGCTAGTTGATACAGAAGCAGTTATTTCTGCAGTTGAAATATTAAAACCAGAAGATTTTTATAGAGAAGATAATAGAGAGATATATGCTGCAATGTTAGAGTTATATTCATATGGAAAACATATAGATATGATTACTCTAATGGAGCAGCTAAGACTTCGTGGATCACTTGAGAGAGTAGGGGATAATCAATATATTGCCACTCTTATAGATAATGTTCCAACCACTTCTAATATTGAAAGTTATGTAAAAATAGTAGAGGAAAAATCTGTTCTTAGAAAATTAATTAAAGCTGCAAATGATATTTTAAAACTTGGATATGCTCAAACAGATAGTGTAGATAGTATAATAGAACAGGCAGAAAAACAAGTTTTTGATGTTGTACAAAACAGAAACTCAAAGGGCTATGCAAGCATGAAAGAAATTCTTGTTACAGCGTTTGATATGATTGAAACAATGTATCAAAACAAAAATAAAGTGTCTGGTATTGAATCAGGATTTATTGATTTAGATAGTAAAATATCTGGTCTTAATCCATCAGATTTAATTATTGTTGCTGCAAGACCTGCAATGGGAAAATCAGCGTTTGTTTTAAATATAGCAAATTTTGTTGCAATGCATATGAAGACACCTGTTATGATATTTAGTCTTGAAATGTCAAAAGAACAAATGGTAAGCAGAATACTTAGTAGTGAAAGTGAAATAGATAGTATGAAACTTAGAAATGCTAATTTCGATTCAGAGGATTGGTTAAAGCTTGGTGAAACAAGTGGTAAATTGTCAGATGTTCCACTATATATTGATGATACACCAGGACTTTCTGCATCAGAACTTAGAGCAAAATGTAGAAAAGCAAAACTTGAAAAAAATATTGGACTTGTAATAATTGATTATTTGCAACTTATGGAATCAAAAACTAGAGGTAATACGTCTAGACAACAAGAAATATCAGATATTAGTAGATCTCTTAAAATTCTTGCAAAAGAATTAAAAGTTCCTGTAATAGCATTATCACAACTTAGCCGTGCCACTGAGTCTAGAACAGATCATAGACCAATGCTTAGTGATCTTCGTGAATCAGGAGCAATTGAGCAAGATGCAGATATTGTTATGTTTTTACATAGGGAGGATTACTATGATCCTGAAACTGAAAAGAAAAATGTGGCAGAAGTTATTATTGCTAAAAATAGAAATGGTGAGACTGGTACTGTTGAGCTCGCATGGCTTGGTCAATATACAAAGTTTGCCAATTTATATAGAGGGCCAGAAATATGAGAAATTTTAATAATGAAAATATTAGTGAGAGAATTGAACTTGAAGTTGAGAAAAATATTATAGATAAATCGCTTATACAAAATGGAGATAAGCTAGTTGTAGCTGTATCTGGTGGACCTGATTCTATGTGTTTGCTTACTGTACTTCATAATTTAAAAGATAAGTTTAAAGAAGTATATAATATAGAATATTCTTTGATTGTGGCTCATGTAAATCATATGATAAGGAAAGAATCAGAAGATGAAAAAGAATATGTAGAAGATAATTGTAGAAGACTTAATATACCATTTTATTATTTGAAAAAAGATGTTGTTAATTTATCTAAACTTCACAAAATGTCTGAGGAAACATATGGTAGAAAGATTAGATATGAGTTTTTAAATGAGGTATTAGAAAAAGAAAATGCTCAAAAAATTGTTACTGCTCATAATGCAAATGATGATGTTGAAACAATTCTTCTTAATTTGCTTAGAGGATGTGGGCTTAAAGGTCTTACAGGAATTGAATTTGAATACAAAAATATTATAAGACCACTTCTTACTGTTGAAAAAAAAGAAATTATGGAGTATAATATGTTTCAAAACCTTAATCCATGTATTGATAAAACTAATTTTGAATTAATTTGTAATAGAAATAAAGTAAGAAATGTATTAATTCCTGAATTAGAAAAAGAATATAATACTAATATTGTAAAAAGTATACTTAGAATGAAAGACATTTTAAATGAAGATGAAGATTTTTTAAATAATTATACATTAAATGTGGTTAATGAGTGCATAATAGAATATAATAAGTATATTAAATTTAACTATAAAAATATTATAAAGGAACATATAGGTATACAAAAAAGAGCTATAAGAATGTTAATTGATTTTAAAATTCATAATTTAGATGGTTTAACTAATATACATATAAATGATATATTAAATTTATTAAGTAATGGGCAAAAGGGAAAAAAATACATTATGGGAAATAAATTTAAAATAGAAATCATAAATAAAAATATAGCTATTATATATTAATGTAAAGGGGAGAAGTTATGAAGAATGGAACTTTAAAAACTGTAATATCATATTTGATAATTATAGGAATTGCATTATATGCTATATCATTTTTAAGTAGTGCTACTACAATGGAAATGTCATATACTGAACTAATGCAAAAAATTGAAGAAAAACAGGTTGATAGTATTGAACTAAAAAATGATAGAATTACAGCAGAAGCAAAATTAAAGAATGAAGAAAATGTTATTCGTAAGGTAAAAATACCATCTGCTAGTACTTTTATAGAAACTATACAGCCAAAAGTAATAGCAGGAGAATTTGTATTAAATGTTGCAAATGAGACAGCTATGGAAGTTATAGCACCACTTATACCAAATCTTATTTTGTTGCTTGGCACATTATTTATATTTATATATATGATTAGAAAAACAAATGAGGGTAATACAAAGGCTATGAATTTTGGCAAGAATAAAGCACATATGATTGATAAAGATTCAAAGAAAAAAGTTACTTTTGCAAATGTAGCTGGTCTTAAAGAGGAAAAGGAAGAGTTGGAAGAAGAAGTTGAATTCTTAAAAAATCCTAAAAAATATTTAGATATGGGTGCAAGAATTCCAAAAGGAATACTTCTAGTTGGTGGACCTGGTACTGGAAAAACATTACTTGCAAAAGCAGTAGCAGGGGAAGCAAATGTTCCATTTTTTTCTATAAGTGGATCTGATTTTGTTGAAATGTTTGTAGGTGTTGGTGCTTCTCGTGTAAGAGATTTATTTGCAGAAGCTAAAGCTAATTCACCATGTATTGTGTTTATAGATGAAATAGATGCAGTTGGTCGTCACAGAGGTGCAGGTCTTGGTGGCGGACATGATGAAAGAGAACAAACACTTAATCAGTTACTTGTTGAAATGGATGGCTTTGCTACACATGAAAGTATTATTGTAATGGCGGCTACTAATAGACCAGATATATTAGATCCTGCCTTACTTAGACCAGGTAGATTTGATAGACAAATTGTTGTTCATGCACCAGATTTAAAGGCAAGAGAAGAAATATTAAAACTACATGCTAAAAATAAGCCATTTATAAAAGGTATTGATTTTAAGGTTATAGCTAAAAATACTGCGGGTTTTAGTGGTGCTGATCTAGAAAATATGATTAATGAATCAGCTTTACTTGCAGCTAGAAAAGATAAAAAAACAATTAATTTAACTGATGTAGAAGAGGCTATGGTAAAAGTTATGATGGGACCTGAGAAAAGAAGTAAAGTTATTAGTGATAAAGAAAAGAAACTTACAGCATATCATGAAGCAGGTCATGCGGTTGTATCTAGATTTTTACCAAATCATGATGGTGTACATCAAATATCTATTATTCCTAGAGGTATGGCTGGTGGATATACTATGTATAAACCAAATGAAGACAAAAGTTATACTTCAAAATCTGAAATGAATGAGCATATTGTATCATTACTTGGTGGTAGAGTTGCCGAAAAATTAGTACTGGATGATATTAGTACTGGTGCATCAAATGATATTGAAAGAGCTTCAAAGATTGCTAGAGAGATGATTATGAAGTATGGTATGTCAGATAAACTTGGACCAATTACTTTTGGATCAACTCAAGAAGAAGTATTTTTAGGAAAAGAAATGACTACTTCAAGAAACTATAGTGAAAAAATAGCATATGAGATTGATGAGGAAGTAAAAGAAATAATTACTAGAGCATATACTTATGCAGAAAGAATATTAAAAGATAATATAGATAAACTTCATAAGGTAGCTGAACTTCTAATTGAAAAAGAGAAAATATCTGGAGAAGAATTTGATAGTATATTTGCATAGATTGCAGAGGGAGACCTCTGCTTTTTCTATAGATCGAAAAATGTTGACTTACAATACATTTTGTGTTAAAATATAAAGGCACTGTAAATAAGAATTCCTAAATATGGAATTCGGAAAAACATTATTAGGAGGTTTTTAGTATGGCAGAATTTAAAGTAAGAGAGATTGTTCTTCCAAATGATCCATCAAATGTTGTTGATTATTTTAAAGCAGGTGTTTTATGGATACTTGCAGGTGATGAAAAACCAAAAGTAAGAAGAGCAGAAGAGGATGAAAAATCTACCTTTGATGATGAAAAAGTAATTGAAATAGTAAAAAAAGCTGTTCCTGGTCAAAATTCATATCTTATGGATCTTACAATTAGATCTAATATTAATGAATATGTAATTTTTGGCTCTAAGTATACATTAGAAGAAAAAATCAGTAAAGTTGCTGATAGTATTTCATCTTTTGTAGTTGCCTAAAAAATAAAGAGAGTTTAAGATGGAAAAAATATCTTTGGAATTTCCATTATAGTGAAGAGAAAATAAGAATTGCTATCAGCCATCTCTTATATGGCTTAAAGTAGTTGGCAATCATACTGAGGCTTTTAGAGATAGAGAGTTTAATGAGATTATTCCTAAAACGGATGAGAAAATCTCTCTTGAAGTAGAAGTTCCAGAAAATCTTGAAACAATTGAGGTTATACCACCTGGTGGAAATACGCCTGATAAGGATATTGAAATAGAATGGGCAATGAATATGATAGATCCTAAATGGCATATACCTGGTCTGGAAAAAGTTTATATTAAACTTGATAATATAACATATGAAGTAGATGTAGTAGATGAGAAACCAGACATTGCAAAATGGAGAGATTGTATTGACAATGATAAAGTTGGAAAATACTTAATTTTGAAAAAGTGGGCTTTAGTAGTATATACTATGGAGTCAAAAACTATTGCAACGTTTTGATGGCACTCGATGCTTGCACATATACAAAATCCTTAATTAAGGTTATAAAATGGGTCCCATATTTTGTGGGACTCATTTTGTTTAAAAAAATGAAAAACTAGAACAAACTATTGATTAGTTTGCTTTTTTATGATATAATATATTAGCTTATATATTGTAATGAGTATGTAAGCAGTGATTTACATCACATAATACACACACGAAAGTAGTTTATGCTTCTTCCTATATGGATGTAATAAACGTTGATATTCGTGGAGGAAATAAAAGAAGGAGGAATTTTAAAATGGCAATTATACCAATGAAATCATTACTAGAAGCTGGTGTACATTTTGGACACCAAACAAAAAGATGGGACCCAAGAATGGCTCCATACATATTTACTGCAAGAAATGGAATTTATATTTTAGACTTGCAAAAAACTTTAAAAAAAGTTCAAGAAGCTTACAATTTAACTAAAAAAGTTGTAGCAGAAGGTGGAAATGTTTTATTTGTTGGAACTAAAAAACAAATTCAAGAAACAATGAAACAAGAAGCACAAAGATGTGGAATGTACTACATCAATAGTAGATGGTTAGGTGGAACACTAACTAACTTTGCTACTATTAAAAAAAGAATAGCAAGACTTGTAGAGCTTGAAAAAATGGAAGAAGATGGAACTTTTGAAGTACTTCCTAAAAAAGAAGTAATTAAATTAAGAAAAGAAATGGAAATATTAAATACTAACCTTGGTGGTATTAAAGATATGGAAAAACTTCCATCACTTATCTTTTTAGCAGACTCTAAAAAAGAATATATTTGTACTAAGGAAGCTAGAAAATTAAATATTCCTACAATTGGTTTAATAGATTCTAACTGTAATCCAGAAGATGTAGATTATGTTATTCCTGGAAATGATGATGCAGTAAGATCAGTAGGACTAATTGCTTCTAAAATAGCTGATGCAGTAATAGAAGCTAAAGAAGGAAATTTAAGTGAAGCTGAAGATGATGAAGAAATAGAAACAATGGAAGAATTAGTACAAAAAGAAGGAGTAGATAAAATAGAGAGAAAACCTAGACAAAATAACAAAAGATCTACTCATACTAAAAAAGAAAAAACAGAGCAAAGTAAATAATTAGGGGGTGCTTTATATGGCAATAACAGCCGGACAGGTTAAAGAATTAAGAGAAATGACAGGTGCAGGAATAATGGACTGCAAAAAAATCCTTGTAGAAGCAGACGGAAACATGGAAAGAGCAGTAGAACTTTTAAAGAAAAAAGGTATTGCAAAAGCTGAGAAAAAAGCTGGTAGAATAGCTGCTGAAGGTGTTGTAGAAGCATATATACATGGTGGAAAATATGGATCTTTAGTAGAGGTAAATTCTGAAACAGATTTTGTATCTAGTAACGAAGATTTTAAACAATTTGTAAAAGATGTTGCTATGCATATTGTTGCTGCAAATCCCAAATATGTAAAACGTGAGGATGTTCCAGCAGAAGTTGTTGAAAAAGAAAAAGAGATTTTAAAAGCACAAGCTATGGAAGAAGGAAAACCAGAAGCTATTGCAGAAAAAATAGTTGAAGGAAGATTAAATAAATTCTATCAAGAAATTTGTTTACTTGATCAACCATTTGTAAAAGATCCAGATAAAACAGTTGGAGAACTTTTAATTGAATTAATAGCTAAAATTGGAGAAAATATAGTAATTAGAAGATTTGTTAGATTTGAAAGAGGCGAAGGAATAGAAAAAGAAGAAACTAACTTTGCTGAAGAAGTAATGAAACAAGTTAATGGCTAATTAATAATCTATAAATAGAGACTTTAGTTTTTTTAAAGTCTCTATTTTTGGAAAAATATAAAGATAAATGAAAAATAATAGTATAATTTAGAGTAAAATAAGTTAATGTTTCTGTTATATTGAAATATTAACTTATTTATTATATAATTTTCTTATATGGAGGTAGATTATGAAATATAAATATAAGAGAATACTTGTAAAATTAAGTGGAGAAGCTATAGGAGAAAAAGATGGTAGAGGGATTGATAAAGAGAAATTAGAAAAAGTTGTAGATCAAATTGTAGACCTTTCAAAATCAGGAATAGAAATAGCAATAGTTATAGGTGCAGGTAATTTTTGGAGAGGAAAATATGGAGAAGGATACATGGAAAGATCAACTGCAGATTATATGGGAATGCTTGCTACTACATTAAATGCTCTTGCATTGCAAGAAATGTTAGAGAGTAAGAATATTCCTACAAGAGTTATGACAGCTATTGAAATGAAACAAGTTGCAGAGCCATATATACGTAGAAAGGCAGTAAGACATCTTGAAAAAGGTAGAATAGTTATATTTGCATGTGGCTTAGGAAATCCATATTTTACTACTGATTCTGCTGCTGCTTTAAGAGCAGTTGAAATGGGAGCTGAAGTTATTCTTCTTGCAAAAAATGTTGATGGTGTGTATAATAAAGATCCTAAAAAATATAACGATGCAAAAAAATATGATAAAATAACATATATGCAATCTATTTCAGAAAAACTTGCTGTTATGGATACAACAGCGCTTACTCTTTGTATGGAAAATAAACTTCCGATTTTTGTATTTGCTCTAAATGAGGAAAATTCTATAAAGAGAGCTGCATCTGGTGAAAAAATTGGAACAATAGTAGAAGATTAAGGTGAGAAAAATTATGGAAAATGTAAATGACAAAACTCCAAAATATGTTATCAAACCTAGATTTAGTTTGATTTATGAGCTTATAATGCCAACTGGTAAAAAGATTAAAAAAGCACTACTTATGTGTCTTTGTATGATATTTTTATATTTAATATTTAGTATTTTTAGAAATTATATTGATTTGAGTAATGTTTTTGGTGGCTTTGATGTAAATTTTGTATTAAGTATGATATTTTTAGTATTATTTGTTATATTTTTTATAAAACTTGCTATACATATTGCATTTCAAGTATTACAATATAAAAATTTAAGTTTTACTTTCTATAATGATTATATGGTATATGAAGATTCATTTTTAAATCAACATACAAAAACAATACAATATTCTAACATAAAGGAAGTTGAAATAAGAAGAACTGTTACAGATAGGGTACTTGGATATGGTATAATAGTTATATATACTAATGCAGAAAATTCAAATAATGGACTTGTTATATATAGTATAAAAAATCCACAAGAATGTTATGATAAAATTCAAAATATACTTGAGAAAGTAAGAAATAGTAATAAACATATAGAAATTAAAGATAATGAAGAAAAAGTTGAAAATGTGGATAAAGAGGCAAAAGAAGTTAGTAAAATAGTAAATTTATCAGTAGAAGATGAAGAAAAATTCAATGAAAGTTTAAAAAATATTAATGATTAGTTAAAGCTACTTTTTGTAGCTTTTTTCTTTATTAAAATTTTCTTAAATATTGACTATGATGTATAAAAATAGTATAATTACAAGTATTACAGGAGGGATTTTAAGTGAAAACAAAAAATGTTATAAAAATAGCAATATATGTAGTATTTGTAGCACTTATTAGTTATTTTGCAATCTTTGGTTTAAAGATTGGTGAGAGAACAATTATTAAAAGTGCGAAGAATATCAATACTGGTCTTGATATTAGTGGTGGTGTTACAATCATATATCAAGCAGTTCCTGATGAGGGAAAAGAAATAACAGAAGATGATTTGAAAAAATCTGTAGCAGTAATTGAAAAAAGATTATATGCAAAAAATATATTTGATTATATTGTAAGATATGATATATCTACAAATCAAATAACAGTTGAAGTACCAGTTGATACAAGTGATACTTCAGTTGATCCTTTAAAAGCAGTTGAAGGATTAGATAAAACTGCAAAAGTTGAATTTAGAGATCCAGATTCAAATGTTTTACTTTCCGGTGATGATATAGTTTCTGCTAAGTATAGTGAAACTTCAACAGACTCAACAGGTCTTAGATCACCACATGTTGAACTTACATTTAGTGAAGAGGGAGCAACTAAATTTTCTGATGCAACTGCAAAGTTAATTGGAAAAACAATTGCGATATATTTAGATGATACATGTCTTACTGAGCCAGTTGTTAATCAACAAATTACATCTAATAATGCGATAATAACTATGGGAAATGGTACATATGCTGAAAAGAAAAAAAATGCAGAAGAATATGCAATGTTAATTGATTCTGGTGCTATGCCTTTTACATTAAATGTAATAAATAAAGAGTATATTGGACCATATATAGGTCAACAAGCATTAGAAATAAGTGTAAAAGCAGGTATTGTAGCCTTAATACTTGTATGTTTGATTATGATTGTAGTATATAGACTACCAGGACTTGTTTCTAGTATATCTTTAATTGCATATATAGCATTTACAATTTTAATAATAGCAAATACCAACATTAGTTTAACATTACCAGGTATAGCAGGACTTATTTTGTCACTTGGTATGGCTGTTGATGCAAATGTAATAATATTTGAAAGACTAAAAGAAGAATTAAAGCAGAATATAGGTTATAAAAGAGCATTTGAAAGAAGCTTTAAAAATGCTATGACTGCTATTGTTGATGGGAATGTTACAACTTTTACAGTTGCAATATTATTATATATAGTTGGTACAGGTTTAGTAAAAGGTTTTGGTATAGTACTTGCATTAGGTGTTGTATTAAGTTTACTTACAGCAGTATTACTTACAAAATACTTACTAAAGGAATTTATGCCATTATATGATAAAAGTACCTTTTTATTTGGAATTAAAAAGGAGGTAAAAAATAATGACTAAGGATATTTTAAAACATAGATATATATTTTTTGCTGTTTCATTAATAATAATTGTAGCAGGAATAACTTATGGATTAGTTACAGGATATACTTTTGATATAGACTTTAAAGGTGGTACATCAATTAGAGCTGAGTTAAAAGAAGAATACGATAATAATGAGATATCTGATTTAGTATCTAGTATAACAAATTCATCAGTATTAGTTCAAAAAACAACTAATGGAAATAATTCAGTTTCTATTACTACTGAGGCAATTGATCAAGAAAATTCAGATAAAGTTATTGAAGCTTTAAAAGAAAAATATACTAATATGGATGAACCATCTGTAAGAAATGTTCAACCCTCATATGGAAAAGAACTTTTAAATTCAGCAGGATTTGCTCTTGTACTAGCAATAATTATAATGCTTGTATATATATTTATAAGATTTAAAACACTTGGATTTACTGCAGCAATTACCGCAATTATTACACTTATACATGATGCATTATTTATAGTTGCAATTTATGGATTTATTAAATTCCCTATAAATTCAAGCTTCGTAGCCGTAATACTAACTATTATTGGTTATTCAATAAATGATACTATAGTTGTTTACGATAGAATTAGAGAAAATAAAAGACTTGTATCTAGATCATCTGATTTAAAAGATACTATAAATACTAGTATTAATCAAACTATGGGTAGAACAATTTGTACATCAATTACTACAGTTGTAGCAATTCTTACAGTATATGTTTTTGCTTTAGTAAAAGATCAACAAGTTTTAAAAGAGTTTTCACTACCATTAATAATTGGTGTACTAGTAGGAACTTATTCTTCTGTATGTATAGCATCTTCGCTATGGTACACAATTGAAGAATTTATAAAAAAGCATTTTAAAAAAGATACTAAAAAGAATAAAAAAAATAAATAGTAATTTTGAAAGGAAGTTTTTGTTATGGAAATTGCGTCTTTAATTTTAGGTATAATATCTGTGATATTATCATTTATACCATTTGTTGGAATTATTGCATATTTACCAGCAATAATAGGAATAATACTTGGTATAGTTGCACTTGCAACAATGAAAAAAAGAGGAAAAAATAAAAAGGCTATGCCAATAATAGGTATAGTAACTGCAGGTGTTAGTATGATACTTGTAATAGTTATGACTTTTGTTTGGAGCTTTATTGGAATTGGGTATTTTTCAGAAATTTTAGATAAAAAAATAGATTCAAATTCTATATATAATAGTATATATAACAATATATATAATAGTATAGAAAATAAATATAATAATTCTACATATGATGATGATTATGACGATGATGATTATAGTGATTTAGATAATATAAAAGAATATAAAATAGGACAAAAAATAAAATTACAAGATTTTGAATTAACAGTAAATAAAGTAGAAAAATTTGATGGAAATTCAAATTTAAAACCATTTTCAGGTTACGAACTCATACTTGTAGATATAAGTGCTAAAAATATTAGTGATGATGAGCAATATATAGGTACATATGACTTCCAAATAAGTGATGGAGATGATTTTTATTCTCCAAGATATGATTCATCACACAAAGATGCAACTTTTCAAAGCAAATACTTAGATAGAAATGAGACTATAAGTGGAACTTTATGTTTTGAAAAGAAAATATCTAGCGATGATTACTATATAGTTTTTGTAGATGAAGCAAAGATAAAAATAAAATAATGTGATTTGACAGATGATTATCATCTGTCTTTTCTATTGACAAAAAAATGAATTTAATATACTATATAATATATAGAAATGAGGGATATTACTATGAAAATGGGCAAAGAAAAATTGCTTAAGTATGTATTACCTATTGTAGTTTGTGTTTTAGTTATTTTTTTAATTATTATATTTTTATTAATTAAAAATGGTAATAAGCAAAATGTAGAAAAAGAAGTAGAGGGATATGCAAAATTAGTAGAACATAATGGTGATGTATATACTTTTGTATCTAATGATTATAATACTTACACATATACAGGATATGCTGATATGAATGATTTTTATTATGATGTTACATGTGTTAGTAAAAAAAATGAAAAAAATGAATATTTTTTAGATGATGCCTTAATTAATAAAAAAGAAAAAATAATTGTTGATTATGGTGTATACGATGATATAACACAGATATTAAAGGGAAAATATTATAAAGTTGAAAAAGAAAATAAATATGGAATAATTGATTATAAAGGAAATATAATAATTCCTACTACATATGAATATATAACTATATCAAGTATCCAAAATGAAAATGAATGTGTATTTGTATGTGAGCTAGCAAATAAATATGACTATATAAATGAAAATGGAAAGATAATGATGAGTTCTGAAAATTTATTAGATGTTTCATGTTATAATAAATTTAATGATGATTATAATACTATAGTAATTATTGGAAAAGAAAAAAATAGAAAATATTTTAATTTGATTTCTGGAGAAGAAGTATTTAAAGAAGAAAAAGATATAAATTTTAAATATAATATGCAAATTAAAGATAAAAAAGTAATGATATATAATAAAGACATGAGTATTAAGGAAGAAATTGATTCAACAGATAGTTATAATATATCAGCGAATGTATATTATAAAAAATATATTGTTTTATCTGAAATGAAATTACTTGATGGAAAAAGAAGTAATAAATATACTGTATTTGATGAAAATTATAATAAAGTCTTTATTGCAGATAATGAAGTTTTTTTAATACAAGATATGAATGAAGAAATATATTTTATAGTTAAGGATGAAAATAGTGTATTAATTCATAATAAAAAGGGTCTTGTAAAGGAAATTGAATCTCATAGCTTTGATATTAAAAATAATGAAAAAGGGCGCTTTATTGTTTTAAAGAGAATAAATAGTAATATTTATGATGTATATGATTTTAAAGGAAATGTTATATTAGAAGATATTTTTAGTTATAAATATTCTAATGGTTTATTAACTGTTACTAAAAATATAGAGAATGTAAGTGTAGATTATATTTTATTTGGTAAAGATAATTTAAAACAAATAATATCTGGTGAAAATGTTATATCAGATAAATATGTTATTATTGAAAATATAGAAAATAAAAATATTAGTATATATGATATATATGGCAAAATATTAGTTGAAAATATTGAAGGCTTAAAGGAATTATATAGTGACAACTGTATCATTGTTAGAAATGATATTAATTATAGTGTATATGATATAAATAAAGGAAAAAAAGTATTTGAATATGTTAAAGATGATTTTATATCAAAAATTGATAGCTTACAACTTATAAAATTAAAAAGTGGAATTTATAGTTATTCTGGAAAAGAAATATTAAAATAAGTTTAGTTATATAAGTAAAAGAATTAGTTTATTTGATTTAGATAAACTAATTTTTTTCTTGTATAATTATTATATTTAGTATTATTTAATTTGCAAACACAAAAGTATTATATTCTCATAATATATATTAAGTAGTTAGAGACTACTTTTAGGAGGTAAAAATGAAAAAATATAAACTATTTTTTTGTTTACTAGTATTTTGTGTAATTAGTTTTGTATCACAGAATGTATTTGCATTCCCTGCTTCAAGTAATGTTATATACAGTGGTATAGATGTTAGTGAATATCAGGGGTATATTGATTATTCAAGAGTAAGAGAAGCAGGAGTAGAGGTTGCATATATTAGATCTAGTGAGGGAACAGATTTTGTTGATCCATACTTCAAAATTAATTATGATAATGCCAAAGCTAATGGAATTAAGGTTGGATTTTACCATTATGTTACTTCAAGAAGTATTGAAGAAGCTATAAACGAAGCAGATTATTTTGTATCAGTAATTGAGGGAACTAGTCCAGATTGTAAACTTGCTATGGATTTTGAATATTTTGGTGGATTAAGTAACTGGGAAGTAAATCAAATTTCTCAAGCCTTTTTAAATAGAGTTAAGGAAATTAGTGGTAAAGATGTAATTATATATAGTGATGCATATAATGCTATTTCTGTATTTGATGATAGTTTATCACAATATCCTATTTGGGTAGCAGATTATTTTGTAGATGAACCTGAATCAAATGGTAAATGGGATACATGGGTAGGTTTTCAATATTCTGATATAGGAAGAATTGATGGAATAAATGGAAATGTTGATTTAGATTATTTTACAGATGGAGTGTTTTTAGATGATACTACAAGTATTGAGAATAATGGTAATAATATAAATCCAAGTAATCCTAATACAGAGATTAGTATAATTGTTAAAAGCGGTGATACTTTAAGTAATTTAGCTTATAAATATGGAACTACTGTCCAAAGTATAGTAAATTTAAATAATATAACAAATCCAAACCTTATATATGTAGGGCAAAGATTAGTTATACCAACTACTATTAATGCTGTAAATAACACAGATACAATAACATATACGGTAAAATATGGTGATACTTTAAGTGCTATTGCAAGAGAATATAATACAACTGTACAAAGTATTTCAATAGAAAATAATATAGAAAATCCAAACTTAATTTTTGTAGGACAAAGATTAATTATAGAGAATATAAGATATGATAGACATGAAACATCACATAGTATATATGTTGTAAGATATGGAGATACTTTGTCACAAATTGCTATAAGATATGATACAACTATACAAAATTTAGTAAATTTAAATGATATATCAAATCCTAATCTTATATATGTTGGCGAAAAAATAAGAATATAAAGTAGTTATATGAAGTAAATTTTACTTCATATAACTACTATTTTTTTGTCTATAATATAAAATTGAGTTCCTAAATATTTAGAAGATCATATTATAAATAAATACTAATTTTATTTTTTATTCTTATTTTGCTTAATTGACTGCTTAAAAACCAAACCATCTCCTAGGTTTATTGTTAATGTTCCCTTTGAATTTATAGTAATATTATCATCTATTTTTTTACTTATTGAAGAACCTTTTTTACCAATATTTAAAGTTGTAGTATCATCTAACTTTATCCTCTTTCTAAAACTTATACCCATTTTTACCTCCTTAATAAAGGAGCTGGTATGTATATCACATACCAGCCCTATAAAATCATTTATCAGTTGTTTCCGTATCAGAAGCATCTTGTGCTTTTAAAGACGCAATTGTTTCAGCCACAATTTTTGCAACATATTCTGGAGTGAAAGTCACAGGTTCTTTTGGAGTTTCAGCTTTTTCTTTAGCAGCCTTAGAACCTTTTTTCTTAGGTGTTGCTTTTGCAGTTTTCCTGGGAACTTCAGCTTTCTTAGGTGCAGTCTTATTCTTACCTCCTAAGGCAGATAAGAGAACCAGAGAATTAAGATCAAAGCCTCCATTTGCCTGACTGTTACCACCTAAACCGCCAAGTGCAAGTAAAGGAAGTAACTTCTGAAGCGAATTATCACTGTCTCCGCCAAGGTCACTGAGAAGACCACCGTTTGTAAGTGATCCAAGAGGGGAATCCTCGCCGCCTTTTGCAAGTGCTAAAAGAAGTAAAGGATTCATCTGCTGGTTCTGACCAGTTGTAGCAATGTTGCCATTACCACCTAATCCGCCAGTAAGAGCCAATACAGTGAGCATATCATCACTGTCTCCACCAAGCAGATTATCTGCATCGATTAATGCTACTACTTTTGTGAAGAAATTAATGCCAAGTAAGTTAGTGGAAGGATAAACAGTCTTTTCTACTCCATCAGTTACGGATAAAAGCGTAAGTTTAGGCAGATCTGATGTATCCATGACATAATAGAAGTCATTTTCATACTTAATTGGTGTACCTACTTCCACTGTTCTAGACGGAATAAGGTAGAGTGGACCCAAGTTACCGATCTGAACATTTCCCATGTCTACTCTCTGCCGTGTCTTTGGATCAAATTTGATCCAGTTACCTACCTCATTTTTAAAGCAAATGCCAAGAGCTGTTGCAGCAATGTTTGGATTTTCAATAACACCACACTCAATACCCAAAAAGTTGCTCATCTGATTTTTTTCCATAGTTTTAGTCTCCTTTTCTGTTTGGTTATATGATGAAACAGACACTGCTATTTTATCATCAAAGCTTGCATAGTTGTCAGAATTTTCATAATAATCCAATGCTTTTGAAATATCGTCTCTATCAAAGTAGAGTGTTAAGTCTATGCTATCTACTTTTGAATATGAGAGATCTTTACATGCTTTAGTTTCTCTAATGCATGTATTACATTTTGAAAGATCATATGAAATATCTACAGTTACTGTAATAAAATTTTTATCTTGTTTAAAAGCAGTAAACAACATTTCAGTGAAATCTTTTAAACTGAGATTTACTTCATTAAAAACAATACAGCTTTTTACACAAATATCTTCAAGCTTAATCAATATACTATCGTTAGATATTAAATTTATTTTGTAATGATAACCTTTTACGGCATTATATCTGTGAGATGACCAAAGCTTTGGAGCCATTTTAATTTCTAACGGATTTTTTCCATATGGCTCAAATTTCATTCCAATAGGCCGTAATCTTTTTACAAATAATAGTTTATCAGCCAAGATATATTCCTCCTTTTTTAATTTTTAATTAACAAATATAACCATATTACATAAATATAGATTATGTAACTCATAATTAAAGTTACTTAATACTTTTACGTTGCCATTTTATCATTATTTCCTACAAAAGTCAATGTTTTTTTGAAAAAGTATTGAAAAAAATATGTAAATATGATAAAATGCGCATGAAATTGCTTTTTATATAATACATAATTGTAAAATAAGGAGGAATGAAGAATGGGAAATCTTGACGAACTTATTATTGAACAAATTAAACCTAAAATTTATGAAATGGCAAATGATTATATAGGATCAGATGAGGCTATTAAAAGAATACATGAAAGTTTAGAAGGTTTAACTTTTGAACGGGTAAATAAAATTTTGGAACAAGAAGAAATTAGGAATCAGTTAATTGGTAGTGTAAAGGATAGAATATTAGATATAGCAAAAGAGTATGTATGTAAAATAGCTATCCCTATTAAAAATGTTACTGTAGAGTTAAATGGTCAGGTTGTTACTTCTAATACAGACTTATATCATAAAGAATATGAGAAAATACTTTCTTTTGTAATACAAAAGATTCCAGTAATTTTAAAAGGACCTGCTGGTAGTGGTAAAAATATCTGTATTGAACAGATAAGTAAAGCTTTAAATATTCCATTGTATAGATGTAATAGTCCACAAGATAAATTTGAACTTGAAGGGTTTATTGATGCAAATGGAATATACCATGAGTCAGCATTCTTTACTGCTTTTACACAGGGAGGAGTATTACTGCTTGATGAAATGGACAATGCAATGGCAACAGCTCTAATTGCAGTAAATGATGCTATAAGTAATGGAAGTTATACATTTCCAAATGGTGAGAAAAAAATTCATGAAGATTTTAGAGTAATTGCTACCGCAAATACTTGGGGAAATGGTAAAAGTTTTGAGTATATTGGAAGAAATAAATTAGATGCCGCAACTCTTGATAGATTTATTTGTTGGGAAGTTTATTATGACAAAGATCTTGAGAGTTCTCTTTATCCTGATGAAGAAATTTTAGAAGTTTTTTGGGGACTTAGAGAGGCAGTTAGAGAAAGTGAAACCAGATTTATTTTTTCTACACGTGGAATAAAATATTCATATATTTTAAGGAAAGCGGGTATGGATCTAAAATCGATAATTAAGTCTACTATAATTAAAGGAATGAATATTGATGATTTAAATGTGCTTATGGAAAGAATGAATATAGATCAATATGAAAATTATTTCTATAGAGCATTAGTTGATGTTAGGGACAGTATGTGTAAATAGGTAATTGCTATGCGAAAAAGAATTTATAATAAAAAAGGTTATAAGGTATTTGAGTATTACTTTGAAACATTACAATCTCTAATTGATCATATAACAACAGCTCCAACTAACACATATGTTTTTTTTGAAAATTCACTTTCTAGTAAAAAGGCAGGTAAAGATGATTTTAATTTTAGAAAAACACATTCTTTAGATGAAGCTATTAGACTTTGTATTGGTGGTTGGGATGAAGAATTTGATACTTTACTAAAATTAAAAGAAAAAGTTGATAATAAACTTCTAAAAGAGAAAATGTCTTCTAAAAAGATTAAAAATTGTGTAGGTTTTGCTCCATGCGTTGGAGATTTCCTTAGAGGAAATCCAATTAATATGTGGAATAGAATAAATGAGCCAAATTATCAAGTTGTAAATATATATGTTAATATAGCTTGTTCATGTAGAGTTAGTACATCAGCAATATATAATCGCGGTTCTATAGTTTTAAGTATTATTGATGCTTTGGAAAAAGCAGGTTATGGTGTAAGGCTTATTCTATTTGATTTTTCGATTCAAAATAAAGAAGCTTGTTTATATTATTTTAATATTAAAGATGAAACAGAAAATCTTAATATAAAAAAAGCATATTTTGTACTTTGCCATCCTTCATTTTTAAGGCGTATAATTTTTAGACTTACAGAAGTTACTGATTTTATGGAATATGGTTGGAGTAATAGTTATGGTACAGTTCCAAGTCAAGAAGAAACAATGGATTTTTTTGATTTTGATAAAGAAAGTGATATTATAATACTTGCTCCAAATTTTATGGGAGTATATGGTAATGATATTTATGAAGATCTAAATTCTTTATTAAAAAGTACAAATTTGTTAAATCTCTTTAAAGTATAATATTAAATACACTCGAAATGTTAGTTAATTAATGTTTTGAGTGTATTTTTCTATTTAAAAATAATATAAAATGTGATAAAATAAAAATTAATATAGGTGATAAAGATGAAGAAAAAAAGTAATATTAATTTTATATTTGGCTTACTTAATAAGAAAAAAGTAGCATTGTGTTTATTTATTGAAGCTTTTTTAGATTTTATATATTATATTGTTCCATTTACATTTGCACTATTTTTAACTTTACCTTTTACTTTTGAAAAAGCACTTATAGTTGCAGGTGTATTTATTGCTTCAAAATTTTTAAGAGTATTTATATTATATTTTGAGAGAAAAATAATGGATAATTATTTATATGAATATTCTAATGTACAATATTTAGAATATTATAAAAAACTTACAAAAGTTCCAGTTGAATCACTTTCAAAATATCAAACAGGTTATTTAGAAAATATAATTGAGAAAATATCAACACTTGTAAAAAATATATTAGGTGCTGAGTATATAAGTATTATTTTATCATTTGCTTTTTTCTTTTATACTGTATTTGATCAATCAAAAATTTTGTTTTTGATTTCTATAATACTTAGTGTATTATGTGTATTATTAAGTGTATATGTATTAAAGAAATCTAACAAACATGTTGAAAGTTTATATGATAAAGAGTATGAGTATTCTTCAGTTTATCAAGATTTTATAAGTAATATTAGAACAGTTAAAGCTTTAAATGATAATGATTATTTTGAAAAAATAATAAAAAAAGAGGGTAAAGAATGCTACATTAGAGAAAATAAATATGTAAAATGTTATTCATTGGAGGAAATGTTTAGAAATATAATGATTTTAATTCCGTTTGCGCTTGCAATTATTAAAGCAGTATATGATTTATTAAATGGAATAGATACTTTAGGAATAATTACATTTTATATTTCGTTATATATTGAGATGGGTTTTATATTTGATGAATTATCAAAAACAATTGTGAACTTTTTTGAGTTAAAAGCTATAAGAAAGAAAGTTATAGATTTATTTAAAAAGACTGATGAAAGAGAAGTTATAAAAAGTTTTAAGGGAATAAAACTTAGTAATATAAGATTAAAATATAAGGAGTCTAAATTTAATATAATTGTAGATAATTTAGTTATAAATAAAAATGATAAGGTATCAATTACTGGTAAATCAGGACAAGGTAAGACATCTATTATTAATTTAATACTTGGAAATATAAGTTCATATAAAGGTGAAGTGAAAATAGATAATAACAATTTAAAAGATGTAAGATTAGATATAGGCGTGGTAAGTCAAGAGATAGAACTTTTTAACATGTCTATAAAAGATAATTTATGTTTGGATAAAAAAATATCAGACAAAGAGATTATTGAATATTTAAAAGAACTTGAATTAGATGAAGTACTTATGTTTGAAGATGGAATTTATACATTGGTTGGAGAAAAAGGATTAAAGCTTTCTACTGGTCAAAAAAAAAGAATAAATATTTTAAGAAGTTATTTAATGAATAAAGATATTTATATATTGGATGAGCCAACGTCTAATTTAGATAAACATACAGAAGATGTAGTTGTAAAATTTATATTAAAATATTTTAGAGATAAAACTTTAATTATAGCTACACATAATGATAAAATAAATGAGATATGTAATAAATTCTATGCTTTCAAGAATCATAAATTAGAAAATATAGGCTAATATATTAAAAACAACTTATGGTAGAAAATCATAAGTTGTTTTTATCTGCTAAACATTTGCAATTTTTATAAGATTATTAAATTCGATTATCCCATCATATGCAATATTTACACAGTCTATATCATTATCTGTAATATAATCACTTATCATATCAATATTCGATTTAAATATTGTAATTGAATTTGAATAACTTTTTGGAATAAATCCTTTTACTTTTTTATTTATATATTCCTCTTGTATTTTACAAAAACCTATATAGTTTTCATACATAGGAAATTGTTCACAAATAAAATATATTATTCCATTGATAGATTTACCAATTGCTACTTCCTGTGGAGGTGCACCATGACTATTAGCACCAATAAACATATAGAATGTTCCATTTTCATTAATATATTTTACTCCTAAAGTATAATCCCCATATGCTATATTATATACATATAAATTGCAATACTCGATTTTAGCTTTTGAAAAAATCTCAGATATTTTCCTCTCTCCGTAAAAGATATTTTTGATATTTTGAGGTGTTAAATCCTTTTCAAAAGTTAAATAGTATCTTTTTTTAGATTTAAAATCAATAATATCTTGCTTAGTAAAGTTCATCTATATTCTCCTTTTCAAATTTGATAGAGTAAATATTTAATGATATATATTTTAACATAATTTTTTATAAAATGCAAAATATAAGTCGCCAAAATATAGTATGACGACTTTTTAAATATCCATATTCTTTTGTATATCAACACTTTTTATATAATACTTTTATTCATTCTTAGCTCTGATAGATTACCATTTTAAGGAATAGCTATGTATCAAGTTTAACTATTATATTTATCTTTTATCATTTTATTTAAAGCGGTATTTCTGCTTGTCCATTTTCTATAATTAAATATTATTTATAAATTATTTTTTTCCTTTCTAATTAATTTGTATAATTTTATACTAGTTAATATTTCTATTATAGATAGTACAAATAGTATTACCATTACAAGAGTCATAGAGTGTTTTATTAAAATCATTGTAAAATATAAACTTATTATTGCCCTTGTTATTTTCCTTGATAATTCCATTGTTGTTAAAATAGATTGTTGATCCTCCTTTTTTACATTTTTTAATGCTAAATCTTGCATATATACTTTAAAAGGATCCCTTATAAATAGAATAATTATATATCCAAAGCTCATAATAGTAAACTTTAATATTAAATTGTTTGTTATAAATGATCCTAAAATCATAAGTATAATAGATAGAGATAAAGATATAGGTAAAATAACTCCAACTTTATCTTTTAGTTTTTTATGTATTTTGTTAAATGATATATTAGAAATTACTCTAACTGTACGAGAAATACATAGAATTGCTCCTATTATTAATGATGTTTTTTATATATCAAAATTTAAAAGTAATTCTTATTGTATAAATAATTTTCCATTTGATTGACCCGAATTTACAATTGGATAGAATAATCCATATGATATAAGTAAGAATATTATAATTTTACTATATTTTATTTTTCTTTTATATGTAGTAGATGTTTCTTTTTTTATTTTATCAAAGCTTGAAAAATCTACAATATAGAATGATAATATAAAACATATGAAGCAAAATAATATACAACATATCATTGGAAAATAGTTGTTTATATTAAACATAATACTTGCTATAAATGAAATTATCATTGTTATTGTTGCATAAATTGTATTAAAATTTATTTTTAACTTTATATGATCATTACTTTTATTTTGTAATTCAAGATTATTTTTAAGTATTGCATTTGACATATTTTGAAATGTAAATGAAATTTCATATATTATTTCCCCTAGTGCAAGAGTTATATAATTTGGTCCAAACGTTAATAGTATACTAGCTAGTAATAGTAAAAATGAACTTAATCTAACTGATTTTGTATTTCCTAGTTTTTGTATTATTCTAAGTATTGGGACTTGTAGTATTATACAAACAATCAATGATATAGAGGTTAAAGATACTATTTGTGATGGATTTAATTTTTTAACAGCAGTTAAAAATAATGTATCTATTGCTATCCAAAAAAGTAAATCACTTGATAAACCTGCATACCAAGGATATATTTTATTAAATTTTGTCAAAGTTTTTTGTTTCATAAATTTCTCCTTAAAATAGACATTTTTTGATATAAATATAATAACGCATATATAGTTATATTAAAAGATATAATTTAAAAAATAAGTAACTTGAAAAATTCATAATTTATATTTTTAAAAGTTATTTATTATTTTTTATAGTTTTATTTTAAACTGATTGATAAGTTAAAAAAAGTTTTACAGTAAATTTTACAGTATATTGATAAAATTTTAAAAATATCCGATAGAATTTGAAAGTATATAAAATTTTAAGAAAGTGCTTGAAAGCATTGTAACTGTATGCTAATAGCAATTTATAGATATTTGAGAGAAAACAAAAAAGCAGGTATAAAACCTGCCTATTTGGTGCGAGTGACCGGAATCGAACCGGTACGAGTTTTGAGGCTCGCAGGATTTTAAGTCCTGTGCGTCTGCCAGTTCCGCCACACTCGCAACTATTATGCTACATCTCATAGCAATTCATATTATAGCATCTTTTTATAGTATTGTCAATAATTTTTTAATATATTTTTTTATTTATTTAAGCAGTAAAATGAAAAAGAACAAAAAATCTCTTCCCATAAAAAATGGGAAGAGAAAGATAATTAATTATTAAAAATTATATTAGTAATTGCATTTGCAATTTCTTGTTTTGTTTTGCATCTTTTTACAACTTTATCTTTATCAATAATCATAGCAAAATGTTTGCCATTACCAATTCTATTTAAAAGATTTGCTACTATAAAATTAGCGTCATTTTTAATTAATAATTTATGTGCTACTTCATAAAGTTCTTCTTCAGATACTCCCTCAAGGAGTTTAAATCCAATAAGTTTTGTATTTGGAGAGAACTGTTTAATCTTAGAGATAACTTTTGTTGTAAGTGTTAATTTTACAAGTAAATTTTCCTCATAAGAAGAAATTTTACTTTGTGAGTTACAAAGACTAGTCGGATTTTTTATAATATTGAGTATAGAAGATACATCAATATCGTTTTTATCAGTATTTTTTACAAAATTATAAATTTCTTCTGCTATATCTTCTGCACGAATTACAAATTCACCTTTATAATCTCCAACTGCCGAAGAGTGTACAATTGCATAAATATCATCTTTTTTGAAAATATCTTCGAGCACATTTAATAAATCATCAGTTGAATCAATTTTTACAAATACAAATTTATCAGATTGAAGCTTTGGCTTGTAGCAAAGTTTAGGGCAGATATAGTATATTTTTCCAATACTATCATCTTTTTCTTTTATTAAAGTATCAGCTACAATACTGCCTAAAGCTCCAGTTGACATATTAGTTATTTTCATGACTGCATCAATTGCTTCATTTGTAGGACCAGCTGTAATAATAATATTCTTTTTCATGATTTTTCCACCTTTCTTAAATAAGATTTTTAATGGTTACATTTATTGGAGTATTAATGTATAGATCACTTCTTCCAAACCTACTAATAATATGTGGATCTGCAAAAATACCATATGAGTAGGATGGAGTTGAACTATCGTGTTTTAAAATACTACAGTTATGTGTATCACTATCAATTCCTTCTTCTGTTAACCAATCTTTTTCATGATATTGAATAGGACCATAGATATAACTTTTACCATATCCATGATTACCATCTTTTTTTATTCTATTACATACAAAAGAGTAAACATTTTCATTATGATTATGAATTGCCATAGACTCTTCAATAAATACTTTAGGATTAGAATTACTACATGGTACTAAAAATCCAAAGAGATCTTTTGAAAGCTCTCTATTTCTTGCAATATAATAAGCAACTTTGTAATACTCTAGGCAATTTAAAATATAAAATTTATGACCTTTTACAAAAAACTCATGTTCTCTTAAGTGTTCATTTAAAAATGTATCTGTATCTATAGTATAAAAAAATCTAATCATGGGCTCTGAACCACTTGGAAAATATTTAATTACTTCATGTAGTTTACCATTTTGATATACCTTAGTTTTATTTATATTTCCAACATAAGTACTACCAAATACAATTAAAGAATCTTTTGAAAGTATTATAATATCTTTTTCATAGTCTTCATTAAAAGACATTTCAGGAAAAATAGCAATATCAGGTTTTAATGATTTTAGAATATTAATACATTCATCCATTTGCTTTTTGTAAAGATCATTAGTAATTATATAATCATAGTCTTTGTTACATACAATTTCTAGTTTCAACTGAAAACTAATTAGTGAAAGATAATTATCTTTTCGCATATTTCCACCTCCATTAGCAACATTATATATTAGAATTTATCATAATGCAAATATATATTTGTTATCATAATCATAACTTATAGTTATTTTTGCTTGTTTTTAAAAATATAATATTGTATAATTAAAATATAATAAGGTGATTTAATGGAAAATGATATAGATTTAAATTTGTATAAAGTATTTAGTAAAGTAGTTGAAACGGGAAACATTACTAAAGCATCAGAAAAATTATATGTTTCACAGCCAGCTATTACTAAGTCAATAAAACAACTAGAAAATAGCTTGGGCGGAACACTATTTACAAGAACTAAAAAGGGAGTAGAATTAACTGAAGAGGGAAAAGTATTATATATACATGTAAAAAAAATATTAGAAGATATTTCTAATGCCCAAAATAAATTTAATTCATTAATAAATTTAGAAGAAGGAAAAATAAAAATTGGGGCTAGTGCAACAGTAACAAAACACTTTTTAATGCCATATATTGAAAAATTTCACAGCATGTATCCAAATATTGAAATATGTATAGTAAATGAGCTTACTAAAAATCTTGTAAATGATTTAAAGTATGGATATTTAGATTTTTTAGTTACTAATATGCCAATAAATATATCAAGTGATTTGAATGTAGAAGTGTGTGCAAAACTTCATGATACATTTGCTACTAGTAAAAAATATATTGATTTACAAGATAGAAAAATTAAACTATCAGATATTGGAAATTATAAAACTATTGCACAAAAAGAACCATCTAATACGAGAGAATTTTTAAATAATTTTATGAAACAAAATAATATTTTATTTAAACCAGATATTGAGATTGTAAGTTATGCACTCGTTGTTGAATTTATAAAATCTGGTTTTGGTATTGGTTATGTAACAAAAGAATTTGTAAGGGAAGAATTAGAAAAAGAAGAAATTTATGAAGTATTAATTGATAAAAAAATACCTGAGAGAAATTTAGGTATTGTGACACTTAAAAATAATATTCCAAGTTTTGCTTCTCAAAAGTTTATAGAATTATTAAAAGAAGATATAAAAGATTAATATAAAGTAACATACCTATGAGTTTATCGTAGGTATGTTGCTTTATTAAAAAATGGAATTTTAGAAAATATTGGATAGAAAGTTTCAAGTAGGCAACAATATTTATCCATTAAAATTATTATATAACTTTCTTTATATTTTGGTAATTTTATTGTAAGTGGCCACATATGTTTTAAAATAATATCTTTTTCTTTTATATTTAAATCAAAGTATTTATTTGCATTTTCAAGTGCTTTTTTAGGATGTGTAAATCCATGTTTTTTAAATAGGTTTTTTATTTGCGGTGCTGTATGCCAATCATATAAAAATAGGTCATGAAGTAAGGCTGCTCTTGCTACCGATTTTACATCTAAGTTTAATTTTTTAGCAAGTTTATAACTATAATAAGAGACATTTATGCAATGTTCATAGCAACTGGTTGTTCCATGTTGTATATAGTCCATCATTTCTAGTACTATTTGATTGCCTATTAAATCTGATACTAATTTATTATATTCAAGATTACTATCAAGTAAGTTTACATCAGAGAAAATAGCTTTTAGTTTTGAATTATTTACTGAATATATATGTCCATATTTTCTGTTTGAAAAAAACATTTTTAAACCTCCACACTAGTCTAATTATATCATTTCTTGTATATCATATCAATAAATTGTAAATAATATTACATAAATGAAATATTATTTATATTATATTGTACAATATTTTTTTTGGTGATATAATATATATTTGAATTTGGAGGTTTTTATATGATTAAAATATTATTTTTTGATACTAAGGAGTATGATAAAAAACTTTTTGATGAATATAACAGTAAATATGGTTATGAAATAAAATATTTAGAAACTAAATTAAATAGTGAGACTGCACCACTCTCAAGAGGATATGATGCTGTATGTATATTTGTAAATGATTTAGTTGATAAAGAGGCACTAGATATATTAAAAGAATGTGGTGTAAAACTTGTAGTTTTACGTTGTGCAGGCTTTAATAATGTGGATATAGATAATTTACCTAATGGATTAAGTGTAGTAAGGGTACCAGAATATTCACCCTATGCTATAGCTGAACATGCTGTAGCTCTTTTACTTAGCATAGATAGAAAGATATATAAAGCTTATCAGAGAACAAAAAAGTATAATTTTACTTTAAATGGATTACTGGGATTTGATATTCATGGTAAAACTATTGGAGTTATTGGAACTGGAAAGATAGGAAAAGTATTTATTCAAATAATGAAAGGTTTTGGTACTGAGGTATTAGCATATGATGTGTATGAAAATAAAGAGGCTGAAAAAGAGTTAGGATTTAGATATACAACTCTTGATGAACTTTATGAAAAATCTGATATTATTTCTTTACATTGTCCTTTAACAAAGGAAAATAGAAAAATGATTAACTTAGAAAGTATTGATAAAATGAAAGATGGAGTAGTTATAATTAATACTAGTAGAGGAAAACTAATTGATACAAAAAGCTTGATTAAAAAATTAGAGGAAAATAAGATAGGTGGGTTAGGTTTAGATGTATATGAAGATGAGGAAGAATTCTTTTTAAATGATATGTCTAATTCATATAAAAGAGATAGAGGACTTTCAGTATTACTTTCTATGCCAAATGTTGTTATAACTTCTCATCAGGCTTTCTTTACAAAAGAAGCCCTAGATAAAATAGCTAGTGTTTCTCTAAATAATATAAAGGAATTTTTTGAGACTGGAAAATGTCAAAATGAAGTTAGAAAATAATTAAATTAGTAGTAAGCAAGACTTACTACTAATTTCAGACTGTTGACAAAGTAATTTCGTCAATGGTCTTTTCTTTTTTTTAAAAGT
>CAOYAN010000020.1 GCA_948562205.1 uncultured Clostridia bacterium | reverse complement strand
ATAGTATTTTCCTAAGTATAATCCATCAAATGTTGCTATTCCTCCATTTTGTGTTATAGCTGTTGTTACTAATTCGTCTTTTGGATATAAAATACCTTTTACTCCATCTGGATGTATTATATTCTCATTTGCATATATTCCATATACTGCTCCATCTAAGCTTGCATCTCCTTGGGGATCTTGCAAGTTTGACTCAAAGTCTTTTTTATTTACTATTATTCTTCCTTTTGTTCTCTCATTTGTATATACTGTTTTGTTATTTACCACTTTATTTCCTAGTGGTAATGTTTTTTTGTCATCATTTTCTGTTATTTGTACATAGTGTTTTACTTTATCTGTATTTTTTTCATCTGTAAAATCTCCTATATATTCTTGTGGTGTTCCAGCTTCCACTAAATAATATTTTCCTTCATTTTTTATAGTCCTATGTAACCATTCTGATATGTATTTATCCTGTGTTCCCACAGTTCTTGTTATCTGTTTTGTTGTCTTCACATATACTCCTGTATATTTATTATACTCATATATATCAAATTTAGCTTCTTTTCCTTTTATTGTATTTAGTGTTTCACTATCTACTTTATCTATTGATACTTTAGCTTTTATTTCCTCTATTAATCCCATATTTATATTATTTAATGTTACTTCTTCTTCAGTTGTATTTTCATTTAATTTTGTTAATTTATCTGTTACACTCTTTAAATCTGGTTCTGATAATTTTTCATTTGCCTTACTATTTATTGCATCATTTACTCCTACTAATTTTTGTGTTACTTTATATGTCTCTGGTACTGTAAATCTTACTATATATTCTCCTTTTGGCAAATAATTAAATTCATAAAATCCATTCGCATCTGTTACTAGACTATTTATTATTTCTCCTTTTAAGTTTCTTGCTGGTGTTAAATCCTTATTTAATAGTTCTACTATTATTCCTTGCATATTTCTCTCTGTATTATCTTTTACTCCATTTTTGTTTACATCTTCAAATACAATACCATTTAATTTTCTATTTATTAGTTTGTTTGTTACTGTATATCCAGATATACTCTTTATATATAGTCCATTACTATCATATACTTCATCTACTGTATAATTTATTTCATTTTTATTTGCATCATATTTTGGTAGTTCTACTGTATATTTCCAATTATTTGATTCATTTGCTACTCCACTTGCTACTACTGTATTTCCTTTTTTTACTTGCAATGTAATACCTTGTGGTCTTGTGTTTATTACATTATTATTATCTATCCAATTCTTTGTTGCTATTATCTTTTTAGTATAATAATGTGTCTCTACCTCACTGCTTGTTTTTTCAGGTAAATCCTGCCCATTTCTTCTAACCTTTACTTTTGCACTATTTGTAAACTTATAATGTTCATCTCCAACTTTATATGTTCCTATCATATCAGTCTTTAATCTTACTTTAATTCTAAAATCATATGTATCGTTATAAAATGTATCATCTGATGTGTCATTTGCAGTTATTATTATTTTTTGACCTGATTTAGATATATTAAAATCTTTAGTTACATTTCTGTTTGATTCATTATATATAGTAGTTGATATATATTCTACACAATTAGGTAATGTATCTTCCACTACAAAAGAATCATAATATGTTGATGGTAAATCTGAATCTGGATTTGGCCCTCTCTCTAATGGAATTTGTTGGAATATATCATATGTAAATTCCTCATTTTCTGATATAGTGTTTGACTTTTTCATTTTTTCATCTGTATCTGATACATATTTATCAGGATTTGGAATGTCATATCCAACATAAGCTTGTGCTGTAAAATATCCCCAAGAAGTAACTACATCTTGAATTGCAGCACCAGCAACTATTTTATCTGAAGCTGTAGCATCATCTGGTTCATTATCAAATGCATCTTTATATACTTTATAGCATTTTTGTGCATAATTTTCATTATCTGAAGCAATTACAAATCTATTAAGGTCTGTATATGAAGTAAAATCATTTGCTGCACCAAATACAATCTCAAATGCTGATATATTATCTAATTCCATTCTTATAGAGTCCTCTGGTATATCATCATCTACATGTCCATCTGAATAGAACCATTCATAACCATTTTTATTTTCATAATATACATTTGAATTTTTTATACATTCTATGTTTTTCATTGTTCCTTCTAAAGCTCTAAAGCCAAAGAATTGACCCAAATCAATATCACCAAACGTCATATTCATATTAACTGCAAGTTTACTAAAGTTAGATGGATTATTTCCTGTTCCAGAATATATTTCATATTTTACTTTATATGAACGATTATGAAATCTAAATCCAATCATTTTTTCTGTCCATCTATATCTTGGTACTATACCTATAATTGGTGTATCTTTAGTACTTTCCCATGTAAATGTACATTTTATATTAACATTTTTACCTTCATAAATTCCTGCATTATATATCCAAGCTCCAATTTTTCCACTTAAATTTTTTCTACTATCTGGTAAAATTAAATTTTCACTACTAGTTGCAATTACTCTGTCAGCATATTTTTTACCTTCAGCAAAATTCCAAAATTCAACTTCTGTATTTTTATTAGCTCTAATAGACCATGAATAATTATAATCTGCTAATGATTTTCCATGGGGATCTACAACTTTTATATTAGAAGCATCTTTAGCTAAAATATGTGGTCCTTCAGCTTTATTACTTTCACTAGTATTTGAGTTAATTAGTGTTCTTCCAGTAACAACTATAGTAGTACTCATAACTAGTACTAAAAATAATATAATAGCATATGAAATTTTACTCTTAGGTCTTGTTCTTTTTTTGCTATGCTTACTACTTTGCTTTTCCATGCTTACCTCCTACCTTTTATTATGGTTTTTACACACAAAAATAACTGATATAATCTTACTTATATCAGCTCTATATTATTAGGCATAATACGCCCTTATTATTTTTTATGTTTTTAGGTTTTACGTGTGTGTGTGTGTGTGTGTAGTTCAATCATACTTGTGTGCATTTTAGTTACCATAATTTTTCCTCTCTCTTGTAAGAAAATTCTTACTCTTTTATATTACCACTTTTATTTTTATTTTTCAATATATTTTGATAAAATATATATTACTTTTTGTTAATTTTTGTTACTATTCAGACTAGATAAGCACTCAAGCCCCAGTTACATCATTGTAACTGGGGGATTTTCAAATATATTTTTAATAACAGAGAAAGAATCTCGACACTGTTTTTTTAGACTAAGAATTATACTTTTTATATCAAGATATCCCTCCTGTCCTTTATCACTTCTAAAACATCCAGATATTTTTTGTTTTGATTTTACATGTCTTAAATCCCTTTCTGCCATATTATTATCAAAAGATATTTCAAAATCATATATGAACATTAAATGATTATCTTTATACTTTTTTTAATCTATTTAATAATTTCTTCTCCTCATCTCTATAGTACTTAGATTTCACTTGTTTATTTTGCTCAACTCCTAAATTTAAAATTTCATCATAGCGTAAAGAATATTTTTTTAAGCGTTCATCATCAATATACTTTTTTCCTTTTTTTGCAATTCTTTTTTATATTCATTAAGTGAGCACAAAAAACTTCTCATATTTTTGCTCCATGAATTAGAAGTGTTTTGATAATTCCCCTTTAAATATATTGATGTATGAACATTACATTCTCCATGTCTCTGTCCATAGTTATACATTACAGTTTCATGATCATGACAAAGTTTTCCAATATATCTATTTAATATATTAGTTTCTTCAATATATTTTTTCCTTTACCTCTAGTAGCTTTTAATAATGTATATTTAGTCGTACTATATGTTCTAACACAATTATTTATATTATTACTTCTAGAAGTCGTTGCATCAGTATGCATAAAAGTACTATTTAATATTTTTTCTTCTATATTTTTAATTAATGGATTAGATTTTGTTTTTAACTCACTAATGAAGTTTACTATACTTCCGTTAGATATATTTAATTTATCTTGAGTTATTGATTTTACAAAATATGTAATCTATCTATAGCTACTAATCCTTCAATATTTAAAAAAGTGCATAACGCTTTTATATCAGATCCATATTGTATATCTGTCTTATATTCTTTTGGTATATTATATTTACCTTTTTCATCTTGATAAAATCTATATTCTTTAGCGATTACATTTATTTGTATATCTAATACATATTTAGATATATACCTAGTTGATATTTTTCCAACTGGAATTATTTGATGAATATATTCATTATTACTTATTTTATCTTCAACAACCTTTTTAGATAAATGATATCCTTTATGACCTTTTTGAGCACCAATCTTTTTATCTGATTTTTCTCTATTATTAGGAATACTTTTTTTATTTGGTTTAATATCAGAATATGGGGGAAGCGATGAATTATTACTATTATTATTTAATTGCTTTTTAAGTCTATCTACTTCATTATTTAATTTATTATTCTTATCTTTTAAATCTTTTATCTCCATTTTTAATGCATAGACTTCCTCTTTATGTTCTTTCTTCATTTGCTTAATTTCTTTTATATATTTTTGAGATGTTTGTTTCTTTACAACTTTTATTTCTTGTGATAAACTATCACATTTTTTCATTACTTCTTCTAACTGTTTATACATATCTGTCATTTGCCATTTTGTTGCCATAGTTTATCATCCTCCTTATATTTTTTATTTTATCACATATTTATTTTTTTGTCTGTATAAAAAATATTACATTTTTTTCTTTTTTTATTAAATTAGAGCAAAAATGAATACAGTTATCCACTTTTGCTCTATTAACCTTTTTTTGTGTTTATTTTATCACTTCATTTTTATTATTTTTTGATTAAGTTATCCACAATTACATAATTTTGTTACCAAAATTTTATTTTCCTAGTCTGAATAGTAACAATTTTTATAGAAAAAATACTGACACATTTAATATCAGTATTTATGGTTATATTTTATTCTTCCTCCTCACTAAATTGACTATTATATAGTCTTGCATAAGCTCCATTTTTAGCAAGCAATTCATTATGATTTCCACGTTCTACAATTCTACCATTTTCCATTACAAGTATAATATCTGCATTCTTTATAGTAGAAAGTCTATGAGCAATAACAAAACTTGTTCTATCTTGCATAAGTCTATTCATAGCATCTTGAATTATTTCCTCTGTTCTAGTATCAACATTACTTGTTGCTTCATCTAAAATAAGTATTGGTGAATCTGCAAGAATTGCTCTAGCAATTGTAAGTAGTTGTTTTTCACCTTGTGAAATATTACTTGCATCTTCATTTAATTCAAAGTTATAACCACCTGGTAAGACTTTTATAAATCTATCAGCATAGGCAAGCCTTGCTGCCTCATATACTTCTTCATCTGTAGCATCTTGTCTTCCATATTTTAAATTTTCTTTTATTGTTCCTTTAAATAACCAAGTATCTTGTAATACCATTGAGAACATAGATCTTAATTCATCTCTACTAATATCTTTTGTAGATACTCCATCAATAGTTATTTTTCCATCATCAATCTCATAAAATCTCATTAAAAGATTTACTATAGTAGTTTTACCTGCACCTGTAGGTCCAACAATTGCTACTGTATCTCCTGCTTTTACATCAAGACTCCAATCTTTTATAAGATTTGGATTATCCTCATATCCAAAATACACCTTATCACAAACAACATTTCCTTCTACATTTTTTAATTTTATAGTATTTTCCTTATCTGGTTCCTCTTCTTTTTCATCTAATATTTCAAAAATACGTTCAGCTGCTGCAACAGCTCCTTGAATTAAATTTAACATATTAGCAGACTGACCAATAGGTCTTGTAAATTGATCAGTATATTGCATAAAAGCTTGAATATTACCAATAGTCATTTTGCCATCTATTGCAAGCATAGCACCAAGTATACAAATACCAACATAGCCAAAATTACTAATAGAATTTATAATTGGCATCATAAGACCAGACAAAAACTGAGATTTCCAACCTGAATAATAAAGATTGCTATTTATTTTTTCAAATTCTTTTATTTCTCTTTTTTGCATATTAAACGCACTAATTACTAAGTTTCCTGAATATGTTTCTTCTACCTTACCATTTAAATTACCAAGATTTTTTTGTTGACTTAAGAAATACTTTTGTGATGTTTTTACAATAGTTGCAACAAATATAAGGCTTACAGGTATTATAAGAATTGCTACACCTGACATACCAAGACTTATAGATAACATCATAATCAAAATACCAATAACACTAAATAAAGATTGTAAAATCTGAACCACTGCTTGTTGCAGTGTACTGCTTACTGTATCTACATCATTTGTAACACGACTAAGTATTTCTCCATGAGTATGCTTATCAAAAAATCTTAAAGGTAATTTATCTAGTTTATTATCTATTTCTTTTCTTAGATTATATGTTACCTTTTGAGAAACATACGCCATAACTCTACTACAAATATAATTAAATATAGCACTAAGAAAATAAAGAAATAGTACAATTAAAAGTATCTTACCAATATATGAAAAATTAATTTTTGGCTCTACACTTAGCGATACACTCTTTGATACATCAGGTAATTTTTCTACAACTTCATTTGGTATTAAATTCATATCAATTAAAGTTTGTACAGTTGCATCCTTAGGTAACATATCTACTATTTCCTTTGGCATTTTATCTAAAGACAACTTAATTTGTGAATATGTCATTTTTTGTATAACATTATTTCCAAGTTCTGTTGTAGCCTTACCAAGTATTTTAGGTGATCTAACTGAAAGTATTGTTGAAAGTATTAATACAATTACAACGACAAGTATTGCCTTATTATAGTCTCCAATATATTTTATAAGTCTTCTTAAAGTTTTAGAAAAATTTTTAGGTTTATCTAAAGACATGCCACCTTTTCCCATGTGAGGCCCTTTTACTTTTTTGCTATTTTTCTCCATTTTGTATCGCCTCCTCTTCTGTTATTTGTGAGAGTACTACATTTTTATATTCTTCACAAGTATTATATAGTTCCTCATGCGTACCTTGTGCAATTATTTTTCCATCATCTATAAATAATATTTTATCAGCATCTAGTACTGTACTTACACGCTGTGCAACAATAATTACAGTAGCATCTCTCATGTTTTTCTTTAATGCTTCTCTAAGTTTTTTATCTGTCTCGTAGTCTAGAGCTGAGAAACTATCATCAAACATATATATTTGTGGCTTTTTAATAATAGCTCTAGCAATAGATAATCTTTGCTTTTGACCACCTGAAAAATTTGTTCCACCTTGTGCAACTGTAGAAGCAAATTTATTATCTAAAGATTCTATAAAATCAAAACTTTGTGATATTTTAGCAGCCTCCACCATTTCATCATATGTAGCATTCTCTTTACCATATTTTATATTACTTTCAATTGTTCCAGAAAATAATACAGCCTTTTGTGGTACATACCCAATCATATCTCTTAATTGTTTAATAGACATATCTTTTACATCTACACCACCAATTCTAACAACACCCTCTGTTATATCAAAAAATCTCATCATTATGTTTAAAAGTGTTGTCTTACCACAACCTGTTGTACCAAGTATTGCAACAGTCTGACCTTTTTTTATTTTAAAGTTCATATTACTAAGTACTGGCATATCAGCATCTTCATATTTAAATGTAGCATTTATAAATTCTATTTCTCCAGGCTTAGCAATATCAACTTCTTTTTCACTATCCTTTATACTAGATTCAGTTTCAAATATTTCATTTATTCTTTTTACAGAAACAAGCGCTCTAGGTATCATCATAAATATCATAGCAACACCTAAAATTGAGAATAATACTTGAATTGCATACTCTACAAATGCCATCATATCTCCAATTTCCATGCTCCCTGCATCTATTAGATGAGCCCCTGCCCAAACGATTACAATACTTGAAATATTTATAATCATCATAACAATTGGCATAAGTATTGACATTCTATATGCTGCCTTTAATGATACATCATATATATCTTTATTTGCTCTATCATATCTTTTTTCTTCATACTTTTGAGTTCCAAAAGCACGTATAACTCTAACACCACTAAGTTTTTCTCTTATTACCTGATTTATTCTATCAGTACATTCTTGCATTTTTGTAAAGAGTGGTAGTATTTTCTTTGCAAGTAACATAATTGATAAAAGAAGCAATGGTATTGCTACAATAAACAGTATTGATAACTCTTTATTTTTAGATAGAGCCATTATAATTCCACCAATACACATAAGTGGTGCTCTAATCATCATTCTCATAGACATAAGTGTTAGTTGTTGTACTTGTGTAACATCATTTGTAGTCCTAGTTATAAGAGATGATGTGGATAATTTATTAAATTCTGCAAGTGAGAATTTGTTTACTTTAGCATATATTGCATCTCTTAATTTCTTACCAAAACCAGATGATACCTTTGCAGCAATAAAAGTTGCAAATACGGCACAAAGCATAAATCCTATTGTAGCATATGCCATATATCTACCATATCTATATACTTCATCTAAATTTTGACCAACAATTCCTTTATTTATAATATCAGACATTAAATCTGGTAAATATAAATCAAGCATTGATTGGAAAAAAGTTAGTAATATTCCAAGTATCATCGCAAATGTATATGGTTTTAAGTAACTAAATACTTTTTTCATTCTTTCTTCTTCCTTTCCTCAAAAAAAATTATTGTCTTATTAATGTTATCTATAAGTGAGTATATTGTATCTTCTCCCATATATTCAATATATTCACTAAGTTCTTTTTGCATTTTATCATGTATATATTTAGTATGTTCTCTTCCTTTTTTAGTTAAAGTAAGAAATATATTTCTTCTATCACTTTCATCAATTTTTCTAAGTATTAATCCGTCCTTTTCAAGAGATGTAATAATTGGTGTTATAGTTGATGGTGCAAGTCTCATATTTTTTCTAAGTTTTAAAAGTGATACTTTATTATTTTCTTCCAAATCGTGTAATATATACATAGTAAGCATTTGATTATGTGTCATATTAGGTGTATTGATACAATTTTTAATTTGATGATTTTTAAAATTAATTAAAGCATTCATTAATTTATCAATTATTTCCTTTTCCATAATAGCCTCCTAAATAACATTAATAATATTTTGTAACACGAAATATTATAATACAAAAATATGTTTTTGTAAATGAATATAATGTGAAATTTGTGTGAAATAAACAATATTACAAGATTTAATAATTTTTTCTTTTTGCCTCTTTAAATATAATGCAAAAATAATAAAAATATGAATAAATATAAGTATGGGTGCCAAAAAACAGACACCCATACTTTAATCATCAAAAGCCATAATTGGAATAAATATTACTGGCAAAACAATAAGTCCAATTGTAAATAATAAGCCTCTATTATACGCTTTTGCAGTCATATAATATAAGTAAAATACTACAATAGCTCTTACAAAAGGAACCAATAATAAAAGCAGTAACCATACAGAAACATTTGCAATTTTGCATAAAATGTACAGATTATAAATTGGAATAAACATATACCATCCCTTATAGCCTTTTATGGTATATAACCTCCATATAGATGCAATAACAATGATTGCAATCATAAAAGAAAAAATACCACCTACAATTTCAAACACAACATTAGTCAGTTCACTAATAGCACTAAACATTAAATAGTACCTCCTTTTTTTGATATAAATATTTTACTATATTATTTAGTATATGTCAATGATTATTATTAATGTTATTTTTTATAATAATATTAATTACATACAAATTCATAATTATCTGTTGGAAGCTTTGCACCACTTCTTTTTAATAACTCAAATTCATCATATTCTGACATATCATATTTATTTAAAATTTTTTTAATATCTGGTCTTTTTCTATCAGGAAGCCTTGTACTAAACACTGGAAATAATTTTAAATTTTCATATAATTCATTAATTTTTGGGAAAGCAATAAATAAAGCTAATCCCTTCTTTTTTAATTTTTCTACATTATCGAAAATATATTTAAAATAATACTTTCCATTTTCTTTGTATAAAATACCAATTTTATACTTACTATTAGTTTTTACATCAGTTAAAACTAAATAAACCCAATCTTTTTTCATTTAAAATTTCCTCCATAAATCAGTTGTAAATTATTACAAGTTATAAGTTTTAATTACTATATTATACTATTTTAAAAATATTATATCAAGTATATATATTATTTATTTAAATTTATTCAATTTTCATATTTTTTTCATAAAATTTTATTTCTCTATATATTTCACCAAAATTATATACATTTTTTAAATATTTACTATCTTCTAAATCTTTCATTCCACCATCTTTAAAATATAGTGTAAAAATTTTGCCTTCTGATAAATTTTTACAATTATCATAATTATCATCTATCATAACATCTACATTTTCCATTTTACAAATAGATAATTTATCATTTACTCCAATATAATATTTATCTAAATTTATATCATATTTTTTTAAACTTTCCATACCTATATCTTTCATTTCATTATCATGATTTCCTCTTGCAGATATAAGTATTAATTTATGTCCATCAGCCTTTATCATCTCTATTACTTTTTTAGCACCTGATATTAGAGTAGCATTTCTTGCAAAATCTTTTTCCATCTCATAAAATTTTTCTAAATCCTTTTTATTCCATTTATATCTTTTTGATGTAAGCACTTCACTTTTATCTACTAGAGAATTTTGTTTTAATTCATTAATATCATATAATTCAGCCTCTGTCCTATACAAAATTTCTGTATCTATTATAACTCCATCTAAATCAATTCCAATTACCATTTTTATTTCTCCTTTTATAAAAATTATACTATAAACATTAGAAAAAGCTATAAATCTTTTATCAATTTATAGCTTTTATTTTGTTACATACTAACAATATTTATGTTATTTTTTGCAAAATTTTCTATTAGAGTATTCATTTCCTCATCTATTTCTTCCTTAGTAAGTGTTTTTTCATATGATGCAATTTTAAATCTTATTGTTATGTTTTTCTTATCCTTTAATTTTTCTTTATTTTCATAAATATCTACTAGACTATACTCTAATAAATATTTTAAATTAGACATTTCAATTATTTTTTCTAATTTTGAATAATTTTCATCACTATCTACAATAAATGATAAATCAAAATTTACAGCTTGATATTTTGTAGGTTCAATGTAATTTATATCTTTTTTTACAATTTCACCTAAAATGTCAATATTAAGCTCTGCTACAACAATTGCAGATTTTGAATTTATTTTATCTTTTACTTTAGGATTTATCACAGATATATATCCTAAAACTTCATCATTTACTAGTACTTCAAAACTATTTACAGGATGCATATAATTTAATGTTACCACTTCCATAGTTCTATATGATACATTAATATTTTTGTTTATTTTAACAATACTATTTATCATAGATTTTGCTTCATATACAAGTTCTTTTTCAGTTTGTTTAGTACTTGCAAGCCCAATCCCTAAAACTTTATACTCTTCTGCCTCTTTACCATCAAACTCATATGCAAATGTTCTTCCAACTTCAAATATTTTACAATCTGGCATATATTTTAAGTTACTATTTATTGCATAAAGAAGTGTTGGTGCCATTTCTCTTCTTAGAGTATTATCAAGTCTTACAATTCCATTTACAATCTTTATATTATCTCTTACTTTAATTCCTAACTCGTTATTTAATTCAGTATTATACCATACATAACTATGTATTTCAGACATACCATATTTAGTTGCAAGTAATTCTTTTGCACTATATTCAAGTTCTCTTATAGGATCTTTTGCAACTGGTGCAACTCTCCATAAATTAGTCTTTGGTACTATATTATCATATCCATGAATTCTTGCAATCTCTTCAATAATATCTGCTTTTTGACTAACATCTTTAGTAGCTCTAAATGTAGGTACTTCTATTTTAATATTTTTACCATCTACTTTAATATCATATTCTAAGTTTTTAAGTGTAGTTGTAACTTCTTCCATAGATAAGACTTTTCCAATACTTTTATCAATGTAGTCTTTATCTATGTCAATTGTTATATTAGGATATCTTTTAATATACACATCAGTAAATGCAGATGTAACTTTAATGTTACTGTCTTCATCTCTTAGAATTTTTATAAATCTTGCAATTGCAAGCTTGGTAAGCTCTGGATCTAATGTTTTCTCATAACGTGCTGCTGCATCAGTTCTAAGATCTAATTTACTTGCAGTTTTTCTAATTGCAACACTATCAAAGTTTGCAGACTCCAAGAAAAGAGATGTAGTATCTGATGTTATCTCACTTTCAAGTCCACCCATAACACCTGCAATACCTACTGGTTTTTCCTCATTACATATCATAAGAGTACCTTTATCAAGTATTCTTTCTTTTCCATCTAGTGTAGTAAATTTTGTATCTTCCCTTAGAGTTTTAACATTTACACTACCTACAACCCTCTTATCAAAAGCATGCATTGGTTGACCAAGCTCTAACATTATATAGTTAGTCATATCAGCAAGTAAATTAATACTTCTCATACCACAATAATATAATCTTACCTTCATCTTCCATGAAGCTTGTGCCTTTGTCACATTTTCAACTCTCATACTACTATATCTTAAACATAATGGATTTTTATCATCAGTCTCTACACTAACGCCCAAAGTCTCAAGCTCTTTATATAACTCTAAATCTTCAACTTCAAGTGGTTTTAACTCTCTTCCAGTAATAGCTGCAATTTCTCTTGCAATTCCATAATGTCCCCATAAATCAGGTCTATTTGTAAGAGATTTATTATCTACTTCATAGATAATATCATCAATTGGAATAATATTTTTGATGTCTTCTCCAAGTTTTGCACTATCATCTAATATTATAATTCCTGAATGATCTTCACTGATTCCTAGCTCTTTTTCAGATAAACACATACCATTGCTAATGTTGCCTGCAAGTGTAGCTTGCCCAATTTTTTGTCCTGCAACAATACTTCCAACTTGTGCAAATGCCACTTTTGCGCCAACTTTTACATTAGGTGCTCCACATATTACTTGCAATTTTTCACTTCCAGTATCTACCATAAGCTTATGTAATTTTTTAGAATTTTCTACATCTTCTACACTTAAAATTTGTGCAACAATTACATCTTTTATATCTTCTCCATATTTTATTATTCCTTCTACTTCAGCAGTTGACATTGTAAATTTATATATTAGATTTTCTACATCTATTCCCCTTAAATCTACAAAATCTTTTATCCAATTTATTGATATATACATTTTTATTCCCCCTATTTTATATTCATTTGCTTTAATACTCTAAGATCACATGAATTTAGAGCACGTAAATCATTAATGTTATATTTCATCATTGCAAGACGACTAAGTCCTAGACCAAAAGCAAATCCTGAGTATTCTTCAGGGTTAATTCCACCCATTTTTAAAACATTTGGATGTATCATACCACAAGGACAAAGTTCAATCCAACTACCATTTTTGCAAACTTTACAACCAGCCCCATCACAATATGGACATTTTATATCTAATTCAAATCCAGGTTCAACAAATGGGAAATATCCAGGTCTAAGTCTTACTTCTACTTCTTTTTTAAATATCTCTGATAGTAGTGTTTTCATAAAATATATAAGGTTTGCAATAGATACATCCTTATCTATCATCATACCTTCCATTTGGAAAAATGTATTTTCATGGGATGCATCAAGTGCTTCATTTCTAAAACATCTGCCAGGAAAAATAGCTTTTAGTGGTGCTCCATACTTTAACATAATTTTATTTTGAGCAGCTGATGTTTGTGTTTTTAAAAGCTCACCATTTTCAAGCCAAAATGTATCTTGCATATCTCTTGCGGGATGATATTTAGGTACATTTACAGCCTCAAAATTATTATACTCTGTTTCTACTTCATTACCATCCTCTACAGTAAATCCCATACCAGTAAATATTTCTTCTAATTCCCTTTGTACAATTGTAATTGGATGAAGTGATCCAATTCTTTCTTCAACTGGAATAGTTATATCTATTTTTTCTGAATTATTAATTTTTTCCATATATTCTTTTTCTTTTAATTCTTCTTTTTTTGTTTCAATCATGTTTCCTATTTCATTTCTTAAAACATTTGCCTTTTGACCAATCTCTTTTCTTTTAGCTTCTTCAACATCTTTTAAATTTTTAAGTATTTCTACTACATATCCTTTTTTACCCAAGTACTCTACACGAAGATTTTCAACATCTGCATAAGACTTTATTTCTTTCATCTTATTTGATACTTGTTCTCTTAAATTTGATATTTTCTCTTCCATAAAAATTCCTCCTCAAAAAATACTACAAAAAAGTCATCTCGCTCCTATTACATAGGACGAAATGACTTTAAACTTCCGCGTTACCACCTAAATTCATATAGTAAAAACTATATGCTCTCAAATTGCTATCACGGGCATACCCGCTTTTTCCTACTATTATTTCAAAAAAAGACCTCCAAAGTGAAATTTCAGTAAAAGTATATTAACAGGCTTACAGCCAGTGACCTGTATTCTCTAAAATATATTTATCTTTTACCTACTTTGCTTTTTCATAGGTTTTATTATTAATCTAGAAAGAATTATAACATATGAAATTTTACTTGTCAAGACAAGTTTGACATAACATTATTTTAATGTTATAATGTATATACTATTTTTTTATGTTTACTTTTAATTAAAAGGAGGATTTTTATATGCAACTTGGTGACATTAAAAGAAAGGTAGCCTTAAGTACAAAACATAAATTAATTCATTCTTTATTTGATAAAGAACTACTTGAAATACTATCAGATTATGAACATAAAAGATGGGCCTCATGGCAAAAATATGTACATGAAAAATGTATTAAAAATCCTGATGGATCACTTACTATCGAAAAAAAGGATGTAGACTGGTGGGAATCAGAGATTAAAGCATCTTACGATGAATTAAATGAAATACAAAAAGAAAGTGATAGAAATGAAGTAAGACCTGTAATACAGCTTGTTTGTGATTATCTTAAAAATAAATACTTTTAGTAAAATTTATGGCGAGGAAATTTTTCCCCGCCTATTAAAATATCAAAATAGCTTAATTTTACTGAAGCTGACCTATGCAAAATGTCACACTTCTAGCTTCATCTTCTTCAACTTCTGCTTCACTTATATAATAACTTGGAATTTTTTTTGCCATTTCTAAATAGAGTTCCCTTGCTCTATTTAATATTTTGGGATCAGATTTAGTATTACAAATCTTATCTGACACTTCAGATAGATGACTACTATAATATGAAATATTTGCTTTAGTATATTCTTTTCCATAAATAATACATGAAAAATCCAGAAATGAATTAGAAGATTTTAATGTTATTTCATCAAATAACATGTTTTCTTCTTTTGTAGCAGCTTCAAACATCTGCAAAACAAGATTAATAATCTCCTTTGCTGCCTCTTCATTCTTTACTTTAATATCTTGCTTTTTGAGATTATACAATTGCTCTACTCTTTTGGCATACTCTTCAATTCTTTCCATATATTTCTCCTTTTTTTAATAAATTAGTTAACTTATTACTACAAAATAATCTATATTATTATATCACTATTTACATAATTTGTAAAGCTTTTATTTTTCTATTTATATATAGCAAAAGTGAGGATATTCTCCCCACTTTTAAATTACTGCATCATACTAAATTTTACACTTTCTGCACCATTTTCAAATGTAGTTTTCCTCCAATTTGAAATATAAAAATTATCAAGCTTATCCCATATCTTCATAGCCTCAAAAAGAACTAAAGTATTATACTCAGTATCACTTATTTTTTTTGCAACTGCAAAAAGCCTTTCATATTTTTCCAAAGTTTCTACATTTTTATGATACTCTCCATTTCTCATATAAAAAGAAAATGCAAAATTACCATCATTTGAAGGTAATAACTCTATTGAATTAATATCACAGTTGCCTGGTATCTGTGTAGAAATTAAAATTAGCTCAATAAGTGTTCTTACTAAATTTTTAGCACTATCATAAAAGCAAATACCATTTTCTTTAATTATTTTTTTTCTTCTGCAATTAAATGCCATTTTTGAAAAATAATTAATGTCAAGATTAAAATCATCATAGAAATTAGACATACACATATTCTCCTTTTCTTTTAAATATTAATTTATAAGTTTCCATACATTATGCTGGTTATTATATCACGTTTTTTGCTATATTTCAACACTTTTTATATAAAAATAGAGTAGGCCTAATTTTAAAGCCTACTCAAAAATAACTATTTATGCGCCATATCTATAAATTGCATTATCGTTTACAATATCAAAACCACCTTTTCTAAATCTTAATATTGAATCTTCATTTATAATATTACAATCAAAATTTTTCACTCTATTTTCTAAGTAATTAATTCCAACTATCTTACCTGATGAAGGTGAGAAAATGGTATTATTTGCAAAGCAAATATTAGATAGAGACGTTGCACTATAACGATAAATAGTATCATCAAATAAAATTTCTCCCTTTGAAGATATTACAACAGTTCTATGCGAACCATTTTTAGTCTCATAAATAAATAACCAATTTTTAGTTACAGCATCATATTTTATTGCATATTCTGTAATCTTATCGTTATAATTTAAAAATACGTTAAAATATTTAGAATTTATCAACATTTTACCATCATAGAGTAAGATAACTAAATACTCCTCTTCTACTACTGAAAATATAGTATTTATATATGCAGTCATAATAGCTTTATAAAAGTTTCCAGAATCTTTTATCTCACTTCTACAAAACTTTAATGATTCATCAATATAATACATGTATTTACCTGTAATACGAACAGGAGACTTGTACATTTTAAATATCTTATACATGTATTTTTTAGTTGTAGCATTATACACTAAAATTTGGCTATCATAAATTTCAAATACATATTTTCCATCATTTGAAAACTCTACCCTATAATTATTTGAAGCATCCCATCTATTACCACTTTTTAAATGTACAAACTCTTTATTTGTACTAAGGTATTTGGTAAAATCAAATATATAATTTACTTCTTTTGCAGTAAATACAGTCTTAATAGTAATACCATTAGGAGTAACAGCTTGTGCCACACTAGGCATTACACTAACCTTTGCTTTTTCATTACATACTGGACAATCTGAATACTTAGAATAGTAATATACATTATGTTTATTACAATATTTCAGATTATTCAAAAGTTCTTCAAGTTCAGATGTAATATACTTTCTCTCACCTTTTTCAAAAATAGCAAGAAATGATTCAAGAAGCTTTGGAGACATCCAGTTCCAGGAATCAATCATAGGTGGAACTGTAATTTTATGAGGGCCAAGTACAGAAAGATTGTTTTTAATTCTTGTTTTTGTATCCATGTCAACATCTTTTTCGTATTTTCCATTGAATGGATGAAACCGTGTCAAAAGCTTAAAAGCAAGAACTGCAAAGGCAAACATATCAGTCTTTTGACTAAGCTCTACTTTAATTAATTGATTCCCATTATACTTATATGCAGTAGGATCTGTATAGATTTCAGTATATGCATCTGGCGGAAGTGCATCAATGCCAAAACTATCAGCATCAATATAGTACAGTGTTTTTCCGCTTATTAAAACATTTTGCTCATTTATATCACCAATACATTTTCCACTTTTATGGATTTGCTCTAACTTTTTAGAATAATCAACAAGAATTTCCAAAATATCTTTGTTAGTAAAACCAGTAAGTTTAATGTATTTTTTCTTAGCTAGAGTACCAATTGTTTCAGCATTTTGTACTTTTTCTAACATATAACCTGCAAATTTATTTGAAATTCTTACATTATCAAGAGGAGATACAATAAAAGGAATTTTAGGAGATTTTAACCAAGCTTCTACTTTTTTCTCCTTTAAGTCCAACATTACATTCTCTTTATATATTTTTATGAGATTTCTTCCATCATACTCATAAATTTTTGCCTCTCCACCTTCAGTCATTAATGCATATTTTTTATCCAGATCAGATTCTCTAATTGCTATTGACATATATATACCTCCTTAGAAACATATTGTAATGTCATCTTTTATGCTCTCTGAATTTCTTGCAATTTGTACACGTATTCTTCCAGCTTTGTCATTTGCAAGATTTTCATTAAGTTTCTTTACAGTTGCAAATCCTAAGTCTAACATATATCTTAAGCCATCTGTTGCCACTCCAACATTTTCATATTCTGACTTTAAAAATACTTTTTCCTTAAATGTTGCACCATTTGCATAAATAGCTGATGGAATATAGTTATATATATAATATTTTGGACACCCCTCACTACACTCATCCTCAAGAGAAATATATTCGAATTCGTCCTCTAACTCATTTGCTTCCTTTTTTCTTGTAATTATATAACCATCACCACAGTATTTTACAATAAATCTATCTTCCAACTCATATACAGTAAGAATTGTAAAACAAAAGTTTTGTGCAATAAAATGCTTATCAGGTGCAAGAGACACGAGTCTATCAAAAATAAGGCTTGCACAGGTATCAATTAATTCTGGACTACATCTTATATCTTTTGGAAGTCTTTCAAAAAGTTGTGTAAAAAGATTTACACCAACTTCAGATTTTAACCAGTTACCTTTATCATCTTGTGAACAGCCATCAAGTACCATTTTAACATTATCAATTTCAAGCAAATTATCTTGTTTTGCAATCCCCTCAAAAGCATGTAATGAACCAATTTTACAAACTGAAACTGCCATTTTTTACCTCCTAAAAAAGAAGGGATGGTATATACCACCCCTTCAACCTAAGCTTCGTTTACAAGTTACACCTGGAAGAAAGATCCCGCCGATGGATTAACTGCATTCTTACTTGCAGAGATCGCAGACTTAGAAACGATATCGAAGATATATCTTAACTTCTTTTCATCTGCATCTTTTATATCCATAACATTGGCAAATCCAAGAGATTTTCCAGTACCGCATGCATTAGGTCCAAAACCGATATATGCAGTAATGATCTCTTTTTTGTTCATAAACTCAACTGCTGCTTTTGCATCGCTTGCACTGAGTTTTGAATGTTGATCAAAGCCGTCTGTCAGAATAACAAAGATCCCTTTGACTGTAATGCTGTTTTTCCTAAGTTCGTCAATGTAACCATCTTTAGCATCTGTCATAAGAGAGGCCTGTGCTCCTACAATAGCATCATAAAGCGAGGTCCCGCCACTAGCACTGTAGCTTGTATCCACCTCACTTACTTTCTTATAACCAGAACGATTAACATTATGGTTAAAGTGTGTGAGGCTGATCAAGAACTCATCTTCACTCTTACTGTGAAGGATTGCATCTTTTACAATCTGAATACAGCCAGGCATTGTCCCCTCATATCTGTCCATAGAACCTGATTTATCCACATACAGTGCAAAAACTGTTTGCCGCTCACTGTCAAGATCATCAACTTCTACGTTGTTGCCAAGATCATAGTCATCTCCACCAAAAATTTCTGTAACATTTTTACTCATAGTTATTCTCCTCTCTTAAAGATGTGTTGTTTGTTTCTTGTTACCTACAGCTGCAAATCTGTCGAATTGACCAGATTGATGTTGTACTGCATCTTAAGCCTATTAAGCTCAGCCTCAGTATCTGCCTCTGTTCCCGGAATGCACGAACAGCAATCCATCAGGAAATACACCTTGCTTGTAATCTCTGGCTTGTCGCTGTAAACTTCCAAGAACTGCTTTAAGGACTCCAGCACACAGTGGGATTTTGCCTGCCCTGCAATAAGGATCCTGTCAAAATCAGCAATTTTCTTGGTAAGCTCTACATTCACTTTAGAAGCGCCACCCTTTGCATACTCTTCTTTAAAGATTCCATACATTTCAGAGAATGGACTCTTTCCTTTCTGTACTCCATAGGGACGCACTCTTCTTGCCGCTTCATGAAAATACATCATCTTAACAAGTTCCTGCTCTGGAAGCCAGCCCTTTGTATACTCCAAACAATGCAGAGTCCAGATCATAAGCTTCTTTTTACTGTTACTTTCAAGTCCCGGAAGATAATCTCTGAACACATCAGGATACATAACTGGGTAATACTCACCTGCATCATAGGCTGCCTTGGTGATCTCTGTATACGGCTTTACAAAGTTTCCATCTTTGTCTTTCCAGCAACAGCCAGAGAAAACATGGAAAAAGAAATGCGTATCAAGAGAGATCATAAACTGCGTAATCTTGTCAAGATTTTTGTATGCAAATCTGAGCAATCTCTTGAAATCTTCTGCTGCTCCCGGAACTGCCAGTGTACCATTGTCCTCAAAATCAAACTGCGGATCAATAACCAGCATAAGTGTTTTTACAATGTCTCTGCCAGCCGATGGAACATCTTCCTTCATTGCCATGTCCAAAATATCCTGATAGCTGATCTCACTTTCAGCTTCGAGCATAGCAATTACATCTTCTACACTTTTTCCCGGATTTGCTGCTGCGAGATCTTTCATTCTCTTCGCATACCACTGCTTGTCAGAAAGTCCGATACGATCTTCACACACGATGCTCTCATAAGGTGTTTTAAGGTTTGCCATAGTTTTGTCCTCCTATTTTTTGACTTTTTATGAGTTTCTTAAAATATTATAAAACAAAACTTGATTTTCTACTTTAAAAGTGATATAATAGTGCAGCACTTTAAAAATAGTAAGTTTTGTATATAATCAAATTATAAAACAAACTTATTACATAAAAGGTAAATAAAATATGAATTTTATTATTCATTTCATCTTAATTTAATAAATTAAAAGTTACAACAAACAATTTTTGTTTGTTTTTATTATTTTGTTATTAACATTATATTCAAAACACATTATTTTGTCAAGCATTTTTATTAATTTTTTTAAATTTTTTTTAAATAACTAAAAAAGCCTAAAAATAACGGAAAAAAATTCCTACTCATTATATACTCATTAATATTTTTTACTACAAACGATATTTAAATAATTGAAAACAAAGAAAACATCTAAAGTTAGAGAGAACATTGTAATATATTCTCACCTTAGATGTTTTTTCTAAAATATTATTCTATTAATGGCACACTTCCCGCCTCAAGAGATGTAAACTTATTGTAAAAATAGTTAAACAATTAACCATATCTTGAAGTATATATAATTATTTTTTTGATATCTTATATATTTCCTCTTTAGTTAAACCAGTTATTTTTGATATAATCTCTATATCCATATTTTCCTTTAACATAGACATAACTATTTCATGATTTCGTTCTTTTCTAGCTTTTTTTTCACCTTCTTTTATACCTTCTTTTATACCTTTTATTTTTCCTTCTCTTAGGCCATCTCTTAGTCCATCTCTTTTTCCTACAGAATATCCATGATCTCTTGCTGAAGCCATTTCTCTAAGGCTACTTTCTCTAAATTCTGCAAGTTCTCTTGCTTCCTTATCTGCTGACAATAGCTCCAAATCTTCATTTGCTTTTCTTATCTTTTCATTTTTTTCCATAACTTCAACAATCCTTTCTTCATCTTCACTATCTATGAATGCTAGCCATCCTGCCACACTATCTTTTAAGTCTATTTTGCTTTTTCTAAACTTTGGTAATTCTATATAATAATATGTTTGTAATGTATCTATTGTATATTCCCTATGCTTTTCTGGTACCAAGGCACTTTTTGTTATATACTCATCAAACTCAAATAAATCAAAGTCTAGTATTGCTACTACTATTACTGGTTTTAGATTATTGTATTTGTCTCCTGATACTAACTGAGTTGATATCATTCTTGTAGAATAAAATGTTGCTCTTTGTACCATATTATTATAATCTGTTAACTGTATTTCTATATCTACATCTATATCTCCATTTAATTTTGCCTTTAAATCTAGTACACCATATTTATCTTCTTTTATTTTCTTTGCTAGTGTTACATCATGTTCTACTTCTATTTCTTTTATATCCATTTTAAGTAAACTAGATAAAAAGTCTTTTATGTATTCTTCATTACCTTTTTTACCAAATAAAAGTTTAAATACTGCGTCATTTTTTACAGATAGCTTTTCATTTTTTTCAATAGTTTCTTCTTTACTTTTAGTGTTCATTTTAACACCCCCATTCTATCACATTGATTTAAAATATGCAATATTTATTATGTTTTTTATATTTGTTTTGGATGTTTTATTTTGATTATTTAGATTATCTTTAATACACTATGATTAAATAATTAATTAAAAATCCTTTGAATAAAAATATTAGAAAAAATAATTCTAACTTAAATATCACATTTTAGTGATATTAACATTATACATATAAAAATCTATTTGTAAAGCTTTTTTTACAAAATTCTACATATACGACAAAACTAGTCAAAATACCTAAAATTTAGACAAAAATAATAGGAAAGTCTTCCTATTTTTTAATAATATCTAATATCATAATTTATTTTTTTACACACCTTTTTTAATTATCTAATAATTATTTATTTTAGAAAAAACAAGTTTATCATTTTTATATATAAACTTAGCTGTAAAAAAGTTATCATTATTATTTATTTTCTCTAGGAATATTTTATCGCCTTCCCAGATATTTAAATTTAGTATCTTGTCTTTATCTATCCACTCAAGATCACCTTCACTACATTTTGAAATTTCACCATCAAATTTATTTGAAGTAAATACATACATATATTCAGTATCAAATGTATTAGATACATATGTTACAATACATCTAAGTTTTATATCAAGTAGTTTTAAACCTGCCTCTTCCATTACCTCTCTTAGTACACATTCTTCTGGACTTTCATCTTTTTCAAACTTTCCACCAACACCAATCCACTTATCTTTATTTACATCATTTTCTTTTTTAGTTCTATGCAACATCAAATATTTATTATCTTTTTCTATATAACATACAGTTGAGAGTATCATGTCTACCTCCTAATTTAAAAACTTTCTAATCTCACTTAATACTTCATCATTTTTTTCTGCAAAAGCAAAGTGTCCACATTCTTTATATATAACGGTTCTTTTAGCTATAATTTGGATATCAAGTGTAGATGTAATATTTATAAAATCATTATCACCTTTTATAAGTAATATATCATTTTTAAAATTTTTGATTAAACTTGAGAAATCAAAATCAACAATTTCATTATTAATTTTTTCACACATTCTATTATTATATATACAAAAATTAATATTTACATCTTGATAAAGATAATATGGTAATAACAAATTCATTACATTAATATCTGACACTTTTTCATTTTTACTAGAAAAATACTCTATTTTTTTAATAACTGATTTAGGAATTTTACTAAAAAGAATCTCTTCACTTTTTATATATTCTGTATAATTTATTGGACATGGATTAATCATAATTATTTTATCAATATTTAAATCATCATATTTTGAAAGTACACTAAATAACAAATGTGATCCAAATGAATGTACTAATACATCCTTTTTTTCGTTATTTGATATAAGTATAGTATGTAGCTGATCAACTAAAATATCAAAACTTGTCTCTTCATCCTTATTTAATCCATACTGATTATAAAAGATAAGTTCTCTATTATTAGATAATTCAATAAACCATTTATACAAATACACATAATCTATTCCAGGCCCTCCACCAATAAAATATAATGGTTTTCCAATACCTACTTTTTCTATATAATACTTATCATTTATATATTCTCTTTTATTCATCAAGATCGTCTCCTAAATCATAATTCCAAAGGCCTAACATTCCCTTTACCTCTATACCCTCTTTAAACTTTTCAACATTTTCAATTTTAAATGCAAAACTACCAATTTCAGAATTTTTATAAACATCATCATTTTCTAATAATAATTTTTTCTTCAAATCTTCATCTAATTTAATATAATCTGTAATATTTACTTTACCTATTATTTTCCCTATAGGTATATCAATATCTAAATATTTTTCTAGTCCTTTCATTGCCTCTTTATCTACACTTTTTCCAGCATGAATAAGTAATTCTCCTCTATAATTTGTATACCAACTACGAAACTCAAATCTTTTATATCCATTTATAATTAATGTTGCCCATGGTTGTTTTATTGTTAAAACTTTCATCTATATCTCCCTTAAACAAAATTTATTTTACATCATATAATAAACTATAGGTGATTTTATGAATCCATGTGAAATAGTAACTTTAGTATCTGCTATATCTTGTGCAATAGCAAAAAATAGATCAATTCAAGAATTAAATATTCTCTCTGCTATCTTCACGCAAATAGGTGACTCACTAACTACTATTGCAGTTACAAGAAACACTTCAAACAATTCTACTACAACAAATAATCAAAGTAATACTAATTGTTAAGATTATCTTTTTCTAAATTAATTAGTTCCTCTTTTATTTTAGTACCTGCCACATATCTTGTCATCTTAACATTACTACCAATAGCCCTATGACATGGAATAAGTATACGTAAAGTATTTTTACCAATTATATTTCCAACAGCTCTAATTGCTTTTTCATTTCCAGTTCTTATTGCAATATCTTTATATGTTACGACTTGACCATATGGGATTTTAAGTAATTCATTAAATACACTCTTTTGAAAAGTAGTTCCCTCAATTGGTATCTCTATATCAAACTTTTTCCTTTTTCCCTCAAAATATTCTAATAACTCTTTTGCACATCTTCTAGTAATTTCATTTTCTGTTACATTTTCATTTGCATAATCTACAAATAATATAGAAAGTAATTTTCTACTCGTAGCTCGAATTTCTATAATTCCAAACTCAGTTACAATGTAGCTTGTATATATCATATAAGCACCTCTTTATAAAAAGATTATATAATAGTTTAAATACTTTTGCAAGAAAAATATTTAGCTCAATATTATATATTTTAGTTAATTATAGATACTATATTGAATAACAATATAGAAAAATATGGTAAATAAAAACACTATCTACCATATTAATTTATACATTATATTAAATTTAATTTATCACTTTTTACAGACAATAATCCAACAATTATTCCAATAACTGCCATAAAGAAAATCAAAACGTAAACAAATACATTTATATCACTTGTATCTGTAGTAGGATCATCTATACATTTATTTATTACTGTATATCCTGATACTCTTTTCTCATAATTCTCATCTGTTTCTTTTTCATCTACTCTATATTCTATTTCATTTCCAAGCTCATCATATTTTGGCAATTCAAACTCAGCTCTCCAGTTATCTTTTTTATTTACTTTTTCTTCTGCAATAAGTTTATCCCCATTAAATACTTGTAATGTTATACTATTTGGTCGTTTTGAGTATTTGTCTTCTCCATCTTCCCATAGTTTTATTACAGGTACTTTTATCTTTTCATCTGGCACTTTAAATTTATTTTTTACAGTTGTTTCATTTGTTAGTTCTTTTTCATAAAATTTAGTTGTTTCTCTCTCATCTATATGATAACTTATTTCATTTCCCTCTTCATCATTTTTTAGTACTTCAAATTCAAAACTCCAATTATTTGCTTCATTTACTACTCCCTCACTTACTACTTTACCTCCATTTTTTATTTGTAATACTATGCTCTCTGATCTTTTTCCTGCTTTATTTTTATTATCATCCCATATCTTTGTACCTGTTATTTTTATTCTTTCATCTGGATCGATATATCTATTTATTATTGTATTTCCCACTATTTCTTTTACATAGGATCTTTTATATAACTCAAATTCTTCATCTGTTTCAAAATTTACTTCATATACATATTCTGATCCATACCAAAATTCTACAGCTTTTTTGACTTCTTCATCTATTGTATACTCTATTTTACTTCCATCTTCTCTATATTCTGGTAAATCATAAAATGTACATTTCCAATCATGCCATTTATCCAACCATTCTTCTTTTAATAGATTTTCTCCATCAAAAAGTTTAACTGATATTATTGATGGTCTAAGTCCCTTTTCATTATCATTATCATCCCATATTTTTTCTATTTCTATATCTACAGTCTTTAATTTATTAGTTATATTATATCCATCATATATTGCTTCATACGTTGATATTTCTTCCTCTTCTATACTATACTCATATTCTTCTAAATCTACATTTTTATATATTGGTACATCTAAAAATTCATATTCCCATCCATCACTCTCACTTACTTCTTTTCTCATGTATTCTATTCCATCTTGTAATAATTTTACCGTTATACTTTTTGGTCTATATGACTCATATTTCCAACCATCGTTCCATGTCTTTTTTCCTACTATATCTTTTTTCTCATTTTCTTTTTTATAAATATTTACATTTATTTGATTTGAATATATTCCTTCTACATTATCTATTACAGTACCTATTGGATCTTTTGCTCTCCAATTTGTACTAAACATATTTTTTGACGACTCTATTATTGTATCATCTGATGGTGCCATCATATTTACTAATACATATACTACATTATTTCCTGATAGTTCCATTTCTGTTCCATCAGCCCTATACCTTAAATCTACACATATTGATTTTACTATAGTCTTATCTACATCATCTGTTAATACTTTCCATTTTGTCTCATCCTCTGTTAATTTTCCAGGATTTATCTCTTCTGAGTAATATACTACTGGAGCATATCCTTTTGAGATTGCATACGATGTATCTACTCCTAAGAACTTACCTTTCCATCCACTACTTATATCGTTTCCAGACTCATCTAATATTGTTTCTATATTATCATATATTATTAAATCCTTTAGGCTATTTGCCCCTGTTTCACTTTTAACTTATATGTATATTCACTTCCTGCTGTTACATCTACCGATCTTGAAGTAAACTCTCCCTTTGTTAAATCAGTTCTTACCTGTTTAATTACTGTTTGTTGTGATGCAATTACATGATTTATATTTAGTATTGCACAATCAAAAACTAATGTTTCTGTTGTATCCCCATCCTCATCTATATCACTTTCATCCAATGTTAGTAGATAATCATTATTATATTCATATTCTTGGTTATCCCACATACTATATACATAATTTGTATAACTTGTTCCATATTCTAAAATACTATCATATGGTATTTCTACATTTAACTTTGTTCCTAAATACATTTTTAAACTTTTTCTTTTTAAGTAATAGCTCCAATCTATATTATTTAAATTGTATATTAGACTTATTTTAGTTCTCCCACTATCTTTATAATTATAATCTATTTCTACTGTTGTATTCTCTTTTATATAATTTATAAGTTCTTCTAATGTTTTAAATTTAGTGCCATCTTTTAATTTTAAATTCAAGTATGGTAATTTCCAAGCAATATCACTATATATTTCATCTTTTATCTCTTCTTTAGTACTTGCAAGTTTTACTCCATCAGGCAATACATCATATTGTTTTATTATACACTCTTTATCTACACTACGACTATCTATTTCTAAAATGTTATTTATTTTATATTGTGTTTCATACTTCTCTTTTTTTACATTATTTATTAAATTTTCCATTGATTTAGAACTACCTAATTTAAAACTACCATTTTTAATTTCTATTATATCATAGTCCCTTTGCATATATGTTCCATATGTATTAATATCATATTCTGCTATTTTTAATGTTGATGGTGTTATATAATTATCTAGTTCTACCTCGTTTGCAAGTTCCCTATTTCCTTCACTATCTTTTTCATATACTTGTAAATAGTTGAAATTATATAAATCTCTCGTTTTACAATCATTTGTATTTATATTAACACATAGCTTTATTCCTTCTAATGTTGTTCCTTTTTTGGGATATAACGTTTTATCTAAATCTTTTATTATAAACTTTACACCAACTACATCATTACTCCTAAAATAAATCCTTTTAGAACTTGCACTAGTCACTCCACTTCTATATCTTACATATTCATTGCTACCTTCATATCTTACTTGTACCTCATAGTTATATCCACTTAGTACATCTCCTACACTCCCAGTAAACTTACTATATGTATATAATACTGGTATTTCTATACTTTTAAATCTATATTCATCCTCATTAAGTTTAGAAACACTGCCATTTTCCCTTGTTATATATAATAGATCATCACATATTTCTACATCCATCATACTACCTGTATAAAATGCTGTTACATCCATATTCCAATAAGCATCACTTCCAAAAGTACTTTTTATATTGTTCTCATTTATTTCTTTAATATATTTAGATTTTTCTATATTATATAGTTTTCCTGTATATTCAAAATCGAAATCTACTAAACTTATGGTCTGGCTCTTTTCTGAAAGTTTTTGAAATTCTTCTTCGTCTTCATATCTTCCCCAAAGTTCTACTGTATTTGTTATTTTATCGCCATCATTATATTTATATTTTGGATATCCCACATAATAATATGTAGGATTACTTAAACTTGTTGATGGGTTCAAATAATAATATATATTATTTTCTTCAGCTTCTATTTTATTTAAATTTGCATCATATAAAACACATTCATCTTGTAGTATCTCTTTTATACAACTAGAATTTCTATCTGTTACTAAAATACCATTATTATCATATGCTTTTAATATTCCATTATGATTTCTGGAAACTCCAAAAGAATATCTAACCCAATAATAATCATCTAGTATATCTTCTATTTTTGTATAATCTGTTTTAGGTGCTACTGCTGATCCATTTGTTAGACTATATATTTTTTTAATTGATGTATAGTGAAACTTACATACATTTGACTCCACAGCTATCTTTTCACTTGCATCCTCTATATTTTCCATAATTTTAACTTTAAATTCTAAATCAGTTTTTACTCTAAATCTAGGATTTAAATTATATAATATCTGTATTGTTCCTTCAAAATGTTCATTTTCATTTATTACCTTATTATTTTTAAATATATAAACGTTATCTTGGGTACTATAATCATAACTCCAATCATATTTTTTTTGTGTATCACCTATTTTATCTGCTGCTATAGTATATTGAAAATCATCATCACTCAAATATCTAGTCCTATAATATTCACTAAAACTATCTTTAGCTATTCCAGGTATTTTTATTTCTATTTCTCCTGGTTTATATCCCTTATTAGTTGTACATGCATAATTTATTTGCATACATAACTGTTTTGTTTCATTTACATCTACTGCATTCCATGTAAATTCTGTTATAGCATCATTTGGAGTATCACTACTTCTATCATACATTACTAGCTGTATATTCCAGTTTTCATCTTCTACTTCTAATGCATTTGTATTTTTTGTACTATTTACTATTATAGTTATCATTGTAGTAATTAAAAATACCCATAACATTATTGTAAATATTGATATCTTTCTCTTTAACCTATTTTTTCTTTTTTTATTAATATTTTTACTTCTTTCATATATCTATTTTCCCCCTATTCTTTATTTTTTTCCTATTTTTACATAATATACCATTTTTAAATAATTTTGAATGACTTATTGTACAGAACTTTATGACCTATTGCACTTATTTTTTAACACAAAAATCACTGGTACTATCATCTAGTATCAGTGTATATATTTCAAGGCGAAATCACCTTATATTTTTCATTTTTTCTTGTGTTTTTAGAAACTACGTGTGTGTGTGTGTGTGTGTAGTTTAATCATATTTGCATGTATTTTAGTTACCATAATCATTCCCTCTTTCAGTAATCTTCATTACACCTATATTTTATTATATTAAATTTCTTTTTTCAAGTAGCCTAACAAAAATACCTAAATATTGTTTCCAATACTTAGGTATTTTTCTATTTTAGCAAATTGTTTAATTCTCTTTTAAATTCATTTATATCTTTAAATTGTCTGTAAACAGATGCAAATCTAACATATGCTATCTCATCTAATGTTCTTAGTTTATTTGTAACCATTTCGCCAATTTTAGTCGCTTCTATTTCTTTATCTAGTGAGTTGTGTAGTTCCATTTCTATTTCATCTACAACTTTTTCTATTTCTTCAATTGATACTGGTCTTTTCTCACAAGCTCTAAGAATACCATTTATAACTTTATCTCTATCAAATTGTTGTCTTAAACCGTTTTTCTTTACTACAATAATTGGTGTATATTCTAGTTTTTCATAAGTAGTAAATCTATATTTACAATTTAGACATTCACGTCTTCTTCTAATAGAGTTTCCCTCTTCAATACTTCTAGAATCAACAACTTTACTTTCTTCACATCCACATTTAATACAATGCATAAATCACCTCAGTTTAAAATTCATAAAGAACAGTACTACCACTCTCTAAGCTCTTATTTAGATCAATTGACCTTTGATTTAGACTTCCTCTAAATGGAAGTTTTTCACTTTTTAGTTCTAGTCTAAATTTTCCATCAACTAATATATCTGAATTTTTTAAAAGATCTAAATAACCATTATCATCATTTGCATTATTTAGTAAATATTCATATTCAAATCCAGTATAAACCATAACATTAAGTTTTGATTTATCTAGTCTTGATACTAAATCTGCAACTTTCTTTGCTTGCATAAAAGGTTCACCACCACTTATCGTTATACCTCTAAGTAATGGATCTTTTTTAATATCTTCAACAATTTTTGAAATACTTACAAAGTTGCCACCATTAAAATCATGTGTTTGTGGATTATGGCATCCCTCACAATGATGAGGACATCCCTGTGTAAATATTGTATACCTTATTCCAGGTCCATCAACAATTGACTCTTTTACTATACCTGAAATTCTTATCTCATCATTGTTTAGACTATCCATATTCTCCTCCTATAAATTAGAGCAACATACATCGTGTTTTACTCTATCTCTTTCCTCTGCTCTTTTACCATTGTTAAATCTATCTACTGTTCCAACTAAATATCCTGTTATTCTTCTTATTCTTTCAAAAGGAACGTTATTTGAGAATGTATAATTCATATCTACAAAATCTCCATCTATTTTAAGATCTAGTGTTGCTATCTCCTTATCTGGAAACTTCTCATTTAGATATTTTACATATCCATCAATTTCCTCTTGTTTCATTTCTCCATTAATAACATTTACTTTCATATAAAAACCCCCTTAAATTTCATTTGAAAATTAGTCTTTATACATATTATTTCTACCATATTTTTTTGCATTTAGTTCTTCTTTTAAATACAGACATTTTTCCAAATCTATATCATAAATGTTTGCTAGACAAACTGTATAATATACTACGTCTACAAGTTCTTCTTCAACTGATCCTTTTATGTTATTATTTATCATTCGCTCATCTTTTCTTACAGACTTTGCAAGTTCTCCTACTTCTTCCATTAACTTATACATATATTTGTCTAACATTCCATTTTTATGATCTATTTTTTAATACACTATTGTAATTTTTTAATAGTAAGTATACTATTCATATTTTCTCCTAATCATCAAAAGTTTCTAAAGAACAACATGTATCATGTTTTACTCTATCTTTTTCTTCTGATCTTTTAGCATTATTAAATCTATCTACTGTTCCAACTAGATATCCTGTTATTCTTCTTATTCTTTCAAAACCAACTTGATTATCTTCAAATTCACGTCTTCCACAATGAGGGCACTCATCTTTTATAATTCCTGTATATCCACAAATTGGATCTCTATCTACTGGATGGTTTACAGAACCATAACCAATTCCAGATTCTTTCATACATCTTACAACCTGCTCGAACGCCTCTAAATTTTTTGTTGGGTCACCATCTAATTCAACATAGCTTATATGTCCACCATTTGTTAAATTATGATATGGTGCTTCAATTCTTATTTTATCGAATGCGTTTATTTTATAATATACTGGTACATGGAATGAATTTGTATAATAATCTCTATCTGTAACACCAGGAATTATACCAAATCTCTTTTTATCCATTCTTACAAATCTACCAGATAATCCTTCAGCAGGTGTAGCTATAACTGTAAAGTTAAGTCTTGTTTTCTTAGCTTCTTCGTCCATTCTAGCTCTCATATGAGAAATAATTTTTAGTCCAAGCTCTCTAGCTTCTTCACTTTCACCATGGTGTTTACCAATAAGTGCTTTTAATGTTTCAGCAAGACCTATAAATCCTACTGTTAAACTTCCATGTTTTAAAACTTCTCCTACTTCATCATCATTTTTTAGTTTATCAGAATCTAACCAAATTCCTTGACCCATTAAGAAAGGATAGTTATATACTTTCTTAGCTGATTGAATTCTTAATCTATCTTTTAATTGATCTATTACTAAGTTTAATTTCTCATCTAACATTTCAAAGAATTTATCTACATTACCATTTGCTAGAATTCCAAGTCTTGGTAAGTTTATAGAAGTAAAGCTTAGGTTTCCTCTTCCACAAGTAACTTCTCTTGTTGGATCATAAACATTTGCCATAACTCTTGTTCTACATCCCATATATGCAACTTCTGTATTATAATCTCCTGGTCTATAATATGGTAAGTTAAATGGAGCATCTATAAATGAGAAGTTAGGGAATAATCTTTTAGCTGATACTCTACAAGCAAGTTTGAAAATATCATAGTTTGGCTCTCCTGGATTATAGTTTATTCCATCTTTTATTTTTAGTATTTGAATTGGGAATATTGGAGTTTCACCATGACCAAGTCCAGCTTCTGTTGCAAGTAATAATTGTTCCATAACAAGTCTACCCTCAGGTGTTGTATCAAGACCATAGTTAATACTACTAAATGGAACTTGCGCACCTGCTCTAGAATGCATTGTATTTAAATTATGTATAAATCCTTCCATTGCTTGATATGTTGCTTTTACAACTTCTTTTTCTGTATATTTAACAGTAAATTCTTGAATTTTATCAACAGTTTTTACATCAAATAATTTTTCAAGTTCTTTTCTTTCTTCTGCTAAATATCCATTACTATCTCCAAGTGTTGCAAGTAAGTCTTTTTCATATTTTATAGTCTTAACTATATCTTTTGCTACAAATTCTGGATCTTTAGTATCAGTTAATAGCTCAATTGCTTTAGATAAATTTTTTAAATATTCTCTTTTATATGTTTTTCTAACACCTATTGCCATAGCATATTCAAAGTTTGGTACACTTTGACCACCATGTTGATCATTTTGATTTGATTGTATTGCTATAGCTGCAAGTGCTGCATAACTTCCAATTGATTGTGGTTCTCTTAAATGTCCTTCACCTGTTGAAAATCCACTCTTAAATAATTTTATTAAATCTATTTGACAACATGTAGTAGTCAGTGTTAAAAAGTCTAAATCATGTATGTGTATATCTCCTTCAGAATGTGCTTTTGCATGTTCCTTATTTAAAACAAACATTTGATAAAACTTTTTTGCACCCTCTGAACCATATTTTAGCATTGTTCCCATTGCAGTATCTGCATTAACATTTGCATTTTCTCTTTTTACATCACTATCTTTTGCATCTTTAAATGTAAGCTGTTCATATGTCTTCATTATTTCTGAATTCATTTCTCTTTGTCTTGTTCTCTCTGCTCTATAAAGGATATATGCTTTAGCAGTTGAAGCATGACCTTCTTCGATTAAAATATGTTCAACAGCATCTTGTACTTGTTCAACATTTGGCTCTTTTAGATTTAATTCTTCGTCTATATAATGGCAAACTTTATCTGCAAGTTCTTCTGAAACTTTGAAGTCTTGACCTCCTATTGAATTAGCTGCCCTATATATTGCTTGTGCAATTTTTTCTGCGCTAAATGCTACTTTTCTGCCATCTCTTTTAACTATTTTAGTTATCATAAAAAATACCACCCCTTGTGTCCTTTCCTATACCTAACACACTACATATTGTGTTTTACTAATCGAGATTATATCATTAAGAAAATACCTTGTCAACAATTTTTTACAAAAAAAAATAGAAAATTTTGACATCAAAAAATGGATATTTTTTCCAATTTTTTAACTTTGTAGTTTTAATAATATATACAAAATTTTAAAACTACATAAGCAGATTACAAAAAAGATTTACTATAATAAATTTTATCCGAATTTTCTTTTTTTGGATTTTTATTTTCTAATATAATTATTACATATAAATTACATTTCTTTTTCAGTATGTTCTTTTATTGTAACTTAAAATTAATATAAAAGTAACAAATATGTTTTAAAAATATATTATATAATGTAAGATATTTATATTTTTTATTTATAAATTTTACTATTTAGTTTTATTTTATTTGGTAACTTGAAAAAGTAAGTTCCAGTTTGCAAAAGTAAAATCCATTTGTAAAAA
>CAOYAN010000019.1 GCA_948562205.1 uncultured Clostridia bacterium | reverse complement strand
TACTCTTTCTATCTTTTTTGAGGATTTTTTACCCCAACTATTGACAAAGAGCCGGATTTTACACTATATAAAAGTTTGTATATAAAATTATACGTTAAATCTAAATAATATTATATCTCCATCTTTTACAACATATTCTTTTCCCTCAAGTCTTACAAGTCCTTTTTCTTTTGTAGCAAGCATTGAACCATATTTCATCAAATCTTCATATGACACAACTTCAGCTTTTATAAAACCTCTCTCAAAATCAGAGTGTATTTTTCCTGCAGCTTGTGGAGCTTTAGTTCCATTTTTTATAGTCCATGCTCTAACTTCTTGTTTTCCTGCTGTAAGATATGATATAAGACCTAGAAGAGAATAACTAGCTTTAATTAGTTTATCAAGACCTGACTCTTCAATACCATAGTCTTGCATAAGCATAAGTTTGTCTTCATCTTCAAGCTCGCTTAAGTCTTCTTCTAATTTTGCACATAAAGTTATAACTTTTGCACCTTCTGCTTTTGCATATTCTTTTACTTTTAGAACATATGGATCATTTTCCATATTATCGATTTGATTCTCTGATACATTTGCAACATATATTGTAGGCTTGTCAGTTAAAAGGTAAACTTCTTTTAAAAGTTCCTTTTGATCATTGTCAAGTTCCATAGTTCTTACAGGCTTACCATATTCTAAATGAACTTTAATTTTATTTAAAAGTTCCATTTCAGCTATTGCTTTTTTGTCTCCTGCTTTAACTTGCTTTGCTACACGTTCCATTCTTTTTGTAATAGTTTCAATATCAGAGAATACAAGTTCTAAAGATATAGTTTCAATATCTTCAATAGGATCAATTTTTCCTGAAACATGAACTATTTTTTCATCTTCAAAGCACCTTACAATATGAGCTATTGCATCAGTTTCACGAATGTGTGATAAAAATTTATTACCAAGACCTTCACCTTTAGATGCACCTTTTACAAGACCTGCTATATCTACGAATTCTATTGTTGCATATGTAGTTTTATCACTATCATACATTTTAGTTAATACATCTATTCTTTCATCTGGTACGGTTACAATACCAACATTTGGCTCTATTGTACAGAAAGGATAATTTGCACATTCTGCACCAGCTTTTGTTATTGCATTAAAAAGTGTAGATTTACCTACATTTGGAAGTCCAACTATTCCTATTTTCACTTTTATACCTTCTTTCTTAATTTATACTATGTAATATTATACCAAATAGTGTAGATAAGTCAAGAAATAAAGATTAATTTGAGAATGATAATAGTAAAGAGTAAAAATAAAATGATAATTTTTTGTAGCCATTTAAAAAACTTTGCATATTATATATTAGTGATTGAATATGAAAATTTTAAGATATTATTTAAGTAAGAGTGAAACTACAAGAAGAAGTGAAAAACTAGAAAAACTAGAGAAAATTGTAATATATAGAGTAAAAAGTAATAAAACAGCACTAGATTATAGGCTATATATAGAAAACTTAAAGAGGCAAGAGGATATTTATTTTTCTGTTCATTATATAATAGATAAAGATGGAAATGTTTTAAATATAATACCAGAAAAAGAAGTAAGTATTCATGATGAAGAAAGTGTACATATAAACTATATTACAATTTCTATTTTAGTGTTAGAAGATGAAAGTGGAAATATTTGTAATAGTGCTACAAAAGAATTATTAGAGGACTTAGTAAAAAAATATAATTTAAATATTGATAAAGATGTAATAATAAAAGACACTAATAATAAAAAATAGTGTCTTTTATTAAATATGTTATAGCAAATCACTTAAATGAGTAATATCTCCAGCACCAACTGTAAGTATTATATCTCCAGGTAGTGAGTTTTCCTTTAAATAATTTGCAATTGTTTCAAAGTCTTTTAAATAGATTGCATTTCCGCCATTTTTGTTTATTTCATCAACTAGATTTTCAGATGATATACTACCATCATCAATTTCACGTGCTGCATAAATATCTGCAATTATTGCAAGGTCTGCGTCGCTAAAAGAGGTAGCAAAATCTTGTAATAATTCTTTAGTTCTAGAATAAGTATGTGGTTGAAATACTGCAATAATTCTTTTATGTTCTTTTTGTTTTGCTGCAGATAGAGTTGCTTTTATTTCTGTTGGATGATGAGCATAATCATCATAAATTAAAATATTATCTCCAATAGATTTTTTAAATTCAAATCTTCTTTTTGCTCCACAAAATTCATTTAATGATTTTTGCATAACTTCAAAATCAATTCCATATGCGTAAGATGTAGTAATTGCAGCAAGTGCATCATATACATTATGTATTCCTGGAACTGTTAAGTAAAATCCATATGATTTACCTGTACTTTTGTTAAATACATCAAATGAATAAAAACCTTTTATATTGCAAGATACATTTTTAGCATATATTGTAGCAGTAGGATCACTAAGTGAGAAAGTAAATACTCTTATTTGACGTTTTACTAGTTCATCACTTATATCATGTACTACATCACTACAGTTTAGATCATCTTTATTTATTACTAATATACCATTTTTTGGTAACATTAATATAAATTTTTTAAATGATGCTTTTATTTCTTCAATACCTGAGAAATAATCAAGATGATCTTCATCAATATTTAAAATTGTTGCTGTAGAATGTGGAAAGTTTAAAAAACTATCTACATATTCACAAGACTCAAGTATAAAATATTCAGAGTTACCAATTCTGTAGTTTAAGTCATTTAATTTCTTAAATTTACCGCCAATTTGTACATTTGGATCTAGTCCTGCATCTATAAATATTGAAGATAGCATTGATGTAGTTGTAGTTTTTCCATGCGTTCCACATACGCAAATTGGTGTCTCATAGCTTTTGAGTAAAAGTCCTAAAAATTTAGCTCTTTCAAAAGTTGGAATACTAAGGGCTTTAGCACGTACAAATTCTGGGTCATGTTGGTTTATTGCTGATGTATATACAACGATATCTGCATTTTTTACAAGTTCAGCATTCGAACCAATAAATACAGGTATATTATTCTCTTTAAGTATTTCTATCATATCACTTTCTGATCTATCAGAACCAGTTACTTCATATCCTGATTTTTTTAGTACTAGAGCCATTGCGCTCATACTAACTCCACCAATTCCTATCATATGTATTTTATTTATATTCTTTAGACTATCAAATTTTTTTCCCATGTCTAATATCACATCCTTTTTACAATTATTTATTATACAAAAAAAATATATAATAGTCAATTATACTTTAAATATTATAATTTTATTTATATTTAAATTATGTGCTTTTATATACTTTTCTATTGCAAGTTAGAGAAAAATGTTATATAATAGCAAAACGGAGGAGCTTCTAATGATAATTGATAAAATTGCAGTAATTTTGGTAGCAATAATATTAACAATATATTTAGCAGTAATATATATAAAAAAACAAGTAGCAGAAAATTTATTAATACTTTCATTATTATCATTTTCAATGGGTGTATATATACCTTTTACAATTTATAGAACTGAAATACCTATATATATACATATACCAGTTTTAATATTTGGTTTACTTATCCCATTTATATTTGTACTATTACAATATAATAATATTATAGTATCTTCTAAAATATTATATCGTAATGCTAAAAAGTTGTATAATAAGGGAAAATATGAAGTAGCGATAAAAGAATTAGTAAAATTAATAGATACAAATAAAAAAAAATCAGAATATTATTATCTACTTGGAAAATGCTACGAGGGATTAAATGAATATAGTTATGCAAGAGATAGTTTTGCTACAGCAGTAGAAATAAATAAAGAAGATTATATGTCATATTATGAGCTAGGAAAAGTATTAGACGCTACAGATAAGAGAGAGTCTGCAGTTATTATGTTTGATAAAGCATTAAAACTTTGTCCAGAAATGTATGAAGCATATGAAGCTCTTGGAATATGTCTTACTAATCAACAAAAATATAATGAGGCAATAAAGGTATATAAAGATGCTATAAAACATTATGATAGCTCTTATGAAATATATTATAATTTAGCTGTACTAGAAACAAAAATGCAAAAATATGATGATGCAAAAGCAGACTTTAAAAAAGTTATAGAATTAAATCCTGATCTTTATGTAGCTCATTATAATTTAGCAAATATTGAATATTTAAAGGGCGATTATGATAGTGCAATTGAAGCTTACAAAAAAGTTATAACGACTACAAATTATAGTGATAAAGCATACTATAAAATTGCGATGATTTATGCAATAAAAAAAGAATATGAAAAAGCTATGACTGTTATTGAATATTTAATTGAATTAAATCCTGAATATATAGATATTATAAGTGAAGAATTTATATTTTCATCTATGAGAGATAAAATAAATAATTTTCTATTTACTAGAGCAAAAACTCTTTTAAAAGAAAAAGAAGAAACAAACCTTATGAGTGATACATATTCTAATTCTGTTTTAGAAAATAATAAAAGTAAAAATAAAGAAAAGAAAAATAAAAAGCCAAATATATTAAATAGTAAACTTTTATAAAACTATAAAAAATAAACATTAAATATTTACAAACATATATTTTTCATGTATAATAAACATATCGATTATATTATATCAATAAAATGATATAGAATAAATATAAAAAGGCAATTAAATTTGCCTGTATATGCCGGAGTGGTGGAATTGGCAGACGCGACAGACTCAAAATCTGTTGGTAGCAATACCGTGTGGGTTCAAGTCCCACCTTCGGTACCAGATAAAATATTAGAGTCTATGAATATTACAAATTAATATTTCATGGACTTTTATTATGAATATAGAGGAAGTATATTAAGTCAAATAGATAATGCAATGGAATTTGTTAAAAAGCATATGTCTAATGGATGGATAAAAGATGGAAATCTAGCAAGAAGAGAAATTCCAGAATATGATTTATCAGCATTAAGAGAACGGTATAATTAATGCTGAAGCACATAGACAATATTTACTTAGGGGAACTCAAGTTGAGCTTGGTATGTATGATGATAGAATAGAAATAATATCATTTGGTGGTTTAGAATATGGAACATCAATAGAGGAAATATTAAAAAATCCAACAAGTAGTAGAAGAAATCCATTAATTTGTGATGTATTTTCAAGATTAGATTTTATGGAAAGAAGAGGCAGTGGAATAGCTAAAATTATGGATGCATATAAAAATGATGAAAGGAAACCAAAACTAGAAATTATAGGAAATATGTTTATTGTTACTTTATATAGTAGGTTATATAGAAATAAATCATCCGAAAATCATCCGAAAATCATCCGAAAATCATCCGAAAATCATCCGAAAGATGAAATATTATATTATATAAAAGAAAATGGAAGAAGTACTAAAAAATCTATAATGAGTGATTTAGGTTTGGCAGAAGGACAAGTAAAATATACTATAAAAACATTAAAAGAAGATGGAAAAATAGAAAGTATTGGAAAAGGTAAAAATACATATTATATTCCCAAATAGTATATAAGTAAAATACAAAAAGGATGCTATTTTTTATTTTAGCATCCTTGTTTTCTTAATATAAAATAATTTTTTTCTCTGAAAGTTCCATTCCTTTTTTTATTTTCTCAAAATCTGCACCACTTAACATTCCAATAAGTCCAGTACCTATAGAAATAGTTGCAATAGGCTCATTACATTTAATATTATCAAAGCAAGTCTTTATAATGTTTGTTTCATCAAACCAACCTTTTTTTAAAGAGTGACAAACTAATGCATAAAAAGTGATACCATCTACATTTTTACTTAAAACTGTGCCAAGATCACAAGGATCGGTATATGTAAGATTTGGCCAAAATTTTCTTGAAATCATACCTGCAAAGCCTGCATCATTATAGCCCTCAATATTTACTGCAAAAGCAATCCGACTTTCATTATTTTTTAAAATATCATATCCTCGTTTGTCTTTAATAATCATAGTAGTACCTCCTCATATATTAATAATAGGTTACAAATAATATAGATAGTTTATATAATATTTATACTTATTTGTCAAGAAAAATTTAATTTATTGTAAAATTATTAATTCTATTTTATTTTCGACAATATTCGACAAAATAGAGTTTGATATTTTGTTATACTATTTTAGAAAAGAATCAGCATAAGCTTTGTGTTTTTTAAAGTTTTGATTTCTTTTCTTTAGCGCTTGTCTATGCACCAAATAGGCAAGTGCTTTTTGTATAAAATGACACATATTATCACCCCCTAAATTTTATTATACCAAATAAATTAAAAATATTGCAAAAAAAATATATATATGATAATATCATAAAAAATATGTATAAAAATCAAATTTAAATAAAGGAGATGTTATCATGTTAAAGACAATTGATTTACATGTTCATAGTATATTTTCTGATGGTAAAAAGAAGATTGATGAAATTATCGATATTGCATATAAAAATAATGTAGGTTATTTATCTTTTACTGAGCATTACAATATATCTTCTTATAATGTTGCAAAAACACTTGATTGTAAGGGAATTGAAATAATCCCTGGAATTGAGATTGGAACAGATATGGGAAAATTAGGATATCATGGAAAACGGCATAAATGTCATATTTTGGTTTATTATCCTAGTGTAGAAGTATGTTTTTTACTTGATAAATATGAGGAAAATAGAGAAAAAGCTATATTAAAGGCAATAGAACTTTTAAATAGAAAACAAAATGTAAAAGTTAGTTATAATGATGTATATAAATTTGCAAGAGATCCAAGTCATATTACAAGATTTGATCTTGCAATAACACTAGCAAAAATGGGATTTTGTGAAGATCCAATAACAGCTTATGGCAAATATTTAGATTATAATTCTAAATGTTATGTTTCTAGAAATAAAGAGACACCTAAAAACCTTATTAAATGTATAAAGAAAATTGGTGGTGTAGTTGTACTTGCTCATCCAAAAAGTTTAAATCTTAATCCTGATATAGAGTATGATTTTTTGAAATCTTTAGTAGATGAAGGTCTTGATGGTATAGAAGTATATAATCCTCATAATGATAATGGAAAACGGCAAATGTATTTAGATTATTGTGAAGAATTTAATCTTATACCAACTGTTGGAAGTGACTTTCATGGACTACCAGTAAGAGAAGAAAAAATAGGTAGTGGTATAAATAATAATTTAAATATTACTGATGTATCTATTATTGAAAGAATAAAAGAAAAAGCTAAAATTTAGTTTTTATAGCTCTAAATGTTTTTTGACATTTAGAGTTTTTCTTTGACAAAATCTTTATTTTTTATATATTTTATGATATAATCTTTTCTACTGAAGAAAGATAGGTGAAAAAATGGAAAAACTAAGAGTTATATATAGTAAATCTAAAGAGGCAATATATTTATCACACTTAGATATGATTAGAGTTTTTGAAACATCTCTTGCTAGAGCAAATATTTTAGTAGAGCATACTAATGGCTATAATCCAAGACCTGAGCTAGTTTTTGCACATCCTTTATCTGTTGGTATTGAAAGTACAGGAGAAATATTTGAAGTAAGTTTAGTTGAAGACTTAGAGATTCCATATTTTATACGTGAATTAAATAAGGTATTACCTAGTGGAATTACTGTACTATCTGCAGAGTGTATAAATAAAGATGAAAAAAATATAATGTCTAGAGTATATGCAGCAACATATATAATAGATTTAGTATATCCCGAAGATAAAATATCAAAATTAAATAAAAGAGAGATTGAAGATTTAAAAGAGGATTATAAAAAGAAAATGGACGAGTATTTATCTCAGGATAATATTTTAGTTCTTAAAAAATCTAAAGATAGAATGGAAAGGATTGATATAAGACCTCAAATTATAGTATATGATTTTACTTTAGATAGAGGACTTGAAATAACTGTTTCTACTGGTTCAAGAGACAATTTAAAACCAGATACTATAATGGCAGGATATATAGAATACATAAATGAAGATATTAAATATAATGTCAAAAGGACAAAAATTTTGTATGATTAAATCAAATTTCCTCTTATGGTAAACAAAGTATTGACATTAAAAATATATGGTATATAATATAAGTGACATTAAGAGGGAAGGCGGTGTAGAAAGATGCAAATAACTGATGTTAGAGTTAGAAAAGTAACTTCTCAAGGTAAGATGAAGGCTAAAATTGATATAACAATTGATAATGCATTTGTTATTCATGATGTAAAAGTTATTGAAACTGATAAAGGAACATTTATCGCAATGCCTAGCAAAAAACTTCCAAATGGGGATTATAAAGATGTTGCTCATCCAATCAACACAGAAACAAGAGAAATGTTACAAAAAGCTGTTCTAGATAAATACAATGAGGCTGAAGATGCTGAGTAATATTATTATAGAATAAATTATAGAAGATAGACTTTTGAAGTTTATCTTCTTTTTTCTTGTATAAAGTAAAGTATTATGATAAAATAATAGCAGGTGATATATATGAAAAATAAAAAAGTAGAAAAGAAAATTGCATATTTTATAGGAATTATTGCAATTATTTTATCTGGTATAGTTATATATATTTCAAATATGTATGTTGTAGAAGAAAATATTGAGGTAGAAAGTTATATATATTTAGAACCAGAAGTTAATTTTGTAAATAATTTAACTTTAAAAAAAGATCAAAAAGTAAAGATTTTAGATCTTGTTAAAAGTTCATCTAATTGTGTTATAATTGATAAAAATGAATATGTGGATACATCTGATGTTGGTGTAAAGAGATGTAGTCTTAAAGTTACTGATGATATAGGTATTATTAAAAATATAACATTTGAAGTAAAAGTAGTAGAATAGGTATTTATACCTATTTTATTTATATATAATTTTGTGAGGTAGAAAAATGTATTATGATGAGCATGTAAAAAAAGTAGTGTCAAAAATTCCTTTTGAGCCAGGAATTTATATGATGAGAGATGAGAATGGTACTATTATATATGTAGGTAAGGCTATATCTCTTAGACGAAGAGTAAGACAATATTTTCAAAAAAATAATAAATCTGCTAGGATTGAGAAAATGGCATCCCTTGTTAGAGATATATCATATATAGTAACTAAAAATGAGGTAGAAGCATTAGTTTTAGAATGTAATTATATAAAAGAACATAACCCTAAATTTAATGTTATGTTAAAAGATGACAAAACTTATCCATATATTAAAATTACAATAAAAGATAGATATCCAATTATATATGTTACAAGAACTCAGAAAAAGGATGGATCACTATATTTTGGACCTTATACAAACGTTGGTGCTATGCGTGAGGTACTAAGGGCTATAAAAGAGATTTTTCCTGTTAAAAGATGTAGATATAATCTTGAAAAGAAGAAAATTACTAGTCCATGTCTATACTATCATATAGGTAGATGTCTTGGACCATGTATTAATGATATAAGTCTAGATGAATATAGAAAAATGATAGATCAAGTGGCATTATTTTTACAGGGAAAAAATAAACAAATAAAGGATATATTAAAAGATCAAATAGAAGAGTGTATAGAAAAACTTGATTTTGAAAAGGCATCTATTCTAAAGCAAAGGCTTGATAATATTGATAAAATAAGTGATAAGCAAACTGTTGCAAATTTAAATGAAAATAGTACTGATATTTTTGGATATGTACTAAATGATAATGTTCTACATGTTCAAGTATTTAAAATAAGAAATTATAAAGTAGTACTTAATGATAATGTTGAAATAAATGATGTTGATAAATCTGAAATAGAGGAGTCACTATCTCAGATAATATCTAGATACTATTTAGATAGAGAAGATATACCTAAAAAAGTGTATGTAAAACTTGATGATGAAAATATAGAACTTTTAAATAAATTTTTCGAGGCAAAAGAAATAAAATTAAACGTTTTTTGTCCTAAAAAAGGTGAAAAATTAAATCTTGTTAAAATGGTTGAAAATAATATCCATATTAATCTTGAAGATAAGAAAAATAATACTTTAGATGATCTTGCATCTCTACTTGAATTTAGTGATGGAATTGATTCAATAGAATGTTATGATATTTCAAACCTTAGAAATGAGTATATTGTTGGATGTATGATTAGATTTGAAAATGGTAAACTAAATAAAAAAATGTATAGGAAATTTAAAATAAAAAGTACTATGACTCAGGATGATCCAAAGTGTATGTATGAAGTACTTTCAAGAAGACTAAAACATTCAAAGGAGTGGCCACTTCCAGATATTATATTAATAGATGGTGGTAAAACCCAATTAAATGCTGTAAAAATTGCCATGAGAGATACAGGTGAATTTACTAATATATATGGTATGGTTAAAAATGATAATCATAGAACTCGTGGGCTAATTAATGAAAATGGTGTAGAATTTGATCTTGAAAAGTCAAAGAATATATTAAAATTTTTAACTTTCCTACAAGATGAAGTTCATAGATTTACTATTACTTATCATAGGTCTTTAAGAGATACAGTTAAATTAAAAGATGGTAAGGTATATAAAAATATAAAAAGTAAGAAATAGTAGTTGAAAAATGTTTATATAAATGATAATATAAAATCGTAATCAAGTAAAAAAGAAAGGAAAATGATTATGGTAACTAAAATCAACACAAGTATGATAGAACTACACACACACACACACACAACTAAGTTTTAAAAACACAAGAAAAAATGAAATAACAAGGGAGTATTATACCTTAAAATATATAGACTGATACTAGTAGAATGGTACCAGTCGTTTTTGTGTTTAAAAACAAGTACAATAGGTCATGAAATTCTGTACAATAAGTCATTCAGTAATTTTGAGAAATGGTATATTATATAAAAATAGGAGAAAAATAAAAAAATAGGAGGTAAATAGGTATATGAAAAATATAAATAAAAACAGTAATCAAAATGATAAGATAAAGAAAAAAAGAGAGAGTAGAGTAAAAAGAAAAATATCAATATTAACAATAATGCTTTGGATATTTTTAATAAGTACAATTATAACAATAACAGTAAATAGTACAAAAAAAACTAATGCATTAGAAGTAGAAGATGAAAATTGGAATATTGGGCTTGTAATGTATGATAGAAGTAGTGATACGCCAAATCAAGCAATAACAGAATTTACATGGAATGCAGTAAATCGAAATGAAACAAAACAATTATGTATGCAAATAAATTATGCATGTACAACAAATAAAGGATATCAGCCAGGAGAAATAGAAATAACAATACCAGGGATAGCTAAAGACAGTTTTAGTGAAAGGAGAAGAAATGATACTAATTATCAAGATTTTTTAGAAAAAAAAATAACAATAGCAGCAGATAAAATAAGTGATACAATAAAAAAATATGACTGGAGCTATATTTATGATGAAGATAATAATATATATATATTTACAAATAATATAATAGTAGCGGAAAATGAACACTTTGAAGGAACAATACAGATAGTATATAATTTATTTCCACAATTTAGAATAAAAACAGATTTAGAGTATAAAGCAAAAATAAAAGAAAATATAGAAAATTCAGAAGAAATAATAGCTAAGGAGTCAAATATATGTAATTTTCATTATACATCAACAAAGACAGTATATACTTTAAAGAATAATGCAATAGCAGGTGCAAAGGCAGATTATACCAAAATAGAGGATATATTAAATGAGTATTACTGGGTTAGATATGATTATAGTTATAATATAAGTGCAAATATAATAGATGCAATAGATGCAAATGGTAATTATATGTTTGATAGAAATAGTTGTATAAAATTAAAATTACCAGAAGGCGTAGTCATATATGATTATAAGTTAAATAGATTGGAGTCAAAAGAAAATAATACATATTATTATTTATATGATTCTGGCATGCATTTGATCTGTGCTTATTACATAGGATATCCAAAGAATAAATATAATGATGGAGATAGTGTAACAAATATAGCAGAATTATGGGGAAGATATGAAGATGAAGAAGAAATAGAGAAACTTTCAGAAGCAAGTAGTACTGTAAGTTTAGTAGATTTTGATTTTGAATATAAAGGAGATTTATATGGTATAAATAAGAGAGCAGGTTATGCAGGAAGTTGTTATATAAGTTCAATAAAAAATTTAGGTGATAATACATATTGGAGAATCAATCCAAAAATATTTTATACAGATAGTATAATGGATATAGAAATAGGTGATGACTTATTATATATAACAAGAGAAAATGGAGAAGTAACAAAGTTAAATGATAATGAGTATAATTTTACAAAGATAAAAATACCAATGTTTTATACATATAATAAATATAATGGAAGTAGTGGAGATAAATTAATAGGTTATAAATATGAAATACAGGTAAGATATAAAGACACAAATGAGTATGTAGTGTATAGTGAAGATACAACAAGTAGTAGTGATAAAACAATAACTTTTGATAGGGAAGATATAGTAGGAGTAAAATTATTAATAAAAGATTTAGATAAAACTTTATATGAGGGAGATATAAATGTATATACAAATATACATACAAGAGATTGTGGATTAGGTAGCATATATAATTTTGGATATTTACAAGTATATAAGAAAGATAATGAAGGAAATAGAACTTTAGCAAATGTGGTAACGCAAGATAGTTATAATACACCATCAACATTAAAAATAGCAGAATCTGATATTAATATTTATGGAAGATATATGCAAAGATCATTTACTAATCAAAGAATAGTTGATGGAGTTTTTAGACTTGTATGTTCTAAGAATGTAGAAAGAATAGATAATAATCCAAAAGATGAAAAGTATGAAATAAAATATATATTAAGTAATTCTTTAAGTTTAGATCATTTAAAGGTTGAAAAAGATGTTATTATAAAAACATATGATATATTACCTATTGGAATGAATTTAATTAGTACTAAAGAGGAAATAACAGATAGTATATTTACAGGAAATAATTTTGAATATTATAAGCTTAAATTAAAGAATGGAGATAAATTTAATAATAGATTTCAATTTGAGGAATATATAAGGAATAATACAATAGTAGATATAGATTATAATTATAGAAGTAGCGGAAGAACTAAAATAAGTGTTATATATAATTTAAATGAAATAGACTGGAGTTACTATTTAGAAGATAGAATGCAAGTTATGAGCAATATATCATTTATTTTAGATGTAAATATTTCATATGATAGTATATTAGAATATGGAACATCATATAAAAATTATATATATACAATGTGGAACAATCAGGAGTATAGTTACTATAATTCAAAGCTTGATAATGGTTATTTTGATATTTTAGCAAGCGATATAGATAATGATGGAAATGTAAGTGAAAATTTAGAATGTAGTAATGAAATATTAAGTATAACCCATGCAGTATCATCACAACAAGCAGTAATAAAACAAGTAAGAACAGACTTAACTAAAGGAAAATTTATAGAAGAGACAGCAGAAGCAACAGCTGGAAGTGAGTATACATATAAATTAAGAGTAACAACAGGAGCAAATAGTTTAAAAGACTTAATATTATATGATACACTAGAAACAATTTATGATGAACAAGGAAATGATATAAGCAGTGGATGGAAAGGTAAGTTTTTAGGAGTTGATACAACATATGCACTGTCAAAAGGATATGCACCTAAAGTATATTACTCAGAAGAAAAAAATCCAGGAAAATTAACAGAAGTACCAGAAAAGTGGATGGAATTAACAGATGAGGTAGATAAGTCTACAGTAAAATCAGTTTGTGTGGATTTAAGGTATAAAGCAGATGGAAGTGATATGGAACTATCAGCAAACAATGTAGTATTTGTATTAATAAATATGCAAGCACCAGAAGATGATACATTACTTACATCAGCAAATAATATGTTTAGTACAAATTGGAGAGTAGTAGATCCTTTTGGTACTGTAATAGATAATGTAGAGGGAATATATTCAAATCAAGTAAATGTAGAAATCCACAAAGAAGATATAAGAACTAATATAAGTGGAACAAAGACATGGAATGATTTAGATAATAAATACATGCAAAGACCAGAGAGTATAACAGTAAAATTATTACAAGATGGACATGAGTATGAAACTAAGACAGTAACAGCAGAAGATAATTGGCAATATACATTTGAAAATATACCAGTATATGCAAGTAATACAAGAGAATATGAGTATGAAATAATAGAAGATGAAGTATCAAATTATGAAACAACATATGATGGATATAACATAACAAATAGTATAAAACTAAAAGATATAGAAGTAACAAAGATATGGGAAGATAATAATAATGAGGCAGGAAAGAGACCAAGTAGTATAATATTACAAGTATTTGACTCAAATAAATTAATAAAAGAAGCGGAAGTAAATGAAGAAAGTGAATGGAAATATACATTTACAAATTTACTAAAATATAGAGAAGATGGAAGTGAAATAAATTATAGAATAGATGAGAAAAGTTTTGAAAATGATAAGTTTTATACAAAAGAGATAGTAGGAAATGTGGTAACAAATAGATTTACAGTACCAGAAAATAGAATAAAAATAGTAGGTACAAAGATATGGGAAGATAGTGAAGATTTTGCAAAAAAGAGACCTGAGAGTGTAATACTGCAAGTAATAGCAAATAGTGAAGTAATAACAGAAGCAGAGGTAAATGAATCAAACAACTGGAGCTATGAATTTGAACTTGCAAAATATGATGAGCTAGGAAATGAAATAGAGTATTATATAGATGAAAGAGATATTGGAAGTAAATTCTATAAAAAAATATTTACAGATAAAAATACAGTAACAAATGAGTTTGTAGTACCAGAAGAAGTTACTTTAGTAAAAGCAGTAAAAAAATGGGTAGATAAAAATAATGAATATTTAAAACGTCCAAAAAGTGTAGTATTACAAGTATATGATGGTGATAAACTTGTTGTAGAAGAAAAAGTAAGTGCTGATAATAATTGGTCATATGAATTTAAATTACCAAAATATGATGAGTATGGTGATGAAATTTTATATAGAGTAGATGAGAAAACTACATCTAAGTATTATGAAAAAACAGTTGAGGGATATACAGTAATAAATAAATGTATATATGAACCAGTAATAGATACAAGTGATATAAATGTATTGTTATACATTGTAGTTTTCTTAGTATCAACAATTGGTATAGTTATTAAAATATTATTTGGCATAAAAAATAAAATAGATAAGAAAATTAAAAAATAATATTTTATCTATTTGAGGAGTTTTCGATTCTCTATTATTTATAAAAAAATTTTAATATATTTTTGTATATATTTTTTGATTTTAATCATAATAATAGTAGGAGTTGATTAAAATGTCAAAAAACGAAAAGAAAAAAGTAGTAACCCCTAAAATAGAATGCAATGTTGTAGACTGTATGCATAATTGTATAGAAAACTCTACTTGTAGACTAGATTCAATAAAAGTTTGTAACTGTACAGGTGATAAATATGCCAAACAAGAAGATGGAACAGCATGTTCTTCATACAACTTTGCAGGAGACTTAAATGAGGAAGGAATCAGTGGAAGAGACTAACGAGTAAACTATGGTTATAGTTAAAGCTAGGTATGAAGTATTCATATCTAGTTTTTTCTTTTTCTAATATTGCAAATGCAAAATTAATGTCATATAATATATAAAAATGTATATGGGGTGAAGTTATGGAAAATTTAAAGTTAGAAAAATTTAAAGAAGATATAAAAGGAAAAAGTGTAGCAATAATAGGAATTGGAACAAGCAATATTCCTGCAATCAAATATTTATCATCTCTAGGTGTAAGAGTAAGTGCTAGAGATAAAAATATGGATATAATAAAAAATCATCAAGAACTTATTAATCTTAGTAATGTAGAATTTGTTTTAGGAGAGAATTATTTATCTAATTTATCTGAATTTGATTATATACTAAGATCTCCTGGAGTAAAACCTTTTTTACCTGAAATTGAGAATGCTGTTTTATCAGGTGTAAAACTTACATCAGAAATTGAACTTTTATTTGATCTTGCTCCATGTAAGATAATAGGTGTTACTGGTAGTGCAGGTAAGACAACAACTGTTACTTTAATAAATGAATTTTTAAAGGGTTCCGATCGTAAAATATGGCTTGGTGGAAATATAGGAATTTCATTATTTGATAAATTAGATAATATGAATCCTGATGATCTAATAGTATTAGAACTTAGTAGTTTTCAGCTTATGACAATGAAAAAAAGTCCAAATATTTCTCTTATAACTAGTATTTATGAAGATCATTTAGATTATCATAGAAGCTTTGATGAGTATGTAGAAGCTAAAACAAATATATTTAAGTATGAGGGAGATAATGATATTTTTGTAATAAATTTAGATGATAAGTTTTCTGATAAGTTTTTGGAAAAAATTAAAGAAAATAATATAAAAAGTAAAATATTATATTTTTCTACAAAAAATATTTGTAGAAATGGTGCTTATTTTAAAAGTAATGCAATATATATTAGTATAAATGGAGAAGAAAGAAAAGTAATTGATGTAGAAGATATAAACTTAATTGGAGAAAAAAATTATGCAAATATTTGTAGTGCTATATGTTGTGTATTAGATTTTGTAGATATAGAGAGTATTTCTAAAACATTAAAAGAATTTAAGGGAGTAGAACATAGACTTGAATACGTTGATACAAAATATGGAGTAAAATACTATAATGATTCTATATCCACAACACCTGGAAAAGCAATGGCAGCATTTACATCATTTAATCAAAAAATAATACTTATAGCAGGTGGATCTGATAAAAATCTAGACTATTCTCCAATTGGAATAAATATTATAAATTGTGCAAAAATACTTATACTTTTAGGTTCTACAAGCAAAAAAATAAAAGATGCTGTGGAAAATAACAGTAATTTTGTAAATAGTAATCTTAAAATATATGAAGTAAATTCTATGAAGAATGCTGTAAAACTCTCAATGGAAGTTTCAAATAATGGTGATATTGTTGTAATGTCTCCAGCATCTGCATCATTTGATATGTATAAAAACTATAAAGAAAGAGGAAAAGATTTTAAGAATCTAGTTAATAGTTTATAATATTTTAATTGACAAAAAATATAAGATGTTATAATATTTTAGTATATAAAAAGGGGGATGAGTTTATATTATGAAAAATATTTTTACTACTTTTGTAAATTTATTTACAAATCCTATTACTACAACAAATAAAGAAGTAGAAAATGCAACAATAAAATTTGGCTTAATCCATGCAGCCATAATTACTGCAGTATTTACAATTTGTAGCTTTTTTTCTAATGTTATAAGTCAAATATTTGTTAAAAAATATGATTATACATTAAGAAAAACAATTACTAAATTAAGTTTTGACAATATTAATATTTTTGAACTTTTAGGAAGCTTTTTTGGAACATTAATATTAGTATTTGGATTTATTATGGCTTTTGCAGGAGTAATGCTACTTATAGCTAAGATTTTAAAGAAGAAAACAACTTTTGCTAAAACTTTAAAAATTTCTACATTTGCACTTACACCATATATGGTTGCAAGATTAATAGCATTTGTATTTGCAATTTTTACACCGATAGGTGTAACTGTTACAGCAATTGCTAAAGTATATTTTATATTTATTGCATTGTTTGCTTTTGTAAAACTATTAGGGGAAGAAAACGAAGATAAACTTGCACTTTGTTATTTAATAATTATTGGTGGATATACTTTAGTTATAAGTGTAGGAAGCTTTATATTATCAAAAATTGGAGTTAATTTATTAAATTCAATTGGACTATAAAAAATAAATTTGTGAAAAAAATTATTATTGAATTTGTTATTATATTTAAAATGTGTGATTAATTTCACACATTTTTTATAGGAACATAAGAAGGTATTAATCTCTTATGTCCCTATAAATATTTAAAACAAGTTTTTCCATAAGGATCTAAATAAAGCTTTAAGATCCTTTTTATAAGATTTTGTTAATGTTTTATGAAGGTTATTCATCTGATCTTTTATAGTTTTAGAAAGATCATTCATATAACAACTGCTGTCAAGTATAATGTTTACATTTACCATATTTTTCTCCTCCTAATTACTTAGAGCATATTTTTTACTACATTAAATTATATCACAACATATTTATTATGTCGACTGAATTTAAATTTAGTTTTATTTTGAATTTTTCTTGACAAACTTAGATTCGTATTGTATAATAGATGTAAAGTTTTTGAGCTTTACATATTAAGAAGGTGATAAAAAATGGATAAAAGCATTGAAATGACTATGTTATATGACATTTATGGTAAGCTTCTTACAACAAAACAACAACAGATTTTTGAAGAGTATTATCTATATAACTTATCATTAAGAGAAATAGCACAAAATAGAGAAATTTCGTATCAAGGAGTTAGAGATAGTATAAAATCAAGTGAGAATATGTTAAAAAACTTTGAAGATAAAATTCATATGTATGATTTACTAGAAAGAGTAGATAAGGCATATAATTTATGTGATACAAAAGATTTAAATGAAAAAAGAGATGAAATAAAAAAACTTTTGAAAGATGAGGATGATATAGATGTTTGATAGTTTATCTGATAAATTACAAAATGTAGTAAAAAAACTAAAAGGTCAAACTAGAATTACAGAAAAAGAATTAAAAGAAATGTTACGTGAGGTAAAACTTGCATTACTTGAGGCTGATGTAAACTATAAAGTCGTAAAAGAATTTATAGCAAATATAGAGTCAAAAGCTCTTGGTGAAGATGTAATGAAAAGTCTAACACCTGGTCAACAAGTTGTAAAAATTGTTAAAGATGAATTAATAGAGTTACTTGGAAGTTCTGAGTCAAAACTTAACATTTCTTCTAATCCACCAACAGTTATAATGCTTGTAGGACTTCAAGGTAGTGGTAAAACAACACTTTGTGGAAAACTTAGTAATTATCTTAGAAAACAAGGCAAAAAACCACTTATGGTAGCTTGTGATGTATATAGACCTGCAGCTGTAAAACAACTTGAAACTATTGGTAAAAGTTTAAATATTGATGTATATAGCGAGCCTGAATCTCAAAATGTTGTAGAAATTGCAACAAATGGAATTAAAAAGGCAAGATCAAAACTTTGTGATGTAGTAATAGTTGATACCGCAGGTAGATTACAAATTGATGAAAAACTAATGGATGAGTTAGTTGATCTTAAAAAAGCAATTAGACCACATGAAATAATGTTAGTAATTGATGCTATGACAGGTCAAGAGGCAGTTAATGTTGCTTCTACATTTAATGAAAAACTTGGAATTGACTCAATTACAATGTCAAAATTAGATTCAGATTCTCGTGGTGGTGCTGCACTATCAGTAAAAAGTATTACTAAAAAGCCAATTAAGTTTGCATCAGTTGGAGAAAAATTAAGTGATTTAGAACCTTTCTATCCTGATAGAGTCGCATCACGTATACTTGGTATGGGAGATGTTTTATCTATTATTGATAAAGCTGAAGAGGCATATGATGAAGAACAAGCAATTGCTCTTGAAAAGAAAATTAGAAAAAATGAATTTACTTTAGATGATTATTTAGATCAAATGAAAAAAATAAGGAAAATGGGATCATTTAAACAAATTCTTGCAATGCTTCCAGGAATACCAAAAGAGATAAGGGATGCAGAAATTGATGAGAGACAATTACTACGAATTGACGCTATAATAACTTCTATGACAAAAGAAGAGAGAAGAAATCCTAAAATATTAAATGGATCAAGAAGACTTAGAATAGCTAAAGGTAGTGGAAATAAAGTACAAGATGTAAATAGATTTATGGAACAATTTGAACAAATGCAAAAAATGATGAAATCTATGATGTCTGGTAAGGGTAAATTTGGAAAAATGAAAATGCCTAAATTTTAATTTGTTAAAAAATAATTATATATATTTGTAAGGAGGTGAACTTTTACATGGTAAAAATTAGACTAAGAAGAGATGGTGCTAAAAAAGCTCCATATTATACAATAGTTGTTGCTGATTCAAGATACCCAGCTGATGGTAGATTTATTGAAAAAGTAGGAACATACAATCCAATGGTAGAGCCTGCTGATTTAAAAATAGATACTGATAAAGTTGCAGAATGGATCAAAAAAGGTGCAAAACCTACAACTACTGCTTTAGCATTAATCAAAAAAGCAGGAATGGAATTATAGGAGGAATGAAGAATGTATAAAGATTTATTAGAATATATAGTAAAAAATCTTGTAACTTCTCCAGAACAAGTTGAAATCACTGAAATTCAAAATGATTCAAGACTTGTATTAAAAGTAAAAGTTTCAAAAGCTGATATGGGTAGAGTTATTGGTAAAGAAGGTAGAATAATACGTTCTATTAGAGAAATAATATACGCATATGCTATGAAAGATTCAAAAAAAGTTTCTGTAGATATTGAAGAAGCTAAGACAGAGGAGAATGTCTAATATTATGAATAGTATTTTAATAGGTGAAATTGTAAATATTCATGGAATAAAAGGAGAAGTAAAGGTTTATCCATATACAGATGATATAGAAAATTTAGCTAAAACTAAAGTCTTTTATCTAGATCAGGACTTAAAAGATAAATATAATATATCTTGTAGAATTCAAAAAAATATGCTTCTTGTTAAAATTAAGGGAGTGGATACTCCTGAAATGGCTGAATCTCTTAGGGGTAAAAAAGTATATATTCCAAAGGAGAGTTTAAAAAAGCTTGAAGAGGGAAGTTATTATATTGAAGATTTATTAGGTCTTGAAATAGTAGATGAAAATAAAAATCATATTGGTACTTTAAAATATATATTTAATACAGGTGCTAATGATGTATATGAGGTAGAGACTAAAGAACATGGTAATATTTATTTACCTGCAATAAAGCAAGTAATAAAAAAAGTAGATACTAAAAATGGTAAAATATATGTTGAGATTATGAAAGGATTAATATGACAAAATTTGTTGTACTTACACTTTTTACAAATATGTTTTCAGAGTTTGTAAATACTAGTATTATCAAAAGAGCAATAGAAAAAGAAATTGTCTTGGTTGATGTTATAGATATTAGAGATTTTTCAAATGATAAACATAAAAAAGTAGATTTTCCACCATATGGTGGAGGTAGTGGAATGGTTATGTCATGTGAGCCTTTAAGTCTTGCAATAGACTTTGCAATATCAAAACTTGAGAGTGATAAAAAAGATATAAAGATTATATATATGTCTCCAAGAGGCAAGTTATTAAACTATAATTTAAGTAAGAAAATAGCTAGTTATTCATCAAATTATATAATTATTTGTGGACATTATGAAGGTATTGATGAAAGAATAATAGAAGAATATAATATTGAAGAAATATCTATTGGAGATTATGTATTAACAGGTGGTGAACTTGCAAGTGAAGTTTTAATGGACTCTGTTATAAGGCTACTTCCTGGAGTATTATCTGAGGGATCACTTGATATGGAATCTCATACAAATAATTTACTTGAATATCCACAATATACTAAACCTTATGATTTTCGTGGAAGAAAGGTACCAGATGTACTACTTTCAGGACATCACAAAAAAATCTGTGAATATAGAAATGAAGAAGCTATTAGAATAACTAAAAAATATAGACCTGATCTATTAAATAATAATTATAAAGAAAATAAAAAATAAATATAAACTAAGTTAGGAGGGAAACTAGAAATGGATATAATAAAAGCAATAGAAGAAGAATATAAAAGAGAAGACGATTTAGTATTTAACATCGGTGATACTGTAGATGTACACGTTAAAATTAAAGAAGGAAACAGAGAAAGAATACAGGTATTTACTGGTACAGTTATAAAACGTCAAAATGCTGGTCTTAATGAAACATTTACTGTAAGAAAAATATCTTATGGTGTAGGTGTTGAAAGAACTTTCCCTGTTCATTCACCAAAGATTGCAAAAATCGAGGTTAAAAGACATGGTAAAGTTAGACGTGCTAAACTATACTATCTAAGAGATAGAGTTGGTAAAGCTGCTAAGACTAAAGAAAAAATAGTAAAATAGTTATTTAATACACAAGTGCATGCGTACTTGTGTATTTTTGTATCCAAATGAATTATTTATATGTCGAAAAGTGCGATGAAAACTAAGAAAAATGACATAATATGTCTTGTTAAAATCAAATTATTATAGTATAATAATTAGTATATAACGAAAATGTGAGATATATTTTAGGAGATATTTTAATGGAAAAAATAAAGTGCAATTTTATTGTTTGTGGTCCAGCAGTTGGCAAGACATATTTAGCAGAACATGATAGTAGGTTTATAGATTTAGATGAGATGAAAGCTACATATAAATATGGTTTAGAGAAAAAGTCACGTATTCAAAAAGAAAGAGGTAAAGCAAATAGGGGAAGCGCAGTAAATTTTGATTCATATGAATATATTACAAAAATAATAGATAAAGTCATTTTAGATAAAAAAATTGGAATGTTATCATTTAATGAGAAATTATTAAAATACTTATTAGATAATAATATATCTTATTGTTTAGTTTATCCATCAAAAGAATGTAGATTAGAATATACCCAAAGAATGAAAACAAGAGGAAATAATGAAATATTTATATCAAAGATGACAGATTTAGATGTTTGGAATGAATTTTATAACAAAAATATAAATGATAGTAGAGCTAAATATAAAATTGAATTAGAAAAGGGAAAGTATTTATCTGATATAAAAGACTATTTTGTATAGGAAATAAATCAAAAGGAGAAAAATATAGTAAATGAATAAAGGGATAATAATTGCAGGATTTGCAACTTGTGGAAAAAGTTTTTTAGGAAAAAAATATAGTAATGTAATTGATTTAGAGTCAAGTAATTATAAACATATAAATGCTAACTCTGAAGAAATGCCTATTGAAGCAAGAAAAGGAACTAAAGGAGAAGTAAATAATAAATGGCCATCTAATTACTATCAAGCAATCAGAGAAGCAGTTAAAAAATATGATGTTGTCTTAGTACAATTAAAACCTGAACACTTTGATTATTTTGATAAAAATAATATCAAATATAGTATTGCATATCCTAATATTAGTAATTTCGAGGATGTAAAAAGAAAATGTATTAAACGAGGAAATAATGATGAGTTTATTAGAAAACTTAGTAAAGTATTTATACCATTTTATGAGGATTGTTTAAAGAGAAATTATGAAAAATTATATATTATAAATAAAGGAGAAACTTTAGAGAGTGTTCTGATAAAAAATAATGTTAAACTTATAGTAAATGATGGTAATTAAAAAAAGATAATTAAAAAATTAACAGCTATTTTAAATTTTATAAAAATATAAAGGAGAGGATTGCAAGTGATAATATATAATTTGTGTAAAAATTTATTTAATGAAAACGAAATAAATTTACAAGAATCATTATCTGATTATTTTTGCAATGAATTATTAGATAAATTGTATTTTCTACCAAAGAAAATTGATAAAAATATAATTAAAACTAAAATAAATGATTCTAAATATATAGATAAAGTAAAAAATACAATATCATATTATAAGAATAAAAATATAGAAAAAATGATTTATGATAAAATAGAAAAATTTGAATCTGATACTTCCTACAAAATAAAAAATGGAAAAATTTATGTTATAATTGGGTTAGATACAACAACTATATATTCTATTAAATATAAAGATGAAGATGTTTCTATATTACTACTGGAGTCAACTAATGGTTTAGAAGATAAACTTGATATATTACTTGCTCATGAATTTACTCATTATGTTAGGGGACAAATTTTTAAAAGAGATATATTTGAAAATTCGATTGGGGAAAGATTTATTGTTGAGGGAATTGGATGTAATTATTCCAAAGAAATAGTGCCAGGAAAATGTGACTTTGAATATTGTATTGTTGACGAAGATATATTTAGATGGGTAAAAGATAATATTGATAAAATTGAAATTTATATGAGTGGTAAAATATCATCAAATGAACTTATGAGTGATTATTTTTATATGTATTCAGATACAAACAAAACAGGTATGCCTGTAAGGACAGGATATGTATATGGCTATTTAAAAGTTGGAGAGTATCTAAAAAAACATAATTTAAAAGTAAAAGATATTATTAGCATTGATTGGGAAAAAATTTTAACTGAAAAATAGATAGTATTTAAATTTATCATTAGTTATGTATACAGATTGGAGAAAAAATGAAAGATTTTATATTTATATTTTGAGCAAAATATGATTCCAGATTTTGGAATATCAAATAATGTATATGAAGAAAAGTATGAAGAAGAGATTATGTTGGAGAGTTCAATAACTCTTTTAAATTACTTTCATAATAAAGGGTTAAAAAATATAATTGCTTTAGATTTTAATGATTTAAGAACAAGAGAATTACCAAGAATTTTTAAGGAAACTAATTTTATAACATTAAAACTAATATCTTCTGATTATGAACAAAATAAAAGACAGATGATTTCTCGTGGAGAAAATGGATAGAGTATTAAGTTGTGTTTATAATCATAGAAGTAGTAAAAATGGAGCTACTTTAGAGGAGTTATGTGTAGATGATGCAGATATTTTGCCTAATTTTGACAAAATACGACAATTAATTGGGTAGTTGAAATTTTATAAAAATCACTTCCAATACATTATAAATAAAGACTTCTTTATGAATTTATTTTTATATTTTTAGTAACAAAAGATTGAAAAATAAAAGTAAGTACGACTTATGGAAAATTGATAATTAAAATAAAGGAGATGATAAATTGCTAGAAAAAGACTTTAAACAAATAATAAGTAATATAAAAGAAGATATAATTAAAACTCAAATTAAAACTATGCAAGAAGTAAATAATAATTTAATTATGTTATATTTTAGATTAGGAAAAATAGTTTCAGAAAATAAAGCTTATGGAAATAATTTTACTAAACAAGTTTCTACAGAGTTAAAATTAACATTTCCTAATATGAAAGGCTTTTCTGAGAGAAATATAAGATCTATGAGATTATTCTATGAAGAATATGCAGAAGATGAAAAATGGCAACAGCTTGTTGCCAAATTACCTTGGGGGCACAATTTATTGCTTATAGAAAAAATTAAGGATAAAGAAATTAGAAAAATATATGCAGAAAATACTATAAAAAATGGTTGGAGTAGAAATGTATTATTAGTTCAAATTGAAACGGAATTTCATAAAAGAATAGGTAATAGCAATAATAATTTCAATTTATCATTACCACCAAAAGATAGTGATTTAGTAAATAATACTATTAAAGATCCATATATTTTTGATTTTATTACTTTAAAAGAAGAGTATAAAGAACAAGAATTAGAAAATGCAATGATAGATAAAATTAAGAATTTACTAGTTGAACTTGGAAAAGGCTTTAGTTTTGTAGGAAATCAGTACAAAATTTCGATGGAAGATAAAGACTATTATATAGATTTATTATTTTATCATTTAGAACTTAGATGTTTTGTTGTTGTTGAACTAAAAGCAACTTCATTTAAACCAGAATTTATTGGACAATTAGGTTTTTATGTAACTGCTATAGATGAAACATTAAAAAAAGAAATGGATAATCCAACAATTGGATTATTGCTATGTAAGGAAAAAGATAGATTAAGTGTTGAATGGTCACTTAAAGGGACTAATTTGCCAATAGGCGTATCTTCTTATAAACTAAATGAATATATACCAAAAGATATATTGGATAAATTACCAACGGAAGATGAAATAAATTTATATTTAGATATAGAAGGAGATGAAAAGAATGAACAATAACGAAAATTGTCACAAAACTTCAATTAATTGGTATCCACGGACATATGGTTAAAGCTCAAAATGAAATAAAAGAAAGTTTAAAATTAATTGATATAGTAATAGAAATACTTGATGCAAGGATACCTCTAGCAAGTAGAAATCCACTTATAGATGAACTTGCTAAAAATAAAGAGAGAATTGTAATATTAAATAAAGCAGATCTTGCAGATGATAGTGTGGTAAGTACTTGGAAAAAATATTTTGAAAGTAAAAATATTTGTTGCATTTCAACCAATTCATCTGTTCCAGGAGATATTAAAAATATTATAGATAAAATAAAAACTATAGGAAGTAAGATATATGCTGAAAAAAACAAAAATAAAAGTATCAATATAAATCCAATATATAGAGTTTTAGTTGTTGGAATACCAAATGTTGGAAAGTCTACAATAATAAATAAAATATCTGGTAAAAATAGTGCAAATGTTGGAAATAGACCAGGTGTTACAAAGAAAAAACAATGGATAAGAGTATCATCAAATATAGATTTACTAGATACTCCAGGTCTTTTATGGCCTAATTTAAGCGGAAATAACGCAGGGCTAAAACTAGCACTTACAGGAAATATAAATCCTGATATATTAGATGCAGAAGAACTTGCATGTGATGGAATTAGAATGCTTTTAAATTCTACTAGATATAGTAAACTTTTGATTTCAAAATACAAACTTGATGAAAGCATTTATGATTTAGATAGTTATGATATTTTGGAACTTATTGGAAGAAAAAGAGGATGTTTAGTATCAGGTGGAAATGTTGATATGACAAAAGCTGCAAATTGTTTTTTAGAAGATTTTAAAAGTGGCAAAATAGGAAAAATTAGTTTAGAAGAAGTAAGTAGTACTTAAAATTTTAAGTACTCTTCACTTTTATTTTAAGGAGATGATATTATAGAAAAAGAATATTTATGGCTGATGTTAATAGATGATTTAAATTATGATGCATATTTAGGTCTTATTAATATATTTTCTGATGTTTCTACATTGTTTAAGTGTACAAAAGACATTGAAAAATTTAAAAATATTATTTATTCAAAAAAAAATTTTATACCAAAAAAAGTTTATTCAAAACTTATTTCAAAAGAATTAAAAGATAATCTAGATAAAATATATATAAATCTTAAAAATCAAAATATAAAAATCATTCCAATTATTTCAAAAGAATATCCTAAAAATTTACTTAATATATATAATCCACCACTAGTTATATTTACATATGGTGATATTAAATTTAATGATAAAAAAATTATATATGTGTATGATGAAAATTTAAGTAAATTTGGTAAAAAAGTATATAAGTATTTTAACTATTATATGAAAAATAAGATGCTTATCATAGGGGATAGTAAAGAGTGTAATTTTTTAGTAAAAAGAGAAAATATATTTGATGAAAATTATATAAATAATTTAGAAAATCCATCCATACTAGTTTTAAATGATAATATAAAACTTGAGATAATACTTGGAATTATTGATTATTTATTAATAATTGAGGCAAAATATAATAAAGATACAAAAGAAATGGTATGCAATGTCCTAGAAAATGGAAAAGAAATACTTGTGGTTCCAGGTAATATATTTAATAAAAATCATTATTTTTCAAACTATTTAATTCAAGAGGGAGCAACAGTTTTATTAAATAAATATGATTTAGATAAATTTATATAAAAAAAATAAAAATTATTGTATTGAAAAATGATTTGATATATAATATATTTGTAATGTTTAATTGGAGATGTGATAAAATGAATGAGAATAATTTAAATGAGGAAGTAAAAGAGAAAAAAAATAAAAAGAGTATTGGAACTATTATAAAAAAAGTAGTAGCATATATAATACTTATTGTTTGTTTATTTGCACTTTCTTATTCTGGGTATGTATTATTTGATTATTTAAGAACAAATAAGGCAAGTAATGATACAATTAAAAATATTAATGATGCTGTTAAAATAGAGCCAGATGATAATCTATCTAGTCTTGGAGCAAGTTTTGGAATAGATTTTGACAAATTAGAAGAGATGAATAGTGATGTAGTAGGATGGATCACAATAAAAGGTACAGCAATAGATTATGCTATTTTAAAATCTTATGATAATGATTTTTATCTTAGAAGATCATTTGATAAAAATTATAGTTGGTTTGGATGGCCATTTATGGATTATAGGAATAAAGGAGATTTTACAGATGATAACAGTGTAATTTATGGTCACAATATAAAAAGTGGTCTTATGTTTGCTGATCTTCAAGATCTTCAAGCAGGTAAATATGGAAATGATGTGGAAATATATATTTATACTAAAGATAAAACAAGAATATATAAAGTATTTTCAACATATATTATTGATCCAGAATCATATTATTTAATAACAAATTTTGGTAGTGATGATACTTATGCTGAGTTTTTAAATACAATAAAGAGCAGATCTAGTATTGATTTTAATATAGCAGTAGCACCACCAGATAGGATATTAACACTTTCAACTTGTACTGCAGATAGTACAAGAAGAATAGCAGTTCATGCAAAATTATATGCTGAAGAGGAAAGAAAAAAATAAAAAATTATATATAGATGTACTAATTTGAATAAAAAGTTTATATTTTAAGTTCAAATTTTAGTACATTTATTTTTTTCTATAATCTTTTGTCAAATCGTTTACAAACATATAAAATTATTATATAATTATTTTAGAAACAAAAGAAAAGGGGCATGGTGTCTATGCAAAGATTACAATTAGATGCAGATGAAGAAATAACTAGAAAAGAATACTTAAAAAGAAAAAAGAAAACAGCAAGAAGTTTAAAGAAAAGAAGTAAGATTACATATTTTATGTTTTTTCTTGTAACTTTTCTTGTAGTATATATATTAGTACAATACTGTGTGTATAAAAGGGCAAATAATTTCAAATATACTAGTGACTTAGATGTTGAAGCACAAAAAGTATATAATATTTTTTATGTTACAGAAGGATACACTTATGATCCAGTATATTCTTTAAGTAGCATACACTCAGATGGATTTGATGAAAAATCAATCTATTCAAATAGTGGACTCTCAGATATATCTGTAGAAGAAAATTATATTTATGGTTTAAAACAAAAAGGAATTTATAGGTTAGATAGGAATACAAATGAATTTGAAAATTTAGTAGAAAAAGATGTTTTAAAGTATGTTTTAAGCAAAAATATGATTTACTATATAACTTTAGATAATAAATTAAAGTCTATAGATATTGATACAAAAGAAATAAAAGATTTTGATATTGATATTGCAATCCAATTATTAGTAGATGATAATACTGTATTTGTAGTAAAAGACGAAAAAATTAAAAAAAGTATAATAGCTTTTGATAGAAATGGAGATAATAAAAGAGAGATTACAAAAGACTCTAATGTATCATATGCTGTTTTAGATGATACAAAAATTTATTATGTAAACAAACAAGATGATAATAAAATATATATGGTAAATAAAGATGGGACTGGTGAAGAAAAATTAGATGATATAAAAAGTGTATCAGATAAAGGTGATATAAAAGAAGTAGATGGAACAAAATATATGTTTTTAGCAGATGGCTATCTTTATTATATAAATGTAGAAGATGGTAATACTTTATGGAGAATAAAATTAGATACGAAAGAAAAAGAAAAAGTAATATCTGCTGCAGTTGAAATATTACAAAATATTGATACAACTATATTTTATAAGATAAAAAATGAGATGGGAGTATATCTTTATAATTATGATTCTAATTTTATGTCTTTAGTTACAAAAAGAAAAGTAAAGGAATTTTATATTGATAAATATACAAACATAGAACAAAAACAAACAGCAAATGTAAACAAATAATAAAGAGGTAAATATGAAAAATTTTATAATATTACTAATACTAATACTTATAAAAGCTGTTTTTTCAGCTAGTGATGAGGCATTTATTTATTTAAATAGAAGCAAGATAGCACAACTTGCCAAAAAAGGAAATAAAAAAGCAAGACTTTTAAAGGAATTATTAAATAAGCAAAATAAATTTTTTGCTACAATAAAGATTAGTATTACATTACTTGAATTTGCATCAAGTGGATTTGCTGCAGAGACATTTTTAAAATCACTTATAGAAAATCTTAAAATATTACCACTTGATTATACGGCTATATATATAATTTCTATGATAATAATTACTGTAATATTATCTTATGTATCACTTATATTAGGTGATTTACTACCCAAAAAGATAGCTAAAAATTATCCAGAAAAGGCTTCTATGTCACTTGTATATATAGTTTATTTTGTAAGCAAGTTAATATATCCATTTGAAGTAATTTTAAATAGTTCCTTAAAAGTTATATGTAAGATCTTACATATAAAAGATGAAAAACAAGAAAAACTTACTGAAAGAGAATTAAAACTTATAATAGCTGAGGGAAAAGATATTGGTATATTTGATGCAGATGAAAAAAGACTTTTACTTAATGCATTAAAGTTTGATGATTTATGTATAAAAGATATTTTAGTTCCAAGAGATAAGGTAGAGTTTATTGATATTAACACAAGTTATAAAACTTTAATGGAACTTATTGGAAAACGTGGATTTACAAGAATACCAGTATATGATGGAAATATAGATAATATAATTGGAATTTTAAATGTAAAAGATATAATTTATGAGTATGCAAAAATTAAAGATAAATCAAAAGAAATAGATATAAAAAAATTAATTAGACCAGCACTTTTTATTGATAAAAATGATAAAGTTGACGATACTTTTAAAATAATGAGACTTAATTCTAAAGCTATGGCAATAGTTATATCAAGTAATAGAAATGTAGAAGGAATTGTTACAATGTCAGATATGTTATCAAGGCTTGTTGGAAACTTTTTTGATGAGTTCTCTCATGTATAATTAAATAATCAAGTAGTATGTACTATTTGATTATTTTTTTCTTTGGCTAGAAGTAAAAAAATAAACTGTAACAAATTTATATAAGTTACAGCTTTAGTTTTACAAAAATTAGTATATAAAATCTACATAAACTAATAGAATTTGTTTATTTTTCTTGAATTTTTGGCATTAATATAATATAATAGAATTGATTAATTTACCTTGAAGGGTGGTATAAATGAAAAAGATAAAACTTATATATAACTCAAGTGCAGGACAAAGTAAGTTTAGATATTTTTTAGATACAATAATTGAAAAATTTATGCAAAATGGAATTGAAGTGTCTGTGTTTAGAGCAGGAAATAAAACCAATTTATATGAGTATTTAAAAGATGCAGATAAAGAAGATTTATATGGTATAGTAGTTGCTGGTGGAGATGGAACAGTAAATAGAGTTGTAAATGTTATGATGAAAAATAATATAAAAACACCTCTTGGTATTATACCAGCTGGTACATCTAATGATTTTGCAAGACATATAAAGATGCCAAACAATTTTTCTGAATGTATAGATAAAATACTAACAAGAAATATTCAACCAATTGATGTAGGTCTTGTTAATGACAAATATTTTATAAATGTTTGCTCTGCAGGTCTTTTTACAAATACTTCGATTAGAGCTGATAAAAATCTTAAAAATACTTTTGGAAAAGCTTCATATTTTATGACAGGTGCAAAAGAGTTATTTAAATTTAGACCATTTAGTGTAAAGATTGAAACAGAGACAGATATATTTATAGAAAAGATAAATTTGTTTTTAATATTTAATGGAAGTAGTGTTGGTGGAATTGATAAGTTTACTGATAATTCGAGTGTTCAAGATGGCTTGTTAGATATTATGATAATTAAAAATTGTAGTCTTCGTGAAGTTGGTATTATAGTAGGAAAAATATTTGCAGGTAATACTTTAGAAGATGATAATATAATATATTTAAAAGAGAAATGGATAAAAATAAATAAAATAAAAGGAAAATGTGATAATCCAGATGTAGATGGAGACTTTGGTCCACAATTTCCTTTAGAAGTAAAATGTATAGAAAAAGGGCTTAATATGTTTTTATAAAATATATACTTTAAAATGGAGGTGGTATGATGTCATATATAGATGAAATAAGAAATAGTATTGAGAAAAAAGAAGAATATTTAAGTAAATATGCTTGCAAATCAAGTGAGGCTATAAGATTAAACAAAGAGACAAAAGAGATAGGAATTAGGCTAAATTTTGCAAGAGATATAGACAGAATAATTCATACACCATCATATACAAGATATATTAATAAAACACAAGTATATACTGATCCTGGAAATGATAACGTTTCTACAAGAATGACACATGTACAATTTGTTAGCCGTGCTGCAAGGACTATATCTAGAGCTTTAGGATTAAATGAAGATTTAAGTGAAGCTATAGCACTAGGACATGATGTTGGACATACTCCATTTGGTCATGAAGGTGAATATGTTTTAGACAAGCTATCACAAGATAAAGCCAGAATTCATTTTGCACATAATTTAAACAGTGTTAGAGTATTTTCAGTCATGGAAAACAATGGTATTGGATGTAATCTTACACTTCAAGTTTTAGATGGTATTATGTCTCATAATGGTGAAATGGTAAAATCAAAATATGCACCAGTAGAAAAGACTGTTGAAAACTTTTTTGAGGAATATGATAGATGCTTAAGAGATATTAATTATATGAAATCTATTAGGCCTATGACTTTAGAGGGCTGTGTTGTAAGAATATCAGATGTTATAGGATATATTGGTAAAGACATTGAAGATGCAAAAAGAGTAGATGGATTTGATGTAAATACTCTACCTCAAAATGTAAAAGAGGTTCTTGGAACTTCTAATGCACAAATAATGAATAATATTATTTTAGATATAGTAGAAAATAGCTATAATAAACCATATATTGAATTATCAGATAAAATGTATAATGCAATATCAGATTTAAAAGAATTTAATTATAAAAATATATACAAAAAGGCAGTAAGTGATAATATTAGAAAAAGATATACTAAAATTTTTTATACTTTATACGATGTATATGAAAAAGCTATAAAAGATAATGATTTTAGCAATAATATAAATTCAAGCTATTTAAAAAATATGTCTGATGAATATTTAAAAAACACTTCTACGGCTCAAAAGATAATAGATTATTTATCAGGAATGACAGATAATTTTATAGAAAAAGAATATATGAAATATAAATAAAGGAGAGAAGTTTTATGTATGATAAAAAAATAGATGCTAAATGGCAAAAAGTATGGGATGATAAAAAATGCTTTCATGCAACAGAAGATAAATCTAAAAAGAAGTTTTATTCACTAATAGAATTTCCATATCCATCTGGTGCAGGAATGCATGTAGGTCATATAAGAGCATATATAGGTATGGATGTAATCTCAAGAAAAAGAAGAATGCAAGATTACAATGTTTTGTTTCCAATAGGTTTTGATGCTTTTGGACTTCCAACGGAAAATTATGCTATAAAAACAGGGATTCATCCAAGAAAAGTAACAGATCAAAATATAGAAACATTTACCAGACAATTAAAATCAGTTGGTTTCTCTTTTGATTGGGATAGAGTAATAGATACTACAGATCCAAATTATTATAAATGGACACAATGGATATTTTTAAAATTATTTGAAAATGGACTTGCATATAAAGATAAAACATATGTAAATTATTGTCCAAATTGTAGAGTTATACTTGCAAATGAAGAATCACAAGGTGGAATTTGTGATAGATGTGATAGTCCAATTGTACAAAAAGAAAAGGAAGTTTGGATGTTAAAGATTACTGATTATGCAGACAAGCTACTTGATGGTCTTGATGAAGTTAAATTTCATCCTAGAGTAAGACTTGAACAAGAAAATTGGATAGGTAGATCATATGGAGCTGAAATTGATTTTCCACTTGATTCAATAGATGATAAACTAACTGTTTATACTACAAGACCTGATACTATTTTTGGCGTTACATATATGGCAATTGCACCAGAGCATCCATTACTTGAAAAATATAAAGATAGGATTAAAAATTATGCTGAAATACTTGAGTACAAAAAAAAGGCTAATAAAAAGTCTGAGTTTGAACGTATTGAGCTTGCAAAAGATAAAACAGGTGTAGAAGTATATGGCATAAAAGTAGTAAATCCAGTAACAGGTGGTATTGTTCCTTTATGTGTTACAGATTATGTTATGATGGGATATGGTACAGGAGCTATAATGGCAGTACCTGCTCATGATACAAGGGACTATGAATTTGCTAAGAAATTTGGAATTGAAACTACTCAAGTTGTAGCACCTCATTTTATCGGAACTGGAGAAGAAGCAAAACGTGATGGCGTAGAAAATACTAAAAGAAAAGTAGCAATTGCAATCATTAAACATCCAACAGAAGATAAATATTTAATACAAGATTATAATGAAAAATACGGTTGGAAATCTTTTGTTATGGGAGGCATTGAAGAGGGAGAGACTATAGTAGATGCTGCAATTCGTGAAATGAAAGAGGAAACTGGATATTTTAATGTAAAAAATGCATATTTGTTAAATTCTATATCTTATGATAGTTTTTATGCTGCTCATAAAAATGTTAACAGAGATATTATACAATACCCAGTATATATAGAACTTGCAGATGAATGCAGAGTTGAAGTAGATAAAAAAGAGCTTGAAATGCATATTTCAAGATGGGTAAGCAAAGAAAACCTAACTAGTAATATTAATGTTGATAGTCAAAATTTTGTTGCAGATATGTTTGTAAATGAAAGACCATATATTGATATAAATAGTGGTAAAATGGTAAACTCTGGATTTCTAAATGGAATGAGTATTAAAGAGGCAAAAGAAGCTGCTTGTAAATATGTAGAAGAAAATAGAATTGGTAGAAGAATGAAAAACTATCATATGAAGGATTGGGCTTTTGCAAGACAAAGATATTGGGGAGAGCCAGTACCTATTGTAAAATGTGATAAATGTGGTCTTGTTCCGCTACCTGAAAAAGATTTACCATTAACTTTACCTGAAGTTGATAATTTTGTTCCAGGTGAGGATGGAGAGTCTCCTCTTGCAAAAATTGATTCATGGGTAAATACTACATGTCCACATTGTGGTGGTAAAGCCAAAAGAGAGACAGATACTATGCCTCAATGGGCTGGATCTAGTTGGTATTTTTTAAGATATATGGATCCAAAAAATAATGATGCTATAGCAAGTAAGGAAAATCTTGATTACTGGAAATGTGTTGATTGGTATAATGGTGGTATGGAACATGTTACTCGACATTTAATATATTCAAGATTTTGGCATAGATTTTTATATGATATAGGTGTTGTACCAACTAAAGAACCATATATGAAAAGAACTGCACAAGGACTTATTTTAGGACCAGATGGTGAGAAAATGTCTAAGTCTAGAGGAAATGTAATAAATCCAGATGAAATAGTAAAAACATATGGAGCAGATACTTTAAGAACATATATATTATTTATTGGTGAATATTCACTTCCAGCTCCTTGGTCTGAGAATGGAGTAAAGGGTGTTAAGAAATTCTTAGATAGAGTTATGAGACTTGAAAATATGATAACAGATGAAAATGTGGAAAATGAAGAATTAGAAAGAGAACTTAATAAAACAATAAAAAAAGTTACACAAGATTATGAAGAAATGAAATATAATACTGCTATTGCTGCTATGATGTCATATGTTAACTTATTGTATAAACAAGATAAAATAAATATAAAATATGTAAAACCATTACTTCAAATATTAAATCCAGCCGCACCTCATGTTACAGAGGAATTATGGCAAAGACTTGGAATAGAAGGTTATATATTTGAGAGCAAATGGCCAGAATATGATGAGTCAAAAATTGTAACTGATAATATACAAATACCTGTACAAATTAATGGTGTAGTAAGATATAGAATTAATATACCAAGTAATGCAGATGAAAAAGTAATAAGAGAAATAGCATTAAGCGATGAGAGCTTTTTACAATATTCAAAAGATAAAGAAATAAAAAAAGTTATAGTTATTAAATCTAAAATTGTAAATATTGTTTTAGGTTAATATATATGAAAAGGTGTGATATGTTTTGAGTTGGAATAATGAGTTATTACTACCTATTGTAATTAAAATATTTCAAGGTTTTGTATTTATTTTAATAGGTATGTTACTTTATAAGTTACTTACTTTAAGGAAAGAAAAAGAGACAATGAATGTGAAAAAGCAAGCTTTTACAGATCAACTTACTGGCAAAGGAAATAGATATCTACTAAATTCAGTAATGGATAGTTTAATTAGAAAAAAGAAAAAATTTGCATTATGTTTCATGGATCTTGACGGATTTAAACAAATTAATGATACCATGGGACATGATGCAGGTGATGAATTATTAGTTGCTCTAGCAAATAAATTTTCTGAAAAATTACCTAAAAATGCTACTGCTTATAGACTTGGTGGCGATGAGTTTGCAATAGTTTTAAAAGATGTAAAAACAACTGAGGATATAACAACTATTTTGGATAATTTGAAAAAGGATTTGACTGCACCAATACCTATTGAAAATGCAAATGTTCCATTAGAGTATAGTTTAGGTGTTGCTATATTTCCAGAGGATGCAGATAGTAGGCAAGAACTTATTATGTATGCAGATAATGCTATGTATTATATTAAAGAGCATGGTAAGAATAGTTATTATTTCCATAATAAGACACTAAAAGCAAAACTTGATAATAAGACAAAAATGGAATTAGATCTTAAAAGGGCATATGCAAATAATGAATTTGGAGTATATTTACAACCTAGAATAAATGTAACTGATACAAGTAAAATTTGTTTTGAGGCATTACTTTATTGGAATCATAAAACACTTGGTAAATTACCATCGTCTTATTTTATAAATCAAGCAGATGATATGGCACTAATTATAAATTTAGATCAGTATGTATTAAACCTTGTTTGTGATAAGATTGTAGAATTTAAGGAAAAAGGATTTAAAAATATTCAAATGGCAGTAAATATATCAAATAAACATGCAACAAGAGATATTTTTATTGATAAGATTTGTGAGATAATATCAAGTCATAACTTAGATAAAGGTGATATTCAAATAGAGCTTTCAAATCCATTAGAAACAAGTAAAATGGAAACTTATAGGCATATGTTTGAAAGATTAAAAGAAATTGGTGTTGAAATAATAATAAATAATTTAGAATTAAAATACGAGTCATTGGAAGTATTAAATTCACTTCCAATCGATGAATTAAAGATTTCATCTAACTATATTGTTGAAGACAGTAAATTTAAAAAAGAAGTATTTATAGATATAATAAAACTTGCACATGATTTGAAATATAAAGTTATAGTTGGACGTATTGATGATGATACAAAATTAGTAAAAACTATAAATAGTGGTGCTGATAAGATCCAAGGAGACTTTTTATTTAAAAAGATGGAACAAGAGCTTGCAGAGGATGTACTTAACAATTATGGCACTTATAGATTACGTATAGATGACATAATTCTAAATTCACAAAAAGCCTATAAAAATAATATGTAAAAAATATTAAAAAATTTAACAAAAACTGTTGACAAATCGTATTTTATTAGTTATAATAATACTTGTCAACAGGTAAGTGGGCGCTTAGCTCAGTTGGGAGAGCATCTGCCTTACAAGCAGGGGGTCACAGGTTCGAGCCCTGTAGTGCCCACCACTTATTTTTTGGCCTGGTAGTTCAGTTGGTTAGAACGCTAGCCTGTCACGCTAGAGGTCGTGGGTTCGAGCCCCATCCAGGTCGCCATTTTTTTTAACAATTTTATATATGGTTTCATAGCTCAGTTGGTAGAGCAGAGGACTGAAAATCCTCGTGTCAGTGGTTCGATCCCACTTGAAACCACCAAAAAAAGTCGTTACTTTAGTAACGGCTTTTAGTGTTTATATATTTTTTTAATGTGATTTATTGTATATTTATAATATAAAATGTATAATAATTTTTAGGTGAGAAAAATGCACAATTATTTTAGTAAAAAAGAATATAAATATATGTATCTTGGTAATATTTCATATAGCTTTGCAAATGCTTTGATTTCAACTTTTGGTACTGTAATGTTATATAAAAATGGATTACCAATATGGCTTATTTTACTTATTTATGGTTTAAGATTTGGTATAACTGGTGTTATTACTCCTTTATTTTTGAGTATATCTTCTAGATTTGGAATTGCAAAGTGTATATTAATATCAAATATATTTAGTATACTAAGTGCATATATGATGTTAGATGAGACAAATTTATATAAAAATATAATAATATTTATATTTGTTATGGGAGCAATGGGAATATCTAATCCTTCAACAGATGCTTTGTCTAGTAAATATGTTGAAACTAAACATAGAGGAAAATTTAATAGTTTTTTGAGTATAACCAGAATTTTTACAACTGCTTTAGCAAGTATTTTTATTACATGGGGTGTAGTTACAAAAAATAATATTTTATTATTTTTATTAATTGCAATATTTTTTGTATTACAATATTATTTTATTAAGAAGATAGATTATAAAGTAGAGAATAATAAAAATAGTTTTAAACAATCTATAAAATATATATTTAAAAGTAAGAGTAGGTATAAAATTATATATGCTTTAAGGACAAGCCATATTATAGAAAGACAGTTTCTACCACTATATCTATATATAGTATTAAAGGATTTTACATTATTTTCTTCTGTAATGATAGTATCTTTGTTATTACAGATAATTACAATATATTTAATTGGAAAATATATTGATAAGAATATAATAAAATCAAATAGATTAGTATCGGTTATAAAAGTAATAATAACTGGAATATTTTTATTTACTAAGAATAAAATTTTAATATCTTTAAATCAAACATTAAGAGATAATTTTGAAAAAGTGTATGATACATCTATTACAACATCTATTCAAAATGTTATAAAAGAATCAAAGGAAAATAATGATCTTTTATCATCAGTAGGTCAAATGAGTTTATGCTTTACAGAAGTAATCGTATTTATAATACTTGCTATTATAAGTAATTTTATTGGTGAGAAAATATTTTCTGTAATATTTATACTATCAATACTATCTACTATATTTGTTTATATAAATATTAAAAAGTATAATAATGAGAAGGTGTGTTAAATTATAACACATCTTTTTTCGGCTTGAATTATATGTAAAATTATAGTATAATATTTACATTATAATTTACAGATTTTTAAAATTTTGAAAATATAGTAGTCTGATTAAATAGGAGGGCGTATGAAAATTGAAATTATTGAAAGATTTATTAAAAGAATTGTTAATTTGAATTCAAACTATGAGGAAAAAACAGAAGAATTATTATTTGATTTATATAATATTGTAGCAAGTCATTATCACAATAGAGTACCAGAGAATATATATAATATTTTTGTTAGTAACTATCCACCTTTTAAGAAATATGTTGATGATATTATGATGCATTTAAAAGAGAAGAAGGAAAAAATGAATAATGAAATAGAAGAATTATTAGAAGAAAATTATGATATAAAGATAAAAGTTAGAGAAATAGAAAATAGTAAAATTAATATTAAAAGAGATAACTCAATTTTTTTAAGTTATGAAGATTTTAATGAAACTCCTTCATTAGACGTTATACGCATAAGTAATGGTTCATCATATCGCAGAAAGAAAAAAACTCATGCAGAAAATATTAATATAATATATAATAAAATTCGTAAATTATTACAAGACATAGAGGATATAGATGAGAGAAAAGTTGCATTAATAAAGCTATTTTTAGAACAAGTAGTGGAAAGTGATGGAAAAAGATTTATAAAAGTATCTATTTATAGAGCTTTTACAAATATGTGTTCCCTTTTTGAAGAATATTTTAATAATGATATTCAAAGAGAAGAAGAAATAAAGAAATTAAAAGATAAAATTATAGAAAATGAATTAATAATTAATGGAATAAAAAATGAAAGAGATTGGACAAGAGAACAAATTATTGAGATTGTAAAATAAAAATAGTGCTAAGTACCATAAATGCTAAATTTAGTATTTATGGTGCCTTTTATAAGAAATTAAAAAAAATTTTATTAAAGTATTGACAAATAAAATTTAGTAATGTATAATTAATCATGTACAAAATAAGAAATTAAGTATGCGGGAGTAGCTCAGTTGATAGAGCGCCGCCTTGCCAAGGCGGAGGTCGCGGGTTTGAGCCCCGTCTCCCGCTCCAATTATTAGTATCAAGTTATCTTGGTACTTTTTTCGGTTCTATAATAAATGTTGGGGTATAAATAAAAAAATTTATACTTCAACATT
>CAOYAN010000018.1 GCA_948562205.1 uncultured Clostridia bacterium | reverse complement strand
ACTTTTAAAAAAAAGAAAAGACCATTGACGAAATTACTTTGTCAACAGTCTGAAAAGTAGCGTTACTATGATAACGCTACTTCATTTGTTAATGAAATCATTTGTGATTGAGCTAAATTTATTAGTCTTAAATAATCTTTTACATCATTTTGTTTTTGAGCCTTTAATAAAGTAATTGACTTATTTAAAGAAGTTCCAATTAAACCAATTCCACTTTTAGACAAAATATCTTTATGCTGTTCAAAAATTTTATTAGCTACATCAAGGGGAAATACCATATAACTTAAGTCAACATAGTTTTTATTTAAACAACTTTGAAAAAAGACCTTATTATAATCAGTTAATTTTGCTTCATAGCCAGATATTATAACTTTAGGAAATGTAAAGTCAATAGCTCTATAGTATATATTATCTTTTCTTACAATAAGATTATTTTTTAGTAAGTTACGAAGTGCTATTTTACAAGTGCTTTCACTAGCACCTATATTTTTAATTAAAGATTTTTCAGTAATAGGTCTATTTTTTTTAGTCTTTAAAAAGAGCTTAGCACTTGTTGGATTAGAAAGAACAGATAACTGGGCTTCAGTAAAAGGAAGGACAGTATTGGTAATGCTTACAACATCTATATTTCCCCAACGAATTGGCATTTCATCTATTAAAATACAAGATTTTTTATTAAAATATGTTTTTTTGAAATTTTCCACTAAATCCTTTTCATAATTAAAAATTTTATTCATTTATAATCCTCCAATTATTATATATTTTATCATAAAAAACAAAAATGTGTTAAAATTTATTCAAATTATAAATTTTTTTATTTATTTTCATCTAGCCATTTATCAAATTCCTCATAAGTTTTTTTCTCATTTCTTATATCATCCATAAATTTTTTAGCTTTTTTTTTCCAATTCTCATAATCTTTTTTATAAACTTTTATATCAGGGTTACGTTTAACTAACATAGCTTTTTTAGAATACATTTTACGATATTTACCATAAACTTTATCATTTTCTTGTTTAATTCTTTGAGCAATTTGATTACCAATATCCCTGCAAGTTTGTTTGCCTTTAAATAAATTATTACAATAATTAATGCGAGGATTATCTGTTATAAAGTATTTACCACAATTTTTACATTTTTTTATTATATATTTATTTTCTTCTACAAATTTAAATAATGTAATATAAAGTATGGTATAAACACTAGAACTTGTTGCATTAGTTTCAGCATATACATCAGCAAAATGTTGACCTGTTGTAAAAAATTCTAATAATTTATCTTCACTGGTTTCAAGATACTCAGGAAAAATTTTATAATTAAAAGCATCATCTATTTTAAAATCAGTAACATATGGCTTTAGTGTTTTAAAATGTGATGTGTAGTAAATATAAAATCTCATCTGCTTAGTCATTGTTCTTGAATTTTCAAGAGGATGTTTATTGAAAATGTAGTCAATAAATTCAGAGTAAATCTTTTGAACTTTTATGGCATCTTTTTTTATTAATTTGAAGTATTTTTGTCCTAAATTTTCAATTTCATCATAACTATAAGACTTATCAATCTTTAAATTTTCTATATCACTTTTTTCAAAATATCTTATATAAGAAGTAAAAAATTTAGTAAACCAAACAAAGTATTCATCAAAATTAGAGAAATTTGTATTTAAAAAATCAATTAAATTTGTTCCCCTATCATAAATTGAGAAATGGTCTTTTATAAAAAAATGACAATTTGAAAGTTCGCCTAGTTCATAGTAATGCAATTTTTTAGGTATATCTAAATAATCTATCTTTCTTTTTATTTCATTGGTAAAAGGTTTGGTTTTTAGATGTTCGGTAAATAATTCTTCATATTCTTTATATTCATCTTCAGTTAAGAAATCTTTTATAATATCTAAAATTGAAACACCTTCAGGTAATTTACGATCTGGATCACCATACAATAAAGTTATATGTCTGATTTCTTCTCCATTATTAATAGAGATGTGTATATTGCTATTTACTTTATCTTCTTTCATAATTCCTCCGTTAACAACTTATAAAATCATCAAGAGTTAACTTGCTATCAAAATAAACAATAAAGTATTTACAAAGTTAACTATACACAATATAATACAAATGTTAACAAAAGTCAATGCAGATTTGCTAAAAATTTGGAGGTGATACTATGGAATTACAAAAAGTTCAAAGAACTACACTAACAATGAAAGAAGCAGCAGAGTATTTAGGAATATCTTATTGGTTAGTTAATCAATTAGTAAGAAGAAAACAAATACCATGTTCAAAAGTTGGTGGAAAATATTTATTTAGAGTACAAGCACTAGATGAATATTTAGAAAATATGGAACAACAGTCTATCAGCTAGATTGTAAGGAAAGCGGGGAAAGGAGGATATGTATAATTTACAATGGTTAAAACTAGAAATTAAAATATTTTCAAACAGGAAAATGCAAATATTATTAAAAGAAACTGATGGAGATACATATTTTAGAGTCTGGATTCAGTTAATAACTATTGCTATGGAATGTAATAGTGAAGGGAAGTTAGTAATAGGAAAAAATACACCAATAACAATAGAAAATTTTTCAAAGATTATGGGAAAGTCTAAGAAAAAAATGGAGAAAATTATTAAAAAATTTCAAGAATTAAATATGCTAATTATAGAAGAAGGAGCATACAAAATTAAAAATTGGAGTAAATACCAAAGTGTTGAAACAACTGAAAAATATCAAGAACAAAATAGAATAAGACAACAAAGATATCGTGAAAAATTGAAAAGTGAAAAAGAAAAAAGTAACGTTACAATAACGGAAAATAACGAGGTAGAAGATAATAAACAAGAAAAAAATACAAGAAAGGAGAATGAGAACAATAATGGATTTAGAGAATACAAAATATGAAAATTGCCAAAAGAATTTCCACAATAAATGCAAATTTTGTGGAAAAGAATTAAAGCCAATAGGATTAGACTACTTATATACTAATGTATCTTCAGAATTAATTGAATATGAAAGATGTACTTGTGAAGAATCCAAAAACTATTGGAAAGATATAGACTTTAGAATTCAAGAGCAGAAAAAGAAAGAACATTATAGAGAAATGATTAGTCAATTTTATTCTCAAAATTATATTAGTAAAAGGCTAAAAGATTATAATTTTACGAATTTTAAAGTAACAGATGTTAATAAAAAAGAAGTAGAAATTGCAAAAGATTATACAAAGAAATGTATCGAAAATAAGCAAGAAAATGGACTTATTATTACTGGTGATTCAGGAGTAGGAAAGACACATTTAGCAGCATCAATTTCAAATGAATTGATAGAAAAAGATAAATTAGTTTTAATGGGAAGATTAACGTCATTGTTAGATATGATAAAAGAGACTTTTAGAGATAATTCAAAGTCGGAAAATGAGTTAATTGAACTATTTTCTAATGTAGATATGGTTGTAATAGATGATTTAGGAACAGAAAAAATAAGCAGTTGGGCATTGGACAAGCTATATACAATTATAGAAAATAGAAGTGAAAATAAGTTACCAATTATAATAACAACTAAGTTTGATAAAGAAGGCTTATTACATAGATTTATACAAAGTAATGATAAAGAATTAGCGGATGCAATTATTCAAAAATTATATCAAATGTGTTATGGAATTGAACTAAAAAGATATGATGAAAATCAAATAGAAAAAGCTAGCACAAGCGACAAAACTAAATGCTAACTTAATCCAAAATCTAAATTTATTATAGTATATTTTGCTATAAAAGTAAAGAAAAAAAGTTCAAATTTTTAGTTTAGAAATTTGAACTTTTTTGAAAATATTTTGAAAAAAATTAAGAAAATTTTTACTTAAAAAAGTCCCTCGGAGAGCAAAATGGGTATTAGGGCAATTTGCCCTAAACAGCAAAAACGGTGTCAATACACCAAGCTGGCGAATATTAGGTACTAAAAAATACTACCTAAATTCGAGCAAAATTAATTTTGCTATATCTTAATGCTTCGTAAACTAGCATTAAGATATTTGCATAGAAAGGAAATAATGAAATATGTATACAGATACACAACAGATTTTAGATAGTATTTTTCTATCGTATAATAAAATTTTGAAAAAATTACACAACTTAGGATTAACAACTAAACATGGTAAAGAAATATCAGAAATGGATTTAAGAAAAGCAATAGATGTTATGGTAGAAAAACATCCAACTTGTAGATGGAGAAGTGAAAAAATAAGAAGTATAAAATATTTTGTTTTAGTAGAGGGATATTACTGGTTGACTCAGGTATATTTTCAAAAAGAAAAATCTTTAATAGATGCTGATATAGATTTTTTCAAACTTAGAATTAAACAATATGAAGAATTGTTAAAAATAGAACATAATGAAAATTGGTGGATTGAAAATATGGATATTAAACAACTATGCAGATATTTTGATAGAGAAGATATTACTGTTAGAAAAGCAATTAAGAAAATGTGTGATAGTGGGTTAGGAGAATATAAACTGTTAATTAAAAATAAAGTTGTAATTTCTAGTAAAGGTATTGAGTGGATTTGCAAAAATGTATTTAAGCAAAAGTATTTAGAATTATTAGAAAAGTACAAGATGGAATTAACAGAGTTATATATTGAGGCAGGGTATCCTTATGATAATTTTTTGGGGAAAAATTAAATGAATCTAATAAGGACAAATATAGGGTAAACTATTGAGAAAAATGTCATTTTATGATATAAGATATTATAGAATAATTATAATATTTAGGAGTGAATATAATGGCAAGTAAATATTTTTATAATGAAACATTTTATAATTCAGAACTAGGCGTAACTAAAACAATAAAAGCTGAAACAAAATGGGAATTTGATTTGAAAGTTAATCAGATGAATGAAAGATGGAATCAACAGATACAATTAAAAAGAAAAAGAGAAATGATAAGCAACAATCAACAAACTACAGAAGCAATGGATGAAGAACAAAAACAATATATAAGAGAATATGAAGATATTCTAAAATATACTTTAAAGGTAAATGATAAATTAGATTGGAATACTCAATATAGAAAAGATAATTATAAAAAGTGGGTATTTAATGAGGTAAAACCTAATATAAAGGATATATTTGAAAAAAATAATGTGCCCAAAGAGACTTTTTTTGAAAAGATATTTAAATCATTGAAAGAAAAAAGACTATCAAAAGAAAAAGAAGCTACAGATAGTTATGAACGATTATTAGAAAGTTACAATTCAAGAAAAAAGAAATCAGAGGAAGAATACAAGAAAGCTAAGGAGAACTTTGAAAGAGAAAAGGAAGAGTATAATAAAGAAATAAATGAGTGGAAAAAACGTTTTGAGGAAGGCAAACAAGATGCTGTAGAAAGATATATTAAAGTTGTATTAGAAAATTCTAAATATCCTAAAGATTTTGAAAAAGATTATGAAATTGAATATAAAGAGAATGAAAAGATATTAGTTATTTCATATAACCTACCAAATACTGATAAAATTTCTAAAACTGAAGGTTATAAATATATAAAATCAAAAAATGAGATAAGACCTGTAGAAATGAAAAAAGTTGTGTATGAAGAATTTTATGAAAATATAATTTTCAATATAACATTAAGAACAATTCATGAGATATTTGAGTCAACAAGTGAAGATATTATAGAGATGGTTGTATTTAATGGATTTGTAACTGGAATAGATAAATCAAACGGAAAGGAATTTACAAATTGTATTATTTCATTACAAGTTAATAGAAAAGAATTTGAAGACATTAACTTAGCAAATATAGAACCAAAGGAATGTGTAAAGGCTTTAAAAGGATTATTTGCAGGAAAACTAGCACAACTTGCTCCAGTAAAACCTATAATGAATTTAGACAGGGAAGATAGAAGATTTATTGAATCAAAAGAAATATTAGATAACATGGGAGCAGAAAATAATCTGGCAGAAATGCCATGGGAAGATTTTGAACACCTAGTAAGAGAAGTATTTGCGAAAGAGTTTTCTAAAGATGGAGCAGAAGTTAATGTTACTCAATCAAGTAGAGATGGTGGAGTAGATGCAATCGCTTTTGATCCAGATCCGATTAGAGGCGGAAAATTTGTAATACAAGCTAAAAGATACAATAATGTTGTTCCTATTTCAGCTGTAAGAGATTTATATGGTACAATGATAAATGAAGGTGCTACCAAAGGAATATTAGTTACAACAAGTTATTTTGGAACAGATTCACAAAATTTCGTTAAGGATAAACCATTGACACTGATAGATGGGCAAAACTTAATATATATGATGAAAAAATATGGTTATGATAATGTATTTATAGAATTAAAAAAGTAAGGTGATAAAATGGAAGAATTAATGAAAGAAATAAAACAATTTAATGAAGAAAGAGATTGGGATAAATTTCACTCACCAGAGAATTTAGCAAAATCAATATCAATTGAAGCTGGAGAACTTTTAGAATGCTTTCAATGGGATAGTGAAAACTATAATAAAGATGAAGTTTGTGAAGAACTTGCAGATGTATTTACATATTGCATTCAAATGGCAATGAAATTAGGGGTTAATCCAGAAGAAATAATACTAAAAAAACTAGAAAAGACAAAGAAAAAGTATCCAGTAGAAAAAGCTAAAGGAGTAAGCACAAAATATAATAAATTATAGTAGGTACGATATGAAAGTATATAATAAACTAGTAAGAGATAAAATACCAGAAATAATAACAAAAGATAATAAAAAAGCAGTAACCAAAATACTTAATGATGAAGATTATTTAATAGAATTAAATAGAAAAATTCAAGAAGAAGTAAAAGAATATTTAGAAAGCAATAACATAGAGGAGTTAGCTGATATTGTAGAAGTAATATATGGAATTTTAGAGGTTAAAAATATTTCGATTGAAGAATTTGAGAATGTAAGGAAAAGCAAAGTTCAAAAGAGAGGAGCATTTAAAGAAAAGATTTTTTTAGAAAAGGTAATAGAAGATGGAGAATAATTTTTATAATCTTTTTAAAAGAATAATAAGAGAATGTAATTACACAAACACATATAAGATGGCATGGGCTAAAGCACTTGTAGAAATTTCACTTGAGGAAGAGTACAAAATAGATATTATAAGTATAGATTTGAAAAACATAGCAAATAAATTTATAAAGTATTATTGGAATCAAACTATATTCTTCGACCTAATTCAAGGGAGTAATTTAATAGAAATTCCACTAATATTACAGTATGTTAAAAATCTAATAAGAGATTATTATTCTTTACTAGGAACAAGAAGACCAGATAGATTTGAGAGAATAGAAGAATATATAAAAGTTAATATGAATGAGGAATATAATGATTGCTTAACTAAAACTATAAAAACTCTAAAAGCAGATGTTAGTTGGAGATTTACCTTTATTGATGGAAAAAAGTATGATGAAATATATAAATACAACAAAGGTGATGACAAGTTAGAAATACTAGCATTAAACTTGAATATATTAAAAGATAATCATGAAGATTTATTTGATTTAATTAATTATAGGTGGGGATTAATATTAGAAACTTTTAATAGTTCACCAAGAATTAATAAAAAAGTAAAAATAATAGATGAACGAGATGTGAAAAGAAGTTCATTATCAAAGTTCAAAGAATATTTAGATATAGAAAATCCTCAGAAAATATGTTTTATTTGTGGAAAAAATATAGATAATGCAGAGTTAAGCATAGATCATGTTATTCCGTGGTCATATTTATATTCTGATGACTTATGGAACTTAGTGTATGTTCACAAATCTTGTAACTCGAGTAAAAGTAATATTATTCCTTTGGAAGAAGATATTCGAAAACTGAAAGATAGGAATAAAAGACTTTTACAAAAATTGGAGGAAAAAAATGTAAATAGTAAGATAGTAAATGAATTATATTTATCTATTCAAAAGGACTATGTAAATAAATTTTGGATAGGATGTAAGAGTTAAGATAATAATTAGTGGGGGCAATTATTATGATAGTATATGAAGCAACAAAGCAGTTATTTGTAGAAGATGTTGTACAAGATAAAATTGAAGAGAATATAGATAGAAAATTTTATGAAAAAATGGGATATCACACCTCTCAATCTGAAAGAAAAGCATGGAATAATTCTATGCAATATATGATGAAAGTTTTAATAGATAATAACATACCTGGAAATGTAGGAATAGCTATTGAATTTAAAATTCCAAATACATCTAAGAGAGTAGACTTTATAATTACAGGTAAGGATGGAAAATTGAAAAATACAGCTATTATTGTTGAATTAAAACAATGGACTGAAGCTAATATAGTTAATGGAAAAGATGGAATAGTACAAGCATATACAGGATATGCTTTAAGAGAAGTTGCACATCCATCATATCAAGCATGGTCATATGCAACAACAATAGAAGATTATAATGAGACTGTACAAGAGAGACAAATAGACTTACATCCATGCGCTTATCTTCACAATTATTTAACTGTAACACCTCCAACACTATTATCAGACAACTATAAATATTATTTAGAAAAAGCGCCAGCTTTTATAAAAGGTGATGTAGAGAAGTTAAGAGATTTTATCAATAAGTATATTAAATATGGCGATGATAAAGAAACATTATATATGATTGAAAATGGAAAAATTAGACCTTCTAAGTCCTTACAAGATACTTTATCAAGTATGCTAAAAGGTAATCAAGAATTCATTATGATTGATGACCAAAAACTTGTATACGAAACAGCATTAGAAATGGCAAGAAAATCATATAGAGATGGAAACAAAAGATCTTTAATAGTTAAAGGTGGACCAGGTACAGGAAAATCAGTATTGGCAATCAATTTGTTAGTAAAATTAACAAATGAAAATATGGTTTGCTCATATGTAACTAAAAATGCAGCACCTAGAAATGTTTATGCCACAAAGTTAAGTGGAGATTTTAGAAAAACAAGAATAAATAATTTATTTAAGGGCTCTGGCTCATTTGTTGAATCAATAGAAAATGAATTTGATGTTTTAATAGTTGATGAAGCACATAGGTTAAATGCAAAATCAGGAATGTTCCAAAATTTAGGTGAAAATCAAATAAAGGAAATTATTAAAGCATCTAAATTTTCAGTATTTTTTATAGATGAGTCACAAAGAGTAACTTTAAAAGATATAGGAAGTATCGAAGAAATACAAAAATATATTGGACAAGCTAATGCTGAATCAGAAATAATGGGATTAGAATCACAATTTAGATGTAATGGATCTGATGGATATATTGCTTGGTTAGATGATGTCTTAGATATAAGAGAAACAGCAAATAGTAATGGATTTGATTTAGATTATGATATTAAAATTTGTGATACTCCTAATGAAGTAAGGGATATAATATTTAAAAAGAACAAAATAAATAATAAAGCAAGATTACTTGCAGGATACTGCTGGAATTGGATAAAAGAAGGAAAAAATAAATCAGATATATTTGATATAACCATTCCAGAATATAATTTTGCAATGAGTTGGAATTTAGGAAATAGTCAAACATGGGCAATTGATTCAGAGTCAGTAAATGAAATAGGATGTATACATACAGCACAAGGACTTGAATTTGATTATGTTGGAGTAATTATTGGAAATGATTTAAGATATGAAAATGGTAAAGTAATTACAGATGTTACAGAAAGAGCAAAGACAGATCAATCAATAAAGGGAATATATAAAATGTTTCAACAAGATTTTGATAAAGCAGAGAAAATAGCAGATGAAATAATAAAAAATACATATAGGACATTAATGACTAGAGGGCAAAAAGGTTGCTATATCTATTGTACAGATAAAAACTTATCAAATTATCTAAAGAAAAGATTAAATCAAAATGAAGGTATTGTTTATCCTATTGCTGAAGAGGAACATTATAGTGATTTAATGGTTGCTGAAGATAGTGAAGAATATAGATATGACTAACAAAGAATATATAGATGAGGAATTTAAGTATGAAAATTAAATGTTTAAAATGTAATGAGATTATTGAATCAAAACATAGACATAATTTAGTAAACTGCAAATGTGCAAATTGCTATATAGATGGTGGACAAGACTATTTACATTTTGGAGGTAAGGACTTTAGTAAAATTTTAATTATTTTCGATGATGGCACAGAAGTATTAGCAAGCGATGAAGAAAATTATAAAAGGAAATATGAAGAGTGGGAAAATAATAAATATAGAAATTTTAGTAATTTTCCTTTAAACAAAAAGATAGAATAGAGGGTTACTTGTAAACTTAAAAAAATTTAAAAAATATCAATAAAATTTGAGAAAATATCTCAAAAATATTGATATTTTTTAAATTTTAGCATATAATATATAAAGTAAAGGAGGATTTAAAAATGTTAATAAGATTTAGTTTTAGAAATTTCAAATCATTTAAAGACGAAAATTGTTTAGATATGGAAGCAACATCATTAAAAGAACACGAGTATAATGTTGCTAAAATAGATAATGGTGAATATTTAAAAGTATCTGCAATTTATGGTGCTAATGCTAGTGGAAAAACTAATGTATTACAAGCTTTTGATTATATGAAAAATAGAATATTAGTAAGCGATGATTCTAAAAAGAATTCTCCAATAGATGAAGAAAATATATATAGTTTTATGATAAATGATGAACCAATTGCTTTAGAAGTGGAAATATTAGCCAAAAACAACAAAATATATAAATACGGATTTGAAGTTTTAAAAGATAAAATAGTTTCAGAGTGGCTATTTGAGAAAAGAGTAAATAAATTCTATTCTATTTTTGAAAGAAATAATAATAATGTTCAAATTATGAAAGTTAAAAATAAATTATTTGATTTAACAAATGTAGACGATACAAGTTTATTCTTAAAATCATATAGATCAATAGATAAAAGCAATGAAGACTTTAGTAATGTATATGACTGGTTTGTAAATAGCACATATTTAGATTTAGGAAATCCTAATTTTGAAAGATTTATTAATAATAGAGTTTCATTGAAAATTTTAAGTGATGAAAATTATAAAAAAGAATTATTAAAATTTATAAAAACATTTGACTCTGGAATTGAAGGAATAAAAACAACACCAGATTCAATAGAAGCTGTTAAAAGCAACAATGGTATTATAGATATCGAAGTTATTCATAAAGGAGAAAATGGAGAATTAAAAGCATTACCATTTTATTTAGAATCTAATGGTACTAGAAAGATGTTCCATTTATTTGATTTCTTCATGGATGCATTAAAAAATGGAATGGTATTATTTGTTGATGAATTAGATGCAAAATTACATCCTTTATTAACAAGATATATAATTAATTTATTCCATAATAGTGAAACAAATAAAGGCAATGGACAGTTAATATATTCAACACATGATACAGTAAACTTAAATAAGGAAACATTTAGAAGAGATGAAATATGGTTTGCAGAAAAAGACAAAGATGGTATTTCAGAAATATATGCTTTATCTGATTATATAATAGAAGATGATAAAAATGCAGGTAAAAAAGTAAGAAACGATGCAACATACAATAAAGACTATTTAACTGGAAGATATGGTGCTATTCCAGTACTAGAAGAATTTGATATAGATTATGAAAAATAATAATATTTCAAGAAAAGACAGACTAAAAAGTAAAAGGCAAGCACCAGCCAATTACTTGATTGTATGTGAAGGAAAGAAAACAGAACCTAATTATTTTAATGGATTAAAAAGAAAAATCAATGAAAAGTACGGTAATAAGGTAGATATTTTAATTCCGAATATTGATGTGAAAGGTACTGGAATGAATACTACATCTTTAGTAAAATATACTCAAAAGATAATTAACCATGCTAATAAAGTATATGGACAAGTTTGGGTAGTATTTGATAAAGATGATTATAATGATAAACAATTTGATGCAGCAATAGATAACTGCAATTATAATGTAGCATGGTCTAATCCTAACTTTGAACTTTGGATATTGGCACATTTTAAAAAGATAAACAGATATGTTTCAAAGGATGATGTGTTACAAGAACTAAGCAAAGAATTTCAGAAAAATGGTTTAGGCAATTATACTAAAAACGATACAAATATATTTGATAAGGTTACAAGTGAAGGAAAGTTACATACTGCAATAAAGAATTGCAAGTACATGAAAGAATTAAATAAAGATGGACATGCATCACAAAGAAATCCAATGACAAAAGTTTATAAAATAGTTGATGGATTGAAAGAATATTTAGAATAAAGTATACGAAAGAAAAGCAGAGTATGAGAGTAATTAAAAATTACAGGATTATTTTGCTTTTTTGATAATAAAAAACAAATTTCGACAAAATATTTGCAACAAATATGATATATATGAAAAAAATGGAGGAAGTAAATGAATGAAAGATTAGGAGTTGATTTGAAAGTACAGAGGATACTAAAAGGGGTATCGCAAGAAAAGATGGCTGAAGATTTAAATATAAGTAGATCTAAGGTGTCAAGTTGGGAAACAGGTAGGAGAGAAATGAGTCTATATGATGCTGTAATAATTAGTGACTATTTTGATGTCAGCATGGACAATTTATTTAATAAAAAAGCGTTAAATTCAGAACAAGTCTTACAAATAGCAAAACGATACTTCGAGAACGATAAAATATCATTAGAGGAAAAGAAAGAAACCTTAAAAAAGATATTGTATTTTAAAAGTAAAAGAGAAGCCAAAGAAATTATATAATGATACGATATGACTCGAAAATTTAAAAAAATTATAATTTTCTGGTCAGATTTTGTATAGAATTAATAATTCAAAAAAATTATAATAACTATAACAAGTACTTGAAAATAAAATTATGGAAAAGAGGTGATAAGGGATGGAAACACATATTTTTTCAATCATAACTGCGCTAATAAGTGGTATTATAACATATCTAGTGGCTAGGAGTGGAAATAAAAAGGATATCGAAGTATTAAAAATACAAAATACAGCTGATATGGAGAAGTTAATAAATCAACATAAAATAGATGTTGAAGCAATGAAGGAAAAGCATAAGTTAGAACTTGAATTAAAAGAAGTTGAACAAAAATATAAGTTAGAAATATTAAAATTAGAAAACGAAAATGAAATTAAAAAAACTACAGAAATTGCTAATAATGAGTCAGTAAATAGTGCAACAAGTCAAATATTTGGAAGTATTTTTAATAAAGATAGTGTACAAGAACAACTAGATAAGGCGATAAAAGAAGCATTTAACCAGACAAAAGTGAAAGGAGGAGAAAATAGAAATGATAATTAAAATCCCACAATATATTATTAAGAATAGTTATATGAGTGGAAATAATATTTTTCAATTAGGCTTTGCAGGATTAAATGAAGATGTTAAATTATATGAATGTGAAGATGGATATTTACTAAAAACGATTTTAGATGAAGATATACTAATAACTAATCAAAATAGAAGATTTAAAAATTATAAATATGTATTAAAATATAAGGATTCAGAGCTAAATGAAGAAACTGAATTAAAATGGTTTAAATATGTGCAAGATGAAGATATAGAACGAATAAAGGAATTGTATGAAGCAAATTATAAAATAAAAAAGGAAATAATAGAGAATGACGATATAATTAGAGTAGGATTAAGAACACCACAAGTAGGAGCTATTCATGCAATACTATCTAACATTACTAACCCAAAATATAAAGAGGGAATAGTAGTAATGCCAACAGGAACGGGAAAAACAGAAGTAATGCTTACAACTTTTTTAAGTGAAGAGATAAAAAGACTAATAGTCATTACTCCTAGTAATGCATTAAGAGAGCAAATAGGGAATAAATTTAAGCAATTAGGAATATTAACAAAATTAAGCATTATAAATAGAAATTGTAAATATCCTGTTGTTGGAATCTTAAAAAAGGGATTTAAATCAAAAGGGGAAGAAGCAGAATTTTTTAAACAATGTAATGTTGTAATTACAAGTATGCAATTAGCTATAAATTTAGACAAAAAAAATATGAATAATAATTTTTCACATTTATTTATTGATGAAGCCCATCATATTACATTGAATAAATGGGGAGATATAGCTAATAAGTTTAAAAATAAAATTGTACAATTTACAGCTACGCCATTTAGAAATGATGGGAAAATGCTAAAAGGAGATATTATATATAAGTATAGTTTATTGCAAGCACAAGAAGAAAAATACTTTAAAGCTATTAATTTTGAATCAGTTATGCAATTTGATGAGCAAAAAGCAGATGAAACAATAGCTAAAAAAACAGTTGAAGTATTAAAAAGAGATATAGAAGATGGTTGGGAACATGTCGCTATGGCAAGAGTTGAATCTATTAGAAGGGCAGAGCAAGTATCAGAAATATATAATCAAATAGCACCGGAATTTAAACCGTTAATGATAAATAATGAAATGAATAAAAATAAGAAAAATGAAATATTAGAAAAGCTTTATAAAGGAGATTGTAAAATCATTATTTGCGTAAATATGTTAGGAGAAGGTTTCGATTTCCCAAGATTAAAAATTGCAGCAATACATGATCCACACAAGTCTATAGCAACAACTATACAATTTGTTGGAAGATTTACAAGAACGAGCAATAATAAGATTGGAGATGCTACTATAATAGCTAATATTTCAAATGAGATGACGAATAAAGCTATGGAAGAATTATATTCACAGGATTCAGATTGGAATAAGATTATTAGACAGACAGCAGATGTATTAGTTGATAAAGAAGATAGAAAAATTAAATTTTTACAAAATTTTGAGGGGGAAATTCCAGAAATAGTTCCACTCCAAAATATATATCCTGCATTAAGTATGTATACTTTTAAAACAAAATATCAAAATTTTTTAATTGACAGAGCAATAGAAAAAATAAAGAATGATAATATTATTATATCACAGAACTATGAAGAAAATGTGCTAGCATGTATAGAAAAACATGTAGGAAAAACTGATTGGTGCAGAAATGAAGACGTTAGAGAGGTTGTATTTGACTTATATATTATATATTTTGATAAATACAAAAAAATCATTTATGTAGGAACTACTACAAAGAATCCACCTACAGAAATATTGAATAAATGTTTTGAAGATGCAGAACCCATAAAAGGTGAAAATACCTTTAAATGTTTATATAATATACAACGACTAAAGCTTTCTACATTGGGATTAAATGCAAATAATAGTGGATATGTAAGTTATAGAATGTACGCAGGAAGAGATGTAATAGAGGGAATATCTGACCCAAATAAATTAAACTCATATAAAAATAATTTATTTGGAAAGGGATATGAAAATCAAGATGAAACAAGTATTGGATGTTCTAAAAAAGGAAAAATATGGAGCAAAAAAATCGGTAACCTATTGGAATGGAAAGAGTGGTGTGATAGAGTAGGAGAAAAAATTTGTAATCCTGATATTAAGGTAGAAGAAATTATAAAAGATATACCAGTTCCTCAAGATATAGAAAAATTACCTAATAAGGTTCCAGTATGTATAGAATTTCAACCTGATATATTAATTGACAATGAAAGTAGATACATCATAAGATGTGGGGACAAAACAGCTGAATTAACAGAGGTTGATATAAAGTTATCTAATGATATAGAAAATGGAAAAATAAAATTTGTAATAGAAAGTGAAGAAAATGGTATTAATGAAAAATTTGAAATGAAGATAATTAATAAAAAAGCAGTTTATTCTAAAGAGGGGAAAAAAGTAGAAATAAAAACAGGATATAGATATAAAGAGCTAACAGAATGGTTTGAATTATATCCACCTAAAATAACTTATGCAGATGGCTCAACGCTAGAGAATACATATTATCTAGAAGCAACTACAAAAGGAATTCCTAAATTTAACAAAGAAGATATTATTGTATATAATTGGGATAAAATAGATATTAGAAAAGAATCCCAAGGAATTGAAAAAGAAAATGATACAATTCAATATAAGGTAATTGATACTATTAAGTCTAATGGGTATGATTTGATTTTCGATGACGATGGTTCTGGAGAAATATCAGATATTATAGCTATAAAAACCGATAATGAGATAATTAATATAGATTTGTTCCATTGTAAATATTCAAAAGAAGATTTACCTGGGGCAAGAATAGGAGATTTATATGAAGTATGTGGACAAGCTCAAAAATCAATTAATTGGAAAATAAAACCAGAAAGATTGTTGAAACACATATTAAGAAGAGAAAATTTAAGAGAAAATAAACACAATGGGGCAAGCAGATTTGAAATAGGTGATAAAAATACAGTTAATTCATTGATAAATATGTCAAGAGTATATTCAACTAAAATGAATATATACATTGTTCAACCAGGAGTATCTAAAAATAAAGTAACGGATGCTCAACTAGAATTATTAGGAGTTACTAAAACATGGTTATTTGATACATTGGGAATTAAACTGTATGTAATCGCAAGTAATTAATATTTTAAAGTTATTTTATTCTAAATTGTTATGATTATAAATTAACCGGAAGAAAATTAAATTCTTCCGGTACTTTTTTATTTTCCAAAACATCCACAAATCAGCTGCACTCCATCACAAAACCCATTCCTATAATACTTCTCATTCCAATAGCAAATATAATCAAAGAAATTATCATCAAGTAGTTTTAATTGTTTCTCAACATACTTTTTATTCTGCTCAGGAACATTCTTCAAAATTCTCTCAGAAACTTCCTCAAAACAAATAAAATGTTTTTTATCTTCTGCACAAGTAAGACCAGCAATAGTATCCTCCCTAAAATCCAACCAATCTTTCAAAATATCATTATTAACCTCTCTCAAATTACTCATAAAAATCTACCTCCAAAAATTAAAATTTTTCATTTTCAAAAAGCACCCACAAGAGCCGAAATACAACAAACATTCGTCCTGTACCCATTGGGTAAAAATTGGGTAATATCCACTCCAAAAATACCATAAAAAGACACAAATGTTCTGCAAATCAAAACTCTTGTAAATACCTAAATGCCAACAAAAACTCTAATTTCACAAACTTACAAAAACCGTTCAACCGTCGCTCATAACCCGAAGGTTTAAATTTTTAGTTATATTACTATATTTTGTAATTCCAATTGAAAAGTTGAATTATGTTATATATTTTTCTAATTTTATTGAAACAAATTTTTATTAATGATAAAATATTTATAATAAATTTTTTGGAGGGATATATGAGTAAAACAGATGAGCAAAAAGAAATAGAAATGTTAATTAACAATGCTAAAGATGCAGAGAAACAATATGAGAGTTTAGATCAAGAAAAGATTGATAAAATAGTAAAAGCTATGTCTATTGCTGCAGTGAAAAATCATATGAGACTTGCTAAATTAGCAGTTGAAGAAACTGGTAGAGGAGTATATGAAGACAAAATAACTAAAAATATGTTTTCTTCTGAGTATATTTATCATAGTATAAAATACAATAAAACAGTAGGAGTTATAGATGATAATGAACTTGAAGACTATGAGGTAGTAGCTGAGCCAGTTGGAATAATTGCAGGTGTTACACCTGTTACAAATCCTACATCTACAACTATATTCAAATCACTTATAGCTGTAAAAACTAAAAATCCAATAATTTTTGGATTTCATCCATCTGCTCAAAAATGTAGTGTTGAAGCAGCAAAAGTTATAAGGGATGCAGCAATAAAAGAGGGAGCACCTAAAAATTGTATACAATGGATAGAAAATCCCTCACATAGTGCAACAAATGAATTAATGAATAATAAAGATGTAAAACTTATACTTGCAACAGGTGGATCAGGTATGGTAAAAGCTGCGTATTCTTGTGGAAAACCAGCTCTAGGTGTAGGTCCTGGTAATGTACCATGTTATATTAATAAAAGTGCAAAGCTTAAACGTGCTATAACAGATCTTATTATGTCTAAAACTTTTGATAATGGTATGATATGTGCATCTGAACAGTCTGTAATCGTGGATAAAGAAATATCAAAAGAATTTGAAAGCTTAATGAAGTCATATGGTTGTTACTTTTTAGATTCTAAAGAGGCTCAAAAGTTGGAAGATTATATAATTATAAAAGATGAAAATGGAACAAAAATAAATTCAAAAATTGTAGGACAAAGTGCATATACTATAGCAAAACTTGCAGGTATTGAAGTAGAAAAAGGTACAAAAATTTTACTTGTTAAATTAAATGGAGTAGGTGATAAATATCCTTTATCCAAAGAAAAATTAAGTCCTATTCTTGCATATTATGTATCAAAAGATGAAGATGAAGCTATGGATATAGCAAGTAAACTATTATCATATGGCGGACTTGGTCATTCTGCAGTTATACACGCTGAAGACAAAAAAGCAATACAAAAATATGAACATAAAATGAAAGCAGGTAGATTAATTGTAAATTCTCCATCTACTCATGGTGCTATTGGTGATATATATAATACAAATTTACCATCTTTAACACTTGGTTGTGGTACTTATGGGGGTAACTCTACTACTGCAAATGTTTCAGCAGTAAATTTGCTTAATATAAAAAGAGTAGCTAAAAGGAGGGTTAATATGCAATGGTTTAAAGTTCCAAATAAAATATTTTTTGAGAAAGGCTCTATAAAATATCTAGAGGTAATGAGAGACATATCAAGAGTATTTATAGTAACTGATGAAGCTATGGTAAAACTTGGATATGTTGATAAAATTTTATATTATTTAAGAAAGAGAAAAGAACATGTACATTGTGAAATTTTTTCTGAAGTTGAACCTGATCCATCTTTTGATACAATAAAAAAAGGTGTTCAAATGATGAATTACTTTAATCCAGATTGCATAATAGCACTTGGTGGAGGTAGTCCTATAGATGCAGCTAAAGGTATGTGGCTGTTATATGAACAACCAGATGTAAATTTAGATGCAATGAAAAGTAAATTTTTAGATATACGTAAAAAAGTATATAAAATAGATGATTTAGGGAAAAAAGCTAAAATGGTAGCAATTCCTACAACTAGTGGTACTGGATCTGAAACAACATCTTTTGCTGTTATTTCTGATAAATTAAATCACATTAAATATCCAATAACTGATTATGCTCTAGTTCCAACTATTGCTATTGTTGATCCAGAATTAGTGTATTCACTACCTTCAAGAGTTGTTGCAGATACTGGTATGGATGTATTAACTCATGCAATTGAAGCTTATGTTTCAAACATGGCCTCAGACTATACAGATGGGCTTGCAATAAAAGCTATTGAACTTGTTTTTGAATATCTAGAAAGATCGTATAAGGATGCAAATGATACTGTCGCAAGAGAAAAAATGCATAATGCAAGTTCAATTGCAGGTATGGCATTTTCAAATGCCTTTCTTGGAATAAATCATAGTATAGCTCATAAAATTGGAGCAGAGTATCATGTACCACATGGTAGAGCAAATGCCATACTTCTACCATATGTTATAAAGTATAATGCAAAAAAACCAACAAAATTTGTATCATTTCCAAAATATGAATATTTTATAGCAGATGAAAAATATGCAGATATAGCAAGGAGACTAGGTCTTAAGGCAAATACGACAGAAGAGGGAGTAAATTCATTAATACAAGCTATACAGGAATTAATGAGAAAACTTGATATGACAAAATCGTTTAAAGAGGAAGGACTAAATGAAGAAGAATATATGAAAAAAGTAGATTTGCTTGCTGATAGAGCTTTTGAAGATCAATGTACTACTGCAAATCCTAGACTTCCTTTAGTAGAAGAATTAAAACAAATACTTATAGAAGCATACTATGGAAAATAAAATTAAATAATATAGGAGAAAAAATGAAGTATATATTATGCATGGACATATACATGAATCACCAAGTATTATGAATGTGTGGTACGATAAAATAAACAATACAATTTGTATACAACTCGGTCAAACAGAATTTGGAAGTAGTAATATATATTATGTTGTTGTAGACACTAAAAAAGGTGAATATGAAAGAATTATAGATAAAATATAAATAAAAAAGCCTTGTAAAGTAATCTTACAAGGCTTAATATATTAATTATCATTCTTGATAGTCTTATTTTTAGAAAATAAGTGTAGTACTTTAGTTACAAGTGCTACTATTTTTGTACTATTTGCTTTAGCCACTATTTTTCCAGCTGCTTTGCCACCTATTGTAAGAGCTGAAACAATAGCTGTTATAATAGCTTGAATGTCAAAAGTTAAGTTATAATACTCCGTTATTTTTAATGCAATAATTGCACTAACTGTACCACTAAGTACACCGCATATATCTCCTACAACATCAGCACAAAAGTTTGAAACTTTATGTGAGTTTTTTATGAGTTTTATTGATGTCTTGGCACCTTTTACTTTTTTACTTGCCATTGCATGGAAGTTATTTTCATCTGCAATAGTTACTCCAACTGCTATTATATCAAATAATATTCCAATAAAAATTACACATAATAATAATAGTATAGCAAGTATAATATTTAAATTAGATATTGCTTTTGTTGCTGTAAAAGACAAAAATAAAGAAAGTAGCAGAGCTATTAAAGATACTGTTACAATCCATTTTAAATTAGAGTCTTTTTTATTATTGGAGTCTTTCGACTTATATTTCATTTAAATTCATCCTCACTTTATATGTAAAAAAATAGATGGTAGTTAATTAAGTAAATTTTACGGTTTTAGGTCTAGTAGAATTTCTCTATTTCTTACTAAATATTACTATTTAGCCGTTTCCATTTAAAAGAAATATTCTTAAGTCGCCTATAAGAAAACTAGATCACCACTTAAATCCGTACCTTAATCCTTAAAAAACTAGACTTTTATAAGTCAACACTCTAGAAGTTTTCCTTAATGCAATTCATATTATTAGTCTTTTTTGCAATAATAATTTCATTTTAATAAGTAAAAACAAAGGCCTATTGAAATTACCTACCTTTACAAAAATCCCAAACTACCACTCAAGACAGGCTACACTATGCATTTTGTGTCTTGGCACTCAACATAGGTTATATCTACAACTTGCTAGAGAAAATAAGCTTTGTGTAGACCTCAACGAAAATAGGGGTTGCAATATATGCCATTATATTGTACCCTAAGTTCTTTACTCCCTGAAAACACACAATACTGGGCGTATCGCGCATAAACAAGAAACTTCATCGGTGTGCCCTTCTGTGGATTTTTAGCCCCACTCTCTTAATATTTCATGCAACTAGAATAATGCACCATCTATAACATTATAACATAAAAACTTTAAAAAATCAAAAGTTTTCTATTATATATATATGATATTTTATATATTATATGACAAATTAAAATGAGGAGTGAATACATTACATCCACTCCCAAAAAAAGTTACTTAGAAACTTCTTAATTCATCGTCACAGGCAGCCTTGCTTGTGACGATTCTGTGATAGCAATCAGAAGGCATTACGTCAACAGGAATATTTCCTCTGTCTCTGCAACGGTTCTCGTTTTCTTTCACATCATACCAGCAAAATTCGCAGTTACTACATTTTAATTCAGTCATAAAAAAATCTCCTTTTAAAATTATTTTACCATAGTTTTGGTAAGTTAAATAAGTTACTATTATATTATAACATAAAATCAAATATTAATCAAGTTATGTAAAATAAAATCTATAATTAGACATATATTGACACAAATATATATGAAGAACAATAGAAAATTACTTAACAAAATATGAAGTAAAAAAATTGTTATTAATAGTATATATAAGGAGATTTTTTCCAGCTAAATTGATAAAATCTAGTAATATAGCAAAAGTCAAATTTTACTAAATCGCTGGAAAAAATGTATAAATGTTGAAATATCAAGCTTTATATGATATTATACAATAAGAAGATGTTGGTTTTTCAATGGTTTAACTTTAACAATAGTTGTATTTAAATTATCTTACATCTGTTGATATAATAGTTTGATTAACTTTAACAATACATTAAAATATACTACTTAACAATAAAATTAAGTAGTATATTCTATTTTTTTACTTGCAGGAGAGTTTATTACATTTCCATATATATCAAATCTAGATCCATGGCATGGACAATCCCATGTTTTATCAAGACTATTGAAAGTAAGTAAACATTTTAAGTGTGAACAATATGGATTAATTTTATATATTTTTCCATCTTCATTTTTATAAATACCTATATTTTTACCATTTACTTTTATAATTTTTCCTGTGTTATTAGGTATAGTATCTATATTCTCCTCTTTTATTTTAAATTTATTTACTATCATAGACTGCATTGTTTGGTTAGCAATATAGTATACTTCTTTTATATTTTTTGAAAGTTTGTATCTTGTAGCCTTAAATACCCATTCATATTTATTTTGTTTATTTAGTATCATATCTGTAATTATATTTGCAGCTACATTTGATGTAGTCATTCCCCATTTATTAAAACCAGTTGCAACAAACATATTTCTCGTGTATTTAGAAAATCTTCCAATATAGGGTACTTTATCTATAGAAATACAGTCTTGTGTATTCCATCTACATAGTATTTTTGAATTTGGATAAAGCTTATATGCAAGTTTTTCTAAACTAGAATATTTATCTATAGTATCTATATCTCCAGTTTTATTATTATTACCACCAATTAATAAAATTGTTTTGTTATTTTGTTTTAATGATCTAAGCGATATAGTAGGATCTTCATAATTTATATACATTCCATTGAACTCATTTGTACCTATATCTACTGCAATAATATATGATGTATTTTGATACATTTTAAGAAAATAAAATCCAGGAATATCTTTTATTGGAAAATGAGTAGCAAGTACTACATATTTAGTAGTTACCAAGTAATTTGAAGTATTAATTATATATTTTCCATCCTTTTCTTTTATATTTTGTACACAAGTGTTTTCAAATATATTTTTATTCTTATTATGTATTATATTAGCAAGTGATAAGGTATATTTTACTGGATTAAAACTTGCTTGATTTTTAAATTTTATAGCTTGACAGCAATTAATATTTACGTCTATATTCTCTAAAAGCTCAACATCTTTAGAACCTAATTTATTTAAAGTCTTATATTCATCTTTTATAATGTTAACATCTGATACATTTTGTGTAAAAATATATGCATCTTCGTATTTAAAATCACATTGTATATTTTCCCTCTCAATAATTTTTTGTATGTTAAAAATAGCATTATTGTTTGCTTCTAAATAATATTTAGTAAATTCTTCTCCATATTTATTAGTTAGTTCACTGTATATAATGCCATGTTGACTCGTTATTTTAGCAGAAGAAAAATTAGTAGTTTTACTACAAATTTTATCTTTCTCAAGTAATACAAAGTCTATATTATTTTTAAATAATTCATATGCAATACTTATACCAGTAATTCCACCACCAATAATACAAACATCTGTTGAAATGTTATCGTTTAATATACTAAATTTATTATTTTGATTTATATCATTATCCCAAATTGATTTCATATAATCACTCCAATAGTTATATTATAAGTAAAAATTTTATAAATATTTAATATTTAATATTGTTATATTTTATTTTTTATATTTTAAAAATGTGTAATAAATGGTATTGTATTCAATATTTAAAACAATGCATTTGAGTTGACATAATACAAAAACATGATATAATGTTACCATGATATTTTAAACACAATAATGATTATTAGGAGGTAAAAAATGGGTTTTGTAGAATTGGAAGTTTCACCAACTGAATACGATACTTTTAAAGGTATAAAGTTATGGGTAGATGATGTAAGACCCATACCAATAGGTCAGGGAATAGATACTGGGCTCGTTCTGTAAATGAAGCAAAAGAGATTATTAATTTTTGTGAAAGATTTGAGAAAAGACGTATGAATATCGCAAGAAAGTGTTTCGAAAATCGTGAATATACATTACGAAGTCAAGTATATGACTCTCTTAAATATGCATCCATAATCCTCATTGATGTTGATCATGATGCAGGAGATTATGCTAAAGATGGTGGAGATTATATTAAGCTTTTAGACTGGCTTGAAGAAACGGGAAGAAACTATCCAATACGTATTCATACTCAAAATGTTGTAGGTGCACAAAATATGAGAAGAATTATTAACAAAAACAACTGGAAGGAAGCAAAATAAGATAAAAATGCTTGATCTTACAAATGTAATTTCAAGCATTTTTCACTTTATACTGTTTTATTTTCTTCTTCTGTTTTCTACCTCTTGTATAATTTCATTAAATGAAGCATAATGATTATATATTGAAATTGATGGAGTTGGTTCATCTTTTTCGGTTACTCTAAACTTATAGTCTACAATTTTATAAATACGTTCAGTTGGATATGAACGATCTCTAACAGCTTTTTTTCCAACATAATTATAAGGAGCATATATTTTTAAAAGATCATCGTTATATTCTATATCTTTAATTTCAGAAAATGCTATCATAAACATTCCTGCAGAATCTGTAATTCCTATTTTATCTCTAGTTATTAAAATCCTTTCTTTTTTTGGATGTAAAATAACATATAATTCATCATTAAATCTAAATATTTTTCTAATTATAAGTAATATAATATGTATAGGTAAGTATGCTAAAAGCGGTATAAAAAGATAACATAATAATATTAAAAACCATTCACTTTCAGTTGATATAAGATTAAAAGCAACTATAGGTATAGATATAATATATGCTATTATTGTTAAATTTAAAATTATCTTATATATTATATGTAATACATATTGAAATTTAAGTAAAAAAGAACCCTCCTTAATTAATCTTGAAACTGTTTTTCTTGATGTTTTTTTATCACAATTAAATTCTTTTATTATATCTTCTTGTTTAATTTTTTTTGCCATAGGTATCCTCCTTTATTTGTTTATATTATTCTTTTTCAAAAATACTTTTTAATACACCTTTTGAAAAAAGTCCACTAAAAACATTTTTTAGTATAAGAAATGCAATAGGTCCAAGTATTAAGCCAAATACGCCAAAAAGCTTAGAGCCAGTATACATAGCAATTAAGGTAAATAAAGGGTGCATTCCCATTTGTTTACTAACAAAGTGTGGCTCAATAACTTGTTTTATAACCGCCCATATTATCCATATGATAAGTACTGATATTGCAACTGTAGTATTACCAGTAAATAGTAAATATCCTGCCCATGGTACCATAACAGCACCTGCACCAAATAATGGTAATAAGTCAATAAATCCAATAACTATAGCCATGATAATTGGGTACTCTATATCCATACCAATAAAAGCCATAATATTAAGTCCAATTAGAACAATTAAAAAACAAATTCCTGAAAGTTTTGCTTCTGCTTTAATATATTTGAATGAAACACTACACATTTGTGAAAATATTTCTTTAAATTTCTTAAGCCAACTATTAGGTACATGTTTTTTTACAGTTTTTTTGACATAGTCTCTATCAAAACAAATAAAAATAATGGCAAGAATTGTTATAATTCCATTTGTAAGAATTGTAGGTACAGAACTAATAGTATTAATAGTAGCATTTAAAACTGATGATATAATATCTTTAGTACTATTTAAAATTGTATCAAAAGCTTTATCAGATATATTTATAAGTTCTGTAGGAATAGCAAATTTTCCATTTCTAAAATCTTTAAACAAATTCATACCAAAATTATAAAAATTAGAAATATGAGTATTTAAGTTCTCAGTAAGAGAAATAGCTTCTGATATTAAATTTGTAATAATTATAAAAAGAACACCAATTATTAAACTAAGTATTAATAATAATGATATAATACTCGAAATTTTTCTATTTAATTTACATTTATTCATAAAAAATTTGATTAAAGGTTCAACTATAGATGCTACAACAAAGGCTATAATAAATGGTATATAAAATATGGCAACTTTGTAAGTAGCGAAAATAATTAATGCAATAAAAGCAAATATTATAAATTTAAACATAATATTTATATAATATTTTGAATTTTGGTCCAAAAACGACACCTCCATATGAAAATTATAGCATATATTATATTGCTTGTCCATTAGATAAAAACTCGTTTTTAAATACTTAAGAAATATTTTATGAAAAAATTCCAAAAATTTTAAAAAAGATATTCCAAAAATATTTTTTTGTGTTATAATAAAAAGTACATTTAGATTTTATTTTGTTTAGGGAGGAAGATATGGAAATTAGCGAGGAAGCTTACTCAAAGATAACTGAGTATTGCAGACAAGGCGATATGTTACTAGAAGATGGGAATACAGAGCTTGCATATGAAAACTATATCAGTGCACTAGATTTAATTCCAAATCCTAAGATAAACTATGAAGCGGCAACTTGGATATATGTAGCACTTGGTGATATTTACTTATCATTAAAAGATTATGAAAAAGCAAGAGATTCATACTATGATGCTATGAATTGTCCAAATGGAATGGCTAATCCATATGTATTACTTAGGCTTGGAGAAACATTAGTAGAAACTAAAGATGATGAAAATGCAAAAGAATATTTACTTAGAGCATATATGTTAGTAGGAGATGACATATTTTTAGAAGAAGATGAGAAATATTATTCATCAATAAAAGATATCATTAAAACAAGTGGAGAATAAAAAATAAGTTAAATGATAGTGTTTAGCTTATTTTTTTGTCGAATATTGCGATCGATTTTTCTTGACTTTTAGGGATTTGTGTCATATAATCATGTTACTGTGACGTTACAAGTAAAATTAATTCTACATAGGAGGATAATGTGGATAATTTACTAGAGAAAAAACATAAAAAAGATATAATTACCATTATCTGTATAATTTTATCTATAATATTATTTGTTCTAATAATTTTTTTTAAGTTTTCAAATGTTTGTTCAAAAATAGATTTCAAAGAAGAAAATAAAAATAATAATTTTGTAGATATAGAAAATGTAAAAGATGTTTCATGGTATATTTCAATTCCAAAAATGAATTTAGAAAAAGTAAATATAGAAGAGGGAATAAGTGATGAAGTCTTAGATAGGGCTATTGGTCATTTTGAAGATACTGATATATTTAATGGAAATGTATGCATAGCAGCACATAATAGAGGAAATAAAATAAACTATTTTAAAAGATTGCATGAATTAGAAAAAGGTGATGAAATATATTATAATTGTAAAAATGGAAATAGAATTTATGAAGTAGAAAGCATTAAAATAATAGATGTATATGATTTTTCATGTATAGAGAAAATTGATGATAAAAATGTCATAACACTTATCACTTGTGTAGAAAATAGTCCTAATAAAAGACTTTGTATTAGAGGTAGCGAAAGGAGTATATATAAGTGACAAGAAAAAAAATAAATAAGGTAATAATTGTAATGTTATTATTTGTAAATGTATTAAATTCTATATTTGCAACAACATTTGATGACAAGCTTGGTACATATAATATTTATTATCATGATGATCCAATATCATATGTAACATATGGTAGTGTAAGACAAAAAAATTATGAATATTATTATTTAAATCAAAATGGAGAAGAAGAAACAGTATATTGCCTAGATTTAGGAGTACCAGGTGCTGAGGAAAATAATGGATATGGAGTATCTGTAAATGAAACTATTAATGATCCTAAGATTTCTTCTATAATAGCAAATGCCTATCCTTACAAATCACTGCAAGAATTAGGTTTAGAAACTGTAAGTGAGGCAAGATTTGCAAGTCAATTTGCTATATGGACTTATACAAATAGTCTTGATTTATCAAGACTTAGTGCAAACGATGAATCATATCAAAGAGTAGTTAATGCAATAAATAATATATATAGTAATGGAATTAATAAAGAGTATAATGCAGTATTACCAATAAAAATATATGAGACTAAGTCAGAATTTGATATAGATGAGAAAGATTCAAATTATTATTCAAAAGAATATAGGATATCCAAAAGTTTTAATGTACAAAGCATATCAATAAAGTCAGATAATAAAGATGTAATACTTACAGATGAAAATAATGAGAAAATAAAGTTCTTTTTAAATCAAGAAAGTTTTAAAGTATTATTACCAGTAAGTAGTGTAAAAGGAGATACAAGTATTAAATTAAATATAGATTATAAATTAAAAGAAAATGTATCACTTTTTGGTGTATCACAAGTACCCAATATGCAAAATGTAGCATTAACTCTTACACCAATTAGAAAAGAAAATATTATTTTGAATATGGGTATAAAGAAAAAAGATACACTACTAAAGATAAAAAAAGTAGATGCAGATAATGAAAAAATAAAAATACCTGGGGTGAAATTTAAAATATCTGATGCTACTACAAATAAAGTATATGGAGAATATATAACAGATGAAAATGGTGAAATATCATTAGATGCTATCCTAGACTTAAAAATGGATAGACAAGCAAAATTAAATATTGAAGAAATTGAAGTGCCAAAAGATTATTATATAGACTATGATAATAATATAGTGCAGTTAGATGTAAAGTTTGGAGAATTAAATGAAGTAGTATTTAAAAACAAAAAAGCTATGGGAAAAGTAAAAATAGTAAAGACTAGTACAAAAGATAATGAACTAAGTAATATTTCATCTAATATGCCACTTAAAGGAGCAAAGTTTGCAATTTATGATCTTAAAGGAAATAAGTTAGATGAATTAATAACAAATGAAGAAGGAGTTGCAATATCCAAAAATTTATTTGTTGGCAAATATAAAATACAGGAGATAGAAGCACCAAAGTATTATAAATTAAGTGATAAAATTACTGAATTTGAGATATCTAAAAATGGTGAAGAGATACTTATAAATGTAAAAAATGACAATATAGAAATACCCAAAAGATTACCAAATACTGGTTGTTAAAAAATTGTTTTTTAATCTTGTTTTTATATAGATAATATTGTATAATAGTCTCAAATGGGGTGAGCCATGTGAGAGATAATAGCTTACAAAAAATAATTATTGGAATAGTTGTTTTTATATTATCTATATTAGTATTAGGTTTTGCCACTCTTATGATAACAGAGTATATGCCTGAAGATGTGGAAAATTTAAGTATAGATGGAAAAGCAACTAAGACATTAAAGCAAGATGAGGAAATAAAACTTTTAACATATAACTTAGGATATTTATCACTGGATAGTACACAAGATTTTTTTATGGATGGTGGAAAAAATGTAATGCCAAAAACTGCTAGTAATGTAAACAAAAATTTAGCAGCATTACAAAATTTAATAGAAAATGAAGATGCAGATATTTATTTATTTCAGGAAGTAGATTATAATGCTAAAAGATCATATAATATGAATCAATATGAAGGGTTAAAAAAAGATTTTAAAGGTGAGGCAACTTATGCATTTTATCATAAATGTTTGTACATTCCCTATCCTATTTTAAATCCTGTTGGACATGTTGAGGGTGGTATGGCAATATTAAATAAATTTTCGTCTACTGCAACTAGAATTGCACTTCCTAGTGCATATAAATGGCCTATGAGAGCAGTTATGTTTAAGAGATGTCTAATGGTTGAGAGAATGAAAATTGATGAAAGTGATAAAGAATTTGTTCTTATAAATCTACATTTAGAAGCATATGATGATGGTAATACAAGACTAAGACAATTAGAAATATTAAAAGAATTAATGGTAGAAGAATATAATAAAGGAAACTATGTTATAGCAGGTGGAGATTTTAATCAAAAATTTCCTGTTGTAGATAATTCAAAATATCCTGTGTTAGATGAAACACATTTTTCAGCTGCTACAATTCCAGAAGATTTTTTACCTAAAAAATGGAATTATGCTGTAGATGGAAGTAAACCAACTTCAAGACTTTTAAATGAGGTATATAGTGGGAATTATGATAATACTCAGTTATATGTAATTGATGGATATATCTTAAGTCCAAATATAGAATTAAAATCAGTAGAAACTATAGAAAATTCTTTTTCATATAGTGATCATCACCCAGTAAGACTATCTGTTAAATTAAATAAATAATACTAGAGAATGTGTAGAAAAATACACATTCTTTTTGTTGAAAACAAATTTCTAATATGATAATATATTAATAAATGGAGAAAACAATGAAAAAATTATTAAAATATATTAGTATAGCTTTAGTTATAATATGGATGAGTATAGTATTTATGCTTTCATCACAGACAGGTAAAAAATCAGAAAATACCAGTAATAATTTTACCAAAGCTATATTTAAAAATGATATTTCTGATGAACAAGTAAGAAATTTAAGTTATATTGTAAGAAAAATAGCACATTTTACTTTATATACAATTGGTGGAATTTTAATATGTTTGTGTTTGTTATTAAATATTAAATTTACAAAGTATATATATTTCATTAGTTTTGTTATAGGTTTAATATATGCAATAACTGATGAGTTTCACCAATTGTTTATACCAAATAGATCAGGAGAAATAAAAGATGTAATTATAGATTCACTAGGCATGTTACTTGGTGTAAGTTTTGTTAAGATTGTAAAACATGTTATATATAAATTAAAGGGGAGTGATTAAAGTGAATAAAAAGGTTTTATTTACAGCAGATACAGATGAACATATACTAGCTTTTCATCTACCATATTTAAAATTATTTAAAGAAGAGGGATATGAAGTTCATGTTGCAACTAGTGGTACAAGGAATATTCCATATACAGATAAAAAGTTTACTATACCATTTGATATATCAGGACTTAGTTTAACAAATTTTAATTCTATAAGGACTATAAAATCATTAAAAGGAATAATTGATAATGAAAATTATGAAATAATTCATGCAAATCAAACAAAAGCAGGTTTTGTAACTAGAATGTCTGCAGTAAATGCAAGAAAAAAGGGTACGCGAGTTATATATACAGCGCATGGTTTTGATTTTTATGATGAAAATAATAAAGCTACATCTACAGTTGCATTACAAATTGAAAAAATGCTTGCTAAAAATACTGATACTTTAATTACTGTAAATGAAGAAGATTATGATAAGGCATTAGATGAATTTGATATAGATGATATTTGCAATATACCTGGAATGGGGATTGATATTAAAAAATTAGAGTATAATATGACATTAGAAGAAAAAAATGATTTAAAAAAAGATTTAGTAATTGACAAAGATACTTTTGTAATTTTATGTGTAGGTAATTTATGCGAGAGGAAAAATCAAGAAATGGGAATAAAGGCATTAAATAAGGTCTTGAAAAATTATAGTAATGTAGTACTTTTACTTGCAGGTAGTGATAAATTAAATGGAAGATATCAAGGACTTGCTAGTGAATATGATATAAAAAACAAAATTAGATTTTTAGGTTATAGAGATGATATAGAAAAATTAATGAAAATATCAGATATGGTACTTTCTTGTTCTATGACAGAGGGTATGCCAATTGAAATAATTGAAGCTCTTATGTGTAATATTCCAGTTGTTGCTACTAATTGTAGAGGTACAAGAGAGATAATAGAAAACAATTCAAATGGATTTTTAGTAGATATAGATGATGTAGAAAAGATGGCAAATGCTATTACAACAATAATAAATGGAAAAAATATTGCTGATATGTTTTCTAGAACTAATACATTAAATTTTGATAAATATAAATTAGAAAATGTATTAGATGAAATGGATTCAATATATTTTGCATAAATGGTTTATTTTTAACACACAAAATTTATACAAATGTTTTGTATAATTATAGAGATAATAAAAAAAGTTATATAATATTTTACATGAGTGCTTGAAAAAATATGTAGAAAATGATAGAATCATTATATGATCAAAAGAGGAAAAAAAGGAAAAATTATGGAAACTAAAGTACGTAAAAGTGTGAATGAACTACACACACACACACACACAACTAGAACTTAAAAACATAAAGGAAAAAATAAATAACAAGGGACAATTCTGTCTTAAAATATATACACTGATACTAGAAATGGTACCAGTGCTTTTTATGTCTAAAAACAAGTACAATAGGTCATATAGTATTGTACAATAAGTCATTCAGTATTTTTGAAAAATAGTATATTATATAAAAATAGGAAAAGAATAAAAGAAAAAGAGATATAAATATATAAAAATTAAACTAACCAAAAATTGGAGGATGAAAATGAAAAGAAAAGGTTTAAAGACAATGATAATTAGTGTAGTTGTAATAACATTGTTAGTTTTAACTAGTATAGTTATTATAACAAAAAGTTCTAAAAATGATTTGCAAGAAGTGACAGAAACAGCAACAATTATAGATGTAACAGGATTAGTTATTAAAGAAGAAATAGAACACGAACATGTATATAAGACTATGTATGATGAAAGTAAACATTGGGAAGAATGTATATTTTGTAATAAAAAACAAAATATAGATACTCATAATATGAGTACAACATGGGCAACTGGAAAAGAATCATGCAATAGAAATAATTCATATATAAGTGTATGCATATGTGGATTTTCTAAAACAGGTCATAAACCGTGTGTATGGGATGGAAAATCTTATACTACAAGACTCAATACAGAAGGAAATTTTGATCATATAAAAAAATGTAGTGTATGTAATGAACATATAAATTATTCATATTACTTAAATGGAGTATTATATGAACAAAGTTTAGAAAAAGAGTTACCATGGGAAGAACCATGTTATAAATCAGATGGAACTAGATTAACTTGTGATAATTTAGGGACATGTTCAATATGTAAACAATCAAGAACAATTAAATGTCATAAAGGAAAGATAGACTTAGAAAAAGGTGAAATTTATTGTCAAACATGTCATAAAGAATTTGGAACATGTTCTCAAGAAATTTCAAGAAATATGGCAGTTGCACCTACAACATATACTATTACAACAACATTAAATTTAACTAATGGAGCTACATTTGCTGAAACATCTATGATAAGGGGAAATTCTACGATATATTCAAGTACTAATCAAAAAGTAACTAGTATAAATAGTTCAAAAACAGAAGTAGTTGTTACAACAACAGCAACATTCCAAAGTGAATATAAAGCAGGATATGAAGCGTATATAAGGGTTAATGTGAATGCAGATGGAAGAAAAGGTGTTTTTGATACAACATGGTTTGATATTTATCCAGATCCAATAGAACCTAAAATAGAAAGTATATCAATTGGAACTAATACAAATAGTAATTGGGAAAAATCAAAAGAAATAATAATTTCTGGAACAGAAAACTATTGTAATGCAGTAAATGTAAAAATTGTAAACGAAAATGAAGAGGTAGTAGCAGAAGGAGGGACAAATGTAATAAACCAAGCATATTCAATAAGTTTTACACCAGATATAGAAGCAGGTGAAGAAGGTAAAACATTTAAAGCAATAGTAACAGATAGTTGTGAGAATAGTACAGAGAAAGAGTTTATAGTATCAAAAATAGATAGAATAGCACCAGAACCAACTTCCTCAAATGAAATATTAGGAGACTGGGCAAAATCAAAAGAATTTACATTTGAAGCAACAGACTATGGAATAGGAAACATATCAATAGGATTTAATGATGTAGCAGATTATAAGTTAGCAGAGAAAAATGAGAATACATATACAAGAGATTATAAATTTGTAGGAGATGTATATAGTCCTAAAAACTTAAATGTATTCTATAAAGATGAACTAGGAAATTTAAAAACTCAAGCAATAACAATAGATAAATTGGATAACACAGCACCTACAATAACAGAAGTAAGATTAAATAAAAATAAATTAAATATAACATCAAATGATAGACATGAACTACTAGGAGAAGGATCAGGAGTAACAAAATATAGATATATGACAAGTGAAGAAAAATTAGAGAATGTTGATATGTCAGAATATGAAAATATAGAAGTAGGAGTAGATGAAGAAATAGTTATATCTAATATAAATGATAAAAAATATATTTATGTAGTAGCAGAAGATAAAGTAGGAAATGTAAGTGAGACATATGAAGTAAAAATAGCAGATTTAGAATTAACAACAAGTGTAAATCTATCAACAGAAAATAAAAAAGGAGAAATAATATTAGAGTGGTCTACATACAACACAGAAAATAAAATATTTAAAGTATATAGGAAAAAAGAAGGACAGGAAGAATTTGAAAATATATCAACAATAGATAGTCAAGGAGAAATGATAGATAATCTAGCACAAGATTTAGAAGGACCAGATACACCAACAATTACAATTACAGGAGTAAAAGAAGAAAACAAAATAAAAATAAGTTATAATACAGAAGATAAAGGAAGTACATATACATATTATGTTGAAGCATATGATAAAGAAGATGATAGTCTATTACTTAAAACATCAAATGAAAGAGAAGAGTTAGTTAAAACAGGAGTAAAAGGATATTATTATATAATAGATGAAAATAGTGAAAATACAGATTTTGATATAAATACAGGAACATATGTAGAAGATGAAAATATAAAGATAGAGTTAGAAGATAATGGAAAATATATACATATGAAGGCAGTAGATGTAGCAGGAAATATAAGTGAAGTAATAACTTTAGAAATAGAAGTAAAATCAAAGCAATCAATAAACTTAGATGGTGGAAATATAAATGGAGAAGAAAATCCAGAGTTAGAAGAAGGACTAGTAGGAGAAACAATAGAATTAGGAATACCAGAAAAAGAAGGATATACATTCGATGGATGGGAAGCAACAGAAGGAGAAATAGATGGAACAAAATATACATATGGAATAGAAGATGGAGAAATAACAGCAAAGTGGATAAAGAATAGTTATGAATATAAAGTAGAGTATTATTATAATGGAGAAAAAGAAGAAAAAGAGACAGAAACAAAAGAAGCAGAGTATGAAAGTATAATAGAAAAGTATACAGAAAAAATAAAAGAGGGATATAAGTTTGAAAAGATAGAAAATCTACCACTAAAAATAACAACAAATGTGGATAATAATGTAATAAAAGTATATTATATACCAGATGAAAATAAAACAAAGGAAATAAGTTATAGAGTAGAGTACTATAAGGATAATGAAAAAGTAGAAGAAGATACACAAATAGAAAATAAAACAGTACAAGTACTAGAAGATATAATGGATGTAGACAAATCAAAAATAAATATAGAAGATAAGTATAGAGGATATAAACTAGATAGAACAGAGCCAGAAAATATACCAAGTAAAATAGAAAACGAGGGATTAATAAAAGTATACTATATAAGAAAAGTAGGTAATATAGAAGTAAAATATATAGATGAAGTAACAGGAGAAGAAATAGAAGAAAAAGAAACAATAACAGGAATAGAAGGAGATAGATATAATACAGAGTCAAAAGATATATCTGGATACGAACTAGTAGAAGAACCAACAAATAAAAGCGGAGAAATGAAAGAAGGAACAATAACAGTAACATATAAATATAGAAAGTTATCAAAGGTAATAATAAAATATATAGATTTAAATAGTGGAAATGAAATAGAAAAAGAGGAAAAAGAGTATAAAGAGGGAGAAAATTATACAACAGAGAGTAAAGAGATAAGTGGATATAAATTAGTAGAAACATCAGGAAAAGTAAACGGAATAGTAGGAAGAAAAGAAATAGAAGTAATATATGGATATAAAAAAATAGCAGGAGGAGTAAAAGTAAAACATATAGATAAGGAAAATAATGAAGTAATAAAAGAAGAAAAAATAGAAGGATTAGTAGGAGAAAAATATAATACAAAGAGATTAGAGTTACAAAAATATAATTTTATAGAAGTAGTAGGAAATGAAGAAGGAAAACTAAGTGGAGAAGTTATAGAAGTTGTATATTATTATGAAAAAAAACAAGCAATAATAGAAGTAATATATGAAGATGAAAAAGGAAAAGAGATATATAAAGAAATAATAGAGGGAAAAGTAGGAGAAAAGTATAAAGTAGAAGTAAAAGAGATAGAAAACTATAAAATAATAAATACATCTGAAAATATAGAGGGAGAATATACAATAGAAGAAATAGTAGTAAAAATAAAAGTAGAAAAGTTAAAAGTTAAAGTAACAATAAATATAGTAGATGAAAAAGGAAATATAATAGAAACAATAGAAAAAGAAGGAAATATAGGAAATACAGAAGAAATAGAACTACCTAAAATAGATGGATATTATACAGAAGAAAAAAGTATTGTAATAGAATATGGAAAAGAGAATAACATAAATATTGTATACAAAAAGATGTTGTTTAATATACCAAATACAAGTGATAAAAATATATATGTATATATTGGTATATTTGTAGTGAGTGTAATAGTAATTTGTACAGTAGCAATTATTATCAAAAAGAAAAAATAGTATAGAATAGAGTGTTTAGAGTGATATACTTAAACGCTCTATTTATATATAAATAAGATTATGTATAGAGAATATCGGAATAAAAAATTACTTAAAGTATTCTCATTATTTTGTCACAAACATATAATAAAGATAAAACAATACTACTTAAATTTAGCTTAGAAAGGTTGCATTATATACTTGTAAAAAAGAAAAAAATATTGTATAATATTATATCAGATAGGGGGAATGAATAAATTGGACCCGCTGACGTTTGTTGGAGTTTTAATTTTAATAATATTAATCTTTATTATATATATCATTTTTTCAAATAATCATATAGCTATAAGAAAATATACATATAATAGTGATAAAATACCATATGAATATAATGGAATAAAGATTTTACATATTTCAGATTTGCATAGTAAAAGATTTGGTAAAAATAATCAAAAATTAATTGAAAAGATTAATAAAATAAAACCAGATTATATTTTTATGACAGGAGATATTGTAGATAGAAGAGAAGGAAATATAGTAAAATTTATAAAAGAGCTAAAACCTATATTTGATAAATATGTTGTATACTATTCTATTGGAAATCATGAACGTGCTTTAGGATATAAAGAGTACAGTAAATATATAAATGTCTTAGAAAAAAATGGTGTTTATGTATTAAGAGATGATGGAATGTATATTGATAAAGATGAAAAAATTAATATAGTAGGACTTAATTTTAAAGATAATATAAGATATGAAGAAAAAAATTCTAAAAATATTGATAGATATCTTACATATCTTAGAAATAAAAGTGGACAGGTAAATAAAGATAAATTAAACATATTATTATCACATGATCCACTAAATTTTGAACTATATGTTAAACTTGGATTTGATTTAATATTTTCTGGACATGTACATGGGGGAATTATACGTTTCTTTAAAATTGGTTTATTATCTCCTAGGAGAAAACTATTTCCAAAATATTGTTTTGGAAAATATGTAAGAGAGAATTCAACTATGTTTGTTAGTGCAGGAATGGGAAAAGCTACAGTTCCAATAAGAGTTTTTAATAGTCCAGAAATTGGTGTTATAACTTTAAAAAGTAGTATAATAGAAAATGAGAAATAATATGGCAAGGATTTTTTAAATTCTTGTCATATTTTTTCTTCACATTTATTTTTCTTTATGCTATACTATTTAAAAAGTGGGTGGTTAAGTTGAAAATCAAAGGAGCCTCAAGAAAAGATTGGTATAGAGTGGATAAGTCGTATACTAAACTTGCAAAAACTACTTTTGAGGGAATAGATTATTATGTTGCTGGAACATATTTTGAAAAAATAAATCAAAGAAAAGTAATAAAAGTAGAAGATAGAGATGTATGTATTTTAGATAATGGATATATTTGGATAACTATAATTCCAATTGGTAAAAATTATGCAATAACTATGAATTTTGATGATAAAGGAAATATATTACAATGGTATTTTGATATAACATTAGAAAACTATTTAGATGAGCGTGGAATGCCACATTACAAGGATTTATATATTGATGTGACATATGATATAAGTGGTAAGATTGAGACTTTAGATGAAGATGAATTAAAGGATGCATTAGACATACAAGATATAACTCAAGAGGAGTATGATTTTGCAATCAGAGAGGCAGATTATATTAAAAGTATTTTACCAGATAGTCGAGATGTACTTTTAAAAGTTGCAAATAGATGGATAAAACTATTTATTAAGTATTTTATAAATAATAAAAATGATGAAGATATTAATTTTAGAGATAATCGTGGAAATTTAATAAATAAGAAAAATCAGTTAAAAAAATACATAAAGCCAGGTTTAAGAGTAAAAATTGTATTAAAAAAAGATCAAAAAACAGGTATTTTAACTGAAGGGATTGTAAATACTATACTTACAAATAGTAATATGCATCATAGAGGTATAAAAGTAATGTTAGAAGATGGTAGTGTTGGCCGTGTTCAAGAAATTACAGATTAGGAGTGATAAGTATGCAAGAAAATGTTGTAGAGAAAACAAAAGTATTAATCGTTGGAGTAAATGTAAATGATAGAGAATATTTTAAAGAATCAATGGAAGAATTAGTAAGTCTTGTTGAAGCTTGTAATATGCAAGTATGTGGGAAAATAGAACAAAATTTAAAAGTAGTAAATAAGCCACTGTATATAGGAACAGGAAAAGTACAAGAAGTAAAAGATATGGCAAAGGAGTGTATGGCAGAAGTAATTGTGTTTAATAATGAATTATCTCCAACGCAACTTAGAAATTTACAAAAAGATTTAGATATGCCAATACTTGATAGAACTTCCCTTATTTTAGAAATATTTTCAACTAGAGCTAAAACAAGGGAGGCAAAACTTCAAGTAGAAGTTGCAAAGCTACAATATATGTTACCAAGACTTGTAGGTCTTCATGAGTCTTTAGGTAGACAAGGTGGAGCAAGTGGTCTTAGTAATAAAGGATCAGGTGAGAAAAAATTAGAACTTGATAGAAGAAGAATAGAAGATAAATTAACTGAACTTAGAAAAGACTTAGAAGAAGTAGAAGGAGAGCGAAATACACAAAGAAAACAAAGAAATGAATCAGGAATACCAAAAGTTGCACTTGTAGGTTATACTAATGCTGGAAAATCTACTCTTATGAATGCATTAGTTGATATGTATTTAAAAGATGATAGTAAAAAAGTCATGGAAAAAGATATGCTTTTTGCAACTCTTGAGACACAAGTTAGAAAAATAACTTTAGAAAATAATAAGTCATTTTTATTATCTGATACAGTAGGATTTATAAGTGAACTACCACATAATTTAATAAAGGCTTTTAGATCTACTTTAGAAGAAGTTAAAAATGCTGATTTATTGCTCGAAGTAATAGATTATTCAGATAAAAACTATGAAGAGCATATAAAAGTTACAAAGGATACACTAAAAAGTTTAGGAGCAGATGAAATACCTATTATATATGTATATAATAAATCTGATATTATGCTTGATAGACTTCCACTTGTAGACGGAGATTACATATATATATCTGCAAGTAGTAAAAGAGGAATAGTAGAACTAATCGATCTTATAAGTTCTAAAATATATTCAGATTATATAGATTGTCATATGTTAATACCATTTGATAAAGGAAATATAGTATCATATTTTAATAATAATGCTACTATAAAGGAGACTGAGTATTTGGAAAATGGGACTCTTCTTAAAATAAATTGCAGGCTTAGTGATTATAATAAATATATAGAATATGTAAAAAAAGTATAGTAAATCAATATATAATTACTTACAAGTTAAGAAAAATATTGCGTGCGATTGACTTTTTTGAACTTATAAGGTATAATTGTATAAAGGGGGAATTCCAGTGAAAAGAGAAATTATAAAAGATTTAGTAGAATGGAAAGACTCAAAAAAAAGAAAACCTTTAATTATTCATGGTGCCAGACAAGTTGGAAAAACATATATAATAAAAGAATTTGGAAAAAAATATTATGATAACATGATATATGTAAATTTTGAAACTAATAAGGAATTGAGTAGTCAAATAAATGATAGTATTGATGTAAAATTTATAATAAATAAATTAGAACTTTTTTATGGAGAAAAAATTTTACCTAAAAAAACTTTAATATTTTTTGATGAAATACAAGAAAATGAAAGAGTGCTGACTTCATTAAAATATTTTTGTGAAGAAGCTCAAGAGTATCATGTTATTGCGGCTGGATCTTTACTTGGTGTTGCAATAAATAGAGAAAATTATTCTTTTCCAGTCGGAAAGGTAAAAATTATAAATATGTATCCATTGTCTTTTAAGGAATTTTTAATAGCAATTGGAAGAGAGAATTTAGTGTATGAAATAAAAAAGCATTTTGAAAATAATGAGAGAATGGATAAAGATTTACATGAGTTTTGTTTAAAATTATATAGGACATATTTAGTAGTTGGTGGTATGCCTGAATCAGTTCAAACTTATTTAGATGAACAAAAAATAATATCAACTTTAGATATTCAAGCAATGATTTTAGAATCATATGTAAGAGATATGACAAAGTATGCAAATAATTCAGAGTCTAATAGAATTATTTCTGCTTTTGATTCTATACCAGTACAACTTGCAAAAGAAAATAAAAAATTTCAATATAAAGTAATTTCTAAAGGCGCAACTTCAAGTTTATTTGGACCTGCTATTTTATGGCTTAAAAATAGTGGTATTGTAAATCAAGTATTTAGAGTGACACCAAATATTCCTTTAGAAATGCATAAAGATTTATCAGCTTTTAAATTGTATATGAGTGATATAGGGCTATTTGTAAATAAGGCAAGATATCCTCTATATCAGCTAGATTTAAGTGTTCAACCACCAATGATTTCTATGGGACCACTTACGGAAAATTATGTTGCAAATGAATTAAGAGTAAATGGATATGATTTGTATTATTGGGAATCAGAAGGAAAAGCAGAGCTTGATTTTATTATACAAAAAGATATAGATATTGTACCAATAGAGGTAAAGTCTAGTATTCATATTAAATCTAGGAGTTTAGATTTATATATAAATAAGTATAATCCTAAATATGCAATTAGGATTTCTGAAAAGAATTTTGGATTTGAAAATAATATTAAATCTGTACCTCTATATGCAGTTTTTTGTATATAATCTTAAAAAGAAAATTAGACTTAAGTGGCTCTTTGTCAATAGTTGGGGTAAAAAATCCTCAAAAAAGATAGAAAGAGTAA
>CAOYAN010000017.1 GCA_948562205.1 uncultured Clostridia bacterium | reverse complement strand
ATACCTCCACTACGGACTTTCACCGATTAACTAAACGACATGCCCGTCGCACCATGAAAAGACTCGGGGAAATTCCCCCGAGCCTCTCCTTACTCGATCCTTGCGCCGCATTCTTTACAGAAGCGTTCGTCTTCATCAACGACTCTGCCACATCCCGGACACTTCACGATGCCCTGCATCTTTAAGATCTCTTTTTCGCACGCTGCCTTCTGCTGCTTGAGCTCATTGTACTGCTCAATCTCCGTTGCAAAGAGACCAAGCTCGTTATCGATTGCTCTTCTCCCCACTTCATAGCAAATGCTGTCCATATCCTGCTGGATCTGTGCTGCCTGCTCAGTAAGCGAGAATGTAGCTGTGATTTCTCCGGCCTTTGCGCTGATCACATCAATGCCCCGATGCAGTGAATCTGTTGCTGTTTTCAAAATTTCATCAATTCTTCCCATGTTACTACCTCCTAATTTAGTTGGCGTTATTTATTGATACGCATATATTATACTACAAAAACTTAATTTTGTAAAGACTTATGTCAATTTTTTGCATATTCATAAGCCTTTTTATCATCAAAGAATACAAAACTCTGTTTATTAACAATAATATTAGAGTTTTTAGTTACAGCATAACATGAAATCTCTTTACTTTGAGAATTCTTAGTATTTATATAATAGAAAGCTCCATCTTTAGGAATATAAATATTTCCATTCCTAAATTCTGCCTTATTAATGTTACAACCTGTAATTTTATTATCAAGCTTTGATATATTTGTTCCATCACTTCTAATGACAATATAAAATCCATCTGAATTTATAACAAGCCATTCATTTCTTATGATATCATACAAGACTTTATACTCCACATTATCAGTATCAGGCAACTTTTTATACTCGATATCATTACAATAGATAATTCCTGTGTTATTTTTAGATTTAACTACTATAAACTTTTCATTATTATTTACTATAAAGCTTTTAGTAACATCTTCAACATGGAATTTAATAAGGCTTCTGTGAGGATAATAATATCCATCTTTAATCCTTAACTTAACAATTATATTCTCTCCATCTTCAAAATTAGAGTAATAAAAAGTATTGTCATTTACAATAGCAGTTGTTTTTTGATAAAGTTTATTTTCATAAACTGTTTCATTAGTAATTATATTAATACATTTTACTGCATTTTTGTATATAACAAGAATAAATTTTTCATTACCAGACAATTTTATATCTAATATATTGTCTAAATTATCACACAAAACTTTTATTTCACCATTTCCAGTAACAATAGTTAATACTTCATTATCATTTGTATCAAGAGAAATATAGCTAAAAGAATTTATAATCTTCTTACAGCGATCTCCAAATAATGAAATTTCCCTAGTTACCTTTTTAGTCTTAGAAGAAGTAAGTTCTCTACTAAATGTCTTTTTTACGGAAAATTTCTGAGAAAAATGATCATTATAATATTCCTTTAAATAAGGAGTAATGTTTTCTCTGCTTTCCTTTTCAAAAATTTGTAAAAACACATTTAGCATATCATTACTCATCCATCCCCAATCTTCTGCTACCTCCGGTATTTCAATATTGTGATCTCCAAGTAATGAAATTCTTTTTTCCATTTTTTCTACTTCATCTAATTTTTTATTTGAAGTCTTATCAATATAAATACCATTGAAAGGATGTACATAAGTAAGATAATAAAAACAATGTATTGCAAAAGAATACCAATCATCCTTTTTAGATACAGTTTCGTTTTTCTCTGATATGGGGTCAATGTATCCATCAGTAAAACACCGTGGAGAAATATCATCAATTCCCATACCATCAAAATCAATTAAATATATCTTCTTATTTGCATCAAATAAAATATTTTCACCATTTAAATCACCAATAAACATATTCACATTTTCATGAAGATTTAAAATTGCATCTCCTAGTGCAATAAGAATTTCAAATATATCTTTTTTTATAAAATGTAATCCTTCTATTATGTCTTTATTTTTAAGAGATGAAATAGGATATCCACCTTCAACTTTTTTTAGCGTGTATCCTACTATACTATTTGTATCATTATCTATAATTATTTTTTGAGGAGGAATATACTCTATATTTTTATATTTTTTGTTTAATTCTATTAATGCATTTTTCCTTTCAAATATTTTTATAAGAATTCCTACTTTTTGTTCAATTGATACATCTTCTTCATCTATCCTAAAAATCTTAGCACAGGTCTCATGACCATAATCATAAACAGTTGATTCTCCGCCTTCACCCACAAAATTTTCCTTTTTAGTAAAATCCTTTATGTTACAATAAATAGAATTATTCCTAATAAGTTCTGGAGTAAAGTTTGGTACACACTTTGGACACAGCATATATTTTTTATGATAAAAAATGCCATGTACTTTACATATTTTAGTCATATTATCTACTAGATCTTCCAATTTATCTTGTAAGCTATCAATAGAATTTGCATATATTTCTTCCATTGCATCTTCATTGGAAATACTATTAGTAATATATTTTATTAACATCTTTTCATTCTTTTGATGTAGTTTTATATCTCCTACTTTCAAAAGATCAATATTTACTATCTGTATCTTTCCCTTATAATCAAGACTAATTAACAAGCTATCATAAGGATTATATAAGAAATCAAGTCCTCTATTAAAAATAGCTTTTACCTGATCTAATAAAATAATTAAGCTTTTTATCTTTTTCTTATTAGTAAAGTGTTTTTCAAAATCTTTACATTTTTCAAAATCTACATGTCTATAAACATAGCCAACAAATTTTTTATTTGATAGAACTATTGCTTTTTTATATGGTAAAAACAGCTCCTGACCATAGTAATCAGAATTTTCATGACATATTGGATTAATCATCATATCAATAGATTTTTCCACCTCATTTAAATCTACAGTATTTTCTTTATATACTTTGAGGTTTAAATCTTTATCATATAAATAATAATGCCTTGCATATTTATCTTCAAATAAAACTTTTCCATAATCTCCATGATACTTTTCAACACTAAATAATGTCTTATCACAGATAGGACATAGCGCTTCATCTGAAGGATAATAAACATTGTGAATATCACAATAAGATGTCATAGAATCATATAATTTTTCAAGTTTATATAAACTGTCAAATCCAATTTCTTTAGCAGTTTCTATATCCATTCCTTTAATGAAAATACAATCACTTTCAAGTTTTTTAAGAAACTGTATAGCAAAATTTTCTTTGCCCACTTTATATAGATCAATTTTTCCATCAACTACATTAATATAAATGTTGAAGTCATTATCAATCCTAACTTGATCCATATCAATATATACTTTATCAAAATACATAAAAACTTTAATTGCAAGTTTTATATAATCTTTATTTGTAAATTTAGAAAAATCTACCTTACTTAAAGGTATTCCCTCATTTTTATCACTTACATATCCAATCATATTATACATGCCATTTGAACCAATTTTTTTAGAATATATAACATTACTAATTCCAGTCAAATGAACATTATCATAATCTCCAAATACTTGCTTAATTCTTAACATATTTTTATCAATTTTATCAAGAACCGATGAAGAATCTGTTTTAGCTCTATTAAAAAAGTAAGCTATTCTACCATCTGCAAGCGTAACATTAGTATCACGCATATATACACATCCAAGTTTTTCAAATATTTCAGATTCAAAAATATAATCTACTTCTCCTGGATTGTACATAAACTTGCTATAATAAAAATTATCACTATTTCCAGAATAATTTTCACAAAAATCTACAAAAAAACTATAATATGCACTAATTAAATCAACTAACTCGTTATTAATATATTTAAACAGTGATTTTGCAAACTTAGGTGGTAAAAACTTTATACAAGGATTATTATAAAAAGATTTTTTGTCAAGGTTTTGATATCTTTCTTTAATATAATTATGATACATTTTTAATGCAAGCTCTGAAAGTATATCTTTTAAATTTCCTTCATCATTATTTAAAATACCAAGGATTTTTTCGTCACTTACAAAATGCAAAATAAACTCTGAATTTGATTTTTCTAAAACAATATCTTTTTCTATATCAAAGTCATAACTAAAATCCGTATTACTATCATAACCATTTACCTTAAAAAGTAGCTTTTTAAGTTTCCATAAAACATTTATAATTTCATATGGACTGCTAAAATTATAAGATAAAATCGTATTTTTAGTATCAAAATTTATACTCTTACATTTTCCAAATTTATATCCTAAAAAGTTTCCATCTAAATCATAAACAATTCCAGTAATTTCATATTTTAAATATTTTTTTACTTCATTTACAAAGTAGAGTTGTTTTACTCCATAAAAATCAGATTCTATTGGATTTTTAAATATCTTATAGCCTCCAATAGTCCGTCTAGGATTATATATCGTATAATTACTTGATTCTTCATTTTTTATAAAATCAGATTCATTTTCAAGTATATCTGTTGAAGGTAAAATATATGCATCATAGTCAATTAAGCATAAATCAAAATTAGTGCAAATTTTACGATCACAGTTTCTGCCATACTTATCACATCTAAAGTTTTTCTCTTTATTATTTTCTGCTTCTAAAACTGTTAAAATATCAATATCTCTACCGATATTATAGTCATAAAACATCCGAAACATCTCAAGAGAATAACTTATATTACTCATTTCATATTCAATACAAGACTTTGAAAATACATCTCTATATGCACTTTTACTGATATTTTGATGAATAAAGTCAAGTAAAAAAGGTATATTTCTTTTGTCTATTTCATCTTTAGACATATCATTAACTTTTTCTAAAGAGCAAAAAACTTGATATAAGTTCCTATTTAAAAACTTACCATCTGAAGTACTTATAAATCCAAAGTTATATTCACTAAGTTTACTTGCAAATGTAACTACATCTATTAAAGCCTCAATTATATTAAAATGATAATCTGGATCTTTAAAAAACACTTCTACATAAAAAGCTAAAAGTGTTTTTTTCTTAGGATCTATTACAGTCTTTCTTATTCTAAACTCAGAATATTTAAGATCTATTTTTCCATAGCTTTTAAGTTCCTGGATAATATCAAAAAGACTATCACCCAATTCTTTGTCTTTTATAACATATGCTATCTCCGATAAATTATTTTTATCATCTACATAAATTTCATACTCTCTTTCTGATATATCAATAGATTCGTATAATCTTTCAAGCCAAAACTTTGAAACCTTATTTGTATATTCTTCTCTCTTAAACGGATTATATACTTTCATAAAATACCTCCATTTTTAAGTAGAAGGATACTTAAAAAAGTATCCTTTAAGTATCCTTCTAATTGTCAAAAATCAAGCAAACCAATCATCATCTTCTAATATCTGAGCTGTCTTTGCATCATATCCTGCAGAATGGCTTTTCTTTGCTGCTTTACTAAAGAAATTAGCGCCTAAAGACTTTCTGCTCTTAGACTGCTGTTTACAACTTTTAGAAAGTTCTTCACCCATAAAAGTTACAAGAGTTTCTGGATCATTTACATCTTTTGTTGACTGAAATCCAAGCTTTTCTCCAAATTTTGCTTCTATACTCGAACCAAAAGCCACAAATACAGTAGTTACACCGGCATCATTTAGCCTTTTAACTGCCTTAATAGCTTCTTCCATACTTAGATCTGGTCCTTTAGAATGGCCATCTGATAAGATAACAAATGTAGCTCTTGGAATACATTTTTTTATTTTTATTATCTCTTCAATGTAATCTAAAAGATTATCTGCGCCATTTTTAATAGCATAATATAATGCTGTTGTTCCTCCAGTTGAATATGAAGTATCAAACTCTTCAATCCCCTTAAAAGGTCTACAATTATATGAACTATCAAACATATTGATTGCTACAGCCATAGAATTTTTCTCCGAGAAATTTTCAAAGCTCTTTTTATAAAGCTCTAATCCCTCTTTCATTTTTTGAGAATGCTCAAGCATGGATCCTGATGAATCAGGATTAATAGAAAAAATATTAATACGATCTGTTACAAAATTATAAATACTTCCTCTAATTAACATACTTTTTCCTCCTAAAATTCATTATATGCTTTCTTATCATTTAAACTCTTTTTGACATTTTCCATTTCATGAAAATAAAAAGAATTCAAATAGATAGAGTTACCAGATACAATATAGTCGAAATTTTTACTACTTAAAGCATTAGTAAGAATTGGCAAATCATAATCATCTGCAGATAAAATTTTTACATAAGCTTTTTTGTGGTTTTCGATATTTTTTACAGAATATTTTTTCTTTTCTATATCCTGCATGGAATATGCATATTTCTCATCTTGCTTTTTAATGTTTGATATAAAGGAATCATCCTCATTTATAGAAGTTACAATATCTACTAAACCAAACAAGAGCAAAATTAAATATACTTCTTTATATGTTACATTATCATCTAACTCATACATAAGTTTTAAAACAACAGCAACAGCTGGATCATTTGTCTTAAAAAATATATCTGCAAGAGCTAAACATGTATTAGATTTAACAGAGAAAAATATTTCTTTCTCATCAAATTCTACATTAAATCTTTCAATAATCGAAATCTTTGCTATATCATTTCTTCCAATTAACTTTATAACGTTTAATATATTATTCTCAGCCTTAAAAAATCTCTTCCAAAATGAATTTTCTCTTACTTTATCATAAATATCACTTTGAAGTTTTTGAAGTGTTTCCAAAAAGATAAAATAATTACTATCTTCTTTAATAACTTCCACAAGTTTTAAAAGATTTGATATTTCTTCTAAAACAAAATCTCTTACTTGATCTATATGATCTATACCAGATACATGTTTTAAAATTGCAAAGTTATTTAGCGAATCTGATACGTCTAAATTACTATTTCTAATGTTACATTTAAATATCAGATAGTCTGCATAAGAGATAAAACCTAAAAGATTTTCTCTTTTTAGCTTATCATTTAAGATATAATCTGATGATTTTAAATCCGAAATAATATCTAAAAGTGTGTCTTTTGCTCTTGAAGCCTGTAAGACAACTTTTTGCTTATCACCATCTCTAAAATAAATTATTGATGTATTATACAAAATGTTTAGTTTTAAACATAAGATTTGAACTCTTTTTAATATAGTACTATATTTATAATCCTTTTCTATGAATTTCTTGATTTCATTTTCTAATGTCATAACTTCTGAAATTTTGCCTAAATCTTCATCAGGATCTATTTCAAAAGTAATACTTTCATTATCATATGACTCAATATATTCATTAAGACTTTTTTGATACTCATCCTTTAAGCACTTAATTCTTTCATAATAATCAAAATAGTGCTTAGGAAATGCACTCTCAAATGTCTTAATCATCTGCTCTAAGGAATAAAGCTTTGACAACATAGATTTTTTATTTATTACAATCATGTCATCTTCAATAGGATCATTGATGTTTTTCACTACTTTTTCAAGTTCTTCAAAATCCTCTTTAGAATATTCAATTTCGTCTTCTGAAGTATCAGAGTTTTTGAAATAATTAATTATATATTCTAAAATATTATTCCATCTTACTACTATAGATTGTACGATTCCCATTTTTCCTCCATACTCTAAAATTCAAATGTCATAGATCCAATGGTTCTAAATCCAAATAAGGCAGCATTTTTCATATAAACATCATCAATGCAAAAATATCTTGTCTTAATTCCTTTATTAAGAATTTTATCAAATTCTTTTATTGCTTCTTCAAAAGTTATTTTAGATGAATTATCACTAGCTGTTCCCATTCCAACTACTTCAAAGTCACATACTCTATAACGATTGATACTATCCTCTATAGTTCCAATAGAATACTGCATTACTATTTCATATGCCTTTTTTAATGCATCATAGAAACTTTTTTTATCATTTGTAGTATCTACATTTGCTTCAAGTTCTACTTCATTAAATTTATCTTTTATCTTTACAACAGTCTCTATATTTTCTGAATACCTAATAATACATAAAAAGTCATCTTTATTTACTACTTCTACATTCTTATTAAGAAGTCTAGCAGCATAAGGAAGCATTTCTGATGTTTCCTCTACCAATAATATAGTAAGCTTTTTATTAACAACTGGCTTTATTACTGGTGTCACTTTAACTGATGTATAATCTCTTTTCTCTTTAAAGCGTTCATTACTCCACACATTTGGAAACATTTTTTTATTATCATCAGTAACAGGATTTGTTTTTTTATCATCATTAGAAGCTACTTTATCATCTGATTTTGTAGCCTCTTTTACAAGATTTTTATAGTATTCATCATTCTCAGCTGTATTTAAATCAGGTTTAATCTGTGTTCTTTGTACAGTTTTAGAATCTTTCTCCTCTTCTGGTTTTACAATAGAAGCTGGTATTTTTTCATGTGTAACATAAATCTCAGAATCATTTTTTAAAACTTCTCTATCTCTGCTAAAAAGACTACTTAAAATAGATTTTTTCTCTTTCATTTTATTTCCTCCATTAAATAAGAAATGTTACGTCATCATCAAAAAATGAACGGTTAGAAAGTATAACTCCCTCCATGCTATAATCAGCAGGAATCTTTGAAACTAAAAGAGAATCAAAATTTGTCTTAAAATCACATCTTGCAAGAGGCGCTATTCCATCTGAGGCTATACCTACTTTTTTGAATTCCTTCTTACTAAATTTAAAAGTTTTAAAATTACTCTCTTTAAATGGAGTATCCACACAATATTTATATGCATAATATGGTGGGAGTTTTCCATAATAACATTTGATATAACTTACTCTATCATTTTGATTTACAGTTACAATATAACAGTCGCCAAATATTTTTACAATATATTCTTCCTCTGTTTCAAAGCAACCAATGATAGTAAAAAGTAAATTATCCATAATAAACTCTTCCAATTCTTCTTGAGATTTATACCAAAAAGAAAATTTATCTAATAATTCATCAAATACTTGTTTTACATTATCTTCAAACTTATCGATATTTAATCTATCTTCAAGTAATTTAAAAAGCTGAACAAAGAGCCGTGTACCAATCTCTGCATAAGTCGCATCACTACATCCATCAAGAACCATTTTAAAATTTTCTTCTTTATAGAAAAAGTCCTGATTATTAATTCCATCTACATAGTGTCCATGACCTTGTTTGTTAATTTCCATAACATTTTCTCCTTTTCTTTTAATTAAAAATAAAGCATTATAGAATATCGCGTACATTATATCATATTTTTGTGATTATGTAAAGTATTTAAGTTAAAAATTCATCTATATATATTACGAAAAGAGGACACACAAATTTATGTGTCCCCCTAAATTTTAAATTAAAAATAATTAAAACTGAAGTGATCCAGAAACAGTTGGTGTATCTGTAGTAGTCTGAGATGTAGATGCTGCAGCTTTCGGATTACTCTGTTTGATATCATTTATATGAGCTTCAAGCTGTTCGATCATTTTGGCTGACTCAATAAGTTCTGCCCTATGTTTAGCTTTAAACTCCTCATTACCTTTCTTTTCTTCTTCAAAGGCTTTTAAAATAACATTTAAAGACTCCTTAGCTGCAGAAAAACTATAAAAACCGATCTGAATAAGCTGTTTAGACTCCTGAGCAGTAAGTGCAATATTATTTGCAACTTTTTTCATAAGTTCCTCAGTAAGTCTCATAACTGACTGACTAGCCTCTAAGACTTCACGGTTTTTAGCATCCAAAACAGCAATACCAAGCTGCTGTGCAAGAAGAAGCATACCATGTTTCTTCTGAGTATAAATTGACTCCTGAATTTTTCTATTATTTCTTTCAGTAAGTTTTAACTCTCCAATAGCAAGCTTATTTGTAAAGCGACTGTCTTCAAGACGTTCAAGAACTCGTGAAAAGAGTTCATATCCATCCTTTAAGTCTTCATATTCCTGCTCATATTTAACAAGACCACCACTCTTATCGTACTGTTCCTTTTTTTCTAATAAAAGCTGTTCCATTCTACTTGATGCCATGTATCCAGCAACAATATATTTTTCAAGTGTTTCTGTATTCATTCTCTCAGAAGCACTAAGGCTTGTAATCTGGAACATTGCATCTCTTAACATATCAAGCCAAGAATCATACGATGAGTTAAGCTGCATTAAAAGTTTATAGCTAGTTACAGCAGCCTCATGAAGCTTCTTATTTTTCTGCTTCTTTTTCTCAGATGAAAGACTTAAAAAAAGTTTTTCAAAAAATCCTGGCTCCTTAATTATCATATTGAAGTCCTCGAATTTTTCATTTACAAGATTAGAAAGCTCTCTTACCTCTTTCATTACCCGCTGATCTGCCTCAGATCCCTGCTCCTTTTTAAGGAGATTGCCAACCTGTTCAAAACTTGAGACAAGCGGCTGTGATCCATAAGCCATAACTTTCTGATCTTCTGATACATCGATCTTTTCTGCAAGCTCTGTAATTTCTTTCTGCTCATCAGGCGTATAACTTGCAAGTGCTGCCTGGTAATCAATGGACGGAAGACTCCCGCTCTGATTTCCCTGTAATGTTGCTACATTGTTCAGATCAAATGCTTTCTCACTCATTCTTTTTCCTCCTGAATATTAATAGTAGAGTTATTTTTGTTTCGCAGATATTATATCATCACTTAAGTAAAATGTCAACATATTATGTAAAATATTTTTCTATTTATAAAGCATATATTTTAAAAAGAAAAAAATAATGAGATTTTAACTTCTCATTATTTCTCCACCACCAACAACAATATCATCAATATAAAAAACTATAGATTGTCCTGGCGTTACCGCTCTTACTTTCTCATTAAATTTTACTGTTAAAGTATTATCATCATTTAAAAATATAGTAGCATCTTTTGCCTCAGCTGAATATCTAATCTTTGCTTTTACTCTCATGTTACTTGTAAACTTATCAAATAATATACAATTTATATTATCTACTCTTACTTCATCTGAGAAAATATCATCTTGTAAGCCTACTACAAGTTCATTTTTTTTATCATCTAATTTTGTAACATAAAGTGGTGTTTTACTAGAAATTCCCATACCTTTCCTTTGACCAATTGTATATCTGTACAAACCTTCATGTATTCCTAGTACTTTTCCTGTTTTATCGACAATATTTCCACCATCATGTTTATGCCTCATATGTTTATTTAAGAAACTTACATAATCATTATCTGGTATAAAACATATCTCTTGACTATCAGGTTTACTTGCAACATTTAGTCCATAATCTTTAGCTATTTTTCTTATTTCATCTTTACTCTCAAAATCTCCAAGTGGAAATAATACATGCTCTACCATATCACTTGGAATATTATATAATACATATGTCTGATCTTTTTTTTGTGATCTTGATTTTTTTAACACATATTTACCATATTTTTCAGAATATTCAGTTTTTGCATAATGACCAGTTGCAATATATTTGCATCCAAGTTCCTTTGCTTTTTTATACATTAAATCAAACTTCATATATTTATTACACTTTATACAAGGATTTGGAGTAAGGCATTTCTCATATTTTTCCACAAAATCATCAATTACATATTTTTTAAACTCTTCCTTTAAATTTATAACATAATGAGAAATACCAAGCTTGTCACATACTCTTTTTGCATCATATGTAGATGATAGATTGCAACATCCCCCCTCTACTTCCTCTTCTGCTTCCCAAAGTTTCATAGTAACTCCAATTACTTCATATCCTTTTTCTTGTAATAGTATTGCAGATACTGAACTATCTACACCACCACTCATACCTAATAATACTTTATCCATAAAATTCCTTTCTATTTTTAATTATAAACTTTTCAAATTATTTCGTAAATGAGAAATAACTTTTTTTAATTGCTACAATGCTCACAAGACTTATCTTTTACACCACATTTTTTATCTGCATCTTTCTTACTCATACCATTTTTTTGATAATAATCAGATATAGCAGAACGTATTGCTTCTTCTGCAAGAACCGAACAATGTAGTTTTATAGGTGGGAGACCATCTAGACTATCTACTACTTCTTTATTAGTAAGTCTTAATGCATCTTCTACAGTCTTACCTTTTATAAGCTCTGTTGAAACACTACTTGTAGCAATAGCAGCACCACATCCAAAAGTCTTAAATTTCACATCTACAATAACATTGTCTTCTATTTTTAAATACATTTTCATTATATCTCCACATACAGGATTACCAACCTGACCTATTCCTGAAGCCTCTTTAATCTCCCCAACATTTCGTGGGTTTGTATAATGATCAATTACCTTTTTTGTATACATCATATCTATATCCTCCCTTACATACTATACTTTCCATTTAAGAATTCCTCATAAATTGGTGACATATTTCTAAGCCTATTTACTATTTCACAAAGACTATCCACCAAATAATCAACATCTTCCATAGTATTATCTACACCAAAAGTTATTCTTAAAGATCCATGAGCAACTTCATGACTCATTCCAAGTGCAAGTAGTACATGAGAGGGATCAAGACTACCAGATGTACAAGCTGATCCACTAGATGCACATATATCTTTTAAATCTAAATTTAAAAGTAATGCTTCTCCCTCAATATATTTAAATGAAATATTAGCATTTCCAGGAAGTCTCATTTTTCTATGTCCATTTATTTTAATATATGGAATTTTTTTCTCAACTTCATTTATATAATGCTCTCTTAATTTTAACAGATAAGTATATGTTTTGTCAAAATTTTTATATGCCTTCTCTATAGCAGCACCCATTCCTACTATTCCAGCAACATTTTCAGTTCCAGCTCTTTTATTTCTTTCTTGATGTCCACCATAAATTAAACTATTAAATTTTACACTACGTCTTACATATAATGCACCAACACCCTTTGGTCCATAAAATTTATGAGAAGACATTGAAAGTAAATCTATATTTAACTCCTCTACATCAATTTTTAAATTACCAACAGCTTGCACTGCATCAGTATGAAAATACACATTGTGCTCTCTTGCAATCTTACCTATCTCACATATAGGCTCAATTGTACCTATTTCATTGTTAGCAAACATAATAGATATAAGGATAGTTGTATCTTTAATAGCACTTCTTAGTTCATCTAAGTCAACTATACCATCACTATCTACATTTATATATGTTACTTCAAATCCTTCTTTTTCTAATGCCCTACAAGTATTTAAAATAGCTGGATGTTCTATCTTACTTGTAATTATATGATTTCCTTTTTCTCTATTTGCATATGCAACGCCCCTTAGTGCAGTATTATCACTCTCACTACCACCAGCAGTAAAATATATTTCATCTACTTTAGCATTTATTGCAGTTGCAATTTTTTCTCTTGCATCTTCTACTGCACATCTAGCACTACTACCAATTTTATATATAGATGATGCATTTCCATATTCTTCTGTTAAATATGGCATCATTTTCTCTAATACTTCACTATCAAGTTTTGTTGTAGCTGCATGATCAAAATATCTTATACTCATAATTCTCCTTTCTTTGTTAGTTTATTCTAACAAATATACAAAATATATGAGATAGAAAACTATCTCAAAAATAAGTATAACACATTTTGTTAGTCTTGTCAAACATTTATATTTTCAAATTTTTATATTTTGCAGTTACTACACCTTTTGCACATTTTCTACACTTTTCACTCTCTGGATTATAATTGCATTTAAGTTCTGATATATCTATAATACCTTGAATATAGTTTTCTAATTTTAAAATAGTATCTTCTGATACAGAATGCCTCATAATACTTGCCTCTTGCTCTGCTATATCATCATTTACATTTAATACCATTGTTAAAAATGATTTTATAATAGTCTGACTATTAATTATTTTCTTAGCAAGATTTTTTCCTTTTTTAGTTAAAAGTATATCTCCATATGCCTCATATATTATAAGTCCCTCATCATTTAATACTTTAAGCGCCCTATTTACACTAGGCTTTGTACATTTTAGTTCATTTGCAATATCTGTTACTCTTGCATAACTATTTTTATTTATTAATAAATATATAGTTTTTAAATATTTTTCTAAAGATTCACTCATATTTTATCCCTCAAACTAATTATACCATTTATATCAAAATATGTAAATAGAGAAAAATTACTAGAAAATTCTAGTAACTTTACTAAATTTTAATATAGCATTTCTCTTTTAAAAACTTCTTTATATTCACTTCATCTTTTCCCTCATAATATAGTATTAACAAATCCTTAAATTCATCAGTAAGTTCTGCTGGAATTACAATTATTCCTCTACCTTTTGATATAAGGAAATGATTTATAAATATAATTGAAGTCCTCTTATTACCATCTAGAAATATTTGTCTTTTCATAACATATAATAAAAGTTCTAAGGCTTTATCTACATCATCTATTTTTTTATCAAAAATATCTTGTAATTCTTCTTTTATAACACTTTCTATTGGTAATGCAGGTACCCATGAAGTACCACCTATACTAACTGGAACATTCCTTATCTTTCCAGCAGTATAATAGAATCCTTCCTCTACTAGCTTATTTATCTCACAAAGTAGAGCAAAATTTGTATTTGATAAAATTACATTTTTATTTAGTATAAATTCCCAAGCATGTTTTAAATTTACTATCTTCATAACATCTTCAGATGTCATATTGTTTACTTTTCCACCCTCAATAATATTTTCAGTGTCAGCAAAAGTTGTAGCTACTCCTTCTAGTATTGCTTGTTTATATATAGTATCTACTAAATGCCTTTTAGCAAAGTCTATATTTATCTCAATTTTTTCATCTAATTTTTCTTCAACATAATTTAATTTTTTTAACTTTTTATTTATTTCTTTAATTTGTTTTTTTATTTCTTTTGCTTTTATACTATTATTTAATACTAAATTATATAATTCCTCAGAATATTCCCCCACATACTTAGTCAAAGCTACACCATCTTCTCTATAATGAACATATATATATTTATTTGAATTTTTCTCTCTAATTTCTACTGCACCATATGCAAGTGAGCTCAGTTTATGTTCTAGTATTTGTTTACTCTGTAGTATATTCATAATTTCTACTTTCTCTTCCATAATAACCTCCATATCAAATGTGAAACTTTTTTTACTTTTTGGTATATTTTTGTTTCACATTTATATTATAACACAATATTCTCCAAATGTGAAACTTTTTTTACTTTTTTGTATATTTTTGTTTCACATTGTTAAAATTATTATTCTAATATATCTTACTTTTACTATGTATTTGTATATTAAGTATCAAAGCTTAAAATTTACTCATAATATAACTATATAGAGTATACAATTTTTTTACTTTTTTTGACTAAATTTGTTGACTTTTTGGCACTTTAAATGTATACTAATAAGTGCATTAGGCAAAATATACATATAGATATACTATTTGTATATTATATTTTTTTAAGGAGATGGAATTTATTATGAAGAAAACAAAAATAGTTTGTACTATTGGACCTGCAAGTGAAACACCAGAAATATTAAGAGAATTAATAAAGTCTGGAATGAACGTGATGAGACTTAACTTCTCTCATGGTGATCACTCAGAACATTTATCTAAAGTAAACACTTTAAGAGAAATAAACAAAGAACTTGGAACAAATGTTGGATTTATGCTAGATACTAAAGGACCTGAAATTAGAACTGGATCTTTTGGTAGCGATCAAAACACAAAAATGAGCTTTACAAAAGGAGACAAAATAACTTTAACAACTAAAGAAGTTGAGGGAACAAAAGATTTATTACATATCAATTATGCTGGTCTACCTCAAGATGTTGTAGTTGGTGGACACATTTTAATTGATGATGGTCTAGTTGATTTATTAATAGATGAAATTGATGGAACAGAAATAAAATGTACATTCCAAAATTCCGCTGTCTTAAAAGGTAGACGTGGTGTAAATGTACCTGGAGCTAAATTACAACTTAAAGCTATGACAGAAAAAGATAAAGCAGATTTAAAATTTGCTGTTGAAAATGATTTTGATTTTATAGCTGCATCTTTCATTAGAAAAGCTCAAGATGTAATTGATATGAAAGAGTACTTAGATTCTTGTGGAAAACACAATATTAAAATAATATCTAAAATAGAAAATCAAGAAGGTTTAGATAACTTTGATAGCATATTAGAAGTTACTGATGGTATAATGGTAGCACGTGGTGATTTAGGTGTTGAAATACCTGAAGAACAAGTACCAGCTGTACAAAAAATGATGATTAAAAAATGTATTGCTGCTGGTAAACCAGTTATAACTGCAACTCAAATGCTAGAATCAATGCAAAAAAATCCTAGACCAACAAGAGCTGAAGTATCAGATGTTGCAAATGCTGTTTATGATGGAACAAGTGCTGTAATGTTATCTGGTGAATCTGCACAAGGTGATTATCCTGTAAATTGTGTAAAAACAATGGCAAAAATTGTTGAAGCAACAGAAAAAGATATTGATTATTGGAATAGATTTAGAAAAAACATTCACACAAATGATCATGAAACTTCTACCACAGATGAAGAACTAAAAAAACAAGCAAACTTCTCTGTATGTTGCACAGCTATGTTTGGTAATGCAAACGCTATAATTGCAGTTTCTGAAAATGGTATTACACCTTCTCTACTTTCAAGCTTTAGACCTGCATGTCCTATATATGTTATAACTAATAATTCTAAAACATACAGACATGTATCAGTAGAACAAGATGTAAGTGCTATATTAGTAGAAAATGAAACTAACTTTGATGTTTTATTAAAGAAAGGTATCGAAGCTTTAAAAGAAAAAGCTCTATTATTTGCTGGAGATACAGTTGTATTAAGTGGTGGTTTCCCACATGAGAGCATTACTGGAACAATAATGAGAATAAAATAATATTAAATATTTTTTAAAATACCAAGAATTTTTAAAACCCTTGGTATTTTTTTAATAATCGGGTTTCTACAATTAATTATTTAAAATTATTATAACTCCCCTCATATTTAACATCTATTTTAAAAATATTACATATATTACTTGATTATTTCATAAAATTATGTTAAAATATATTAGTAATTAATTCATTTTAGCAAAAAGGGGGGCTTTATAATGGCAAAATGCGAAATATGTGATAAAGAAGTTAAATTCTCACTACAAGTGAGTCACTCTCATAGAAGAACAGCAAGAACTTTTAAACCAAATGTTCAAACTGTAAAAGTAAACGACAATGGTGCTACAAAAAAAATGCATGTATGTACTAGATGTTTAAAGAGTGGTAAAGTTCAAAGAGCTATATAATGAGATTTAGATATGGAAAACCATATCTTTTTTCATAGAAAAGTGTTGGAACAATTTCTGTCCCAACACTTTTTTTATCTTTTTTATCTGCAACTTATTAATTTAGCTAAGCCATCTCTTAAGGCCATTCTTCCTTTCCATTCCTCACTTGTATCATCACCGTTAAAAACATCTTCAAAATAGCTTTCATCATTAAGAGTCATATATACTGATATAACTGGAATTCTTGCAAACGCTTCTCTTCCATCAGCCAAAGCATGTTCTACTTCAAAAATCATATTTGATATATAATACATTCCTGCCGAATCTTTATATTTTTCTACTACCATTTTAAGATAATCTTTCTTTTCATCACTTAGTTCATCATAATTACCAATAGTAATTAATCTGACAAATTCTGGCTCTGTAATACAATTTTGAGCAAGCTTTTTAACTTCTGTATCCCAAGTAATTGAAAATAATGACATATTGTTTCCTCCTAACATTCTTTAAATTATTATTGAATATTTAATAGTATGATAGTCATTATATCACAAATTGTTTTAGTTTTCAAGAAATTATTAGCTTTATTTTACATAATCTTTATAGTTTGTTAGTTCATTCATTGCATCTGTTGCAATAATATAATCCGAGAAAAATTTGTTAAGCAACTTATTTGTTCTATACTTTGGTTCACTACTTAACATATCCATAAAAAGACATAGTCCAAATCCTTTATTTATAACCCTCATTACAAGTTTATACTGACTAATTATTCTCTTAAAATTAAACATCTTTCTAAACTTATTATACTGATTTTGATATTTTTCATGTTTTTCAAGTACAACTTCTAAAAATTCTTCTGCAGAATATATCTTATATCTATCAATATTATATATTTTAGCTGCATATTCAAGACCATATAAAGTATTAAGATTAAAAGTACTTACAAGTTTATTAAATTCAGATATTGTAAAATAATACGAATGCCCTTGAAGTTTATTAAAAGCTTTTAAAGTATCTAAATACCCCATAGTCATATTTTTTTGCATTCTTGATTTATCAAAATCAAATATACCACCTAAGTCTTCAGCAGGCCTTATAATCTTTACATATGTATTCTTACTTATCATTTTTCTTTTTATTCCATCTTTTGATATATCTATTACAATTATATTTTTATATCCTTTTTTTGTTAACATATTTATAGGGACATTATCATAATATCCACCATCTACATATTCTTCTTCCCCTATTTTTTGTTCTTTAAATATAGGGAAACACGCAGTTGCAAGTAAATAATCAATAAATTCTTCTTTTGGAATATCTTCTTTAAATACTTCAAGAGAAGTCTTATTTTTTTTAGAATAGGTAGTCATTCCAAAATCTATACTTGAATTATATATCTTATCAATATCTAAATATTTTTCCATCATTTCCCTTAAAGGTTTATTATCAAATCCCTTAAGTTTTACATACTCAGTAGCAAGTGGTACTACATTCTTAGGACTTAATATATTCCTCTTATTTCTTAATTTATCTTTTACATCAACTATATTCTCAACATTTATTGTCTCATATATATTAAGCAATTTCCTAAAATCATCTTGTATTATTAATGCTGCATTTATTGCGCCAATAGATGCACCAGATATTGCAGTAATATTTATATTCATTTCTTTTAAAGCTCTCCAAGCTCCAACTTCATATGCACCTTTAGTTCCACCACCAGCAAGTACTAATCCATATTCTTTTTTCATTTATATCACCAATATAATTATATAACTTATTTTATATATTGCAATAAAAAATAAGAGAAATGAATTCTTAAATTTTCATTTCTCTTAAATACAATACTATATTTTAGAATTTATAATATCACATATAATATCTGCTGTTTTTTCTACACCATATTTATCACTATTTATACATATATCATAATTGTTTGGAATACCCCATTCTCTTCCTGTATAATGTTTATAATGTGTTTTTCTAAGCTTATTTACCTTATTTATTTCTTTTTTTGCTTTTTTATCATCTATTCCATATATTGTAGTTGCTCGCTTTATTTTATCTTCCATACTACTATACAAAAATACATTTATAACATCTTTATTGTCTTTTAGTATGAAATCTGCACATCTACCAATTATTACACAAGACTCATTTTGTGCTATTTTCTTAATTAATTCTACCTCTTTAATAAACAATTCATCACTGCCACTAAGGCCAGCATAATATCCATTATTTAAAGCCTCTAATACATTTCTTTTTTGTTCATTTTTCTCAATATATGACTCACTCATTCCTGTCTCACTAGCAAGTCTTGTAATAAATTCTTTATCATATAATTTTATTCCAAGTGTATCTGCTACAAGTTTTCCAACATATCTTCCACCTGAACCATATTCTCTACTTATAGTTATAACTATATGTTTGTTATTACTATTTTTAATCTTCGTATTTTCTACGTTAACTTTTTCCTCTACCTTACTTTCACTATGAGATCTTAACTCAAATACAAGTAATACTACTGCTATAACAAAAGCTAATCCATCAGCTACAGGACCTGAAAATAATACTCCATTTAACCCAAATATATTACCTAGTATTACCATTGCAGGTATTAAAAATAATACTTGTCTTGAAATCGACAATATTGCACTTTTGGCACTTTTTCCAATAGCTTGAAAAAATATTCCTGATGGTATTTGAACGCCATTACAAATACATAGCATAAGATATATTCTAAATGACATACAAGCAAATTCCATATAGTTTGCATCTCCACTACCAAATATTGATATAAGTTTATCTGGTATAGTTTGAAATAAAATAAATGCAACTGTACTAATAACTAAACTTGTTGATAAAACTATTTTTAAAGTTTTCTTTACCCTATCAAATTTACCAGCACCATAGTTATATCCAAATATTGGTTGTGAACCTGCCGCAATTCCTATTATAATACTATTTAATATTTGACTAATTTTCATTACAATACCTAATACTGTAATTGGAATTTCAGATCCAAACTTAGACATACTGCCATATTTTGCAAGTAGGTTATTTTCAATAGCTATAACTATGACAAAGCTCATTTGAGTTATAAAACTACTAATACCTAAGGCTGATACTTTTTTACATACATTGCCACTTAACTTTAAGCTTGTCCTATCTATTTTTATACATTTAAATTTCTTTATATACATTATATTCATAATAAATGTAACAAATTGACTTAGTATAGTTGCAATAGCTGCACCTTGTACATTCATTTTAAATACAAATATAAATATAGGATCAAGTATAATATTTAAAATTGCACCAGTAAGCATAGATGCCATTGCATATTTTGGACTTCCATCTGCTCTAATAATAGAATTTAGTGTTGTTCCTATCATCATAAATGGTAGACCTATTGCTATTACATAACCATAATTTAGAGCATATTCTCTTAAATTATCTGTACAACCAAATACATTTAGTAATTGTGGTAAAAATATAAGAGTAATAGCACATAATATAACTGATACTATTACAGATAAAAGTACTCCATTTGAAACACCCTTTGCTGCTTCCTTGCTTTTCTTTTCTCCAAGTTTTAAACTAAGATATGCAGATGATCCATCACCAAACATTAAAGAAAACGCAAGACATATCATTGTAAGTGGGAATACTACATTTGTAGCACCATTACCTAAATATCCTACTCCCCAACCTATAAATATTTGATCAACCATATTGTATAATGAATTTACAAGTAAAGATATTATACAAGGGATTGAAAATTTCTTTATAAGTTTTCCTATTTTTTCTGTTCCTAAAATATTTTCTTCCATTCTCTCTCCTCCTTAATTTTACATAAAAAAGAATAGCTTACTCACATAAACTAACCTTTTGTAGATTTTTAGCATAATAAGTATTATATACTAAAATTATTTTTTTGTCAAACATTTATTCTATTTTTTTCAAAAGTTCATATAATATATTATAGAAAAAATCACAGTATACACTGTGACTTACTGTTATATTTTAAATATTGTCTTTAGTAACATTTTCATAAATCTTCCTGGTTGATAAACTACAATTTTCATACATACTCCTCCTTTAGCAAAAAAGCCATGATATTCCAAATATTGCTATAGCTATTGCTACAATGCCAATCCATCCCCATAGAGGAAGTACAATACTTAAAAATACCCCTATACCTAAGGCTAGGCAAAAAAGTCCGATTGTTTTTCTAAAGCCACTTGTAAACATATTTCCTCCCCCTTTGACAAATAGAAAAAATTATTATAAAATGTCTAATATATATTATGAGAATTATATAAAATGGTGATTAAAAAATGAAAAAAGATGAAACTAAAAAATATAAAAAAATAACAAAAGAAAATGCAATAAAAATAGTTGAGATTCTTGATAAATACTATAGTGATGCAAAATGTGGACTAGATTATACAAGACCAATAGAACTTGTTGTTGCCCTAATACTTGCAGCACAGTGCACTGATGCTAGAGTAAATACAATTACACCTATACTTTTTTCAAAATATAGTAATGTATATGAACTGGCAAATGCAAAAATAGAAGATATTCAAAAAATTATAAAGCCTTGTGGTTTCTATGTAAACAAAGCAAATTCTATACTTGAATCTGCTAAAATAATTGTAAATAATTTTGATGGACAAGTACCAGATAATATGAATGATTTAACTACACTTAAAGGTATTGGTAGAAAATCAGCAAATATTATTTTACAAGAATGTTTCAATAATACCGTAGGTATTGCAGTAGATACTCATGTGACACGTATATCAAGAAAAATAGGTTTATCAAATAGTAATACTCCTGAAAAAATTGAACAAGATCTTATGAAAAAGTTTGATAAAAAATATTGGTGTAAAATAAATCATATATTTGTATATCACGGTAGAGCAATATGTATTGCAAGACGTCCAAACTGTGATGAATGTCCAATTTCCTCTATATGCTCTAAAAATGAATAAAAGAGCCAAATTAATGGCCTCTTTATTTTTTTGCGACATGCTATTAATACCCAATTTTCAAATCACCACCACCACAGTTACCTGCTACCTATCTTATGATTTTTTCAAGTTTTCTTAAAATGTTTGTATATATTACACTCATTTTGTTTTTAGAATACATAATCTTTTAACACTTCAACTTTTTACAATTTTTTTACAAAAAACTCTTGACTTTTAATAATATATCTATTATAATATAAATGTTCCACAAGAGTGGGCCTTTAGCTCAGTTGGTCAGAGCACCCGGCTCATAACCGGATGGTCCGGGGTTCGAATCCCTGAAGGCCCACCACTTTTTATTATTGGAACATGGGTAGGTGTCCGAGTGGCTAAAGGAGGCAGACTGTAAATCTGTTGACGTTCGTCTACGATGGTTCGAATCCATCCCTGCCCACCATAATATAATGGTTGAAATATCAATGTTTTTAAGACATTGATATTTTTATTTTGTTTTTTCTTCTATTTCTCTTACTTTTATTTTTTGTTCATCAATTGATGTCCAATGATTTGATCTAGGTGCAAAATCATACCCTTTCTTCTTAGTATTTTTTGCATCTTTTCTCTCTAATTCTAAATTGTATTTTAAACTTACTTTATCTTTTTTATTCATATAATCACCTCTACTATTATTATTTAAAATAACTATAATTTTATACAAAAAATGGAACTATGATTATACATAATTCCACCACTTATTTATTCTTGCTCAAATTTTTGTTCTTCTATCTCTCCATTTTCATTTTTAACTAATATATTTATTCTTTTTTCTGCTTGTTCTAATTTTTCACTACATTCTTTAGAAAGCCTCATTCCTTTTTCAAACTCTGCTATAGCAGCATCCAAACTTAAATCGCCTCTTTCTAAATTTTGAGCAACTTTTTCAAGCTCATTTAAACTTTCTTCAAAAGTTTTTACATTTTCTTCAGACATATTCTTCTCTCCTATTCTACTACAACTTTTATATTACCATCTGTAAGTATCACATTTAATTTATCAGCCTTATTTACATCTTCTATGCTCTTAATCACTTTACCATCTTCAGTCTCAGTAACACTATATCCTCTAGTTAATGTTTTAAGAGGACTTAGAGTATCAATTTTTGCAATTGTTTGCATACTTCTTGATTTATATTTCTCAAGCTTTAAATTAAGCATATTATAGCTTTGTTTCATTATACTATCTATTGTAAGTCTATACCTATTAATCATATCAAGAGGTACTTTCTCAAGTTTTGCTGCTTTAAGTCTTCTTACATATTCTCTTCTTCTTTCAAGAAAATTTTTTGTACCTACCATAATTCTGTTTTTATCCATTAATATCCTATTTACAATATCACTATATTGTGGATAAACAAGTTCAGCTGCAGCACTTGGAGTTGGTGCTCTTAAGTCAGACACAAAATCACATATTGTAAAATCTGTTTCATGACCAACAGCAGATACTATAGGGATTTTTGATTCAAATATTTTTCTTGCAAGTGCCTCATCATTAAATCCAAATAAATCCTCAAAAGATCCTCCACCACGTGCAATTATTATTACATCTACATTGTTTAACTTATTAAATGTATCAAGTCCTGCTATAACTGTTGATGCAACATTTACACCTTGAACTGCTGCAGGATATATAAGTAAATCTACATTAGGATATCTTCTAGTAGTAACATTTATAATATCTCTTACAACTGCACCCGTCTTAGATGTTATAACTCCTACTCTTTTTGGTAAGAATGGTATTTTCTTTTTCAAACTAGTATCAAATAATCCTTCTTTTTTTAATTTTTCTTTTAATTGCTCATATGCAAGATATAGTTCACCAAGTCCTTCTGGACTCATAGTTTTACAATATATCTGATATGCTCCATCTCTTTCAAAAACACTAACTTGTCCATCTATTACTACTTTCATACCATCTGCTGGTTTAAATTTTACAGTACTTGCATAACCTTTAAACATAACGCATTTTATAGTTGAAGTCTCATCCTTTAAAGTAAAATAAAAATGTCCTGTATAATGTGCCTTAAAATTTGTAATCTCTCCTCGTATTCTAATATCACTTAAAAAGGTGTCTTTATCAAACACCATTTTAATATATTTATTTACTTCGGATACTTTATATATTTTTTCTTCCATCTGTTACTTTCATTCCTTACTTTCTATAACTTTGGCAATAACACCATTTACAAATGATTTTGAATCATTGTTACCATAGAGTTTAGCAAGTTCTACTGCTTCGTTTGCAGTAACTTTTACTGGAATATCATCCATATACATTATTTCATATATTGCTAGTCTAAGTATTGCAAGATCAATTTTTGCAATTCTATCCATTGACCAATTCTTTAGTTTTGATAATATAATGCTATCAATTTTCTCTATATTCTTATTTACTCCACTTACAACTTCATCGATATATTTTTTTTCATCACTTTGATTTTCATTTTCAAGGTAACAAAACTCAAGAAGTTTTTCAATATTTTTTTCATTATCAAACTCTAGTTCATATATGCATTTAAATGCATTATCTCTTGCTTTTTTTCTACTCATTTTCTTCTCCTTAATATATTTTACTAATCTTTTTTATGATAGTAATAAACTTTTTCTTTATACTCTTTTTCTTTTCTTCCATTAAATATATTTTTTATGAAATCTTCATTATCTTGTAATTTTTTCCCAACAAAAATGGCTCCACCTATTAAAGCTATAAAAATTGCAACTTTTGTTAAAAATTCAACAATGCCAAGAGCATATAATACTACTACAATAGCTATACAAATTATAACATATTTATTTTTAGCTACATAATCTAAAAAATCTTTCAATTTCATCACATCCTATTTTTTCTGTGGCTCTAAATACACACCTTTAATTTTAATATTTGCCTCTTTAATTTCAACTGTTGTCTGTTTTAGAACACTAGCTTTAATATTACTTTGTAATTTTTGCGTAAGTGCAGGTACTATAGTATCTGGAAGAATCATAGCATAAATATTTGCTATTACACCCTCTTCTGACATTGAAATATCAACTTTAACATTTCTAAGCTCTGCATAACTTCTAGTAACACCCTCAATTATACTCTCAAAAGTATCTCTTGTTATATACACAGTTCCTGTCTCACCTTTTATTGCAAGACCACTTTTTATTTCATCACCATTATCTGATGATGCAAATATTCCAATAAGTGCTAAAAGTGAAAATATAGCACCAATTACAAGTCCAGCTATTTTATGTGATACAAGCCAATTTACACAAATATTTAATATTTCATTTGCTTGTATCATTTGAGTCGATACAAGTATTAAAAATACTGATACAACTATTATTAAAATTGAAAATATAATTAATATAAATTTTTCAAAACCCTTCATAAATTTATCCCCCTAAATGTAGGTTATAGCCCAAACTAAAATAGTTAGGGCTATTATACTTCTACATATTATTCTTCAATTGCTTTAACTTCTTCTTCTTTTTTATCAAAAGTTATACCTTGAACATTTATATTTACAGCAGAAACTTCTAATCCAGTCATAGTTTCAACTGCTGTTTTAACTGCATTTTGAGCTGCCCAAGCAACATCTGGTATTTTTACTCCATATGTAACATTTACATATAAGTCAACTGTAACTTTCTTTCCATCAAGTTCAATTTTAACACCTTTTGAATATTTTTTATTACTTCCAAGGATTTGGTTTATACCATCAACAAAACCTAAAGTCATTCCTGCAATTCCTTCTACTTCTGATGCAGCAAGTCCTGCTATAATACCTATAACATCCTCTGAAATATTTAAGTTTGTAGCTATTTCAACATTTGGTTCTGCTACTACTTCATTTACTGTTTCATTTTTTGAATTTTCACTCATAATCTTTTCCTCCTCTAGTAGTTTTAAACTACTTTTTATATACACATATTATAACTCAAAATTAATAAAAAGTCACGTATTTTAGAAAAAAAATTATAATTTATACAAAGCTTTCACAAATAATACACAAAAAATATATTAATTAGAAAAATATATTAATTTTTAACAAATACAAAAAGACTGCTAAAATTATAGCAATCTTTTAATCCTTTTTATTCCTATTATCATACCGATATTTTATTTCGCCAATAATAATTGAAAGAGCAAAAATTATAAAAAGCCATATTAAAATAAATTCTAATGCATTCATATTTTCCCTCCATTCTAATAAACTAAGTAACTTATTAAAATAACCCTTTAATTTTTTTATATTATATCAAAACAAAAATAAAAAGTAAAGCTAAAAAATAAAGCCCTGGCATTTTGCCAGAGCAATATAACTTAAACTATTTTATCTCCTAGTTCCCTTCCACCTAACATATGAAAATGTAAATGATGAACTGTTTGACCACCATTTTTGCCACAGTTACAAATTAGTCTATATCCATCTTCTGCTACATTACATATTTTAGCTATTTCCTTTACAGCTTTATATATTTCACTTACATATATAATGTTTTCATCATTTATATCATTAGTATCACTAATATGTACTTTAGGTATTATTAATACATGAACAGGAGCAACGGGCTCAATATCTTCAAAAGCTAAAACATATTCATTTTCAAATACCTTTTTAGATGGTATTTTACCTGCTATAATTTTACAAAATAAACAATCTTCCATATCTACCTCCTATATTTTACTTATATATTTTTTACCAAGTTTTTCACTAAGTAATTTTCTTAATACTTCACTATCTCCTATTTCAAACTCATCTTTTGATACCATTAATACTTGAATTCTATTTAAATATAAATAAAATGTATCTTTAGTCTCATAAGCTTTATATAGATCTTTATACTCTAATGTACTACTTGATTTTTTATTTTTTATATCTATCTTATCATTATAAAACTCAAAAGTATTTTTTATATTCTCTTTTAATATTTCATCTGAATTAAATATCTTTTTTGTCTGTAATTTTGGAAGTGTGAATATAAAAATTGTAAATATAACTGATAGTACTAAATATAATATAGCATTACTATATTGTCCTAAAAGTATCATAAATATACCACACAAAAATATTACACAAATTGATACTATAAGTATAATAAAAGATCCTTTTTTTGCACTATACATATTAAATTTGTTTAAATTTAAATATCTATCATAAGTATACTCTGTTTCATTTTTAACTAAAACTTCATTTTCCAATGAACTCACCTCTTAATCAACAAATACAGCTTTTATTCTTCTAACACCTGCAGATACAGCTTCTTCTTTCTTTATTTTTATATGTGACAAATCTGATGTATTTTTAACATGAGGACCACCACAAAGTTCTGCTGATACATCTCCTATTTTATATACTGTTACAACATCTGGATATCTTTCAATAAACATACACTCAGCCCCTGAGTTAATTGCTTCTTCTTTTTTCATTTCTACTTTTATTACATCATATTTTTCATCTATCCATTTATTTACTAAATTCTCAACATTTTGTTTTTCCTCATCTGTTAGTTTGTGATCACAAGAAAAATCAAAACGCATTCTCTCAGAAGTTATATTACTTCCTCTTTGATGTACATCACTACCTATTAATTCTTTTAGAGCTGCATTTAATAAATGTGTTGCAGTATGATATTTTGTTTCAAGATCACCAGTAGATGCAAGACCACCTTTAAATTTTTCTTTTGCACCTGCACGAGATATTTCTTGATGAGCCTTAAATTTTTCTGCAAATCCTACCTCATCAACTTCTATTCCCATTTCATTTGCAAGTTCAACTGTAAGCTCGATTGGAAATCCAAATGTATCATATAGTCTAAATGCATGATCTTTATCTAATTTTTTATTTTCTACTTTAGATACCATTTTTTCAAATTCTTTTAAACCTTTTTCAAGTGTTCTATTAAATTTTATTTTTTCAGATTTTAATACATCTAATACAACATTTTTATTTTGCTCAAGTTCAGGATAATATTTACTATACTTATCTATTATAGCAAGTGCAAGTATCTCTTCCCAATTACTATTTATGTCTATATTTAATTTTTTAGCATATCTTATTGCACGTCTAATAAGTCTTCTTAAAATATATCCTTGATCTGTATTACTTGGCTTAATTCCTGCTGGATCAGCACTTATAAATACTGCACTTCTAATATGATCTGCAATTATACGCATTGCTTTTTCATTACCAATATATTCAAGTCCTGATATTTTTTCAATTTTTTCAATTATATCTATAAATATAGATGACATATAATTATCTGTTACACCTTCTAGTACTGAAGTAATTCTTTCAAGTCCCATTCCAGTATCAACATTTTTCTTTGGAAGCTCTGTAAATGTACCATCTTCATTATGGTTATATTGCATAAATACATTATTCCATATTTCTACCCAACGATCATCATTTTCGTCAAATTCCTCTGGAATATCATCATCACTTCTAAAATAAAATATTTCAGTATCTGGACCACATGGACCTGTAAGCTCCATATTAGGCCACCAGTTATCATCTTCACCTAAAAATTTTATTTTTTTCTCACTTATTCCAAGACTTCTCCAAATATTTGCAGATTCATCATCTGCTGAAACTATATCGTTTCCTTTAAACACTGTAACTGCAAGTCTTTCAACTGGTATTTCAAATACTTTTGTAAGAAGTTCAAAACTCCAAGTAATGCTGTCTTGTTTAAAATAATCTCCAAGGCTCCAGTTTCCAAGCATTTCAAAAAATGTATGGTGTGTTACATCTCCTACTTCATCAAGGTCGTTTGTTCTCATACATTTTTGATAATCACAAAGTCTTGTTCCATATGGATGTGGCTGTCCCATTAAATATGGTACTAATGGTTGCATACCTGCAGTATTAAATAATACTGATGGATCGTTTTCAGGCACAACAGGTGCACTAGGTATCATTTTATGTCCTTTAGATTCAAAAAAGCTTATATATTTTTCTCTTAAATTTTCTACTTTCATAATACATTCTCCATTCTTAAAATATGTGTAAAACACTTTTTTATCTTGATAATTATACCAAAAAACACTCATTTAGTCAATAACACTAAAAAGCAGAAAAGCAAAAAAAGATATGGGAAGTGCCATATCTTTTTTACGAATAGTTCTACATACACAATAAAAGTTGATTATAATATATAGTGTGTGTCATAGTATTCCTACTATATATATATTATAATAATTTAATTATACACTAGAATTTTAAAATTTAAACGACCTATTGTTGAAAATTTTTCAACAATAATACCAGAAAAAAGGAAATTTACTAGCTATTTCAAGCAAGTATACTTCCTTTTTTATAGATATATATTTTTTTGCCAATTTTTACCATGTAACATCTACATTTGCCTCTTTTAAATATCTTGCAAATTCATTAAGTGTCATGCTTCTATTTGCATATATTCTAGGAATAGCAAATAAATTATCATGAATATAGCTATAATATGTGCCTCCAGTCATTGCAATACCATATTTATATCCTGCCTCTTTAGCTATATTTATTACATCATTATTATAATCGCCTACTGGATAACAAAGAGTTGATACTTCTATTCCAAAATCCTTTTCTAAATTCTCTTTAGATTTTATTATTTGTCTTCTTCTCTCTTCTGCAGATAAAGTTGTAAGCTCTTTATGAGACATTGTATGTGATTCTATTGTTACAAGTCCACTATCAAGCATTTCTTTTATCTGATCTGTTGTAAGGTAATTCTCACCATTAATATATTCATATATAATACATAATGTAACTTTTACATTATATTTTTTTATCAATGGAAAACCATTTTCATAAAAATATACAAATACATCATCTACAGTCAAACAAATAGGTTTTTTATACTCTTCCAAATTTTCTATTTCATTCATAAATATTGGCTCATAACCATTTTCTGTAATATACTTTAGTTGCTCTTCAAATGTTGATGGTTTCATGAAATTTTCAACATCTGGATAAGTTCCATAATCATCGAGTAGAAAATGATACATAAAAATTGGTACAGTTACACTCATTTTCTTAGGTTTTGCTTTTGCTTCACTAACAAAAGATTCACTTAAACTTATAGCATTCTCTACTGTTTCTGATATGTTGACATCACTTATGGTAGTAGAAACTATAGGATTTAAATTTAAAATAAAATATACACATATTGCAATAACAATGATAATAATAAGCGACATAATTATAATTAATTTATTACTCGAATTTGATCTTTCCATATTATCCTCCAATTTGAATCTACAATTATAGTATATATTATATTACAAAATTTGACAATATAGTTTATATATTTTTACCTATTTTTTCATTCAAATATTTTATTTGTTACAAATATTGATATTTCGTTAAAATTATGGTAAACTATATCAGGAAGAAATTAAAGGAGATTTAAAATGTTACAAACTATAATGGGACAAGCAAGACGTGCTATTGAAGATTATAATATGATTGAAGAAGGAGACAAAATAGGTATTGGACTCTCTGGTGGAAAAGATAGTCTAGCTCTACTATATTCATTATACAATTTAAAAAGATTTTATCCCAAAAAATTTGAAATAATGGCAATTACTATTCATCCAGGAAGTGATACTTTCAAAACTGATGAACTAGAAAAATTATGTAAAAATTTAGATATTGAATATGTTGTATATAAATCAGATATTGCACAAGTTGTTTTCGATATTAGAAAAGAAAAAAATCCATGCTCTCTTTGTGCTAATATGAGACGTGGAATGTTAAATAGTGTTGCAATTGAAAATGGATGTAATAAAATTGCATTAGGACATCATAGTGATGATGTGTCAGAAACATTACTTATGAGTCTATTCTTAAATGGAAAAATATATACATTCTCTCCTGTTACATACCTTAGTCGTAGTAATATAACAGTTATACGACCTTTAATATATGTAAATGAAAAAGATATTAGAGCTGTTGCAAGAGAAAATAACTTTCCTGTTATGGGAAAATGTTGTCCATATGATGGTATTACAAAAAGAGAATATATGAAAGATTTAATAAAAAGTTTAAGACATGATATTCCAAAAGTTAGAGAAAATATATTTGGTGCTATAAAACGTTCTGATATTTCTGGATGGCAAATAGAAGATAAAAGTAAAGATAGTATAATATAATATAATATAAAATATTTTTCATGTATTACTTGACATAATTTTTTTGTGTGATATAATATCTAAAATTATAATTAAAAAAATCTAATTAGAGAAAGGGATTAACGCTCATGAAAAAAATTTTATTTTTTGCTGTTGTAACATTTTTTTATTTTATTTTTCTTGCAATAATTTTTCACTTAATTGGTAATGAAGCATTTATTGAATACTCATGCATATCATCTATAGGATTTTTCTTTGGCATGGTATTTTGTCATGAACTTTATAAAAATAAGATTTTTACTGTATAATAATTTTACATAGTTTTTATACAATAATAGCAAAAAATTATTAAAATTTCAAAAATATTAAAAACACTCAAAGTGTAACTTACATTTTGAGTGTTTTATTCATATACTTAAATATTTCTATTCTTTATTATCACTATCTACTTCATTTTTTATTTCATCAAATTTTTAGATTTTATCATCTTCGTCTTTTTTATCTTCTATTTCTAATGGAATATCTATACTACTTAATTTTTTATTATAGTCACTCTCATTAATTATATCTAAATCTCTTCTTCTTCCACTTCTAGTAGTAGTCATTTCACCATTTTCATCAATTCCATACTTTTCAAGTATTTCATCTTTTTTATTTAATTGTTTATATAAATATACAATTTGTATAAATTCTACTACTATAAAACAATACATAAGTACTAAAAGTGCATTAGCTTTAACTGATAGCCATATATTCTCCATAAAGTCTTTAAACTTTTGAGAAGATGATCTCTCAGTATTTTTTAAAGCATTTTCCTCATCAATAGTCTCCTCATTTTTTGTTACCTTTAGTTTATACTCTTTTTTAGTTACTCCATCTTCTGCAGTTACAATTATTTTTATTTCATTTTCTCCAACTTTTAAGTTTTCATTTCCAACAATTTCTACTTTAGCATTCTCATTTTTAGTGAAAGTAAGTATATTTAATTTATCTATATTAAACTCAATCTTTCCTAAATCATACTCCAAAACTTCAGATTGAAACTCTGGTGTAAGTCTTATATCTTCTATTATCAAGTTTTCTAAATATGCATCAGCTTTAATTGGATCAGAAGTTTTTGTTACTGTTATATTATATGTTCTAGTACTACCATTTTCTGCCACTACTACAACTCTTATATTATTATCTCCCTCTACTAGATCCTTATTTCCTTCAACGTAATAATATGATGAGTCACTTTCTGTATCAGCATTTATACTTATTTCATTTACATCCATTCCAACAGTTATAGCATAACTTGTTTTTGTTTTTACAAAACTTGGTGTCATTCCCTCTTCACTAAGTTCTAAATATGAAAGATACGTATTACTATCTTTTTTTGATGTATTATTGTTATTATTATTTTTTGGTGGTGTATATGTATTATTATTGTTGTTACTTGGTGGTTGTGGTGTAGGCTCTGGCTCAGGATTTACTACATTTATTGTAACAGATCTGCTACCACTTACAGTCTCTATATCCGTATCAGATACATCTATTGCTGTTACTGTAATTGTTGCACTACCAACACTATTTGCAGTTGCTGTAATATTTGTTCTACCATCAACAAATTCAGAAGATGTAGAAATAGATACTACACCTGGATTTGAAGATGAAATATTAAATACGCCTGCACAATCTGTTGTACTTATTGAAACTGTTGTACTCTCACCAACATTTAATGATGTAGCATTTGCACCTACTGAAAATGTACCTTTTGCAAATACATTACAAGGGAGCATAAAAACAATTAACAAAAAGATAATTGCTATATATATTTTTTTATTTTTTACCTTATTTTTCATATATCCTCCTAGATTATTGCTCAATTAATTTTATACCCATCATATGATTTTTAATTATCATATAATCTTTTGATGTAATAGACTCATCTTTATTTGGATTTGCTGCAATGTTTTGTACACCTTGTAACTTTTTATTTTTATCCATTATATGATTTTTAACCATCATATAATCTTTTGATGTAATTGTTCCATCACCATTTACATCTCCTAGAATAAGTACTATATATTCTTTTAATATATTTCCATCTTTTATAAATTTAATTTTTGAACCTGTTCCAATAAATGAACCATCACTTAATTCTTTATCATCTATATTAAAATATTTAACTTCTAATTTTGTTTTTATTTTTTCTTTTATACTACTTATTTTTGTTTTAGGTTCTATTTTTGTTATATAATTTGTATTATTATCTACTTTTATACTCTCATCTATAATTATATCATCTTCATTTAATTTTATAACATTAACTTTTACTTTAACGGTTTTATCCCCATCTTCTGTCTTAAACGTAACAAAAGTTGTGCCTTGCACTTTACCAATTAATTTACCATCTTTTTCTTCTAAAATATTTTTATCTTGTATACTAATAGAATAATTTTTATTAGTTGCAGTATCTGGTAAAATTTTTGGAGTAAGTATTAGTTCTTTACCCTCTATAACTGAGTATTCAGTTTTAGGAAGTGTTATACTTTCTACATTTGTAGAAATAACTTTTACCTTACAAGTAGCAGTCTTAGAAGAATTTATAGTAGTAACAGTAATTATAGCTTCTCCTGGACTTTTAGCTGTTACTTTTCCATTTTGATCTACTATTGCTATATTTTCATCTGATGATGACCATTTAACTTCTGTAGATATTGCATTTATAGGTGATACTGTTGTCTTTAGAGTAACATTTTCACCAGATTTTAATTCTACACTTGTTTTATATAATTTTACTCCTGTAACATCAGAGTACTTATACTCATAAACCCATTTACTAGCAACATATCCAATTCTTCCATCTGGTAGCTGTACCTTATCCCATGAAGTATTAATTCCTTTACCAATTCTAATAAGTGGCGTCCTATTTTCTTGTCCATCCTTATCTTCGAAATATTTTTCTATAATATTTGCATTTGTTGAAGAGTCAGGTGATGATCTTATCCAAAACTCATCTACTACACCACTATCACTTGGATCATCTAAATACACCCTTGTATTATCAGGCTCAAATCTCTCATCAGCAACATCTGGAGATGGTGAAGCTACACTTGGCATATTATTATATACTGGAATATGAAATTCAAAAGCAGAATCTATCATACCAGATTTTACATATCCTGAATATGCAGATCTTGATTCATTATATGGTGCCATTATATTTGTCATATATTGAGATGCAAAAAGCCAATCTGCATTACCATAAGGATTATTTACATCAAACTTTTGAAAATATATTGTATCTTGTCCATACTGAATATAATTTTTAACAAGTACAGCGATTCCTGCCTCTATTGATTTTTCAGGGGTTGTCCATCCATTATCTCTTGCATAATTTAGACCATTTGTAACAGCACTATTTCCATCATTACCTGGAACTGCACCAATATTGAAAAAGTTATATACTCCCTCACTTCCATTAATTAGAGCACCATTTACAATATCTCCACTATTTTCTTGTCTTATTCTAGAAGCTACATGCGTTGGACTTATATTATATTTTTTAGAAAGTCTCATAATCATTTCTGCATAAGTCTCATTCATCTCAATCCACTGACCTTTAAACTTATACTTATTTTTATACTCACCACTTCCCATAGGCGTAGAAGATAGTATTTTTTCAACACTTTCTACTTTATGTACATTTGAAGAAAAACTTAGTGTTTCAAATTGAAATATAGTGTTCTCATTTAAAAAATTTCTTGGATCCATAGCATATGCAACTGCACTTTTAGAAGCTGTATAAAATGGTCCATCATGAGCTATATTATCTCCATTATATAACCATCTATCATTATAGTCATTTTTATTTATTAAGCTTATTCCTGGATTTATTTCATATGATTCATGCTTTATGGCTAAATTCCAATCAAGATTTGTATAAATTGCTTTAAATACCCAGTTTGGATGTTCCTTTTTTAAGCTATCAATATATGGCGTGTAGCTTTCAGGAAATTCATCTCTCATTTCAGATACTGGTAAATCTTGTGTAATTTTTGCACATACTAAATTAAAACTATTTACAAAAATAGTACATAGAATAAATACTGTTATAATTTTTACAAATATAATTTTCTTATCTTTCCTTAAATTTTCATTTATATATATCATTTTACCCTCTTTTTCTCATAAGTTTTTTGATATTTTACATATCTTGTAAAATTATATCATAAACAAAAACTTTATAAAAGAGGTTTTCGTGCTTTTTTAACAAATTATTTAATTTTTAATATTATATTATAAGTGCTATAGAATTTTTATAATTTAGCTACTTGACAATTATTTTATAATATAATAGAATAGTTTAAAATTTGTTTTTTTAACAAGGAGGGATTTTTTAGTTAAATTTACAAATAGCGCATGGATATATTTTATTTTAAATATATTGACGAGGATTGATAAATGTCGAATATCAGCGGATTTTATCACGGTAAATTTTAGTATCGTTATATATAGTACAAAATACAAAATTTTTCTTGTAACAAAATCTATATAGTCTAAAATATTATTGTACTTTGAAAATATAAAATATGGAGGTTTAAAAATGTGTGGAATAATTGGATATACAGGAAAAAAATTAAATGCTAAAAACACAGTTATTGCTGGTTTAAAAAATTTAGAATATAGAGGTTATGACTCTTCAGGTATTGCAGTAAATGAAGATGGAAATATAAACCTATACAAAGCTCATGGAAAAATTTCAAATTTAGAAAATTCATTAAATGGACGTGATGTCTTATCTTCTACTGCAATTGCTCATACTAGATGGGCAACTCATGGTGAACCAAATGAAACTAATGCACATCCTCACAAATGTGGTAGTATTACTTTAGTTCACAATGGAATTATAGAAAATTATGTTGAATTAAAAAATGAATTACTAAAAAATGGTGTGACATTTAAATCTGAAACAGATACAGAAGTTGCATGTGCTTATATAAATTATATATATATAACTGAAAAAAATAAAATTAAATGCTTAGCTAAGGCATGCTCTATTTTTAGAGGATCTTATGCATTTGCAATAATCTTTGATGATGAAAAAGATACAATATATGCAACAAGAAAAGATAGCCCACTAATTGTTGGACTTAGTGATGAAGGAAATTTTGCAGCATCTGATGTTTCTGCTATACTTGATTTTACTAATAAATATATTTTACTTGAACATGGCGAGTTTGCAAAGATAACAAAAGATGATGTAAAAATATTTGATGGTAGTGAGAATATTTTAGAAAAAGAAGTTAAAACTGCAACTTGGAGTGCTACTGAATACAAAAAAAATGGATATGATCATTTCATGTTAAAAGAAATAAATGAACAACCTGATGTAATAGAGAAAATATTTTCTAGATATTTAGAAAATCCTAATTATAATGAAATAGACTTTTCAAAATTTGATGCAATTCATATAGTAGCTTGTGGTAGTGCTATGCATGCTGGTATGGTTGGAAAATACTTATTCCAAAATTACGCTAATATTCCAGTTACTGTAGATATAGCATCTGAATACAGATATAGTACACAGTCTATAACTACTTCTACTCTAGTAATAATAATATCACAATCTGGAGAGACTGCAGATTCTCTTGCAGCATTAAGACTTGCTAAAGATAAAGGTGCTACTACACTAGGTATTGTAAATGCTGTAGGCTCTACAATTGCTAGAGAGGCAGACATTTGTATTTATACTTATGCAGGTCCTGAAATAGCTGTTGCTACAACTAAAGGTTACACATCTCAAGTAGCTATATTATCTACTCTTGTAATTAATGCAATGAAACAAAACAGTATGCTATCTAATGATTTACTAAATGAAATTAAAAATGATTTTAACAATATATCTTCTATTCTAAAAGATATTATTAAAAATAAAGATATATATGTAAATGCTGCAAAAAAAATATATGAGAAAAATGATCTATTCTTTATTGGTAGAGGAATTGATTATGCAGTTTGCATGGAAGGTTCTCTAAAATTAAAAGAAATCTCATATATGCATTCTGAAGCATATGCAGCAGGAGAATTAAAACATGGCACTATTTCACTAATTGAGAATGGTACTCCTGTAATAGCTGTTGCTACAAACGACGATTTATATGAAAAAACTATAAGTAATATAAAAGAGACAAAAGCAAGAGGAGCCTATTCAATATTTATAACTACTTCAAATTTTGATAGTTCTTCATTTGAAGATTTTTCAGATATAAGTGTTATATTACCTAAAACAACTGAATTTTGTCAGGCAATAGTTGTTTCATGTTTCTTACAATTACTTGCTTATGAAGTCGCAAAATTAAGAAATTGTGATATTGATAAACCAAAAAATCTTGCAAAATCTGTTACAGTAGAATAAATTTAACACCTTATATAACGTTTTGTTATATAAGGTGCTTTTTTCTAAGTTGTCTGAACTCTCTCTAAGACTTTCATGTATGCACTTTTTACATCATCAATATTTTCTAATACTAAGTCTTTATCAAGACTCTTCCCTGTTTCTTTATCAACAAGTCTACAAGTATCTGGTGAAATTTCATCCCCAATTAATAAATTTCCATCTTCATCTCTTCCAAATTCAATTTTAAAATCAATAAGTCTTATACCAAGATTATCAAAATACTCACTTAATAAATCAGATACTATAATTGTAATTTTCTCAATATAGTCTATTTCCTCTTTTGTTGCAATGTTCATATGTTCTATTGCAAACTTAGGAATAAAAGGATCTTTTAAATTATCATCTTTTAGTGAAAACTCAACTGCACAAGGTTCTATCTCTATTCCCTTTTTACACCCAAATCTTTTGCAAAAGCTTCCATCACTATATCTTCTGCAGATAACTTCAAGTTTTATCATATCAAGTTTTCTTACAAATTTTGACGAATCATTTGTACCAATATTTATAAAATGGGTTTTTATTCCATTTTTTTCAAGTAACATAAAGCAGTACATAGAGATTTCATTATTAATCTTTCCTTTACCACTAATTTCTTTAATTACACAAGGATCATCACTATATACACGATCACTTGCTTCAATCTCTAATATTTCTTCAATATTAGTTAAAAAAATATTATTAGTCTTACCTTTTTTTATTAGTGCTTCCCTTTCAATCTCCATTTATTTGTTCCATTCCTTTCTTTAGTTATTTTCTGTACACATTAATTAATAAATACATTATTTTTACAACATTGGAATTATACCACACATTTATTTTTATGTCAATTTTTTTCTTTACACTATTTAATTTAAGTAGTATTTTTGTTTTTATTTCATTGACTTTTATGTATTCTAGTGATATAATATTTCCTGTATTTTAAATATCCTAATATAAATTTATGGAGGGACTTAAACTATGACTAGGTCTAAATTTGATCGGAAACATTCAAATAAAACAAGACATGATAAAGTATCATTTGGAAATGTTTTATTATCACTATTTTTACTATTTTTAATTGTTGTATTAATTATAATAGCATTATTTTACTCATATATAGAAATTGCTGTTGATTCATACAAAGTTGGAATTGACACAAGTAGAATTGACTATCATTGTGTTCCATATATGTATGATATAAATGGAAATGAAATAAATGCATACTATGGTTACTTCGATAAAAAAGAAAATGGCTTTACTCCAACATATTCTTCAAAATATACAAAACTTAGAGAAATGCCAGAATATGTATACAATGCATTTGTAGCAATTGAAGATGAGACATTTTATGAAAATTATGGATTTTCACCAAAAAGATTACTTGGTGCAATTATTTCTTATAAAATTAATGGTGATTCTTCTTATGGAGCAAGTACTATTACACAACAGTTAATAAAAATTACAACTGGTGATAATTCTCATTCGCCTGAGAGAAAAAGTCGTGAACTTGGTGCTGCTATCTATCTTAATGAGCATTGGGAAAAAGAACAAATACTTGAGAGCTATATCAACTTAGCATATTATGGAGATAATAGTTATGGCATTTATGAAGCTAGTATGAATTATTTTGGAAAACTTCCAAAAGATTTAAACATTGCTGAAGGTGCAACACTTGCTGCAATGCTAAATAAACCTGAGGGAAATTGTCCATATAAATCTGAAGCTTCAAAAACAGCCCTATTAAAGAGAAAAAACTTAGTACTATCTAAAATGTTAGAACTTGAGTTTATCTCTGATGAAGAATATAATACTGCTATTTCCTTTGATATTAAGTTTATGGATAAAAACTTTGAGTATAAAGATAAGCCAACAGAACAATATATTCTGCTTGCTATGAAAGAAGCAAAACAAATTGTAATGGACTATTATGATCTCTCTTCTACTGATGAGGCTTTTGAAACTATTCTAAATGGTAATACAAAAATTTATACCAATTTAGATCCAAAACTTCAACAAGAGTCATATGATATTTTAAAGAATTCATATTCAGATGACATTGAAATGGGATATATATTAACTACAAAAGATGGTAGAGTTCTAACTGCTATTACAAGTAAAAATGATAGTAATATTGATCATGTATATTCAATGACAAGGCAAACTGGTTCTTCAATAAAACCCATTGGTGTATATGGGCCCGCTTTTGATCTTAATCTATCAACTCCAACAAAAGTTGAAATAGATGAAGCAGTATATATTGATAACTGGAAAGTTCACAATTCTAGTAATAAATATCATGGTGCTGTTACAATTAAAAATGCAGTAGCATTCTCATACAATACTATTGCAGTAAAAACATTAAAAAAAGTTGGTATACGTACATCAATGGACTATTTAAAAAAGCTTGGTATTACTTCACTTACAAATAATGATTTATATTATCCCGCACTTGCCTTAGGAGGTCTATCTAATGGTATTTCTCCATTTGAGATGTGTCAAGCATATAATGCTATAAACAATGATGGAATTTACTCAAACATATCTTTTATTTCAAAAATTGAGATTAATGGAACAACTATTTTTCCAAAAAGAGATACTAAAAGAGTATTTTCATCTAAAGCAAATGATATGTTAAAGGAATGTTTACTTGCTGTTACAAGTTATGGAACAGCTAAAAAACTTACAATACCTGATCATACCATATATGCAAAGACAGGAACTACATCAAATAATACTGATCTTTGGACTTGTGCTTTTACAGATGAAATAACTACTACTATTTGGGCAGGTTATGATACTCCAAAAGAGATAACTATTATTCCATCTGGTGGATTAAGCAAACTTTTAGGTACACTTATTGAAACATATTATTAATGTATATAGGACTACTGGAAAATATCAGTAGTCCTTATAATATTTATTTTTCATTTACTTTTAATATTTCTTCTTTAGTTAAACCTGTAACTTTTGATATAAAATCAATACTAGTATTTTCCTTTAGCATAGACTTTACCATATCAATTTTAGCTTTTTCTTCACCCTTTTTTAGGCCATCTCTTAAACCATCTTCTTTTCCAAGTGAATATCCGTAATTCTTTGCTGAAGCCATTTCTCTTAGGCTACTTTCTCTAAATTCAGCAAGTTCTCTTGCTTCCTTATCTGCTGAGAGTATCTCTAGTTCCTCATTTGCCTTTTTTATCTTTTCATTATTTTCCATTACATGAGCAATCCTTTCTTCATCTTCACTATCTATAAACGCTAACCATCCTGCTACACTATTTTTTGCATCTATCTTACTTTTTCTAAATTTTGGTAATTCTATATAATAATATGTTTGTAATGTATCTATTGTATACTCTCTATGATTTTCTGGTACTAGTGCACTTTTTGTTATATATTTATCAAACTTAAACACCTCGAAATCTAGTATTGCTACTACTATTACTGGCTTTATTAGTTTGTAATCGTCTCCTTTTACTAGCTGTGATGATACCATTCTTGTAGAATAAAATGTTGCTCTTTGTATCATATTCTTATAAACTGTTAATTGTATTTCTATATCTACTTCTAATTCTGAGTTTAGTCTTGCTCTTAAATCTAATACACCATATTTATCTTCTTTTATTTTCTTTGCAAGTGCTACATCATGGTCTACTTCTATCTCTTTTATATCCATTTCAAGCAAATTAGACAAGAAATCTTTTATAAATTCTTCATTACCTTTCTTACCAAATAAAAGTTTGAATACTGCATCATTTTTTACAGATAGCTTTTCATTTTTTATATTTTCCTCATTCTTACTTTTAGTGTTCATTTTAACACCCCCATTCTATCACATAGATTTAAAATATGCAATATTTATTATGTTTTTTTATATTTGTTTTTGGATGTTTATTTTTGATTATTTGAATTTTTTACTAGATTAAATAATTAATTAAAAATCCTTTGAATTAAAACATTAGAAAAAATTTCTAAAATACACATTTTCTGTGATGATAATATTATACATCTATATATCTATTTGTAAAGATTTTTTACATATTTTTACACATTAGCAAAACTAGTCAAATTACATAAAAAATATAAAAAAATAATAGGAAAATTAAAATCTTCCTATTATTTTATTATACACTATTAAACTATTTTTTGTTTATTTTATTTTTCCTAATAAAATATATAATATAAATAATTCCAATAATAGCCACAAAGAAAATTATTACATAAAATATTACATTTATATCACTTGTACCAACATTGTTTTCTTCATCATTTTTTATTTCATTATTATTTTCATCCTTTTCTTCTCCTATATACTTATTTATTACTGTATATCCTTCTATTCTTTTTTCATAGAACTTACTTGTTTCTTTTTCATCTACTGTATACTTTATTTCATTACCAATGGATAGGTTATACTAAATTGGACAAAAAAGATAAGGATATGTTAAAATAGAAAATATAAATGGAGGAAATAAAATGCCAAGAAGAGAAAGAAGAGAATTTACAAAAGAATTTAAAAGTCAAATAGTAAAATTGTATAATAGTGGAAAAACTAAAGTAGAATTAGTAAAAGAGTATGATTTAACAAGATCAGCATTAGAAGATTGGATAAAAAAATATAATAATACAGGTTCGTTTAAAGCGAGTGATAATAGAACAGAAGAAGAAAAAGAGATAATAAGATTAAAAAAAGAAAATCAACAATTGAAAATGGAAAATGATATTTTAAAGCAAGCATCGCTGATAATGGGACGAAAATAAGAATAATATTAGCAAATAAAGAAAAGTACAGTATCAGCGCTATGTGTAAGGTATTAAAGATATCGCGTTCATTGGTATATTACAAACACAAAAATAAAAGGGAAGATAAAGAATTGGAAAATCATATTATTAGAATATTTAAGGATAGTAAGAATAATTATGGCTCAAGAAAAATAAAGGTAGAACTTGAAAAGTTAGGATATCAAGTTAGTTTAAGAAGAATAAGAAAATATATGGATTTAAATGGCTTGGTATCAAATTATACAGTAAAACAATTTAAAGTACATAAAGCAACATGTAATGAAGATAAAATTGAAAATAAGCTAAATAGAGAATTTAATAGAGAAGAAAAATTAGATGTAGTAGTAAGCGATTTAACATATGTAAATGTTCAAGGAAAATGGAATTATATATGCTTAATAATAGATTTATTTAATAGAGAAATAATAGGATATGCAGCAGGGAAACATAAAACATCGGATTTAGTATACAAAGCATTTAGTAAAATAAAATGTGATTTAAGCAAGATAAATATATTTCATACAGATAGAGGCAATGAATTTAAAAACAAAATAATTGATGAAGTATTACAAACATTTAAAATAGAAAAATCATTAAGTAAAAAAGGTTGTCCATATGATAACGCTGTTGCAGAAGCAACATATAAAATAATAAAGACAGAATTTGCATTTAATAGAATTTTTGGAAGTTTTGAGGAACTAGAAACAGAATTATTTGATTATGTCAATTGGTATAATACTATTAGAATACATAGCTCTCTAAATTATTTAACACCAATTGAATATAAAAAAGTGTCCTTATAAAAATTGTCTAAAAAAGTATTGACAATCCATCCTATTTATTATTCTTTTCTTATTTTCATATAATATACTATTATTTAAAAATTTTGAATGACTTATTGTACATAACTTCATGACCTATTGTACTTAATTTTAGATACAAAAAGCACTGATACTATTTTTTTCTAGTATCAGTATATATATTTTAAGGCATAATATCCCCTTGTTATTTCATTTTTTCTTATGTCTTTAAGACTTAGTTGTATATGTGTGTGTAGTTCATTCATACTTGTATTAATTTTAGTTACCATAATCCTTTTCCTTTCTTTTTTCCTTTGATTACACTTTTATATTAACATTTATTAAAACTTTTTTCAATACTAAAGCGAAGGATTTTTCCTTCGCCTAAAATATAGTAACTTGAAAAAGTAAAATCCATAAAAGAAATATAAAAATAGAAGTATATCTT